>NZ_JAMMKR010000045.1:0-213 GCF_051703725.1 Salmonella sp. NW645 | reverse complement strand
CATCCGTAGCTCAGCTGGATAGAGTACTCGGCTACGAACCGAGCGGTCGGAGGTTCGAATCCTCCCGGATGCACCATCTCTTACTTGATACGGCTTTCACCGCGGTATCAATATCGGCAGTAAAGCAAGTTTTCCGATGCATCCGTAGCTCAGCTGGATAGAGTACTCGGCTACGAACCGAGCGGTCGGAGGTTCGAATCCTCCCGGATGCAC
>NZ_JAMMKR010000044.1:0-224 GCF_051703725.1 Salmonella sp. NW645 | reverse complement strand
GTCCCCTTCGTCTAGAGGCCCAGGACACCGCCCTTTCACGGCGGTAACAGGGGTTCGAATCCCCTAGGGGACGCCACTTGCTGGTTTGTGAGTGAAAGTCACCTGCCTTAATATCTCAAAACTGACTTACGAGTCATGTTTGAGATATTTGCTCTTTAAAAATCTGGATCAAGCTGAAAATTGAAACACAGAACAACGAAAGTTGTTCGTGAGTCTCTCAAATT
>NZ_JAMMKR010000043.1:0-227 GCF_051703725.1 Salmonella sp. NW645 | reverse complement strand
CTAGATCACCGGGTTTCGGGTCTATACCCTGCAACTTAACGCCCAATTAAGACTCGGTTTCCCTCCGGCTCCCCTATACGGTTAACCTTGCTACAGAATATAAGTCGCTGACCCATTATACAAAAGGTACGCAGTCACACCCCAAAGGGTGCTCCCACTGCTTGTACGTACACGGTTTCAGGTTCTTTTTCACTCCCCTCGCCGGGGTTCTTTTCGCCTTTCCCTCA
>NZ_JAMMKR010000042.1:0-234 GCF_051703725.1 Salmonella sp. NW645 | reverse complement strand
GGCGTCCCCTAGGGGATTCGAACCCCTGTTACCGCCGTGAAAGGGCGGTGTCCTGGGCCTCTAGACGAAGGGGACACTGAAGTCTCAATCGCAAGACGCCTTGCTATTTACTTTTCATCAGACAATCTGTGTGAGCACTGCAAAGTACGCTTCTTTCAGGTAAGGAGGTGATCCAACCGCAGGTTCCCCTACGGTTACCTTGTTACGACTTCACCCCAGTCATGAATCACAAAG
>NZ_JAMMKR010000041.1:0-267 GCF_051703725.1 Salmonella sp. NW645 | reverse complement strand
CCTCCGGCTCCCCTATACGGTTAACCTTGCTACAGAATATAAGTCGCTGACCCATTATACAAAAGGTACGCAGTCACCCCACCACTAAGCCCCCTCTGCTTCTTTTGCGGTTGAACGTCGCTTTCGCTCCGTTAACCGCATCCTCAGCAAAGGATGCGTATGTGGAGTTCACCACTGGCTTAGTGGTGGGGCTCCCACTGCTTGTACGTACACGGTTTCAGGTTCTTTTTCACTCCCCTCGCCGGGGTTCTTTTCGCCTTTCCCTCA
>NZ_JAMMKR010000040.1:0-273 GCF_051703725.1 Salmonella sp. NW645 | reverse complement strand
GGGAACCTGCGGTTGGATCACCTCCTTACCTTAAAGAACTGTTCTTTGCAGTGCTCACACAGATTGTCTGATGAAAAGTGAATAGCAAGGCGTTTACGCGTTGGGAGTGAGGCTGAAGAAATAAGGCCGTTCGCTTTCTATTAATGAAAGCTCACCCTACACGAAAATATCACGCAGCGCGTGATAAGCAATTTTCGTGTCCCCTTCGTCTAGAGGCCCAGGACACCGCCCTTTCACGGCGGTAACAGGGGTTCGAATCCCCTAGGGGACGCC
>NZ_JAMMKR010000039.1:0-286 GCF_051703725.1 Salmonella sp. NW645 | reverse complement strand
AGAAGTGAAACGCCGTAGCGCCGATGGTAGTGTGGGGTCTCCCCATGCGAGAGTAGGGAACTGCCAGGCATCAAATTTAGTGTGCTGATATGGCTCAGTTGGTAGAGCGCACCCTTGGTAAGGGTGAGGTCCCCAGTTCGACTCTGGGTATCAGCACCACTTAATACGGTTAAAGTTCGGCATTTGAAAAAGAATTTGTCTGGCGGCAGTAGCGCGGTGGTCCCACCTGACCCCATGCCGAACTCAGAAGTGAAACGCCGTAGCGCCGATGGTAGTGTGGGGTCTC
>NZ_JAMMKR010000038.1:0-290 GCF_051703725.1 Salmonella sp. NW645 | reverse complement strand
GGGTCGTTAGCTCAGTTGGTAGAGCAGTTGACTTTTAATCAATTGGTCGCAGGTTCGAATCCTGCACGACCCACCAATCGTTCGGTGGAAACGAGAATAAAACGTGAAGGATAACGTTGCATCAGCAACGGCGCCGTAGGGCGAGGCAAAGCCGAGTCATCCTGCACAACCCACCACTAACTTCGGTTAGTCAGTAATATCCAGCGTAGTATCGGGTGATTAGCTCAGCTGGGAGAGCACCTCCCTTACAAGGAGGGGGTCGGCGGTTCGATCCCGTCATCACCCACCAC
>NZ_JAMMKR010000037.1:0-290 GCF_051703725.1 Salmonella sp. NW645 | reverse complement strand
TGGTGGGTCGTGCAGGATTCGAACCTGCGACCAATTGATTAAAAGTCAACTGCTCTACCAACTGAGCTAACGACCCATACGGGTGCTGCCTGAAAGATTTTACTCGGACCATCTAAAGATGGTGGGTCGTGCAGGATGACTCGGCTTCGCCTCGCCCTACAGGTTGCTGACGCAACGTTATCCTTCACGTTCAACATCTGAGTTTGATGTTAAATTGGTGGGTCGTGCAGGATTCGAACCTGCGACCAATTGATTAAAAGTCAACTGCTCTACCAACTGAGCTAACGACC
>NZ_JAMMKR010000036.1:0-374 GCF_051703725.1 Salmonella sp. NW645 | reverse complement strand
ATGAGCCAGCCCTCAACATTGCCGGCATCATTCTGCAGGCGGGTGCGCAGCCCCAGCGCCAGCCGCGCCATCTCCTCCTCATTCAGCGGCTGCGCCTGCGGGTCCAGCGCCCGCGCCAGCAGCCCGGGCGTCTGCGCCGTTGCCTGCTGCCAGGCCCTGACCTGCTGATAGCTGCCGGTCTGTGAGTAACTGATGGCGCCGACCGCCAGCGCAATGACGGCCCCCGGCACGTAAACGCCCCACCCGGCGCGCGCGCCGCAAACCGGGGTGTCCGCCGGCAGCGGCTCCCGGCGCAGGCGCACCCGCCGGCGCGTGCGGGCAACGATTATCCACCCGCCCGCCACGATGGCGGCCAGCGGCAGCACCCACAGCAG
>NZ_JAMMKR010000035.1:0-374 GCF_051703725.1 Salmonella sp. NW645 | reverse complement strand
ATGAGCCAGCCCTCAACATTGCCGGCATCATTCTGCAGGCGGGTGCGCAGCCCCAGCGCCAGCCGCGCCATCTCCTCTTCATTCAGCGGCTGCGCCTGCGGGTCCAGCGCCCGCGCCAGCAGCCCGGGCGTCTGCGCCGTCGCCTGCTGCCAGGCCCTGACCTGCTGATAGCTGCCGGTCTGTGAGTAACTGATGGCGGCCACGACCAGCGCCATAACCACGCCCGGAAGATACACCCCCACCCCTGCGCGTGGTCCCGCCGCAGGAATGGCGTCAGCCAGGACGTCCTGTCTGATACGCACCCGCCGGCGCGTGCGGGCAACGATTATCCACCCGCCCGCCACGATGGCGGCCAGCGGCAGCACCCACAGCAG
>NZ_JAMMKR010000034.1:0-458 GCF_051703725.1 Salmonella sp. NW645 | reverse complement strand
GAGGAGATGGCGCGGCTGGCGCTGGGGCTGCGCACCCGCCTGCAGAATGATGCCGGCAATGTTGAGGGCTGGCTCATGCTGGGGCGCACCGGTATGGTACTGGGTAATGCCGGTACCGCCACCGGGGCGTATGCGAACGCCTACCGCCTGGACCCGAAAAACAGCGATGCGGCGCTGGGCTACGCGGAGGCGCTGACGCGCTCGTCCGACCCGGAGGATAACCGCCGCGGCGGGGAGCTGCTGCGCCGGCTGGTGAGCCGCGACCACACGGATATCCGGGTGTTAAGCCTGTATGCGTTCAGCGCCTTTGAGCAGCAGCGCTTTGATGAGGCGGTGGCGGCCTGGGAGATGATGCTGAAGTTACTGCCGGCGGGTGACGCCCGGCGGGCGGTGATAGAGCGCAGTATCCGGCTGGCGCAGGAGAAATAATGCCCTGACGGCCCGGTGGCGTGGCGCCA
>NZ_JAMMKR010000033.1:0-493 GCF_051703725.1 Salmonella sp. NW645 | reverse complement strand
GTAAGCAGAGTTTTTGAAATGTAAGGCCTTTGAATAAGACAAAAGGCTGCCTCATCGCTAACTTTGCAACAGTGCCGGTTTCGCTGAACGTGTAGTGACGGATCAACTCATCCTTGGTGTCCGGCAACGCCAGCAGGCTTTCGCGCTCGGCGGCGGACAGGATTGAACGACGTGGCATATTTACTGATCCGTTCTCAAGTATTGATACAGGGTTTCGCGACTGATTCCGAATTCACGAGCCAGCTTGGTCTTTTGCTCGCCAGCCTCGACACGTTGGCGCAGTTCGGCAATACGCTCAGACGACAGGGATTTCTTCCTGCCACGGTAGGCCCCGCGCTGCTTGGCGAGCGCGATGCCCTCGCGCTGCCGCTCGCGGATCAAGGCGCGTTCGAACTCGGCGAACGCGCCCATTACCGACGGCACTGTTGCAAATAGTCGGTGGTGATAAACTTATCATCCCCTTTTGCTGATGGAGCTGCACATGAACCCATTC
>NZ_JAMMKR010000032.1:0-542 GCF_051703725.1 Salmonella sp. NW645 | reverse complement strand
CTTTGTGATTCATGACTGGGGTGAAGTCGTAACAAGGTAACCGTAGGGGAACCTGCGGTTGGATCACCTCCTTACCTTAAAGAACTGTTCTTTGCAGTGCTCACACAGATTGTCTGATGAAAAACGAGCAGTAAAACCTCTACAGGCTTGTAGCTCAGGTGGTTAGAGCGCACCCCTGATAAGGGTGAGGTCGGTGGTTCAAGTCCACTCAGGCCTACCAGATTCGCTCCCGTGCTTTGTTGTGGCAAAGCTCGCATACTTCAGTATGCTTCGCTTCACCACGCCGCGCCCGGAAACGAATCAAAGGTAAGAGGTTCTGACTACACGATGGGGCTATAGCTCAGCTGGGAGAGCGCCTGCTTTGCACGCAGGAGGTCTGCGGTTCGATCCCGCATAGCTCCACCATCTCGTGAGTGTTTACGAAAAAATACTTCAGAGTGTACCTGAAAGGGTTCACTGCGAAGTTTTGCTCTTTAAAAATCTGGATCAAGCTGAAAATTGAAACACAGAACAACGAAAGTTGTTCGTGAGTCTCTCAAATT
>NZ_JAMMKR010000031.1:0-662 GCF_051703725.1 Salmonella sp. NW645 | reverse complement strand
GCTCCCACTGCTTGTACGTACACGGTTTCAGGTTCTTTTTCACTCCCCTCGCCGGGGTTCTTTTCGCCTTTCCCTCACGGTACTGGTTCACTATCGGTCAGTCAGGAGTATTTAGCCTTGGAGGATGGTCCCCCCATATTCAGACAGGATACCACGTGTCCCGCCCTACTCATCGAGCTCACAGCACATGCGCTTTTGTGTACGGGGCTGTCACCCTGTATCGCGCGCCTTTCCAGACGCTTCCACTAACACACATGCTGATTCAGGCTCTGGGCTCCTCCCCGTTCGCTCGCCGCTACTGGGGGAATCTCGGTTGATTTCTTTTCCTCGGGGTACTTAGATGTTTCAGTTCCCCCGGTTCGCCTCATTAACCTATGGATTCAGTTAATGATAGTGTGACGAGTCACACTGGGTTTCCCCATTCGGGTATCGCCGGTTATAACGGTTCATATCACCTTACCGGCGCTTATCGCAGATTAGCACGCCCTTCATCGCCTCTGACTGCCAGGGCATCCACCGTGTACGCTTAGTCGCTTAACCTCACAACCCGAAGATGTTTCTTGCGATTCATCATCGTGTTGCGAAAATTTGAGAGACTCACGAACAACTTTCGTTGTTCTGTGTTTCAATTTTCAGCTTGATCCAGATTTTTAAAGAGCAAA
>NZ_JAMMKR010000030.1:0-680 GCF_051703725.1 Salmonella sp. NW645 | reverse complement strand
ATGACAACCCAGTATGGATTTTTTATTGATTCCAGCCGTTGCACCGGTTGCAAAACCTGCGAACTGGCCTGCAAGGACTACAAAGATTTGACCCCGGATGTCAGCTTCCGCCGCATTTATGAGTATGCGGGCGGCGACTGGCAGGAAGATAACGGCGTCTGGCACCAGAACGTCTTTGCCTATTATCTCTCCATCTCCTGTAACCACTGCGAAGACCCGGCCTGTACCAAAGTCTGCCCGAGCGGCGCGATGCACAAGCGCGATGACGGTTTTGTGGTGGTGAACGAAGAGGTCTGTATCGGCTGTCGCTACTGCCACATGGCCTGCCCGTACGGCGCGCCGCAGTACAACGCGGCCAAAGGTCATATGACCAAGTGCGACGGCTGTTACGACCGGGTGGCGGAAGGCAAAAAGCCTATCTGCGTCGAATCCTGTCCGCTGCGAGCGCTGGACTTTGGTCCTATCGACGAGCTGCGTAAAAAACACGGTGAGCTGGCTGCCGTCGCGCCGCTGCCGCGCGCGCATTTCACGAAGCCGAATATTGTGATTAAACCCAACGCCAACAGCCGCCCGACCGGGGACACTACCGGTTATCTGGCCAATCCGAAGGAGGTATAAGATGGGAAGTGGATGGCATGAATGGCCGTTGATGATCTTCACGGTCTTTGGTCAGTGCGTGG
>NZ_JAMMKR010000029.1:0-701 GCF_051703725.1 Salmonella sp. NW645 | reverse complement strand
CTGGTACTGCAAATACGGCATCAGTTACCGTGAGCTGCAGGAGATGCTGGCTGAACGCGGAGTGAATGTCGATCACTCCACGATTTACCGCTGGGTTCAGCGTTATGCGCCTGAAATGGAAAAACGGCTGCGCTGGTACTGGCGTAACCCTTCCGATCTTTGCCCGTGGCACATGGATGAAACCTACGTGAAGGTCAATGGCCGCTGGGCGTATCTGTACCGGGCCGTCGACAGCCGGGGCCGCACTGTCGATTTTTATCTCTCCTCCCGTCGTAACAGCAAAGCTGCATACCGGTTTCTGGGTAAAATCCTCAACAACGTGAAGAAGTGGCAGATCCCACGATTCATCAACACGGATAAAGCGCCCGCCTATGGTCGCGCGCTTGCTCTGCTCAAACGCGAAGGCCGGTGCCCGTCTGACGTTGAACACCGACAGATTAAGTACCGGAACAACGTGATTGAATGCGATCATGGCAAACTGAAACGGATAATCAACGCCACGCTGGGATTTAAATCCATGAAGACGGCTTACGCCACCATCAAAGGTATTGAGGTGATGCGTGCACTACGCAAAGGCCAGGCCTCAGCATTTTATTATGGTGATCCCCTGGGCGAAATGCGCCTGGTAAGCAGAGTTTTTGAAATGTAAGGCCTTTGAATAAGACAAAAGGCTGCCTCATCGCTAACTTTGCAACAGTGCC
>NZ_JAMMKR010000028.1:0-770 GCF_051703725.1 Salmonella sp. NW645 | reverse complement strand
GGTAATGACTCCAACTTATTGATAGTGTTTTATGTTCAGATAATGCCCGATGACTTTGTCATGCAGCTCCACCGATTTTGAGAACGACAGCGACTTCCGTCCCAGCCGTGCCAGGTGCTGCCTCAGATTCAGGTTATGCCGCTCAATTCGCTGCGTATATCGCTTGCTGATTACGTGCAGCTTTCCCTTCAGGCGGGATTCATACAGCGGCCAGCCATCCGTCATCCATATCACCACGTCAAAGGGTGACAGCAGGCTCATAAGACGCCCCAGCGTCGCCATAGTGCGTTCACCGAATACGTGCGCAACAACCGTCTTCCGGAGCCTGTCATACGCGTAAAACAGCCAGCGCTGGCGCGATTTAGCCCCGACATAGCCCCACTGTTCGTCCATTTCCGCGCAGACGATGACGTCACTGCCCGGCTGTATGCGCGAGGTTACCGACTGCGGCCTGAGTTTTTTAAATGGCGGAAAATCGTGTTGAGGCCAACGCCCATAATGCGGGCGGTTGCCCGGCATCCAACGCCATTCATGGCCATATCAATGATTTTCTGGTGCGTACCGGGTTGAGAAGCGGTGTAAGTGAACTGCAGTTGCCATGTTTTACGGCAGTGAGAGCAGAGATAGCGCTGATGTCCGGCAGTGCTTTTGCCGTTACGCACCACCCCGTCAGTAGCTGAACAGGAGGGACAGCTGATAGAAACAGAAGCCACTGGAGCACCTCAAAAACACCATCATACACTAAATCAGTAAGTTGGCAGCATCACCCA
>NZ_JAMMKR010000027.1:0-947 GCF_051703725.1 Salmonella sp. NW645 | reverse complement strand
GCACACGTAGACTGCCCGGGGCACGCCGACTATGTTAAAAACATGATCACCGGTGCTGCTCAGATGGACGGCGCGATCCTGGTTGTTGCTGCGACTGACGGCCCGATGCCGCAGACCCGTGAGCACATCCTGCTGGGTCGTCAGGTAGGCGTTCCGTACATCATCGTGTTCCTGAACAAATGCGACATGGTTGATGACGAAGAGCTGCTGGAACTGGTTGAAATGGAAGTTCGTGAACTTCTGTCTCAGTACGACTTCCCGGGCGACGACACGCCGATCGTTCGTGGTTCTGCTCTGAAAGCGCTGGAAGGCGACGCAGAGTGGGAAGCGAAAATCATCGAACTGGCTGGCTTCCTGGATTCTTACATTCCGGAACCAGAGCGTGCGATTGACAAGCCGTTCCTGCTGCCGATCGAAGACGTATTCTCCATCTCCGGTCGTGGTACCGTTGTTACCGGTCGTGTAGAGCGCGGTATCATCAAAGTGGGCGAAGAAGTTGAAATCGTTGGTATCAAAGAGACTCAGAAGTCTACCTGTACTGGCGTTGAAATGTTCCGCAAACTGCTGGACGAAGGCCGTGCCGGTGAGAACGTAGGTGTTCTGCTGCGTGGTATCAAACGTGAAGAAATCGAACGTGGTCAGGTACTGGCTAAGCCGGGCACCATCAAGCCGCACACCAAGTTCGAATCTGAAGTGTACATTCTGTCCAAAGATGAAGGCGGCCGTCATACTCCGTTCTTCAAAGGCTACCGTCCGCAGTTCTACTTCCGTACTACTGACGTGACTGGTACCATCGAACTGCCGGAAGGCGTAGAGATGGTAATGCCGGGCGACAACATCAAAATGGTTGTTACCCTGATCCACCCGATCGCAATGGACGACGGTCTGCGTTTCGCAATCCGTGAAGGCGGCCGTACCGTTGGCGCGGGCGTTGTTGCTAAAGTTCT
>NZ_JAMMKR010000026.1:0-1624 GCF_051703725.1 Salmonella sp. NW645 | reverse complement strand
GGACGAAAAATGAATACCAAGTCTCAAGAGTGAACACGTAATTCATTACGAAGTTTAATTCTTTGAGCATCAAACTTTTAAATTGAAGAGTTTGATCATGGCTCAGATTGAACGCTGGCGGCAGGCCTAACACATGCAAGTCGAACGGTAACAGGAAGCAGCTTGCTGCTTTGCTGACGAGTGGCGGACGGGTGAGTAATGTCTGGGAAACTGCCTGATGGAGGGGGATAACTACTGGAAACGGTGGCTAATACCGCATAACGTCGCAAGACCAAAGAGGGGGACCTTCGGGCCTCTTGCCATCAGATGTGCCCAGATGGGATTAGCTTGTTGGTGAGGTAACGGCTCACCAAGGCGACGATCCCTAGCTGGTCTGAGAGGATGACCAGCCACACTGGAACTGAGACACGGTCCAGACTCCTACGGGAGGCAGCAGTGGGGAATATTGCACAATGGGCGCAAGCCTGATGCAGCCATGCCGCGTGTATGAAGAAGGCCTTCGGGTTGTAAAGTACTTTCAGCGGGGAGGAAGGTGTTGTGGTTAATAACCGCAGCAATTGACGTTACCCGCAGAAGAAGCACCGGCTAACTCCGTGCCAGCAGCCGCGGTAATACGGAGGGTGCAAGCGTTAATCGGAATTACTGGGCGTAAAGCGCACGCAGGCGGTCTGTCAAGTCGGATGTGAAATCCCCGGGCTCAACCTGGGAACTGCATTCGAAACTGGCAGGCTTGAGTCTTGTAGAGGGGGGTAGAATTCCAGGTGTAGCGGTGAAATGCGTAGAGATCTGGAGGAATACCGGTGGCGAAGGCGGCCCCCTGGACAAAGACTGACGCTCAGGTGCGAAAGCGTGGGGAGCAAACAGGATTAGATACCCTGGTAGTCCACGCCGTAAACGATGTCTACTTGGAGGTTGTGCCCTTGAGGCGTGGCTTCCGGAGCTAACGCGTTAAGTAGACCGCCTGGGGAGTACGGCCGCAAGGTTAAAACTCAAATGAATTGACGGGGGCCCGCACAAGCGGTGGAGCATGTGGTTTAATTCGATGCAACGCGAAGAACCTTACCTGGTCTTGACATCCACGGAAGAATTCAGAGATGGATTTGTGCCTTCGGGAACCGTGAGACAGGTGCTGCATGGCTGTCGTCAGCTCGTGTTGTGAAATGTTGGGTTAAGTCCCGCAACGAGCGCAACCCTTATCCTTTGTTGCCAGCGGTCCGGCCGGGAACTCAAAGGAGACTGCCAGTGATAAACTGGAGGAAGGTGGGGATGACGTCAAGTCATCATGGCCCTTACGACCAGGGCTACACACGTGCTACAATGGCGCATACAAAGAGAAGCGACCTCGCGAGAGCAAGCGGACCTCATAAAGTGCGTCGTAGTCCGGATTGGAGTCTGCAACTCGACTCCATGAAGTCGGAATCGCTAGTAATCGTGGATCAGAATGCCACGGTGAATACGTTCCCGGGCCTTGTACACACCGCCCGTCACACCATGGGAGTGGGTTGCAAAAGAAGTAGGTAGCTTAACCTTCGGGAGGGCGCTTACCACTTTGTGATTCATGACTGGGGTGAAGTCGTAACAAGGTAACCGTAGGGGAACCTGCGGTTGGATCACCTCCTTACCT
>NZ_JAMMKR010000025.1:0-1675 GCF_051703725.1 Salmonella sp. NW645 | reverse complement strand
GTAAGCAGAGTTTTTGAAATGTAAGGCCTTTGAATAAGACAAAAGGCTGCCTCATCGCTAACTTTGCAACAGTGCCCAAGGAAGTGTATGAAAAATGTCTGGTATAATAAAGATATCATCTTGAAAATCGAGTGTTGCTCTGTGGATAACTTGCAGGGTTTAATAAGTATCTTTACTCAAAAGTTGCAATCAATAATTTATTGAAAAAGATTGAAAGGTGGTGGTAAATAATGTTACAATGTGGGAGTATCAGTTTAAATTCTTCGTGAAATAGTGTTCTTTTAAGCTAATAAAAAATGCACGTGGAATTTAGGTCAAAGAAAAGTAAAGAAAAATTTATTTATGGAGGTAAAAAAGGATGAGTCAAGTTGTTGATTTTTTAAATGAAGCAAAAACTTTTTATTTTGCAACCGTTGAAGGAGACCAGCCAAGGGTCAGACCGTTTAATGCAGCCATGGAGAGGAATGGCAAGGTCTATCTTGGTACAACCAATCAGAAAAAAGTTTATCAGCAGTTATTGGCAAATTCAAAGGTGGAAGTCTCAGGTATGGCAAAAGGAAAATGGATTCGGCTCACCGGCGAAGCCGTAATTGATGATACCGTGGAAGCAAGGGAAGCAATGCTTGAAGCAAATCCGCCTTTGAGAGATTGGTATAGCGCTGATGATGGGAAATTCACCGTATTTTATTTGAAAAACATGCAGGCAGTTTTATATTCCTTTACAGGAGATCCGGAGATATTAGATAATTAATCAAAACATGCAGCCCAAGTGTAGAATGAACTGACCCCCATAAGTTAGACCAAAAATCTAACTTATGGGAGGTCATTTTTTATGGCAAAATACAGTTATGAATTTAAGTTACAAGTTGTTCAAGCATATTTAGATTTTTATTTTGTCCGTTTTGTCTAGCTTACCGAAAGCCAGACTCAGCAAGAATAAAATTTTTATTGTCTTTCGGTTTTCTAGTGTAACGGACAAAACCACTCAAAATAAAAAAGATACAAGAGAGGTCTCTCGTATCTTTTATTCAGCAATCGCGCCCGATTGCTGAACAGATTAATAATAGATTTTAGCTTTTTATTTGTTGAAAAAAGCTAATCAAATTGTTGTCGGGATCAATTACTGCAAAGTCTCGTTCATCCCACCACTGATCTTTTAATGATGTATTGGGGTGCAAAATGCCCAAAGGCTTAATATGTTGATATAATTCATCAATTCCCTCTACTTCAATGCGGCAACTAGCAGTACCAGCAATAAACGACTCCGCACCTGTACAAACCGGTGAATCATTACTACGAGAGCGCCAGCCTTCATCACTTGCCTCCCATAGATGAATCCGAACCTCATTACACATTAGAACTGCGAATCCATCTTCATGGTGAACCAAAGTGAAACCTAGTTTATCGCAATAAAAACCTATACTCTTTTTAATATCCCCGACTGGCAATGCCGGGATAGACTATTATTCTCCCCGGAGCCACTACGCTGACCCGGTTGATTTCAGAGGTAAGGGAAAAGGCGACGTTGCGCCTGTGGAACAAACTGGCACTGATACCGTCAGCCGAACAGCGTTCACAGCTGGAGATGCTGCTGGGGCGGCACTGTTGCAAAGTTAGCGATGAGGCAGCCTTTTGTCTTATTCAAAGGCCTTACATTTCAAAAACTCTGCTTACC
>NZ_JAMMKR010000024.1:0-2317 GCF_051703725.1 Salmonella sp. NW645 | reverse complement strand
CCGCCAAAACATCTTCGGCGTTGTAAGGTTAAGCCTCACGGTTCATTAGTACCGGTTAGCTCAACGCATCGCTGCGCTTACACACCCGGCCTATCAACGTCGTCGTCTTCAACGTTCCTTCAGGAGACCTAAAGTCTCAGGGAGAACTCATCTCGGGGCAAGTTTCGTGCTTAGATGCTTTCAGCACTTATCTCTTCCGCATTTAGCTACCGGGCAGTGCCATTGGCATGACAACCCGAACACCAGTGATGCGTCCACTCCGGTCCTCTCGTACTAGGAGCAGCCCCCCTCAGTTCTCCAGCGCCCACGGCAGATAGGGACCGAACTGTCTCACGACGTTCTAAACCCAGCTCGCGTACCACTTTAAATGGCGAACAGCCATACCCTTGGGACCTACTTCAGCCCCAGGATGTGATGAGCCGACATCGAGGTGCCAAACACCGCCGTCGATATGAACTCTTGGGCGGTATCAGCCTGTTATCCCCGGAGTACCTTTTATCCGTTGAGCGATGGCCCTTCCATTCAGAACCACCGGATCACTATGACCTGCTTTCGCACCTGCTCGCGCCGTCACGCTCGCAGTCAAGCTGGCTTATGCCATTGCACTAACCTCCTGATGTCCGACCAGGATTAGCCAACCTTCGTGCTCCTCCGTTACTCTTTAGGAGGAGACCGCCCCAGTCAAACTACCCACCAGACACTGTCCGCAACCCGGATCACGGGTCCACGTTAGAACATCAAACATTAAAGGGTGGTATTTCAAGGCCGGCTCCATGCAGACTGGCGTCCACACTTCAAAGCCTCCCACCTATCCTACACATCAAGGCTCAATGTTCAGTGTCAAGCTATAGTAAAGGTTCACGGGGTCTTTCCGTCTTGCCGCGGGTACACTGCATCTTCACAGCGAGTTCAATTTCACTGAGTCTCGGGTGGAGACAGCCTGGCCATCATTACGCCATTCGTGCAGGTCGGAACTTACCCGACAAGGAATTTCGCTACCTTAGGACCGTTATAGTTACGGCCGCCGTTTACCGGGGCTTCGATCAGGAGCTTCGCTTGCGCTGACCCCATCAATTAACCTTCCGGCACCGGGCAGGCGTCACACCGTATACGTCCACTTTCGTGTTTGCACAGTGCTGTGTTTTTAATAAACAGTTGCAGCCAGCTGGTATCTTCGACTGACTTCAGCTCCATGAGTAAATCACTTCACCTACGTGTCAGCGTGCCTTCTCCCGAAGTTACGGCACCATTTTGCCTAGTTCCTTCACCCGAGTTCTCTCAAGCGCCTTGGTATTCTCTACCTGACCACCTGTGTCGGTTTGGGGTACGATTTGATGTTACCTGATGCTTAGAGGCTTTTCCTGGAAGCAGGGCATTTGTTGCTTCAGCACCGTAGTGCCTCGTCGTCACGCCTCAGTGTTAAAGTGAACCGGATTTACCTGGAACACACACCTACACGCTTAAACCGGGACAACCGTCGCCCGGCCAACATAGCCTTCTCCGTCCCCCCTTCGCAGTAACACCAAGTACGGGAATATTAACCCGTTTCCCATCGACTACGCCTTTCGGCCTCGCCTTAGGGGTCGACTCACCCTGCCCCGATTAACGTTGGACAGGAACCCTTGGTCTTCCGGCGAGCGGGCTTTTCACCCGCTTTATCGTTACTTATGTCAGCATTCGCACTTCTGATACCTCCAGCAACCCTCACAGGCCACCTTCGCAGGCTTACAGAACGCTCCCCTACCCAACGACACCTGAGTGTCGCTGCCGCAGCTTCGGTGCATGGTTTAGCCCCGTTACATCTTCCGCGCAGGCCGACTCGACCAGTGAGCTATTACGCTTTCTTTAAATGATGGCTGCTTCTAAGCCAACATCCTGGCTGTCTGGGCCTTCCCACATCGTTTCCCACTTAACCATGACTTTGGGACCTTAGCTGGCGGTCTGGGTTGTTTCCCTCTTCACGACGGACGTTAGCACCCGCCGTGTGTCTCCCGTGATAACATTCTCCGGTATTCGCAGTTTGCATCGGGTTGGTAAGCCGGGATGGCCCCCTAGCCGAAACAGTGCTCTACCCCCGGAGATGAATTCACGAGGCGCTACCTAAATAGCTTTCGGGGAGAACCAGCTATCTCCCGGTTTGATTGGCCTTTCACCCCCAGCCACAGGTCATCCGCTAATTTTTCAACATTAGTCGGTTCGGTCCTCCAGTTAGTGTTACCCAACCTTCAACCTGCCCATGGCTAGATCACCGGGTTTCGGGTCTATACCCTGCAACTTAACGCCCAATTAAGACTCGGTTTCCCTCCGGCTCCCCTAT
>NZ_JAMMKR010000023.1:0-2593 GCF_051703725.1 Salmonella sp. NW645 | reverse complement strand
TGAATGGGTTCATGTGCAGCTCCATCAGCAAAAGGGGATGATAAGTTTATCACCACCGACTATTTGCAACAGTGCCACTTCGACGACTACCTGCTGCCGGCCGAGAAGTTCGCCGCACTCAAGCGCGAGCAGGCCCTGCCCCTGGCGATCAACCCGAACAGCGACCAGTACCTGGAAGAGCGTTTGCAGCTGCTGGACGAGCAGTTGGCCACCGTCACCCGCCTGGCCAAGGACAACGAGCTGCCCGATGCCATCCTCACCGAGTCAGGGCTGAAAATCACCCCGCTGGATGCGGCGGTGCCGGATCGGGCGCAGGCGCTGATCGACCAAACCAGCCAGTTACTGCCGCGCATCAAGATCACCGAACTGCTGATGGACGTGGACGACTGGACGGGCTTCAGCCGCCACTTCACCCACTTGAAGGACGGGGCCGAGGCCAAAGACAGGACGTTGCTGCTGTCCGCAATCCTCGGTGATGCGATCAACCTCGGGCTGACCAAGATGGCCGAGTCGAGCCCCGGCCTGACCTACGCCAAGCTGTCCTGGCTGCAAGCCTGGCACATCCGCGACGAAACCTATTCGGCGGCCTTGGCCGAGCTGGTCAACCACCAGTATCGCCACGCCTTTGCCGCCCACTGGGGCGACGGCACGACCTCATCCTCCGATGGCCAGCGCTTCCGCGCGGGTGGCCGGGGCGAGAGCACCGGGCACGTCAACCCGAAGTACGGTAGCGAGCCGGGACGGCTGTTCTATACCCATATCTCCGACCAGTACGCGCCGTTCAGCACCCGCGTGGTGAATGTCGGCGTCCGCGATTCCACCTATGTGCTCGACGGCCTGCTGTACCACGAGTCCGACCTGCGGATCGAGGAGCACTACACCGACACGGCCGGCTTCACCGATCACGTCTTTGCCCTGATGCACCTGCTAGGCTTCCGCTTCGCGCCGCGCATCCGCGACCTCGGCGAAACCAAGCTGTACGTGCCGCAGGGCGTGCAAGCCTACCCGACGTTGCGCCCGCTGATCGGCGGCACCCTGAACATCAAGCACGTGCGTGCCCACTGGGACGACATCCTGCGCCTGGCCAGCTCGATCAAGCAGGGCACCGTCACCGCCTCGCTGATGCTGCGCAAGCTCGGCAGCTACCCGCGCCAGAACGGACTGGCCGTGGCCCTGCGCGAGCTGGGCCGGATCGAGCGCACGCTGTTCATCCTGGACTGGCTGCAAAGTGTTGAACTGCGCCGCCGCGTGCATGCCGGCCTGAACAAAGGTGAGGCGCGCAACTCGCTGGCCAGGGCGGTGTTCTTCAACCGCCTTGGGGAAATCAGGGATCGGAGCTTCGAGCAGCAGCGCTACCGGGCCAGCGGCCTCAACCTGGTGACGGCGGCTATCGTGCTGTGGAACACGGTGTACCTGGAACGCGCCACCCAGGGGTTGGTCGAGGCCGGCAAGCCGGTGGACGGCGAGCTGCTGCAATTCCTGTCGCCGCTGGGCTGGGAGCACATCAACCTAACCGGCGATTACGTCTGGCGGCAGAGCCGCAGACTGGAAGACGGGAAGTTTCGGCCCTTACGGATGCCCGGAAAACCTTAGCGTACGATTTTTTCCGAATTCTGCGGGCTCCCCTTGATGCGCCCCACTTCAATGATTGCCTGAGTCAGTCCGGAAGGACGTTCACTTTTCAGCAATGAACGGACCAGCACTGAAACCTGTACTTTGCCCAGCTTCAGGGAGCCAGCGGTCCGGATCATTTCGTCCCACTGAAGGACTATTTTTCGGGGATCTGATTGCCCTCTGGCAATATCATTCAGCACGCCATAGTCGGCATCATGGTCCATTCGCCAGAAAACCGAAGCACCGGCATCAGCCAGGCGTGGAGAAAACTGGTATCCCAGCAGCCAGAAAAGGCCAAAGACAAGTTCGCTGGCACCTGCTGTATCGGTCATAATTTCGGTTGGATTCAGCCCGGTCTCCTGTTCCAGAAGACCTTCCAGCACAAAGATAGAGTCCCTCAGCGTCCCCGGTATAACGATGCCATGAAAGCCGGAATACTGATCGGACACAAAGTTGTACCAGGTGATCCCTCTGTTATTACCAAAGTATTTGCGGTTCGGTCCGGCATTGATTGTTCTGACTGGCGTAACAAAGCGCATTCCATCTGCAGATGCCACTTCTCCTCCACCCCATATCTGTGCCAGTGGCAGCGTTGCCTGAAAATCAACCAGTCTGGCATTAGCGCTGGTGATAGTTTCAGCCCGCAGATAGTTCGCTTTTGTCCAGTTCAGCCGGTGTCGGGTCAGTGCAGGAACATTTGATCTGATCAGTGGTTCCAGACCGATATTGCAGGCTTCAGCCATCAGCACGGCGCTGATGCTGACGGGCAGATCATCAACTCTGGCACTGGCTTCACTAGCATGGAAAAACTCATCAGCAAATCCGGTATGGGCGTTAATTTCGAGCAGCAACTCCGTTAAATCCACCGGAGGGAGTAGATCACTGATCATTTTGCTCAGTCGTTTCGGCACTGTTGCAAATAGTCGGTGGTGATAAACTTATCATCCCCTTTTGCTGATGGAGCTGCACATGAACCCAT
>NZ_JAMMKR010000022.1:0-4447 GCF_051703725.1 Salmonella sp. NW645 | reverse complement strand
ATCGCGCCGTCCATCTGAGCAGCACCGGTGATCATGTTTTTAACATAGTCGGCGTGCCCCGGGCAGTCTACGTGTGCATAGTGGCGGGTCGGGGTATCGTATTCAACGTGAGAAGTGTTGATGGTGATACCACGCGCTTTTTCTTCCGGCGCGTTATCGATCTGGTCGAATGCGCGAGCGGCACCGCCGTAGGTTTTAGCCAGTACGGTAGTAATGGCAGCGGTCAGCGTTGTTTTACCATGGTCAACGTGGCCGATAGTACCGACGTTAACGTGCGGTTTTGTACGTTCAAACTTTTCTTTAGACATCGATTGTCCCTCTAAGACACGGATAAATCGGTGATATCACCACATCAACCAGGCAACACGCCCGACTTGTTGAATGCTAATAAACAGAAGAGAAAAACAGGAAGGAGAAAAGAAGTGGTGCTGATAGGCAGATTCGAACTGCCGACCTCACCCTTACCAAGGGTGCGCTCTACCAACTGAGCTATATCAGCACATCTTGGAGCGGGCAGCGGGAATCGAACCCGCATCATCAGCTTGGAAGGCTGAGGTAATAGCCATTATACGATGCCCGCATCCTGGAACTCGGCTACCTGATTTTCATTCTGCACTGAATATCGAGAGAAACTCTCTTTATTCGAGCCGGTAAGCGAACTTATCGTCTCGGGCTGCGCCATCGCGCGGCCGAAAATGGTGGTGGGGGAAGGATTCGAACCTTCGAAGTCTGTGACGGCAGATTTACAGTCTGCTCCCTTTGGCCGCTCGGGAACCCCACCGGACTTGATGGTGCCGACTACCGGAATCGAACTGGTGACCTACTGATTACAAGTCAGTTGCTCTACCTACTGAGCTAAGTCGGCATCAAGTAGCGCGCATTCTATGGAGACCTGCGTGCTCATGCAACTAAAAAATTGCATAAAATGTTCTATCGCTCACATTTTGCGCTATAAGAGACAAAAATGCTCTAATTTCAAACAAGAGAGCATAAATTTTCGGCATTTTACTGACCGTCTGACCAGGATACGACGCGGCATTTCAACGCTCCGTCGATAGAAAGCAATCTTCTGTATCTGGTATATTCGTCACATTGCTTCTCAGGGATAGCTTTCACAGCGAGATTTTTTCTTATTATTCCTCCCCATCTGGTGTTACCCTCCTGCCCATTGTCCAAATTAACTTAAATGTGACGTGCCGTTGCATGTCAGGGATGGCCCTCGTTCATCGCTGAACTGATGTAGCAATAGCAGCCAGAAACATGCTTATGAGTATAAAAGAGCAATCGTTAATGACGCCTTACCTACAGTTTGATCGCAGCCAGTGGGCTGCGCTTCGCGATTCTGTGCCGATGACCCTGACCGAGGATGAGATCGCGCAGTTAAAAGGCATTAATGAAGATTTATCGCTGGAAGAAGTTGCAGAAATATATTTACCTCTCTCCCGTTTGCTAAATTTCTATATCAGTTCAAATCTGCGTCGTCAGGCTGTCCTGGAACAGTTTCTGGGCACTAACGGCCAGCGAATCCCTTACATCATCAGTATCGCGGGCAGCGTCGCAGTGGGTAAAAGCACGACAGCACGCGTTCTGCAAGCGTTGCTGAGTCGCTGGCCGGAACACCGCCGTGTTGAATTGATTACCACAGACGGCTTCCTCCACCCAAATCAGGTGTTGAAAGAACGCGGGTTAATGAAGAAAAAGGGGTTCCCCGAATCGTATGATATGCACCGACTGGTGAAATTCGTTTCTGACCTCAAGTCGGGCGTACCGAACGTGACGGCGCCAGTCTATTCTCATTTGATTTACGATGTTATTCCTGAAGGGGATAAAACCGTCGCTCAGCCTGATATATTGATTCTTGAAGGTTTGAATGTTTTACAAAGCGGTATGGATTATCCTCACGATCCGCACCATGTATTTGTCTCTGATTTCGTTGATTTCTCTATTTACGTTGATGCGCCAGAAGAACTTCTTCAGACGTGGTATATCAATCGCTTCCTGAAATTCCGCGAAGGGGCGTTTACCGATCCTGACTCTTATTTCCACAATTATGCGAAATTATCTAAAGAAGAAGCTGTTAATACAGCAGCTTCGCTTTGGAAAGAAATTAACTGGTTGAATTTAAAACAAAATATTTTACCCACGCGAGAACGTGCCAGCCTTATTATGACCAAGAGCGCTAACCATGCGGTGGAACAGGTAAGATTGCGGAAATAACAGAAAAAAGGGGAGTACCGACTCCCCTTTTTTACTATTCGGCGCTTCGCAGCGATATTTCCCCACCCATCCAGGGTTTAATTACGCCATCCTGTTCAAGCAATAATGCGCCCTGAGTATCAATGCCGCGAGAAATACCAAATATTTCTTTGTCGCCAATAATTAGTTTTACCGGGCGATCAATAAAATTATCCAGTTTTTTCCAGCGCGAAAGATAAGGAGAAAGACCTTCTTGCTCAAAAAGCTCAAGCGCAGCACGTAGCTTATAAATCAGCTTTGCGGCCAGCATATTGCGGTCGAGCGTAATTCCGGCCTCTTGTAGTGTGATCCATCCCTGATTTATCACGTCCTCTTCTACGCGACGCATTGCCATGTTAATACCAGCGCCAATCACTATTTGTGCGGCATCGCCCGTTTTACCGGTTAACTCGACCAGAATACCCGCCAGTTTGCGATCCAGTAGGTAAAGGTCGTTAGGCCACTTCACGCGAACTTTATCTGCGCCCAGTTCACGCAGCACTTCCGCCATCACAATTCCAATGACCAGACTCAAGCCTATTGCCGCCGCAGGCCCCTGCTCCAGACGCCAGTACATTGAAAGATATAGATTCGCGCCAAACGGTGAGAACCATTTACGCCCGCGACGACCACGCCCTGCCTGTTGGTATTCTGCTACACAGGCATCGCCTGAGCGCAGCTCGCCAATTCGATCAAGTAAATACTGATTGGTTGAATCGATAACGGGCAATACCGCCACGTTTCCGCTATCCAGTTGGCCATGAATACGGTCAGCATCCAGTAACTGGATGGGTTCCGGCAAGCTATATCCTTTCCCCGGAACGGTAAATACATCTACTCCCCAGTCGCGTAATGTCTGGATATGTTTATTAATCGCCGCGCGGCTCATTCCCAGCCGTTCACCCAACTGCTCGCCTGAGTGAAACTCTCCGTCGGCAAGTAGTGAGATCAGCGTCAGGGGAACGGTAGTATCTTTCATGCAATGCTCTCCACTGCGTTCACCTCTCCGAGCTGACCAATAAAGCGAACCTCAGGCTCCAGCCAGACATTAAATTTTTCACCCACTTTTTGCCGGACATGATGCGCCAGCGCCACCACATCTTTACTTGTCGCATTATTCGCATTAATCAATACCAGCGCCTGTTGGCGATGTACCGCAGCGCCGCCAATGGCGACGCCTTTCAACTGACATTGGTCTATCAGCCAGCCTGCCGCTAGCTTCACTGAACCGTCTGCCTGAGGGTAATGCGGCGCGTTGGGAAATCGTTCCAGTAGTTCCATGGCGATATCGGCTGCGACAACGGGATTTTTAAAAAAGCTGCCCGCATTGCCATTCACTTTAGGATCCGGCAATTTTGTGGTGCGCATATGGCATACAGCATCAAATACCTGTTGTGCGGTGACCGTTTTCGGGTCCAGACGAGTAAGATCGCCATAGGTCAACACCGGCTGCCATTGCTTTGATAAACGCAGACCCACCGCGACGATCGCAACGCGATCCTGATATTCATTTTTGAAGATGCTGTCACGATAGCCGAAACGGCATTCCGCCGCGGACAAACGCAGACGTTTTCCCGTTTCCAGTTCAACGCAGTCAACGTAGTCGCAGACGCGCTGTAGTTCTACGCCATACGCGCCAATATTCTGTATAGGTGAGGAACCAACGCAGCCAGGGATGAGCGCCAGATTCTCAAGGCCGGGCATGTTGTTGTCCAGCGCGTAGCGAACCAGCTGATGCCAGTTTTCGCCTGCGCCGACGTGTAGGTGCCAGGCGTCCGCGGTTTCATTGACCTCAATGCCTTTCAGGCGGTTAAGGATCACGGTGCCGGCGTAATTTTCCAGAAACAGGACATTGCTTCCTTCACCCAGGATCATAACCGGCAGTCCCTCACGAGTTGCTTGCTGCCAGGCGCTCAGTAGTTGTTGTTCGTTTTCAGCGCATACGATGTGCTTTGCACAATGATCAATGCCGAAGGTATTCCAGGGTTTTAGGGAGTGATTCATAGACGCTTTCCTGATGCAAAATCAGGCTTAGTTTACCGCATCTATGTAGGGAAGGCTTGCGGTTATGTCGACGGAATAAGGCGGTATACACAGGCATTATGTCGATGCCGTAGGCCGGATAAGGCGAAGCTGCCATCCGGCGGTGCAGGTTGCCTGATGGCGCTGCGCTTATCAGGCCTACATTTTTACAGTTACCACACACGCAAAA
>NZ_JAMMKR010000021.1:0-4757 GCF_051703725.1 Salmonella sp. NW645 | reverse complement strand
TGAATGGGTTCATGTGCAGCTCCATCAGCAAAAGGGGATGATAAGTTTATCACCACCGACTATTTGCAACAGTGCCGCCAGGAATGCCCGGCGCGCGGATACTTCCGCTCAAGGGCGTCGGGAAGCGCAACGCCGCTGCGGCCCTCGGCCTGGTCCTTCAGCCACCATGCCCGTGCACGCGACAGCTGCTCGCGCAGGCTGGGTGCCAAGCTCTCGGGTAACATCAAGGCCCGATCCTTGGAGCCCTTGCCCTCCCGCACGATGATCGTGCCGTGATCGAAATCCAGATCCTTGACCCGCAGTTGCAAACCCTCACTGATCCGCATGCCCGTTCCATACAGAAGCTGGGCGAACAAACGATGCTCGCCTTCCAGAAAACCGAGGATGCGAACCACTTCATCCGGGGTCAGCACCACCGGCAAGCGCCGCGACGGCCGAGGTCTTCCGATCTCCTGAAGCCAGGGCAGATCCGTGCACAGCACCTTGCCGTAGAAGAACAGCAAGGCCGCCAATGCCTGACGATGCGTGGAGACCGAAACCTTGCGCTCGTTCGCCAGCCAGGACAGAAATGCCTCGACTTCGCTGCTGCCCAAGGTTGCCGGGTGACGCACACCGTGGAAACGGATGAAGGCACGAACCCAGTGGACATAAGCCTGTTCGGTTCGTAAACTGTAATGCAAGTAGCGTATGCGCTCACGCAACTGGTCCAGAACCTTGACCGAACGCAGCGGTGGTAACGGCGCAGTGGCGGTTTTCATGGCTTGTTATGACTGTTTTTTTGTACAGTCTATGCCTCGGGCATCCAAGCAGCAAGCGCGTTACGCCGTGGGTCGATGTTTGATGTTATGGAGCAGCAACGATGTTACGCAGCAGGGCAGTCGCCCTAAAACAAAGTTAGATGCACTAAGCACATAATTGCTCACAGCCAAACTATCAGGTCAAGTCTGCTTTTATTATTTTTAAGCGTGCATAATAAGCCCTACACAAATTGGGAGTTAGACATCATGAGCAACGCAAAAACAAAGTTAGGCATCACAAAGTACAGCATCGTGACCAACAGCAACGATTCCGTCACACTGCGCCTCATGACTGAGCATGACCTTGCGATGCTCTATGAGTGGCTAAATCGATCTCATATCGTCGAGTGGTGGGGCGGAGAAGAAGCACGCCCGACACTTGCTGACGTACAGGAACAGTACTTGCCAAGCGTTTTAGCGCAAGAGTCCGTCACTCCATACATTGCAATGCTGAATGGAGAGCCGATTGGGTATGCCCAGTCGTACGTTGCTCTTGGAAGCGGGGACGGACGGTGGGAAGAAGAAACCGATCCAGGAGTACGCGGAATAGACCAGTTACTGGCGAATGCATCACAACTGGGCAAAGGCTTGGGAACCAAGCTGGTTCGAGCTCTGGTTGAGTTGCTGTTCAATGATCCCGAGGTCACCAAGATCCAAACGGACCCGTCGCCGAGCAACTTGCGAGCGATCCGATGCTACGAGAAAGCGGGGTTTGAGAGGCAAGGTACCGTAACCACCCCATATGGTCCAGCCGTGTACATGGTTCAAACACGCCAGGCATTCGAGCGAACACGCAGTGATGCCTAACCCTTCCATCGAGGGGGACGTCCAAGGGCTGGCGCCCTTGGCCGCCCCTCATGTCAAACGTTGGGCGAACCCGGAGCCTCATTAATTGTTAGCCGTTAAAATTAAGCCCTTTACCAAACCAATACTTATTATGAAAAACACAATACATATCAACTTCGCTATTTTTTTAATAATTGCAAATATTATCTACAGCAGCGCCAGTGCATCAACAGATATCTCTACTGTTGCATCTCCATTATTTGAAGGAACTGAAGGTTGTTTTTTACTTTACGATGCATCCACAAACGCTGAAATTGCTCAATTCAATAAAGCAAAGTGTGCAACGCAAATGGCACCAGATTCAACTTTCAAGATCGCATTATCACTTATGGCATTTGATGCGGAAATAATAGATCAGAAAACCATATTCAAATGGGATAAAACCCCCAAAGGAATGGAGATCTGGAACAGCAATCATACACCAAAGACGTGGATGCAATTTTCTGTTGTTTGGGTTTCGCAAGAAATAACCCAAAAAATTGGATTAAATAAAATCAAGAATTATCTCAAAGATTTTGATTATGGAAATCAAGACTTCTCTGGAGATAAAGAAAGAAACAACGGATTAACAGAAGCATGGCTCGAAAGTAGCTTAAAAATTTCACCAGAAGAACAAATTCAATTCCTGCGTAAAATTATTAATCACAATCTCCCAGTTAAAAACTCAGCCATAGAAAACACCATAGAGAACATGTATCTACAAGATCTGGATAATAGTACAAAACTGTATGGGAAAACTGGTGCAGGATTCACAGCAAATAGAACCTTACAAAACGGATGGTTTGAAGGGTTTATTATAAGCAAATCAGGACATAAATATGTTTTTGTGTCCGCACTTACAGGAAACTTGGGGTCGAATTTAACATCAAGCATAAAAGCCAAGAAAAATGCGATCACCATTCTAAACACACTAAATTTATAAAAAATCTAATGGCAAAATCGCCCAACCCTTCAATCAAGTCGGGACGGCCAAAAGCAAGCTTTTGGCTCCCCTCGCTGGCGCTCGGCGCCCCTTATTTCAAACGTTAGACGGCAAAGTCACAGACCGCGGGATCTCTTATGACCAACTACTTTGATAGCCCCTTCAAAGGCAAGCTGCTTTCTGAGCAAGTGAAGAACCCCAATATCAAAGTTGGGCGGTACAGCTATTACTCTGGCTACTATCATGGGCACTCATTCGATGACTGCGCACGGTATCTGTTTCCGGACCGTGATGACGTTGATAAGTTGATCATCGGTAGTTTCTGCTCTATCGGGAGTGGGGCTTCCTTTATCATGGCTGGCAATCAGGGGCATCGGTACGACTGGGCATCATCTTTCCCGTTCTTTTATATGCAGGAAGAACCTGCATTCTCAAGCGCACTCGATGCCTTCCAAAAAGCAGGTAATACTGTCATTGGCAATGACGTTTGGATCGGCTCTGAGGCAATGGTCATGCCCGGAATCAAGATCGGGCACGGTGCGGTGATAGGCAGCCGCTCGTTGGTGACAAAAGATGTGGAGCCTTACGCTATCGTTGGCGGCAATCCCGCTAAGAAGATTAAGAAACGCTTCACCGATGAGGAAATTTCATTGCTTCTGGAGATGGAGTGGTGGAATTGGTCACTGGAGAAGATCAAAGCGGCAATGCCCATGCTGTGCTCGTCTAATATTGTTGGCCTGCACAAGTATTGGCTCGAGTTTGCCGTCTAACAATTCAATCAAGCCGATGCCGCTTCGCGGCACGGCTTATTTCAGGCGTTATGCAGCCAAATCCCAACAATTAAGGGTCTTAAAATGGTAAAAGATTGGATTCCCATCTCTCATGATAATTACAAGCAGGTGCAAGGACCGTTCTATCATGGAACCAAAGCCAATTTGGCGATTGGTGACTTGCTAACCACAGGGTTCATCTCTCATTTCGAGGACGGTCGTATTCTTAAGCACATCTACTTTTCAGCCTTGATGGAGCCAGCAGTTTGGGGAGCTGAACTTGCTATGTCACTGTCTGGCCTCGAGGGTCGCGGCTACATATACATAGTTGAGCCAACAGGACCGTTCGAAGACGATCCGAATCTTACGAACAAAAGATTTCCCGGTAATCCAACACAGTCCTATAGAACCTGCGAACCCTTGAGAATTGTTGGCGTTGTTGAAGACTGGGAGGGGCATCCTGTTGAATTAATAAGGGGAATGTTGGATTCGTTGGAGGACTTAAAGCGCCGTGGTTTACACGTCATTGAAGACTAGTCCTTTGCATAACAAAGCCATCAAACCGGACGCCAGAGATTCCGCGCCTGTTGCGCATGGCTTCGCCATTTTATGCGCAATAGGCGCGCCACCCTGTCGCCGTTTATGGCGGCGTTAGATGCACTAAGCACATAATTGCTCACAGCCAAACTATCAGGTCAAGTCTGCTTTTATTATTTTTAAGCGTGCATAATAAGCCCTACACAAATTGGGAGATATATCATGAAAGGCTGGCTTTTTCTTGTTATCGCAATAGTTGGCGAAGTAATCGCAACATCCGCATTAAAATCTAGCGAGGGCTTTACTAAGCTTGCCCCTTCCGCCGTTGTCATAATCGGTTATGGCATCGCATTTTATTTTCTTTCTCTGGTTCTGAAATCCATCCCTGTCGGTGTTGCTTATGCAGTCTGGTCGGGACTCGGCGTCGTCATAATTACAGCCATTGCCTGGTTGCTTCATGGGCAAAAGCTTGATGCGTGGGGCTTTGTAGGTATGGGGCTCATAATTGCTGCCTTTTTGCTCGCCCGATCCCCATCGTGGAAGTCGCTGCGGAGGCCGACGCCATGGTGACGGTGTTCGGCATTCTGAATCTCACCGAGGACTCCTTCTTCGATGAGAGCCGGCGGCTAGACCCCGCCGGCGCTGTCACCGCGGCGATCGAAATGCTGCGAGTCGGATCAGACGTCGTGGATGTCGGACCGGCCGCCAGCCATCCGGACGCGAGGCCTGTATCGCCGGCCGATGAGATCAGACGTATTGCGCCGCTCTTAGACGCCCTGTCCGATCAGATGCACCGTGTTTCAATCGACGGCACTGTTGCAAAGTTAGCGATGAGGCAGCCTTTTGTCTTATTCAAAGGCCTTACATTTCAAAAACTCTGCTTAC
>NZ_JAMMKR010000020.1:0-5621 GCF_051703725.1 Salmonella sp. NW645 | reverse complement strand
ATGCTTGAAGCCAGAGATCTGTACTGCGAGCGGGACGAGAGGACGCTGTTTCGCGGGCTGTCGTTCACCGTGGACGCCGGGGAGTGGGTGCAGGTCACCGGCGGCAACGGCGCCGGAAAAACCACCCTGCTGCGCCTGCTGACCGGGCTGGCGCGCCCGGACGGCGGGGAGGTGTACTGGCAGGGCGAGCCCCTGCGCCGCGTGCGCGACAGCTTCCATTCCGGCCTGCTGTGGATAGGGCACCAGCCGGGGATAAAAACCCGCCTGACGGCGCGGGAGAACCTGCATTTCTTCCACCCCGGCGACGGCGCGCGTCTCCCGGAGGCGCTGGCGCAGGCCGGGCTGGCGGGATTTGAGGACGTGCCGGTCGCCCGGCTTTCGGCCGGGCAGCAGCGCCGGGTGGCGCTGGCCCGCCTGTGGCTGACCCGCGCCGCGCTGTGGGTGCTCGACGAGCCGTTCACCGCCATTGACGTTAACGGCGTGGCGCGCCTCACCCGGCGGATGGCGGCGCACACGGCGCAGGGCGGGATGGTCATTCTCACCACCCACCAGCCGTTGCCGGGGGCCGCGGACACCGTCCGCCGCCTGGCGCTGACCGGCGGGGAGGCTGGGCTGTGATGTGGCGTGTCTTCTGTCTCGAACTGCGCGTGGCGTTCCGCCACGGCGCGGACATCGCCGGCCCGCTGTGGTTCTTCCTGATGGTCATCACCCTGTTTCCGTTAAGCGTCGGGCCGCAGCCGCAGCTGCTGGCGCGTATCGCGCCGGGCATCATCCAGGTGGCGGCGCTGCTGGCCTCGCTGCTGGCGCTGGAGCGGCTGTTTCGCGACGACCTGCAGGACGGCAGCCTGGAGCAGCTGATGCTGCTGCCGGTGCCGCTGCCGGCGGTGGTGCTGGCGAAGGTGCTGGCCCACTGGGCGGTGACCGGCCTGCCGCTGATTATGCTCTCCCCGCTGGTGGCGCTGCTGCTGGGGATGGACGTGTACGGCTGGAAAATCATGGCGCTGACGCTGCTGCTCGGCACGCCGGCGCTGGGGTTTCTCGCCGCGCCGGGCGTCGGGCTGACGGCCGGCCTGCGGCGCGGCGGCGTCCTGCTGGGCATTCTGGTGCTGCCGCTGAGTGTCCCGGTGCTGATTTTCGCCGCCGCGGCGATGGACGCGGCATCAATGCATTTACCCGCTGACGGCTATCTGGCGGTGCTGGGGGCGCTGCTGGCGGGCAGCGCGACGTTAAGCCCGTTCGCCACCGCGGCGGCGCTGCGCCTCAGCGTGCAGTAGCGCCCCGGCGCGACGGACATTTTACTGGTTTCAGGAGGTCAGGTGACGACTATGTGGAAAACCCTTCATCAGCTGGCGGCGCCGCCCCGGCTGTATCAGATTTGCGGCAGGCTCGTGCCGTGGCTGGCGGCGGCCGGCATCATCGCGCTGGCCACCGGCTGGGTCCGGGGCTTTGGTTTCGCCCCGGCGGACTACCAGCAGGGGGAGGGCTACCGCATTATGTACCTGCATGTCCCGGCGGCCATCTGGTCAATGGGTATCTATGCGGCGATGGCGGTGGCGGCGTTTACCGGGCTGGTCTGGCAGATGAAAATGGCCAGCCTTGCCGTCGCGGCGATGGCGCCGGTGGGGGCGGTGTACACCTTCATCGCGCTGGTCACCGGCGCGGCGTGGGGCAAACCGATGTGGGGCACCTGGTGGGTGTGGGACGCGCGCCTGACCTCGGAGCTGGTGCTGCTGTTTCTCTACGCCGGGGTCATCGCCCTGTGGCACGCCTTTGACGACCGTAAAATGGCCGGGCGCGCGGCGGGCATTCTGGTGCTGGTCGGCGTGGTGAACCTGCCGGTTATCCACTATTCCGTCGAGTGGTGGAACACCCTGCACCAGGGCTCGACGCGGATGCAGCAGAGCATCGACCCGGCGATGCGCTCGCCGCTGCGCTGGGCCATCGCCGGCTACCTGCTGCTCTTTATGACGCTGGCGCTGATGCGGATGCGCAACCTGATTTTACTGATGGAAAAACGCCGCCCGTGGGTGAGCGAACTGATACTGAAAAGGGGGCACCGGTGAGTCCGGCATTTTCATCGTGGAGCGATTTTTTCGCCATGGGCGGGTACGCCTTTTTTGTCTGGCTGGCGGTGGCGATGACCGTGGCGCCGCTGGTGCTGCTGGTGCTGCACACGGTGCTGCAGCGCCGGGCCATTCTGCGCGGCGTGGCGCAGCAGCGGGCGCGCGAGGCGCGGATGCGCGCCGCACAGGCGCAACAGGAGGCCGCGTGAACCTGCGACGTAAAAACCGGCTATGGGTGGTCTGCGCGGTGCTGGCGGGCCTGGGGCTGACCACCGCCCTGGTCCTGTACGCGCTGCGCGCGAATATCGACCTGTTCTATACCCCCGGCGAAATTCTCTACGGCAAGCGCGAGACGCAGCAGCTGCCTGCGGCGGGCCAGCGCCTGCGCGTCGGCGGGATGGTGATGCCCGGCAGCGTCAGGCGCGACCCGGACTCGCTGAAGGTGAACTTCAGCCTCTACGACGCCGAAGGGTCGGTGACGGTGAGCTATGAGGGGATACTGCCGGACCTGTTCCGCGAGGGGCAGGGGGTGGTGGTGCAGGGCACCCTGGAGAAGGGCAACCACGTCCTGGCGCAGGAGGTGCTGGCCAAGCATGACGAGAACTACACCCCGCCGGAAGTGGAAAAGGCGATGCAGGAAAACCACCGCCGCCCGCAACGCGCTGATAAGGACACCTCATCATGATGCCTGAATACGGCCACGCGCTGCTGTGCCTGGCGCTCGGCGTGTCGCTGCTGCTGTCCGTTTACCCGCTGTGGGGCGTGGCGCGCGGCGACGCGCGGATGATGGCGTCGGCCGGGGTGTTCGCCTGGCTGCTGTTTATCTGCGTGGCGGGCGCGTTTTTCGTGCTGGTGCACGCCTTTGTGGTTAACGACTTCACCGTGGCCTATGTCGCCGGCAACTCGAACACGCAGCTGCCGGTGTGGTACCGGGTGGCCGCCACCTGGGGAGCGCACGAGGGCTCGCTGCTGCTGTGGGTGCTGCTGATGAGCGGCTGGACCCTGGCGGTGGCGGTGTTCAGCCGGCGGGTGCCGGCGGATATCGTCGCCCGGGTGCTGGCGGTGATGGGGATGGTCTGCGCCGGTTTTCTGGTGTTCATCCTGTTCACCTCCGGCCCGTTCGCCCGCACGCTGCCGGCCTTTCCGGTGGAGGGGCGCGACCTGAACCCGCTGCTGCAGGACCCGGGGCTGATTTTCCACCCGCCGCTGCTGTACATGGGCTATGTCGGCTTCTCGGTGGCCTTCGCCTTCGCCATCGCCGCGCTGCTGAGCGGGCGTCTGGACAGCGCGTTCGCCCGTTTTGCCCGCCCGTGGACGCTGGCGGCGTGGGTGTTCCTGACGCTGGGCATCGTGCTCGGCTCGGCGTGGGCCTACTACGAGCTGGGCTGGGGCGGCTGGTGGTTCTGGGACCCGGTGGAGAACGCCTCCTTTATGCCGTGGCTGGCGGGCACCGCCCTGCTGCACTCGCTGGCGGTCACGGAACAGCGCGCCGGCTTTAAGGCGTGGACGCTGCTGCTGTCCATCTGCGCCTTCTCGCTGTGCCTGCTGGGCACCTTCCTGGTGCGCTCCGGGGTGCTGGTGTCGGTGCACGCCTTCGCCTCCGACCCGGCGCGCGGAATGTTTATCCTCGCCTTTATGGTGCTGGTCACCGGCGGCTCGCTGCTGCTGTTCGCCGTGCGCGGGCACAGGGTGCGTTCGCGGGTGAACAACACGCTGTGGTCGCGCGAGTCGCTGCTGCTCGGCAACAACGTCCTGCTGATGGCCGCCATGCTGGTGGTGCTGCTGGGCACCCTGCTGCCGCTGGTGCACAAACAGCTGGGGCTGGGCAGCATTTCGGTGGGGGAGCCGTTCTTTAACACCATGTTCACCTGGCTGATGGTCCCCTTTGCCCTGCTGCTGGGGGTGGGGCCGCTGGTGCGCTGGGGCCGGGACCGGCCGCGTAACATCAGGAAACTGCTGCTCACCGCCCTGGTCTCCACCCTGGTGCTGTCGGTACTTTTGCCATGGCTGCTGGAAGATAAAATCATCGCCATGACGGCGGTGGGGATGGCGATGGCCTGCTGGATTGCGGTGCTGGCGGTGGCCGAAGCCGTACAGCGCGTGTCCCGCGGCACGAAAACCTCTCTCAGCTACTGGGGAATGGTGGCGGCGCACCTCGGGCTGGCGGTGACGATTACCGGCATCGCCTTCAGCCAGAATTACAGCGTGGAGCGTGACGTGCGGATGCGGGCGGGCGACAGCGTGACCATTCACGACTACCGCTTCACCTTCCGGGAGGTGCGGGACATCACCGGCCCCAACTACCGCGGCGGGGTGGCCCTCATCGGGGTGACGCGCCACGGCGAGCCGGAGGCGGTGCTGCACGCGGAGAAACGGCTCTACAACACCAGCCGGATGGTGATGACCGAGGCGGCGATTGACGGCGGGCTGACCCGCGACCTGTACGCCGCGCTCGGGGAGGAGCTGGACAACGGCGCGTGGGCCGTGCGCCTGTACTACAAACCGTTTGTCCGCTGGATATGGGCCGGGGGGCTGCTGATGGCGCTGGGCGGGCTGCTGTGCCTGGCGGACCCGCGCTACCGCCGCCGTAAACCATTGCCGGAGGCCGGATGAAACGCAACGTACTGTTATTACCGCTGCTGATTTTTCTGCTGATTGCCGCGGCGCTGCTGTGGCAGCTGGCGCGCAACGCGCAGGGCGATGACCCGACGAATCTCGAATCGGCGCTGACCGGAAAGCCGGTGCCGGCGTTCCGCCTGGAATCGCTGGAGACGCCGGGTCAGTACTACCAGGCGGAGGTGCTGACGCAGGGGAAACCGGTGCTGCTTAACGTCTGGGCCACCTGGTGCCCGACCTGCCGCGCCGAGCATCAGTACCTGAACCGGCTGGCCGCGCAGGGTATCCGGGTGGTCGGGCTGAACTATAAGGACGACCGGGCGAAGGCGGTGGCCTGGTTAAAGGAACTGGGTAACCCGTATGCGCTGAGTTTATCGGACAGCGACGGGATGCTGGGGCTGGACCTGGGCGTGTACGGCGCGCCGGAAACCTTCCTCATCGACGGCAGGGGAATTATCCGCTACCGCCATGCGGGCGATTTGAATGCCCGGGTATGGGAAAGTGAACTGAAACCGCTGTGGGACAGATACAGCCGGGAGGCGGCGCAATGAGACTGTTACCGGGCATGGTGATGCTGATGCTGGCGCTGGTTATCGCCGGGTCAGCGCGGGCGACCACCGACGTGATGCCGTTTAAAGATGAAGCGCAGGAGCAGCAGTTCCGCCAGCTCACGGAGCAGCTGCGCTGCCCGAAATGCCAGAACAACAGCATTGCGGACTCGAACGCGATGATAGCCACCGACATGCGCCGCAGGGTGTATGACCTGATGCAGGAGGGAAAGAGCCGCCAGGAAATCATCGATTACATGGTGGCGCGCTACGGCAACTTCGTCACCTACGACCCGCCGCTGACCCCGCTGACGGTGCTGCTGTGGGTGCTGCCGCTGGCCGCCATCGTGGCGGGCGGGTGGATAATCGTTGCCCGCACGCGCCGGCGGGTGCG
>NZ_JAMMKR010000019.1:0-7394 GCF_051703725.1 Salmonella sp. NW645 | reverse complement strand
TGAATGGGTTCATGTGCAGCTCCATCAGCAAAAGGGGATGATAAGTTTATCACCACCGACTATTTGCAACAGTGCCGAAAAAATAGCCTAAATAGGCTGATTCGATGTGTTTGCGGGAAAAAAATCGGCCCAGATCCGCGAAATTTTAATCAGCGAGTCAGCTTGGGAAGAAATGACCTGCTTATTCGCACCTTCCCTTGATTTTCGATAGAATCAGGATCATGCTACGAACCATGAAAATTACACTGACTCCTCAACAGAAACTGCAACTCGAACAAATGCACGACATTGAACGTGATAGTCGAGTTTGCGACCGTATTAAGGCTGTTTTGCTGGCTTCTGAAGGCTGGAGTCAGACTATGATTTCACAAGCTCTTCGTATTCATGAATCGACCGTTGCTCGTCATCTCAGCGACTACGTTCTTTCTGAAAAACTTAAGCCTGAAAATGGCGGAAGCCAAAGCAAGCTTTCTGCTACTCAAACCATGCACCTAATCGAGCATTTGACTGAGAAAACCTATTCTCATACGCATCAAATTGTCACTTACGTTAAAGAGACATTTGGACTGGATTACACGGTTTCTGGTATGAATAAATGGCTTCACCACAATGGTTTTAGCTACAAGCAACCGAAAGGCGTACCACACAAGTTTGATGAAGCACAACAGCAAGCATTTATAGAGGCTTATGAAGCGTTAAAGGCAAGCTGTGGCAAGGATGAATCGATAGTCTTTATCGACGCAGTTCACCCAACACTATCAACAAAAATATCTCATGGCTGGATACGAACTGGTCAGGATAAAGTGATTGAAACAACGGGTAATCGTAGCCGATTGAACATTATTGGCGCACTGAACTTGTCGGATATTGGAGCAACCATTGTTCACAACTATGAGAACATTAACAGTGAATCGATTGTTCGCTTTTTCTGTGAGTTAAGAAAGAGTTATCCCTTAGCTCATAAGCTTCATATCATCTTGGATGGTGCGGGATATCACCGCAGTGACTTAGTCAAAGATGCGGCGTTTGTCCTGAATATTGAACTGCATTATCTTCCACCTTACAGTCCAAACCTCAACCCAATCGCGCGGCTATGGAAAGTAATGAATGAGAAGTCGAGGAACAACGTTTACTTCAAAAGAAAACGGGACTTCAAGGCGGCAATAGACCAATTTTTTGCAGTGACTCTTCCAGAGATCGCAGGCTCTTTGACATCTCGAATTAATGGTAATTTTCAGGTTCTCAAGCCAGCATCTTCAAGTTGATTCGGTATATAATATGTTTTCAACGAATCTGGAGAGATGAAGTGCCATGTGTGTATGGCACTTCATCTCTTATTTACTCATTGACTCCGTTACCGTCTGCCAGGTTATGAAACCACCACTCAGATTATATGTCCGGAAGCCGTGAGCCTGCAGAATACGGTATGCCACATGCCCGCGCAGGCCACTCTGACATCCTATAAAAATTTCTTTATCTTTAGGCAATTTTCCAAGGTTTTCCCGCAGGGAATCAAGAGGGATGGATAGCGCGTCAGGATATTCACCAAATTGTTTCAGTTCGGCAGGAGAGCGAATATCAAGTAAACAATAACTGCCCGGTTCCCGTTGTAACACATCGCTGACATGACATATGACCGTATCTCCTTTCATTACATTTGTCGCCACCATACCAGCCTGGTTAACGACGTCCCTTGCACTGTTAAAAGGTGGAGCATAAGTCAGCTCAAGATGTTCGAGATCGTTGACGGTAAGCCCCGCGCGCTGTGCGACAGACAGGACATCGATGCGTTTATCAACCCCTTTTTTCCCTGATGCCTGAGCCCCGAGAATTTTACCGGTATCGGGGCTGAATAGCAGTTTCAGACTGATCATCGTTGCCCCCGGGTAGTAACCGGCATGATCAGCGGCATGGACGTAAACCTTCTCGTATCGGGTGCCATGAACTTTCAGCTGCTTTTCATTCGCACCGACGCTGCCAATACTCAGCGAAAATACCTTACAAATGGATGTCCCCTGACTGCCATGGTAAAGGCTGTGACGATCTAGCATGTTATCAGCAGCAATGCGTCCCTGGCGGTTGGCGGGCCCTGCCAGAGGAAAATTAGCGGGTTCCTGAAAGACAAAGTCTGGGGTTTCAACGGCATCCCCCACGGCGTAGATGTCAGGGATACTGGTCTGCATACAGGCATTGACGCTTATGCCTCCCCGTTTACCCACTGCGAGCCCGGCTCCTGTGGCAAGGCTGTTCTCAGGTTTTACCCCGATGGCGAGAATAACCATGTCGGTCTGCAGAAACCCACCCTCAGACAGTGCAACGCGGAATCCCGTCTCTGTCCGCAGTACCTCGGTGAGCGCCGTTCTGAGACGCAGATCCACGCCATGACTCCGGATTTCCTGATGCAGGGCAGATGCCATTTCAGGATCAACCGGAGCCATAACCTGTTCCCCCATCTCCAGCAGGGTCACACTGATCCCCCGTTCGCTCAGAGCCTCCATCACTTCAAGTCCGATAAATCCCCCCCCGACAAGCGTGGTGTGAGCTACGTGATGTTGCTCAATCCACCCCAGGATAGCATCCATGTCAGTAAGATTTCGCAGCGTAAAGACACCCTCTTCCTGTAGCCCGGGCAAAGGAGGGACAACCGGAGCGGCGCCGGTACTGAGGAGCAGACGATCCCATTCTTCGCTATAGACCTCCCCTGAGGTCAGATTTTTAACCGTCACCGTTTTATTAACCGGATCCACTGACGTCACTTCATGACAGATACGGACGTCTATGTTAAAGCGGGATTTAAAATCCTCCGGGGTTTTCAGAATCAGTGACTGCCTTAAAGGAATTTTTCCGCCTATATGATAAGGTAATCCACAGTTGGCGAAAGAGACATCGCTTCCCCGTTCAAACACAACAATACTGACATCCTCTGATAACCGACGAGCTCTGGCTGCAGCGGATGCCCCGCCGGCAACACCACCAACAATCACTATTTTCATTACATCCTCTCTGTTCACCCGGGGCAAAAATGCCTGCCAGATATAATCGTTTCCCCGGGCCGGCAGGACGCTGCAGACCTGACGAACACGATGGCAAAATTACGATACCGTCAGTATACTAAATTATATTATATAAAAACACATAGTATGAGAAATCAGCAATGCTCATGAATGAAGACACAAAACGTCAGACAGATATGAAGAATGCGGCCCTGAGGGCAGCAGATGTCTTACGGGGACTGGCCAACAGCGACCGGTTGCTGTTGATGTGTCAGTTAAGCCTGGGGGAAGCGAATGTGGCCGGGCTGGAAGCGGCGGTCGGTATCACTCAGCCGACCCTGTCCCAGCAGCTGGGTGTAATGCGCCGCCTGAAGCTGGTCGAGACCCGACGGGCAGGTAAAATGGTATATTACCGTATTGAGGATAACCGTATCATGACGTTGTTAAATACCTTATATGATCTCTACTGCCCGCAGGCAGGCATCGGTAAAGGAAGCCATAACAACGAATAATATGATCCTGCTTTCCCCGTAAACCGTTTTATCCGTGCATCATTAACCCTGTTCAGGCTGTGAAATGCCAGACCGGAACCTGCGATACCTTAACGGGAAAACAACAGTGGTCCGGATATACCAGCCGATGATGCCCGTCACGGACTGTATTTCTCGTTCACGCATTCACTGATTAACCCACTGATTCAATGGTGTTTAATACTGTGACGGTCAGAAAAAACAGCCACAGGAACACGGATGATTCTGCACTGTCAGTAATAGCCTGTGGCTGACAAACCGTTTTTTCTGCTGCCACGTGGTGACATTATTCAAGCAGGCTACGCAACATCCAGGCAGTTTTCTCATGTAACTGGATACGTTGTGTAAGCAGATCTGCTGTGGCTTCATCATTCGCATTATTAACGAGCGGGAACAGGGAGCGTGCAGTTTTAACCACGGTCTCCTGGCCCTGGACAAGATTTTCAATCATGTTTTTTGCTGCCGGAATATCCTTATCTTCATTAACCGCTGTTAAACGTGAAAATTCATGATATGTGCCGGGCGCGAAGCATCCGAGCGAGCGTATACGTTCAGCGATATCATCAACGGCAGTGGCCAGCTCATTGTATTGATTTTCAAACATTAAATGTAAGCTGTTAAACATGGGGCCAGTTACATTCCAGTGATAGTAATGTGTTTTTATATACAGGGTATAGGTGTCAGCAAGAAGCCGGGACAGGCCGTCTGCAATCTCCACCCGGGATGATTCAGCAATACCAATATCAATGATTTGTTTACTCATAACTACCTCTTACACGGTTTCAGTGGAATATACGATATGCGATTATTCTTTCCGGTCTGAGCAAAACACGCCTCAAATTTTTATAATAACCAGGTACACCTGTCGTCTGTCACACTAGCGATGCGCCAGAGCAATATCCTGCGACGGAACAATGAATTTCGCCGTGGCACGTGCCACTGTCTGCTGTCCTTTTGTCAGCCATGCTTCAAGCAGGTAAATCCCCCTGCGTTGCCCAAGCAGTCTGGCACATACCATCAGTTTGTCTCCGGTACAAACGGGTGAAATGAATCTTACCGTCAGTTCAGCCGTCAGGGCTTGCACACCCTGCATGAACAAACAATGAGTCATTGCTGCATCCAGCAGGGTACTCGTCATTCCGCCATGTAAAAGACCCGTATACCCCTGATGCCTGTGATTGGCCGTGTAGTCCGCACATACAGAGCCATCCGGGTGCTCTGAAAACATTAAGTTCACCGTATCAGGGTTGTTGTCGCGGGAACTACAGACCATACAACAGGTATGGGCCTTTCTGGCATCAAGATAACAATTCATCTGTTTCTGCTCAGCGTCCGGTTGTACTGACGGGAGGCATCCGGAATTCAGTCAGCTGAGGGGCTCCCCCGGCATCATTACTGCCTCCTCCACACATTCCGGCTCCTGGTTTATACACAATACGGGTCTGATAAAAATCACCGCCCGTGATGAAATAAACTCATGAATGGCAACAGCGCCCGTTTCCGTGATGATGCTGACGCCCACCCTGGCACGCATTTTCTGCTGTGTTCCCGTCAGAGTGACAGCATTTTTTCCCTTTCGCCTCATGATGAAAGGACTGGCGTCCCTGCTCCGGCTTATTCAGTTCAGTCAGAACACGGGTATCCGGATCACACAGTTCAGTGAACAAACGACGACCACAGTCAGTCTGGTACACCGCGATCTGATGCCCCAGTAATTTACCCAGCATCCGTTCCCCGATATTACGGACCACAACGCGGCTGACTTGCTGTTGAACCAGCAGGTCAACCAGCTTCCGTTTACCTGAACAATCTGCGCCCAGCGCGGGATTTTCTGTCCGGCTGAGCTCCACACCGCGCTCATCCACCAGGACAAGGTGACTCGCTTTGGTAAAATGATTTGCTACCCGGTCGTCATTCACTGGAATGGCTGTGATCATCTTGTGTAACTCCTTCCCTTTCAGAGTGCATTATTAAGGCCTTGCCCTGAGTGAGACAGTCCACAACCTTAAAACGGGCTGCTTTCAGGACATTGGCCAGTGTCTGCCTTGAAACCCCCATTGCAACAGCCGCTTCCTGCTGTTGCATGCCCAGTAAATCGACCAGCCGTAACGCTTCAAACTCATCTTCTTTTAAATGAACATGTTCAAGCTGGCTCATCGGTCGCGCATTGGGCTTAAAACAGGTATCCGCAGGGCGGCCACAGATGTTACGGGGAATTCTGGGTCTTGGCATGAAGGCTCCTTATTGGCATATGCTATATATACACTCATAAACTGGCATATGCAATATACTCTGCTCACCGGTGGAGAATTTTTTGCTTTACCCTGGAGTCTGTAAGTGGGCAGCAGGTCATGAGAGATGAAGAGAAAGAAAACAGATACTGTATGAGACTCAATTTAAAGTGCTGCCATAAGGGGGTCGTCTCAGAAAACGGAAAATAAAGCACGCTAAGCCGGTGGCAGCGGTCGCAATGGCCTGAACTTCCCCGCACCGACCTTGGCACTGCTGCGCCATAGGTAATCGCCGGTCAGGTTGATATGCTCCCACCCCAGCGGGGACAGATATTGCAGCAACGTGTCGTCCAGCGCCTTGCCGTGGGCACGCAAAGCACTGGTGGCACGCTCCAGATAGACCGTGTTCCACAACACGATGGCCGCCGTCACCAGATTGAGGCCGCTGGCCCGGTAGCGCTGCTGCTCAAAACTGCGGTCGCGGATTTCACCCAATCGGTAGAAGAAGACCGCCCTGGCCAGCGCGTTGCGCGCCTCGCCCTTATTCAGCCCCGCATGGACGCGGCGGCGCAGCTCCACGCTTTGCAGCCAATCCAGAATGAACAGCGTGCGCTCGATGCGCCCATACATCCGCACCTTGTCGTTGATCGCCTTGCCGGAAGCCTGGAACTGCTGTTGATGCTTGTTCTTGGCCGCATTGAACAGCTTGCCGATGATACGGTCGTGAAGGTCGATGATTTCATCAGTGACGGTGGCCATGCCCTCGATGGCCAGTGCTACCAAGGTGGCGTAACGCCGCTGCGACTCGAACTTGACCAGGTCGGCGGGCGTCATCTGGCCGCCTTCGCGGGCGATCTTGAGCAAGCGGTTTTGGTGTACCTGCCGTTCGATGCCAGCAGGTAGGTCAAGCGCCTGCCAGGCTTTGAGGCGTTCGATGTGTTCAAGCATGTGGCGCGAGTTCGGCTTGGCGGGCGATTGGCGCAGCCACGCTAGCCACGTCATTTTGCTACCATCCTTGCGCTTGAGCAGTTCGTCCAGGCGCTGGCGATGGACAGGTATCAAGGAATCGGCCAATGCCGCATGGATGCTTCGGTTGGCACGGGTAATGGCCTCGGCGCTTGCGCGCTCGATGGCATTCATGGCGGGTAGGATGATGCTCTGCCGCCGCAGGTTTTCAACAAGGGGGCTGGCCAGCACAATGCCTTTGTCTGTTTGCAAGGCCAGTTCGGTCAATGTATGCACGGCTTGCCGGTAATGACTCATGGTGAAGGGCTTGAATCCAAACACCGTTTGCAGCTCGACCAAGTGCTCCCGCCGTGTCTGCTCGCGCTGGCCGTAATGGTTCCAGCTTTCCACCGGCACCTTGAGTTGTGCGGCCACCATGCGCAGCAGGGGCAGAAATGGAGGATCATCGACGCCCAAGAAGATGCCAGGGAATCGCAAGTAGCAAAGCTGCACGGCGAAGCCCAATCGATTCGCGGCGCCGCGACGCTGACGGATCACCGACAGGTCGGTTTCGTTGAACGTGTAGTGCCGTATCAGTTCGTCTTTGGCATCTGGCAGGGCACTGTTGCAAATAGTCGGTGGTGATAAACTTATCATCCCCTTTTGCTGATGGAGCTGCACATGAACCCATTCAA
>NZ_JAMMKR010000018.1:0-11812 GCF_051703725.1 Salmonella sp. NW645 | reverse complement strand
AATCGGTGGAGCTGCATGACAAAGTCATCGGGCATTATCTGAACATAAAACACTATCAATAAGTTGGAGTCATTACCCGGTCTGCTTTCCCTTGGATAAACAGCTTCTTGTCGTGGAGATCCCTGATTCGCGGACAGAACGCAAATCCCAGCAGATGCATCAGGGCAAAGACATGATCGGTGAAACCCGCTGTATCGGTGTAATGCTCCCTGATTTCCAGGTCGCTTTCGTGGTACAGCAAGCCATCGAGAACATGGGTTGAATCCCTGACTCGACTGATTATGCAGGTATAAAACGGGCTGTATTGATCCGAAATATGGGTATAAAACTGACGTCCGGGCTCCTGCCCGTATTTCGGGTTAACCTGCCCTGCGTAGCGGCCTGAGCTGCCTGTTCTGAAATTTTGTCCGTCTGATGATGACGTTGTCCCGTCTCCCCAGAATGCCGCAAGTGGTCTTTTCCCCTGCGCGTTTACCAGCTCTGCAAGGGCGGCTGAATAGGTTTCGTCGCGGATGTACCATGCCTGGATATCTTCCAGTGATGATTTGGTGCTTCCGGGGCAGGCTTCCGCCATTTTGGTCAGACCAAGATTGATGCCATCCGCAAGGATGGTGGTGAGGAGCAGGCGGGTATCGGGACGGGTAATGTCATTTTTTATATGCGAAAAATGTCGGGTAAACGTCGTCCAGCTGTTTACCTCATCGAGAATTTCCGTGATTTTAGGACGCGGTAGCATGCTGTAAACCAGCTCTGCCAGCGGTGAAACCTGCACCGGGACGCAATTATCCAGCGGAGATACTTTTACTCCCCTGTCAGATATTTCCACATCGGGCAGCTCACCAAGGGCAGCCATGGCATTGACCTCTTCAAGTCTGGACTGAAGCAGGGTCATACGGCTGGTAATGTACTCATGATAATCAGCAGATACGGGCAGGGGTAGCGCCGGTGTGAGTTTGTCAAAGTCCTTTTCGGGAATGAGGTAATCATCAAAGTTTTTGTAGCGGCGTGAGCCTTTAACCCAGATGTCCCCGGAGCGCAATGCCCCCTTAAGCTCGCTGAGCGCACAAAATTCATAGTACTGCCGGTCAACACCCGCAGGTGTAATCACCACCTTGCGCCAGCTTTCAGGGACAAACTCAAGCGGCGCTGTCGCCGGAACTTTACGTGACTGCTTCCGGTACATATCCTTGATCACAACCAGCGCATCAGCCAGAGGTTGCGCTGCCGGGGTGGCGACTAACTGTAAAGCGGATAACATGCGCGGGGCATATTTCCGTAATGTGCTGTATTTCTCAGTAATAATATGCAGCGGATCAAAATTATTTTTCCTGGCGAGATGGCGTGTTTCCTCCAGACTGGCGACAAATTCAGGCCATGGCAGTATGTTTTCTATTGCGAGCCATGGATCGCCACCGGAATCACGGGCTTCAGACAGTGCCTGGCCGACATCGATGTACTGCCTCAGTTTTGACTGGATCAGCTTTCCGGTCTGCTGAAGGCGCTCAGCCTGTGTTCTTTTGGCTTTGCTGAACAGGCTGTTCAGCATGCGTTCATGCAGCTCAATCACTTCATCTGTCAGTGTGGCTCGGGCTTCTTCCAGCACGCACACCAAGATCGCATGACGCCGGGCTGCTGAAAATCGGGTCAAATCCCGGCTACTCATCTTCCGGCCTTCCCGCGCCAGTTTCAGCAACCGGTTCTGGTGAATGGTACGATCTATACCTTCCGGTAACGCCAGCGATTCAATGCTACTGAGCCGATCAAGGTGTTGTAGCACGTTCTTACCATTGATTTTACCTGGCGGTTGCAGAAGCCATGTCAGTCTGGAAAACTGATTATCTGAGGACTCAAGTAAACGATCAAGGGCATCCCTGTGAGCCGGAGTTAACGGGGCATTCAGGGTCTGAAATACGATTTTATCGCCGCCAGCCATGGCCTCCGCACAGGTACGCTCCACGACATCAATCGCGGGGATTATCACGTTGTTCTTCCGGAGCCAGACCAGCAGTTCTTCGGCCAGGAGAATACCTTTATCGGTGCGCGTCGCCATCGGCAGCAGGTGTGTAATACAGTCCTGCTGTATTTTGCCGGTGAACGCTTTTACGCCAAGATAGCGGTACAGTTCGGTTAAATGCTCGCGCCGGGTGGTATCCCTGCCGGAAAGGTAAGCAGGCCAGAGATCCCCGGTAAGTTTTAGCCTGCTGGCGATATGCTTCAGCAGCGCATCAGAGGGTGGGATTTTTTTATCCGGTGCAAAGCCGACATTTTTCAGATAGCAAAGAAGGACGGCAAAACCAAAACGGCTGGCAGGTTTACGGTGAGCACTGATAAGCGCCAGATCATGCTCACTGAAATAGGCCATTCGTGTCAGCGTTAACTCATCGTCCGGTAATGCCAGTAATGATTCTCTTTCCGACAGAGAAAGAATCTGCCTCCTTGCCATATAGTTTCCCTCATAAATTATCCGATGCGGTATTTTTAGCAAAAATGGTTATCGCATAAGGGTACACCCTGACGCCATATTCAAAACGTGACGGCACACGATGAATGACATAACCTATATGCGATAGATTAAATGCAATAACTTAAATGCGATAACGTGGTGGAAAAATGTTCATCAGAGCTTATTTAAGGGCATCGACGGAAGATCAGTTCGCCGATCGGGCAAAAGAGATGCTGGAGCAGTTTGTTCAGGAGCGGGGACATAAAATAGCCAGTTACTACCGGGAGAACATCAGCGGTACAAAACTTGACCGCCCGGAACTGGGGCGCTTACTGATGGACAGTCACCGCAATGATATTTTACTGGTCGAGCAGATAGACCGTCTGACCCGTCTGAGCAACAGCGACTGGATGACGCTGAAAAAGCAAATCGAGCAACACGAGCTGCGGATTGTCAGCCTCGATGTACCCACCTCATGGCAGGCGCTGTCAGATAAAGATCCTTCGCAGGCTGACCCAATCACCCGCGCCGTGATAACCGCCATCAATAATATGCTTATCGACCTGATGGCCGCGATGTCGCATAAGGACTGGCTGAGCCGCCGCCATCGGCAGAAGCAGGGAATTGAACGGGCACATACGCTGGGAAAATACCGGGGCAAACAGGCCGATCAGGAACGACATAAGAAAGTTCTGTATTACCGACAGGTCAAGAAACTGAGCATAAGAGAAACTGCTGAAGCCACCGGTTACAGCACATCTCAGGTCTGCAGGATTCAGGCCCTGTTCAGGCCTGAAAATTAAGCACATTTTCTGAGGCTGGAAATCAACTCATGCTGACAGCCTGAGCCTGTTGGCATGGTAAGCAATGTGCTCACCAATAAAGCTGGAAATGAAATAATAGCTGTGGTCGTAACCAGTATGATATCGGAATGATGCGTTGATGTTCATCTCGTTGCACACTCTTTCAAGACTTTTAGTGCGTAACTGATCTTCATAAAAGGCGTCACTTAATCCCTGGTCAATAAAAATTTCTGGTAATTTCGCACCCTGTAAAATGAGACTGACGGGATCGTAGTGCTCCCACGTTTTTTTATTTTCACCCAGGTACGCGGTGAATGCCTGTTGTCCCCATGGCACCTGAGAAGGTGACACTATTGGTGAAAATGCCGATACACTCACATATTCATCAGGATTTCGCAGCGACAGAACCAGCGCTCCCAGCCCCCCCATGGAGTGACCGGATATTGATTTCCTTGATGTTACAGGTAAATGCTCCATGACAACATCCGGAAGCTCATGGAGAATATAGTCATACATCCTGTAATGCGTGTTCCACGGATGTTCCGTCGCGTTCAGATAAAATCCGGCACCCTGGCCCAGATCGTAGCTGTCAGCATCTGCGACATGCTCTCCACGGGGACTGGTATCAGGAACAACGACGATGATGTTGTTCCTGGCGGCATAATGCTGCATACCCGATTTGGTGATGAAATTCTGCTCCGTACAGGTCAGACCCGAGAGCCAGTACAGGACCGGCAGTTTTTCTGTTGCTGCTTTGGGGGGAAGATAAACACCGAAATTCATCCCACAATTAAGTGTTTGTGAATTATGGCGGTATACGTTTTGCCAGCCGCCAGCGCTGGCATGCTGCTCGATGAGTTCCATCAGCCTCTGTCTCATGGTTATTTCCCCTGACAGGGAGTCAGGGGAAGTCTCTTTATAGCCGGACGTCAGATGAACGTATAAGCCGTGATTTTGTTACCCGCAGGGTCTCGCAGGTAGGCTGCATAGGCTCCAGGGAGATGGCTGCGCGGGCCAGGCTGACCTTCATCTTTCCCTCCGGCGGCAAGGCCCGCGGCGTGGAAAGCATCAACTTCTTCCGGACTTGCAGCTGCAAAGCCGACAGTAACGCCGTTGGCCGATGGCGCTTCACCGTTGCCCGGATGTGCAATAATAAAGGCTGGCTTTTCGCGACCATAAAGTACCCAGCCATTGCCAAACGGGCCGAGGTTATTGATGCCAAGCGTACCGAGGACAGCATCGTAAAAATCAGCGGATTTTTCAACATCGGATGCACCGATGAAGACGTGGGAAAAAACGTCATTACCAGAAATTACAGGTGTTGCCATGATCCATTTCCTTCAGTTGGTTTGACTCAGTTAAGACGCTATCAGTAACGGATTACCGTACGGATTGATTTACCTTCATGCATAAGATCGAAGGCCTCATTGATTTCATCCAGCGTCATCGTGTGGGTAACAAATGGCTCCAGTTCAATTTCACCCTTCATGGCATCTTCTACCATGGCCGGAAGTTGCGTACGGCCTTTCACTCCGCCGAAAGCAGAACCTTTCCATACGCGCCCGGTAACGAGCTGGAATGGACGGGTGGATATCTCCTGCCCGGCGCCGGCCACGCCGATGACAATGGACTGGCCCCAGCCACGGTGAGCACTTTCCAGCGCCGCACGCATAACGTTGACGTTACCGATACATTCAAAAGTGTGGTCAATGCCCCATTTGTTGATTTCAAGCAGCACATCTTTAATCGGTTTGTCATGGTCGTTCGGGTTGATGCAGTCGGTTGCACCGAACTGACGGGCAAGTTCGAATTTGGCCGGGTTGGTGTCGATAGCGATAATGCGTCCTGCTTTTGCCTGGCGAGCCCCCTGAACGGCAGCCAGACCGATTGCGCCAAGACCAAAAATAGCGACAGAATCTCCAGGCTGTACTTTCGCTGTGTTGTGAACAGCGCCAATCCCGGTAGTCACGCCACAGCCCAGCAGGCAGACGTGTTCATGGTTTGCCTCCGGGTTAATTTTTGCCAGAGAAACCTCGGCCACTACCGTATACTCACTGAAGGTGGAGCATCCCATGTAGTGGTAAAGAGGCTGGCCATTGTAAGAAAAGCGGGTGGTTCCGTCAGGCATCAGTCCTTTTCCCTGAGTTTCGCGAACCGATACACAGAGGTTCGTTTTCCCGGACTGACAGAATTCACACTCCCCGCATTCGGCGGTGTAAAGCGGAATCACATGGTCTCCCGGCTTCACGCTGGTCACGCCTTCACCGACCTCCACGACGACACCGGCCCCTTCGTGGCCGAGAACCACCGGGAAAACGCCCTCAGGATCGTTCCCGGAGAGGGTAAAGGCATCGGTGTGGCAGACACCGGTGTGGGTATTTTTAATCAGCACCTCGCCTTTTTTAGGTGGTGCAACATCAATTTCAACAATCTCCAGGGGCTTCCCTGGTGCAAATGCAACGGCAGCACGTGATTTCATATGTAAATTATCCTCAATGTGATGGCTTAGCTATTTAAGATAGGCGCGAACCAGTTCAATCGTATCGTCAACGGATTTACTGATTTCATGGCTGTAGCTGTCATTCTGGTCAAAGGTTTCCCGTATGTGGCTCTCGAGCACCTCTGCCATAAGACCGTTAGCTGCTCCGCGAACGGCAGCTATCTGCTGAAGAATGGAACGGCATTCAGCACCATTTTCCAGCGCTCTTTCCAGAGCATCAATCTGACCCCGAATGCGGCGAACACGGGTAAGGACCTTTTTTTTCTCTTCAGGAGTACTGGGCATTATTTACCTCACCATTTTTGATTTTATATACTATAGTGGAGTATATAATTATCGTCAATGCATACTCCACTATAGTATAACTAAGAATAAACATAACTACCTTTATTTACGATATAAATCATATATTTATATTATTTTTGGCTGTGATACTGTCGGAAGGAAAGTTACTACAAAAATGATATCTACCGATACGGGATTTGGGGCATAGGCGGTTCTGTTAAATTTCGCCAGATATTGGCTCATCATTGATGGTCAAAAAATGAGCCTAACGTACAATAATTTTCGATATCCAAACTGACCCCAGTGATCGACATTCACTCCGCGTTCAGCCAGCATCTCCTGCAGCTCACGGTAACTGATGCCGTATTTGCAGTACCAGCGTACGGCCCACAGAATGATGTCACGCTGAAAATGCCGGCCTTTGAATGGGTTCATGTGCAGCTCCATCAGCAAAAGGGGATGATAAGTTTATCACCACCGACTATTTGCAACAGTGCCAGTTTTATTGTTACATTTAAATCCACGCCGGGATCGCGGTTTTTTATCCCCCCCCTGGACCGCACATAAAGTGCAACAATTATTCTTGCACTTAGTTAAGCGCCTTCCTACAATCGCCGCGATAGTGTATTCGAAATTGTTACAGTTTTGTGGCGATGATCGACACAAATGGCCTTAAGCCAGCCCGGACAAAGGAAGTGGCGCGGCTTCTCACGCTGCGTCTTGCCCGGCGGCTACATTTACCGGAATAAAAATAATGAGCCTGCAAAAAACCTGGGGAAACATTCACCTGACCGCGCTCGGCGCGATGATGCTCTCCTTTCTGCTCGTCGGCTGCGACGACAGCGTCGCACAGAATGCTGCGCCTCCCGCCCCGACGGTCAGCGCCGCTAAGGTGCTGGTGAAGTCGATCAGTCAGTGGGATAGTTTTAACGGTCGCATTGAAGCGGTGGAGAGCGTTCAGCTTCGCCCTCGCGTCTCGGGATACATTGATAAAGTGAATTACACTGACGGCCAGGAGGTGAAAAAGGGCCAGGTGCTGTTCACGATAGATGACAGAACCTATCGCGCCGCGCTGGAGCAGGCGCAGGCGGCGTTGGCAAGAGCCAAAACGCAGGCCAGCCTCGCGCAAAGCGAGGCGAACCGCACCGATAAATTAGTCCATACCAACCTCGTCTCCCGTGAAGAGTGGGAGCAGCGCCGGTCAGCCGCGGTTCAGGCGCAGGCCGACATTCGCGCCGCGCAGGCGGCGGTGGATGCCGCGCAGCTTAACCTCGACTTCACCAAAGTGACCGCCCCTATTGACGGCCGCGCCAGCCGGGCGCTGATCACCAGCGGTAACCTGGTCACCGCGGGCGACACCGCCAGCGTGCTCACCACCCTGGTCTCGCAAAAGACGGTGTACGTCTACTTTGACGTCGACGAGTCAACCTACCTCCACTATCAAAACCTCGCCCGCCGCGGGCAAGGCGCGTCCAGCGATAATCAGGCGCTCCCGGTGGAGATTGGCCTGGTGGGCGAGGAGGGTTACCCCCACCAGGGCAAAGTGGATTTTCTCGATAATCAGTTAACGCCGAGTACCGGCACCATCCGCATGCGTGCGCTGCTGGATAACTCGCAGCGTCTGTTCACGCCGGGGCTGTTTGCCCGCGTGCGTCTGCCGGGCAGCGCAGAGTTCAAAGCCACGCTGATCGACGACAAAGCGGTACTGACCGATCAGGATCGTAAATACGTCTATATCGTTGATAAAGATGGTAAAGCACAGCGCCGCGACATTACCCCAGGGCGGCTGGCAGACGGTTTACGCATCGTTCAGAAGGGGTTGAATCCTGGGGATAGCGTCATCGTCGACGGCTTACAAAAAGTGTTTATGCCGGGTATGCCGGTTAACGCCAAAACCGTTGCCATGACCTCCAGCGCCACCCTTAACTGATCCCTAATCAGAGAATCCAAGACATGGACTTTTCCCGCTTTTTTATCGACAGGCCGATTTTCGCCGCGGTGCTGTCGATTTTAATTTTTATCACCGGGTTAATCGCTATCCCACTGCTGCCGGTGAGCGAATATCCGGATGTCGTCCCGCCGAGCGTCCAGGTGCGCGCGGAGTATCCCGGCGCCAACCCGAAAGTGATTGCCGAGACCGTGGCGACGCCGCTGGAGGAAGCGATCAACGGCGTTGAAAACATGATGTACATGAAATCGGTCGCCGGCTCCGACGGCGTGCTGGTCACCACCGTCACCTTCCGCCCGGGTACCGACCCGGATCAGGCGCAGGTTCAGGTGCAGAACCGCGTCGCGCAGGCCGAAGCGCGTCTGCCGGAGGATGTACGCCGTCTGGGGATCACCACCCAGAAGCAGTCTCCGACGCTGACCCTGGTGGTGCATCTGTTCTCCCCCGGCGGGAAGTACGACTCGCTGTATATGCGCAACTACGCCACGCTGAAAGTGAAGGATGAGCTGGCGCGCCTGCCCGGCGTCGGCCAGATCCAGATTTTTGGCTCCGGTGAATATGCGATGCGCGTCTGGCTGGATCCCAATAAGGTCGCTGCCCGCGGTCTGACGGCCTCGGATGTGGTGACGGCGATGCAGGAGCAAAACGTCCAGGTGTCTGCCGGACAGCTTGGCGCCGAGCCGCTGCCGCAGGAGAGCGATTTCCTGATCTCCATTAACGCCCAGGGCCGTCTGCATACCGAAGAAGAGTTTGGCAATATCATTCTGAAAACGGCGCAGGATGGCTCGCTGGTCCGCCTGCGCGACGTGGCGCGCATCGAGATGGGTTCCGGTAGCTATGCGCTGCGCTCCCAGCTCAACAATAAGGATGCGGTCGGGATCGGTATCTTCCAGTCACCCGGCGCTAACGCCATCGATCTGTCGAACGCGGTACGCGCCAAAATGGCCGAGCTGGCCACCCGCTTCCCGGAAGATATGCAATGGGCGGCGCCGTACGACCCGACGGTTTTCGTCCGCGACTCCATCCGCGCGGTGGTGCAGACGCTGCTGGAGGCGGTAGTGCTGGTGGTGCTGGTAGTGATCCTGTTCCTGCAGACCTGGCGCGCGTCGATTATCCCGTTGATCGCTGTGCCGGTATCGGTGGTGGGTACCTTCAGCATTCTCTATCTGCTGGGCTTCTCGCTGAATACCCTGAGCCTGTTCGGGCTGGTACTGGCTATCGGTATCGTGGTGGACGACGCCATCGTGGTGGTGGAGAACGTCGAGCGTAATATCGAAGAGGGGCTTGCGCCGCTTGCCGCGGCGCATCAGGCGATGCGTGAGGTCTCCGGGCCGATTATCGCCATTGCGCTGGTGCTGTGTGCGGTGTTCGTGCCGATGGCGTTTCTCTCCGGGGTCACCGGCCAGTTCTACAAACAGTTCGCGGTGACCATCGCCATCTCGACGGTGATCTCGGCCATCAACTCGCTGACGCTCTCCCCGGCGCTGGCGGCCCTGCTGTTAAAGCCGCACGGCGCGAAGAAAGACCTCCCTACCCGGCTGATCGATCGCCTGTTTGGCTGGATTTTCCGTCCGTTTAACCGCTTTTTCCTGCGCAGCTCGAACGGCTATCAGGGACTGGTAGGCAAAACGCTTGGACGCCGTGGCGCAGTGTTTGCGGTGTACCTGCTGCTGCTCTGCGCCGCTGGGGTGATGTTTAAAGTCGTCCCCGGCGGGTTTATTCCCACCCAGGATAAGCTGTATCTCATTGGCGGCGTGAAGATGCCGGAAGGGTCGTCGCTGGCGCGCACCGACGCGGTGATCCGCAAAATGAGCGAGATCGGGATGAATACCGAAGGGGTCGACTATGCGGTCGCTTTCCCGGGGCTTAACGCGCTGCAGTTCACCAACACGCCGAATACCGGGACGGTCTTTTTTGGCCTGAAACCGTTCGACCAGCGCAAACACACGGCGGCGGAAATTAACGCGGAGATCAACGCCAAAATCGCGCAAATCCAGCAGGGCTTTGGCTTTTCCATCCTGCCGCCGCCGATTTTAGGTCTGGGTCAGGGTTCCGGCTACTCCCTGTACATCCAGGATCGCGGAGGGCTGGGCTATGGCGCGCTGCAAAGCGCGGTGAATGCGATGTCCGGGGCGATTATGCAGACGCCGGGGATGCACTTCCCGATCTCGACTTACCAGGCTAACGTGCCGCAGCTGGACGTGCAGGTCGATCGCGATAAGGCGAAAGCGCAGGGGGTATCGCTAACCGATCTGTTCGGTACGCTGCAGACCTATCTCGGCTCGTCTTATGTCAATGACTTTAACCAGTTCGGGCGTACCTGGCGCGTGATGGCCCAGGCTGACGGACCATACCGCGAGAGCGTGGAAGATATCGCCAATCTGCGCACCCGCAATAATCAGGGCGAAATGGTACCGATCGGCAGTATGGTGAATATCAGTACCACCTACGGGCCGGATCCGGTGATCCGCTACAACGGTTATCCGGCGGCGGACCTGATTGGCGATGCCGATCCGCGGGTCCTCTCTTCTTCGCAGGCGATGACGCATCTGGAAGAGCTGTCGAAGCAGATCCTGCCGAATGGGATGAATATTGAGTGGACGGATCTCAGCTTCCAGCAGGCCACCCAGGGCAACACGGCGCTGATCGTCTTCCCGGTGGCGGTGCTGCTGGCATTCCTCGTACTGGCCGCGCTGTATGAAAGCTGGACCCTGCCGCTGGCGGTGATCCTTATCGTACCGATGACGATGCTCTCCGCGCTGTTTGGCGTCTGGCTGACCGGGGGCGATAACAACGTCTTCGTGCAGGTGGGTCTGGTGGTCCTGATGGGCCTGGCCTGTAAAAACGCCATTCTGATCGTCGAGTTTGCCCGCGAGCTGGAGATCCAGGGGAAAGGCATCATGGAAGCGGCGCTGGAGGCATGCCGCCTGCGTCTGCGCCCGATCGTGATGACCTCCATCGCCTTTATCGCCGGGACCATTCCGCTGATCCTCGGCCACGGCGCGGGGGCGGAAGTCCGCGGCGTCACCGGGATCACGGTGTTCTCCGGGATGCTGGGCGTGACGCTCTTCGGTCTGTTCCTGACGCCGGTGTTTTACGTGACGCTACGGAAACTGGTGACCCGCAGGAAGCCGGTCCAGGAGGATCTGCCCGCCTAGCCTGCAGCAGATAACAAAAAAACCGCCTTCACAATTTGAAGGCGGTTTTTTTTCGTCACCAGAAAATGATTAATGCGCTTTTTTAAAGCGGGCGATCATTTCCGGCACCGGGTCGCAGCCGCTGGTATCGGCGTTTTTGACCGCCTCCAGCGCGCTGGCCACGGTATGGCGAGCGAGGACGTTTAACGAAGCCTGCTCTGCTTCATCGGCAACCGATTTGAAGTACCAGCAGGCGTTGGCGCTGACCACGCAGCGGGCCGGGACGTCAGGACGCGACGCCCACAGTTTTTTATCTTCGATAACCGAAAGATAGATATCACGCAGGGTGATCTTGTCCGCCGGACGGCCAAGATGAATTGAGCCGTTGCGACCAAGCGTGGAGACGATAATGCCGTCACGAGTTAGCGGAACCATTAGTTTACGGATAAAGCTCGGGTTCGCTTCCAGGCCGTAGGCCAGAATCGCACTCGTCGAACGTTCACCCATCTGCTCCGCCATTGCTACGCTGAGAACCATCTGCAAAGCTGTCGGGAAGCGGTAATCTAACATGGCAGTGTCCTGGGTTGCGGTGAATCTTGTTCTTTTTAGCACCGCAGAGGGCACTGTTGCAAAGTTAGCGATGAGGCAGCCTTTTGTCTTATTCAAAGGCCTTACATTTCAAAAACTCTGCTTACC
>NZ_JAMMKR010000017.1:0-12679 GCF_051703725.1 Salmonella sp. NW645 | reverse complement strand
CTGATAGAAACAGAAGCCACTGGAGCACCTCAAAAACACCATCATACACTAAATCAGTAAGTTGGCAGCATCACCCAAAAAAACCGGCCCTGGGGGCCGGTATGCAATATTGTTATTTTCTTTTTGTAATCATGCCCCTGGTGAAGGCAAGTCTGTAGTTATACGTCAAGCCCGTTGATCCACAGCATCAGATACACCAGATCAGCCGAATCCGGCACCGTGATATACCAGCGCGGATGCGCATACTCCTCTTCCTGCGGCCAGCTCGTCTGTCCCGTCACGGTGATAAGAATATTCACCGCCTGCTTCAGCTTTCCCTCAAGATAGATGGCCACGCTGCTGCTGAGTCCCACCCGGTGCGGGTGACAGGTCATTTTGACCGGCCCGGTCAGGCGCTGTCTGAGCATTGCCCGCAGCCTCACCAGATGCTGATGTGTCGCCGGGAGCACGCCGGGCTCCCCCTGAGGCGACAGGGTGAAAAGCGCACCGCCACTGTGCTCATGGATGGCGGGTTCAGGGTACTTCAGTGTCATCATACCGTGGCAGGCTCCTGTTGTTTCTCCGTCAGACCGCGCAGACGGTCCAGATTCTGCGCGACGCGTTTTGCCGCCTCGAGTTCGCTGCAGTGAAATTCATTCATCAGCGCCCGGCGTTCGGCTTTCTCTTCTTTTTCCGTCATGCCCAGTGCCAGGAATAGACTGGGCGGCACGGCACGAAACAGCGCTTCGATCCGTTTCGCCAGCACCACGCCTTCCGTATAACAACCCGACAGTTTACTGGCGGAAAGCAGCACCGATTCCTGCTCCGGCGTGAGCGCGCGGAAACGGCTGATATCTTTGACCTCCTCCGGGGGCATGGTCAGACAAATCCACCATTCCGCCATGTTCAGCATTTTTTCGGCAATATCCGGGTAGTCCTTAAGGTTCTGGGTGGCCAGCCACAGCCAGGCACCGAGCTTACGCCACATCTTGACCACCTTGGTCATATACGGCGACAGCAGCGGGTTGACCGTCACGATATGCGCCTCATCCACCGTGAAGACAATATCCCGGCCCAGGAACTGGTCACGCTCCGCGATGTTGTTAATCATGTTGGTCATCGAGACCATGGTCAGGGCCATCTGCGCCTCGTAGCCCTCACGCGCCAGATGCCCCAGGTCGACCAGCGTCACGTCAGCTTCCGGCCACAGCTCCCCTTCGCGGTTGAACAGCTCCGCTTCAAAGCTCCCGGCCTGAGTGAACATGCCCAGGGATTCCGCCATTTCCGCCGCTTTCGCCTTGCGCTGGGCATTGCGGACATTGATGACGCCCTCATCGTTGTCAGAGGCAATGTCGTACAGCGCCTTCTGCAGGTCAGACGGCAGCATCTGCCGCCCTTCCTTATACGTGGCATGTGCCGCCATCAGCAGCGCCTCACGTATCATCGCCCTGTCGGCACGCTTCAGGTCAGCCTCTTCTTTCGGGTCGCCGCCGGTGATCATCATGCGCGCGGAGATTTCCATTTCACCGAGAACGTCACGCTTGTCATCCTCGCCATCGTCGTCCGTGTCGATATCCGGCAGGTCGCTCTCATCCACGGCCTGGGCGGCCAGGCCTTCTTCCACCAGTTTGTGAGCATCAGCAAACGGCGGCAGGCTGACGCCGCTCCCGGGTTTGACGCTGATTTTATTCACCGTCAGCCCGAGGCTGTCAAAGAAGTCGGCCAGCAGGCCGAACGAGTTCCCGGCCTCCGCAATAAACAGCCGCGGACGATGGACGGCCATCAGCTGGGAGAGCGCGGCACACAGCGTGGCCGACTTGCCCGCCCCGGTCGGGCCGAACAACAGCAGATGCGCGTTCTGGGTGCGGTCGAGCTTGTTGAGCGGATCGAATGTCAGGGTATCCCCGCCGCGGTTGAAAAAGCTGAAGCCGGAGTGCCCCGTGCCGGTTTCCCGCCCGGTTACCGGCAGAAGACCGGCCAGGTGCTGAACCCAGGTCAGACGGGTATACCAGTGTTTTTTGTCGCTGTCCGGGTTAAAGCACATCGGCAGCGCCCGCAGCCAGCTGTTCAGCGGACCTTCTTCAAACTCCGGCCGTACCGGCTGCAGACCGGCCCCGAGCAATACGGTGGACAGCTCCAGCCGCTTGCGCTTCAGGCTGGTCATGTCATCGCCGCGCAACAGGAAGGTGATCCCCGCCCGGTACAGCTTGTGCCGGTTGCCCAGATACTCTTTGACCGTCTTCACATCCTGGCGGACGCGGCCCGACTCGGTATTCTCACCGACCGCATTTTTCGACAGCCGGTTAAACTGCTCTTCAAGCCGGTCCTGGGGCTGCACCACCACGGTCATGCACACCATGGTCCCTTCCGGAAACATATCCATCAGGGCATTAATTTTCTTTTCACCCCGGCTTTTCTCGCCGGTCAGGGTGCCCGGCTCCGGCGGTGTGCGCAGTTTTTCCACCGCCACCGCGCAGTGCGGCTTGTTGTCAATCCACCACACGCCGTTTTCTGGGTCGGAGACCGGCGGCGTGAACCACAGGGTTTCGGCAAAATCATTGCTGACCGGCACGGTGCCTTCAGGTGTCTCGCGCGGGTCTGCGTAAGCAGCCTGCCGATAGAGCGTGGTTTTCTCCACCCAGTCCGGTGATGGATTGAACAGCCGCAGCAGCCAGCCATGCACCTGCAGGCCGTTCTGCCGGGTGCAGCGGATCCCCGCCCCGCCCAGGGCATTAACGACCCGGTCGCACACCTGGTTGAGCATCGCCACCGGCGGCATCGGATCCCGGCTTTTCCCAAGCCAGCGATAAACAACCATCCGGGTGCGGCGCTGCTGCCCGCGCCACGGCTGGCCGGTAATCAGCGAGTCAGTAAAAAGTCCCTCAGGCCGGGAGATACTGCGAATATGGCGCTCCATTTCACCCAGCCAGGCGTCGGTAAACGCCGTGCGCTGTGCATGTGGTTTGACATACCCGCGCAGCCTGTCCAGGTACGCGTCAGTGTCGTCCTCGTCCTGGCAGAAGAACTGCACGACCCAGGGATTCACGTCATGTTCATCAAAGCTGTCCTGAAGTGCATCCTCAACCGAGTCCCGGATCTGCTCCAGGCGCTCTTCGGTTCGCCCTTCGGTCGCCACCGGTGTCACATCATAAACGGCCCCCACCGACACGCCGTCATCAAGCAGGAGACACTGCTCTTCATCGAGAAATTCTGCCCAGGGCAAAAAGTCAATGATGGACGGATTGGCGTGATAAACCTTCTCCTCATCCTGGCGCGTCATTTTCCCGGGGCGCTTCAGGGGTTGCCGGCCCTTCACGGCCGCGTTCAGGGTCTCATCTGCCTGAACTGACTGGCCGTCATCAACCGGCGTCTGCCGGTCGGTGGATTTATTACGCGTAAACAGTGAAAGCATTACAGGGCCTCCGTGCGTTCGCCAGGCATGGCATACTGCGTCTGGCTGTAGAACGGGAACACGGTGCTGTAACCCGGCACCGGCGTATTACCGTCTGCCAGGTGGGGATACAGGTACATCACCATGTCGGGGTTGGGCAGCCGGGGAAACTGCTGGGTGATTTCGCTTTCCTGAGTACGGCTGTAGCTGCGGTCGGCCTGCGCGTCCGCCTGCGTTTCGCTGCCCGTCAGCGGCCGTCGCAGCGTGTCGCGGGCCGCCGCAGACTGGCGGGAAGTACTGCCGCCACCGTCCGCCCCGTTCCACAGTTCAAGCATGGTGTTATCGCCCGCCGGCAGCATTTCCTCTTTGGAGGTTGAGCAGCCGCTGAGCATTACACAGCTCAGGGCCAGAATGAAAACCGTTCTGTACATTACCGGTATCTCCTTTGTGAGGCGGCCGGATCGTAACCGCCGCAGATAAAAACGAACGCACTGACATTCAGCAGGTGCCCCAGCTCCCGTAATGTCATACGCGGGCAGTAAAGCCGGCGCGAGATTTTCGGGCTGCGCCACGAAACGGCACACTCCCGGGCACTGAGCGGCAGGGAGAACCTGCCGATATCCAGTAAAAGCTGGCCATCGCGCCAGCGCAGTAAAGGTGCGCCGGCAGGCAACAGCGCTACGGGTCGCAGCAACAGAACCGCAGAAGACGTAGGGATCACGTCAATATGCCAGCCTGCCCCGTCGCTGAACGTCCAGCACACGGATGAAAGAGGGAAAAACGTTATCTGTCCCGCCATGGCCGTGTACTCAGTCCAGTCCGCCGTTGTCACTGACGCCACCCGGCAGGGTGAAGTCGTAGCGCACCTTACGGCCCTTGTCTTCATAATCAATGGCCAGCTGACGGGTGATATGCACGGCAAGACGGGCACCGGGCGGCACATAAATGGCATCAAACGTCATCCCGTAACGCTGTTTGATCCAGTCGGTGGTTTCAGACATACCGCCGGAAATGGCTTTCCCCAGCGCCGCCTGTCCGGCGTCGCCGGTCATGGTGGCGGAAATGCCATTCACGTTGTTCTGCGTCGTGTACTGCCCCTGACTCATCGCTTCACCCGCCGCACCGGCAGCCGACAGGCCAAAGATGGTGGGCAGGTAGGTGGAGGCATTGGACTTACGTTCGCCGCCAATGCACGGGATCCCGTTTTCATCCGAAATCCAGCCGATACCGCCACTGGTGCCGGTATCCTGTTTAGCCTGAGCGTTATTATTCTGCCCGCCGGCGTTGTTACTGGTGTCTGGTCTGGGGAGGGTGCGCACCGTACCGTCGGAAAAGACAAAGGTGACGCTGTTAACCTGCCCGCGTACGCAGGACAGCGTCCAGTCACCGCTGGCCGTCCCGGAAACAATCGCCCCTTCGACGTCCGGCAGCTCGATGCCGTTCGCCGTCAGGTTATCCTTACCGATAAGCACCTTGAACGGATAAGGATCGGTCACAGTGCCGTTGATGGGCACCCGGCCAAGCAGTGCCGTCATGGCGCGGCTGCCGACCAGCGTGGAATTTTCCGGCAGCGTGTAAACCGGCTCGGCGCTCTCTTCCGCCCCTTTTTCATTCGTCCGTCCCTTCACTTTCTCCTCATAAGCGGCTTTCTGGCGGGTCAGCTCATTTTCCCCCAGAAAAGAGGTCGGGAACTGAGGTGAGGCTTTGCCGCTGGCCGCATCCCGCGGATCCGTCTCTTTCTGGTCCGTCGGCGCGACCCACATCATGCCGTCGCTGCCCTGAGAAGCGCTCCCCCCGGTGCTGCTGCCCATGCCGTCCAGTCCCAGCCCCAGCGGGATATCGCTGTCCGCCGTTTTTTTCTCGCTGTCAGGCTTTTTGAGTTTGTCAGTCAGCTCCTGGATTTTCGCCGTCAGGCTCAGTTGTTCGTTCTGAAGCTGAGCCTGCCGCTTGTCGTACTGCTCGCGCAGGCCATTAACAGCCTCATTCACTTGTCCTGAAACGTCCTGATTGCGTCGGCGCAACCGCTCGTTTTCTTTCACCAAATCCGCGTTCTGCTTATCCAGCGTTTTCTGGCGGTCACGCACATCGTTCAGCCGGCCGATGAGCGTGCGCAGGGTGTCCTCCGGCGTGTCGCCTTCCACCCCCAGCGCCTTCAGTTCATCCGGCGAGAGATTATGCAGGGGGCCGCCGCTTTGTTTTGCCTGAGATTGTTCTGCCGGTTCGTTTTTGCAGCTTTTGAGCCCCACGGCCAGCCCGGCAATCACCACGGCCGGCACGATAAACTTCACCAGGGCATTAGATTTAATCTGCATGGCGGTCCTCCTGTTTTACCGCACGGGCCGCTTTACGCAGCGCAGACGGCTCAGCAATAAATGCGCTCTCCGGACGACCGGCGGTCACCACATACACCGTGGTGGTGTCTTCCGGCGTGCCGGCCGGACCGACCCAGCGGTGCTGGAAGGTGGCGGACACAAATTGTCCCTGCAGCGCACGCGGATCCAGAACGACTTTACGGCTGCCGGTGTTCGTGAGCCTGAGTGCCACCACGCTGCGGTTTGCCACGCCCCAGCCAGCCAGCGGCGTGACCGTTAATGGTTCAGAGGGATACAGCGTGCTGACGCGTCGGGGCAGATGCGGGTTGACCGGATGAATACCCGGGACCGCCTCGACCGTACGTGCCGGAGCATAAAGGCTTTGAGCGGCATAGCGGGTCAGCAGCACCGGGATGGGGGCGCTGTAGCGGATTTTTTTACGCCTGGCCTGGGTGCCGTCATCGCTGCCGGTGGGAGCAGATGAGCCTGATCCGGAAGCAGCCCGGTCTGCACCACCTGGCTGACCGGCCGCATCGCCGGCGTGACTCAGCGTGCTGACATCACCGCTGTAGACCAGCCGGACCGGCTCAGTCGGCCCTTTTTCACCGGCAGCGATATCAAACAGCAGAACCTCGCCGCTTTCCACATCCTGCAACTGCACCCGCGTCTGCGGAAAGGCGCTGTCGGCTTTCAGGTAGACGGCCCCGCCGGTGCTCTGCACACGGAGTTTACCGTTAAGCGCCGGCGGAAAACCAACGCGGACGTTTTTGTCCACAAAGACCACCCGCTCCTGCCCCACCTTCAGGGGGATCTGCAGCGGAATACGCTCCCATTTCATCAGCTCATCTGCGCCGGCAGGACGTGATACCAGCATCGCCAGGGGCAGCACGACGAAGGACAGCGCCATCAGCCCGGCGCGGTAGTGGGGGTTTTTACTCATCACTGAAACACTCCTGACTTCTCCGGTTTAGGTGCAGGCGGTGCCGCCTCCAGACGCTGGGGCACACCGGCATAACAGTCCAGCGCCAGACCGAACGGGTTGCGCTCCGCATCACCTTCCCAGCGCACCACTTTCAGCGGGTAACGCACCAGGGCACGTTTGACCGGCTCGGCATGGAAATATTCATCGGCCACCACGTCCAGGCGGGCAATCCAGTGATCGCGATCCTGTACGGTCACGCTCTGTGACTGGTAACCGCGGCCGGGCACTTCATAAACCACGCGCACGCGGTCGGTGAGCTCCCCGGCGTCACCGCGTTTCTTTGCATCCGCTTTCAGGAAATCCTGACAGGACGGCGTCAGATACGGCGACAGCGCATTGATTTTGGCGGAATAGTCCACCTCGCCATTTTTCGGCCAGGCATTGAGCTGCTGAAAAATGTAAAACGCAAAGGAGTAGACCGTCGGGGGCGGCACTTCCCACCAGGGCCGCGTGCTGCCGGTACGTAAATCCGGCGGGTTATGCACGGTCAGCTTGCTGGGCGCCAGCATCCAGCCGGCACAGGTGAATAAAAGGAAAAAGGCAAGCACGGCGCAGGCGATGCGCAGCGTCTGAATATGCTGGTCGCGGTCTTTTACCGCATGGCGAAAACGGCTCATGAAGCTCTCCTGTTACGTTTCACTGACCAGCCCCGGGCATCCACAATCAGTTTCGGATTGCCCATCCCCAGCCGGCGTTTTTTCGTCTCCAGTCGCTGCCAGAGCCAGTTCTCGGGCTTACCGCGCTTGAGCCTGGCCATCCAGCGGCCGCCGAACCAGACGAGCAGCAGCGGCATGACCAGCAGGCCGGTGGGAACGACAACCCAGCCGGCAAGCGGGATAAACGGCAGTGACAGGAGCAGACCCGCACCCGCGCCGGCAAGGGCAGCCAGCCCCATCTCATGGGTGGTAAACCCGCGAAACACCACGGGCTCACTGTTGAGACGGTCAGGTAAAAAACGAATGGTCTGCATCGTCGCAGGCTCCTACAACAGAATGTCGGCAGACTTGCCGAGCAGCCAGATAACGGCAACCAGCAGCACCACACCCACCACCACAATGGCCCCGAATTTGGTCCAGGTGGCTTTCTCATTGCGGACTTCGGTGAAGGTGTGCAGGGCGGCAATGGCAACGTTGATAAAGGCAACGGCCGCCACGACCAGCCCCCCGATAACAATGCCGTCCTGCAGGTAGCCCTTGATTTGTCCGGACAGCCCGCTTCCGCCTCCGGACTCAGGCGCTTCAACGCTTGGCAAATCCGCAAAGGCCGGTTTGCAGGTGAGCCAGCCCAGGAGGGCAAGCGTACCGGCGCGGGTCAGCGTACGACTGGCGAGACGGCGCAGGCGGGCAACAACAGACTCAGAATGGTGCATGGAATTCATCTCCTGACTTAACGTTCATAATCGGGTTAACTGGCAAACATCCAGATACACACAAGCAACAGCAGCACGGTGCGGACGGCAAAACGCCCCAGGGCTACATCCCGCACTTTGGTGTTACTCCAGCCGGTCCAGACATCCGACAGCGCCCACGCGGCCCATAAAAAAAGAAATGCCAGCAGTGCCCCGATGCAGAGCAGATGAAGGATGTTCACATCAAGGCTGCCGGAGCCGGCTTTAAACGCGTTCGTTTGTTCGGATGTCATGGGCATCAGGGCCGCTCCCGCCGGTAATTACCGGCCACGAAAGACGGGTCACGCGGTTGCGCGCGGGAGGGCTCCAGATAGCGGTCAATGCCGCTGCGGATGGTGTTGAGATCGGATGTGGCCTGACGGTAATCAAAGAAAAAGCGGCCACGGTCAGCCGGGTCGGCCTGTGCAGCCGCCACGCGGGCCCGTTCAAGCGACGCCTGAACCTGGTCCAGCTGACGCTGAACAGACGCAAGCTCGTCTTTCTCGGATGCCTGTGCAGCAGCTGATGCCAGAAAGGTCAGCAATACCAGGCCAGTGATGCCCGGGACACGACTGTTGCGCCGCATGGCCGGACGATTTGAGTTCATACGCACCTCCAGAAGGATTAAGGGGTGCGGACAGGATGCGGAAGAGGGAGCGTCGGGTCAGCGATAAACCCTAAACAGGAATTTCAAAATTAATTGCAGGTCAGTGCCGGTGGCAGGTTTAGCTGTAAATAAAGGTTCATTGTGATATTAAGAAAACTCAACGGTAAACAGAGGGAAAATGAAAATGATGAAGACTGTTCTGAAGGCCACGTTAATCACTGCACTGATTACCGGCCCTGTTCTTGCGGCCGACGGTACTGGCAAAGTCCAACTTTCAGACCTGCATTTCGCCACAGCAGCAAATGGTTTGCAGCAAATTGAAGGCACGGGAACAAACGTGTCAGGTGGGCCTGTGAAGACTGTAATTGTCAAATTCAACTTGCTTCAGAATGGGGCAGTAATAGGAAATACGGCAGCGATGGCTGAAAATCTGGAGCCGGGTCAGCAATGGAAGCTACAGGCCCCCTACGACAGCATAACCAACAAGCCAGACAGCTTTAAAGTGACAGAACTGACGGTATTTTATAACTGACACTGACGCGCCAGTAACGGTCGTTTCATGGCTTGTCTGCTGACGGCAGGCGCGCAAAACAAGTTTTGCACGCCTCCGTCCAGCCCTGATTTAAAGATACTTCTTGAACGACGCAGTGGTCACCGTTACGGCGATCCCCAGCAGAACAGCCGCCGGCAACAACAGCAGATTGGGGTAGACTGCCGTGGGCCAGGAAAGGTACAGCATGGCGGGCACCACAGCGGCCGGTTTGACCAGCTTCTTGGCATGATGATAGACAAACGAACTTTCATACCCCGCGCCGTATCGCCGCAGATCACGCCGCCCCAGCCCCTCAACCAGCGCCACCACCACGACCAGCACAAACAACGGCACGGACAGCACCAGGATGGTGACGCGTACCAGGGTGATAATGCTGATCCATACCGTGGCCAGCAGGTATTCACGCAGGTAGCCGGCAAGCCAGCCGCTCCAGCTGTTGATTTCCCGGGTGACGGCATTGTCACTGTGCATCTGGTGTGCATACTGCTGCCGGACCCAGTCAAGGAAGCCACTGTCCACAAAGGCCCACTGATACGCGGTGCTAACCCAGCGCACAACCGTCACCGATGGCTCAGACAACAGCAGGCTCCGGGTGAACTCCGTGGACAGCCATCCCAGCTCGGTGTTCATGACCGCTTCACTGTGCGCCGCCCCGGCTTCCGGCCAGAAGAAGGCGATGCCGATATATTCAATCAGCAGGCTCAGCAGCAGCGAGGACAGCACCACGCCCACCAGGGCCCATGGCCAGCCCCAGAGCAGGTTATACAGAATGCCGTGCTTGCGTTCCGGCAGCGTCTGCTGCTGTGGGGGACGCTTTACCTCAGCCATTCGCCCCTCCTGTGACCGGCACGTTCAGGGCCGGACCATCCCGCCACCAGGATTCGCCGCTGTGATAGCTGCGCCGCATCTCCTCCGCGATTTTCTCAATACTTTCCGGCATCAGCACATCATCAGCATCCCCGGCAGGCAGCGGCATGCGGATTTTCCACAGTTGCCCGCCTTCCAGCAGGGCAAACGCCTGCCCTTTTGGCAGCGTCACGATATCGGCCGGCTCCAGTAGCGGGACTTTTACCGTCCCGACGCGGTCCTGGGTGCTTGAGGTGAAGTCCTGGTCTGCATTGACATCGGCCGTGTCCTGGTGCCCGGAGACCAGCGTTTTGGTGTAAATCTCCACCTGCGGCAGCTGCGTGGTCAGCAGTTCGGCGGTGCGGTTCTCCCTGACGCGCAGCATAATCAGGTTGTTAAAGTTACCCTGTACCTGGGCCGCCTTGGCCGCATTCCCGATGCGTGCCTCAATATCAGAAGACGTCTGGGTATAGGCCGTCACCTGCATGCCGGCACCGCCCCCTTTGTTGATGAGAGGAATAAACTCATCCCCCATCAGCTCGTTAAACTCATCGCAGTGCAGGTTAATCAGGGACTTCCCTTCTTTCCCGCCCGGCAGGCCCGCATTGATACCGTGTTTATAAATGTGCCCGGCCACACTCACCAGATCGGCGAACATGGAGTTACCGACCGCGCTCGCCACTTCACTGTCACTGAGCGCATCGAGCCCCACATACACCACGGCTTTTTTACGGATGATCTGTTCCCAGTCAAAAATCGGCCGCGTGTCGTCAATATCCTGATAATCCGGCGACAGCAGCTCGGCGGTCTTGCCGGTGGTCAGTTTTTCCAGCAGCGGCAGCAGCGATGCCACGATTTTGTCAAAGTAAGTACGGTCATAACGTACCGCTGAACGCAGCCCGTCAAGGATGGGATCATAGAGTTTTTTACCCTCTTCTGAACTCAGCGCAACCTCAATGGCCCAGATACGTAACGCATCCGGCTGCCCCTGCATGTTACGGGGCACGTCGTCCTCTCCCAGCACCTGCTGATTATTCTCAATCTGCGTCTGCAGGGCCGGCAGCTGCGCCTGGATGATTTTTTCCGCATAGCGGATATAGAGATCGGCGATATTGTTCACGTAGCGCATAATCAGCGTGTAGTCAGGGCGCTCACCCAGGGCGACCAGCGCACGGGCGATGATGTTGACGAACCGCCAGGCAAATTCGCGGAATGCCGCACTGTTCCCCTCACCCGACAGCTGACCGGCCACGCGGGACGCCACCTCTGACACGCGACCAAAACGCCCGACGGCATTATAACGGGCTGAAATTTCAGGCCAGCCGAGATGAAAGATATACAGCTCATCCCCGCGTCCGGCCCGGTGGGCCTCTGCCCAGACGCGTTTCATCAGGTCTGCGTCGCCTTTCGGATCAAACACGATGGTGACTTCACCCCGCCGGATATCCTGGGTGACCAGCAGCTCTGCCAGCCGGGTCTTCCCGACGCGCGTGGTGCCGTACACCACCGTATGGCCAACGCGCTCCCCCAGAGCCAGAGTGACGTCTTTTTCGTCGGGCTCGATGCCGTGCAGCGCCGGGTTTCCGCCCACCGGTGGTAACGGCCGCACCGGGTTCAGCGGCGTATCAGCACTCAGCAGCTTACCCAGCCAGGGCAGACGGTGCTCTGTCATCATTTCGAGCTGACGCGCCCCCAGGTAAAAGCGGTTTGGCTGCAGGTAACGGGCCACTTCCGGGCGCAGCGTATCCTGCAGGCGCTGGGTGTGTTTCTGGGTCCAGCGGAACCCCCGGCCGAGAAACAGGCGACGATGACTGACGGGGATCTGTTTAGTGCTCATGACATAGCGCGGCAGGCGGCGGAGATTCCGGCGGTAACGAATAATCTTCATTCCCTGATGCGTGCGGGTGACGGCCAGCGCCGCAAACCCGGCTGCCGTGACATAGCTGACAGACGGAGCCAGGGCGACAGCCCAGGGTGCCTGCACACAGACATACGCCGCCATGCCCGATACCACGGCGGTATTCAGCTCAACGGCCGGACGCAGCAGAGCTTCAATGACGTAACGGTTACTCATCGTCTGCCTCCTTTATGATTTTACCGTCGGCCCTGCGGATATACGTCCCCTTTGCTGAGCCGGCTTCCCTGCAGGGCTGAGAGTGATAACGCAGGGCATCCGCCAGTAAGCGCCAGAGCACATACAGGACATTCGACAGAATGAAAAAAATGATCCATACGGCCCGCAATGACAGCAGGTAATTGTTCGCCGCGGTTTCTGTGGAGACGGCAGTGACGGTGCAGGCTGCCGGCTTTGCCTCAGGTGGAATCGCATTATCAGGCACCGGGCATTCCTCCCACATGTAGTGCCCGGGCGGCGCGGTGCGCCATGCCTTTGCCTCCTTCTGCAACTGGTCGTTAAGGTCACTGACCGGATGGCCGAAAACAAACCAGGCGAGCAGGCAGACACCGCCGAAAGCGGCAGGCAGGACCACGGCATGACGGAATAAACAGAACACAAGCCACAAAGCGCAGCGCAGGCTGTTCAGGAGGCACTGTTGCAAAGTTAGCGATGAGGCAGCCTTTTGTCTTATTCAAAGGCCTTACATTTCAAAAACTCTGCTTACC
>NZ_JAMMKR010000016.1:0-26152 GCF_051703725.1 Salmonella sp. NW645 | reverse complement strand
ATTTTTCTCTTCAACCGACCGGCTGTTTGTGTGAAGTGATTCACATCCGCCGTGTCGATGGAGGCGCATTATAGGGATCCCATTTTTTTGCACAAGCGTTTTTTGGATCTTTTTTTCTGTTTGTTGATTTTTCATCCCTTTCGCTCCATTCCTGCGCAAAGTGGCGATTTTTTGATGCTATCTCCCCTTGCACAACGCCGTTAAAGCAACCAAAGTCTTCATGACTATTCATTTATGATGAGGTAGACATGTCTGACACATTACGTCCTTATAAGGATCTTTTTCCTGAAATCGGTCAACGCGTGATGATCGATACCAGCAGCGTGGTTATTGGCGATGTCCGTCTGGCGGATGATGTCGGGATCTGGCCGCTTGTGGTGATTCGCGGCGATGTGAATTACGTTGCGATAGGGGCTCGTACGAACATTCAGGATGGCAGCGTTCTTCACGTAACCCACAAGTCTCCATCCAATCCACACGGCAACCCATTAATCATTGGCGAAGATGTTACCGTTGGCCATAAAGTTATGCTGCACGGCTGTACCATCGGTAACCGCGTACTGGTCGGTATGGGCTCCATTGTGCTGGATGGCGCGATAATAGAAGATGACGTAATGATTGGCGCGGGAAGCCTGGTGCCGCAGCACAAACGGCTGGAAAGCGGCTATTTATATCTTGGCAGTCCGGTAAAACAGATCCGCCCCCTAAGCGATGCTGAGAGATCGGGCCTGCAATACTCCGCCAATAACTATGTAAAATGGAAAGACGACTATCTTTCTCAGGATAACCATATCCAACCGTGATCGTCTTCCTGCTGGGCCAGGATTAATGCTTCAGCCTCTTCTTCCAGGTCCCAGCGATACTCACGAAAAATGGCCAGCCATTGCTCCGCTGTTTCTCCACCAAAGCGATACGCCAGTACATCTTTTTTTATTGCACACGTGAGTTGCATCCCATTAACCAGGGCGGGAAAGATGACAGCGCTGGCGGCAGTATCCCATTCTTCGCGATCAGGAAATTGTATGGCCTGGTTCACGCTAATAATTCCTGCTGTAGCAGCTCAATCACTGGCTCGACCTGCGGTAATACACCGTGCCAAAGCAAAACGGCATGTGCAGCCTGCCCCACCAGCATTCCCAGCCCATCTGCGTAGCGTTTTGCGCCCTGTTGTACACACCAGGAGAGAAATGGCGTATTCCCTTTTTGATAGAACATGTCATAGCAACAGAGGGAAGGGTGAATAAGTGACGCCGGAATCGCCGGGATTTCGCCCCGTATACCGCTGGAGGTCGCATTAATAATCAGGTCAAACTCACAACCATCCAGCTTGTCCATATCCATGGCATGAACGCTGCCGGTATGAGCAAAGATTTTCGCCAACGCTTCGGCACGTGAAGCTGTACGGTTAGTGATAGTGACCGCGCAATCCAAAGAAAGCAGAGGTAACAGCACGCCCCGGGATGCGCCGCCCGCGCCAATCAGCAAAATACGCCATCCTGGGCGGATAAAATTTAAACGTTTGAGATCGCTTAATAAACCGATACCGTCAGTATTGTCGCCAAGCAAACGACCATCTTCCAGCCGTTTTAATGTATTGACTGCTCCCGCCAGCGATGCTCGTTCCGTTAACTCATCCGATCGCGCAAACGCCTCCTCTTTAAAAGGTACTGTGATGTTTGCGCCTTTTCCCCCTGCCGCGAAAAAGGCATCAAGCGTATTAATGAAATTATTAATAGGGGCCAGCACGCGACCATAGGGGTGAACAATATCTAGCTGCTGAGCAAATTGCTGATGAATAAATGGCGATTTGCTGTGAGCAATCGGATTTCCAAAAACAGCATAGGTTTCCATCATATTACCCCTGTCGAAACAGTTCGCCCGTCAGAGCATCGCGAATTTCTGAAGGATTTAAACGCCCACCCGTTGCGCCTTCAACCACCGGAAAATCATCGCCAAATTGCGCACGTACCTCTTCAACGGTACGACATGGCGGTAATCCGCTCAGATTGGCGCTGGTGGAAACCAGCGGTTTGCCATACGCATTGCATAGCGCGACCACCAGCGGGTGGTTGGTAACACGAACGGCCAGGGAATCAAAACGTCCCGTGAGCCAACGCGGCGTTGTCGCGGGCGCAGGAAAAACAAACGTTACCGGCCCGGGCCAGCAATCAAATACCGCTTTACGCTGTGCGGCGGTAAGTATGCTGTCATCAATATAAGGTTTTAACTGCTCAAAGCTGGCGGCAATCAAAATGAGTCCCTTATCGACGGGCCGTTGTTTTAACGCCAGCAGGCGCGTAACGGCTGTTTCACTATCGGGATCGCAGCCGACGCCGAAAACGGCTTCTGTTGGATAAGCGATGACATTTTCTTTATTCAGGAGATCTACCGCTGCGACGATAGATCCTGTTGGCAGGTTATTATTCACTTGTTTATTCCACCGGAACCGGCTTTCCACATTGTTTACTGGCGCAAAAGCGCTTCACGCCCTGCGCGGTTTTCTTTTCGATGAGTAGCGGATAATGGCACTCGGGGCATTCCCCCGCAACCGGTGTGAAGTTAATGACGAACTGACATTCCGGGTAGCGATCGCAGGAATGAAAGATTTTACCGTAACGAGAACGGCGCTGGACCAAATGTCCTTGCTGGCAGGCTGGACAGGCAATCGCCGTTTCATCCGGTTTATCAATAACCACTGTATGTTCACATTGCGGATACTGACTGCATCCGATGAACATGCCAAAGCGCCCCTGACGCAGCACCAGTACGGCACCACACTCAGGACACAGTTGCCCCTCCAGAATTTTAACGATATGTCCGTCCGCCTGACTTTTCAGCGGACGAACGTAATCGCATTCCGGATAGCGAGAACAGCCGAGAAACGGACCACGTTTCCCGGAACGAATTACCAGTTCGGCCCCGCACTGCGGGCAGGGCTCATTGTTACGCACCGAAAACAGTGCTGATTTAGCCATATTCACTCATGCAGCATTAACACCTATCAATGCAGCATACCTTCATTTACCTCAAAGAGTAATTCTTCCATTTGCTGATAGGCGTTTTCACAGCCCGGAATGTTGAATAACACCATCAAAATAACCCATTTCAAGTCTTCCAGGTCAAACTCTGCGGTATCCAGCGCCAGCACACGCTCAATCACCATTTCTCGTGTTTCGAGGTTTAGCACCTGAATCTGCTCAAGGAATAACAGGAACCCCCGGCAACTGGCATCAAGCCTTTCACACTCTTCAACCGTATAAATGCGCATTGAAAGAGGGTCGGAAGCAAGTTGCATGGGTTCCGCGAGGCCATCCTGATAGTCAGCGAGTTTTTCCAGCCACAGCAGCGCATTGTAGATGTCTTCGCGATCAAACCCAGCGTCGGTGAGATCACGCTCCAGTCTGTCCTGATCCACGCGCAGCTCGGCTTCGTTATGGATGTATGTTTCAAACAAATACATTAGTACGTCGAACATGGCTTGCCCTCCTTAATCGGACATAGCCGCCGGGTACAGCTGCGATCCATCCTGCTAACTCCAGTTCGAGTAGCTGAGCCACTACCGCTGGCACAGGTTGGCCGGCACGTTCAGCGACGACGTCAACAGGTGTTACCTCATCTCCTACGTTAGCCAGGAGCTCAGGAAATGGCAATGCCGCCTCATCCTGATTTAGTGAATAAAGTGAATTTTCCGCCGTAGTTGGCAACCAGTGTAAGCCGTATTGCAAATTTTCCAGAATATCCTCCGGCGTCGTCACAAGCGTGGCCCCTTGTTTAATTAACCAGTGCGTGCCTTCGCTTCCCGGACTACCGATAGGGCCTGGTAATGCAAAAACGTCCCGCCCCTGTTCAAGCGCGCAGCGCGCCGTCACCAACGAACCGCTGCGCAACGCCGCCTCAATCACCAGCACGCCTTTGCTCAGTCCGCTGATGATACGGTTTCTACGAGGAAAATTTTGCGGTAGCGGAGGCGTTGAAAGCGGAAATTCTGAGACCACTGCGCCGCCGGTGGCAATCAAGTTTTCAGCCAGCACGGCATGTCGGCGAGGATAAATCTTTGCCAAACCATTCCCTAACACCGCTACACTTTTTCCCCCCATACTCACCGCGGCGTTGTGTGCTACGCCATCAATTCCCCGGGCAAGGCCGCTGGTGATCGTCAAACCGCTTTTCGCAAGGCTTTCGCAAAGCAGACGTCCCCAGCGTTCTCCATACCAGGAGTGGCTCCGGCTTCCTACGACGGCAAGCTGGCAGGTATGCAGACAGGCAGGATCGCCGTCAATAAAAATAGCGCCGGGATAATCGTCAATAGCACGCAGTTGGGGAGGATAAATCTCACTATCCGCACACAGAAAATGGTGCTGCGGTAGTTCAAGCCAGCGTAATGTCTCATCAAGCACACCTGCTGGAAGCTGTAAAAAACGTTCAGCTTGCCGCGCGGTAAGACCAGCCTCCTGAAGGTGCGTGCGATTTATCTGAGGCTGGCGAATAAGCGAATTCGCCATGTTCAACATCGCCTCGCCATAAAGGTCGCCGACGTACATTAAACGTAACCAAATTTCGGTACGGGCCATCCTTTCCCTCCCCTGCCACAAGCAGTCTGAACAATCTTTGCGATTGGTCACTGATGCTGTCAATCAGGTGGGGATTTGTCTAGAATAGAGGTAATAATCTTTTCAACTCCTGAACACAACTCTGGATAATTATGTCAGTTTTGCAAGTGTTACATATTCCGGACGAGCGCCTTCGCAAAGTCGCAAAGCCGGTTGAAGAAGTGAATGCAGAAATTCAGCGTATCGTCGATGATATGTTCGAAACGATGTACGCCGAAGAAGGTATCGGTCTGGCTGCAACGCAGGTCGATATCCACCAGCGAATCATCGTGATTGACGTTTCGGAAAACCGCGACGAGCGCCTGGTACTCATTAACCCGGAATTGCTGGAGAAAAGTGGCGAAACGGGTATAGAAGAAGGCTGTCTGTCGATTCCGGAACAGCGCGCTTTAGTGCCGCGCGCCGAGAAAGTGAAAATCCGCGCGCTGGATCGCGACGGCAACCCGTTTGAGCTTGAAGCGGATGGTTTACTGGCAATCTGCATTCAGCATGAGATGGATCACCTGGTCGGTAAACTGTTTATCGATTATTTGTCGCCGCTGAAGCAACAACGTATTCGTCAGAAAGTAGAAAAACTCGACCGCCTGAACGCCCGGGCTTAAAGGACAAGAACCAACGTGTCAGATTCACTACGTATTATTTTTGCGGGTACACCTGACTTTGCAGCGCGTCATCTCGACGCGCTGTTAACTTCTGGACATAACGTTGTCGGCGTATTTACCCAACCCGATCGTCCAGCAGGTCGCGGCAAAAAGTTGATGCCCAGCCCGGTAAAAGTGCTGGCGGAAGAAAAAGGCCTGCCCGTTTTCCAGCCCGTGTCGCTTCGTCCTCAGGAAAACCAGCATCTGGTTGCTGACTTACATGCTGACGTCATGGTTGTCGTAGCATATGGTCTGATTCTCCCAAAGGCAGTGCTGGATATGCCCCGTCTCGGATGTATCAACGTTCACGGTTCGCTGCTTCCACGCTGGCGTGGCGCGGCGCCTATTCAGCGCTCACTCTGGGCAGGCGATGCGGAAACCGGCGTCACAATTATGCAGATGGATGTAGGGCTGGATACCGGCGACATGCTGTATAAACTTGCGTGCCCGATTACCGCAGAAGATACCAGTGGCTCACTGTATAATAAGTTGGCTGAACTTGGCCCGCAGGGGTTAATTACCACACTAAAACAACTGGCGGACGGCACAGCGACGCCTGAAGCGCAGAATGAAGCGCTGGTTACTCATGCGGAAAAGCTCAGTAAAGAAGAAGCGCGTATTGACTGGTCTCTCTCCGCAGCACAGCTGGAGCGTTGCATTCGCGCCTTTAATCCGTGGCCAATGAGCTGGCTGGAAATCGACGGCCAGCCGGTAAAAGTCTGGCAGGCGTCCGTCATTGAGGACGCCACGCAGTCGCTGCCGGGAACCATTCTGGCCGCGACGAAACAGGGCATTCAGGTTGCAACAGGCAAGGGGATATTAAATTTGCTTTCGCTTCAGCCTGCCGGCAAAAAAGCGATGAGCGCCCAGGATCTGTTAAATTCACGCCGGGAATGGTTTATTCCTGGTAACCGTCTTGCCTGACGGTCACGTCTTTATACGCCCGGTGTTACCGGGCATTTTTATTTTATACATATGAAAAAACAAAACAATTTACGTAGTCTGGCAGCACAGGCCGTTGAACAGGTCGTCGAGCAGGGACAATCATTAAGTAATGTGCTCCCGCCGCTGCAACAAAAAGTCGCCGATAAAGACAAAGCGCTACTTCAGGAGCTGTGCTTTGGCGTCCTGCGCACCCTTTCACAGCTGGAATGGCTGATCAATAAGCTGATGTCTCGTCCAATGACCGGCAAGCAGCGTACTGTGCATTACTTAATTATGGTCGGCTTTTATCAGTTGCTGTACACCCGCGTCCCTCCCCATGCGGCGCTGGCTGAAACCGTTGAAGGCGCGGTCGCCATCAAACGTCCGCAGTTGAAAGGGTTAATTAACGGCGTCCTGCGCCAGTTCCAGCGCCAGCAGGAAACGTTGCTTAATGAGTTTGCGACCAGCGATGCGCGCTTTTTACATCCCGGTTGGCTGGTAAAGCGTTTGCAAAATGCCTACCCCACACAGTGGCAACGCATTATTGAAGCGAATAACCAGCGTCCACCGATGTGGCTACGTGTAAATCGTACACACCACACCCGCGACGGTTGGCTTGGCTTACTTGAAGACGCAGGCATGAAGGGATATCCGCATCCCGATTATCCCGACGCTGTACGTCTGGAAACGCCAGCTCCGGTACATGCTTTACCCGGTTTTGCTGAGGGTTGGGTAACTGTCCAGGATGCCTCTGCGCAGGGATGTGCGGTTTTTCTCGCTCCTCAGAACGGTGAGCACATTTTAGACTTGTGCGCCGCGCCCGGCGGTAAAACCACGCATATTCTCGAAGTGGCCCCCGAAGCATACGTGTTGGCGGTTGATATTGATGAACAACGGCTCTCCCGCGTTTACGACAACCTAAAGCGTCTTGGGATGAAAGCGACAGTTAAACAAGGGGATGGACGTTATCCCGCCCAATGGTGCGGCGAGCAGCAGTTTGACCGTATTCTGCTGGATGCGCCCTGCTCTGCAACCGGCGTCATTCGCCGTCATCCAGATATCAAATGGCTGCGTCGCGATCGCGATATCGCGGAACTGACGCAATTACAGGCGGAAATTCTTGATGCCGTCTGGCCGCGCCTGAAACCCGGCGGGACGCTGGTTTACGCCACCTGCTCCATACTGCCGGAAGAAAACCGCGATCAGATCAAAGCCTTTTTGCAACGCACTCCCGATGCTGCGCTCAGCGAAACGGGAACACCTGATCAGCCAGGACAGCAAAATCTGCCGGGCGGCGAAGAAGGTGATGGGTTCTTTTACGCTAAGCTAATCAAGAAGTGATGAGATAACGGGCCACGACTGATGAAAATTATCATACTGGGCGCAGGGCAAGTTGGCGGAACACTGGCGGAAAACCTGGTCGGCGAAAACAACGACATCACGGTGGTTGATACCAACGGCGAACGGTTACGCAGTTTGCAAGATAAGTTCGATCTACGCGTAGTTCAGGGGCATGGTTCGCATCCCCGCGTGTTGCGCGAAGCGGGCGCTGACGATGCGGATATGCTGGTCGCTGTCACCAGTTCAGATGAAACTAATATGGTTGCCTGTCAGGTAGCCTATTCACTCTTCAACACTCCAAACCGTATCGCCCGCATTCGCTCCCCGGACTATGTTCGCGATGCGGATAAACTCTTTCATTCTGAAGCGGTTCCGATTGATCATCTGATAGCGCCGGAGCAGTTGGTTATCGATAATATTTATCGTCTGATCGAGTATCCAGGAGCATTACAGGTTGTAAACTTTGCCGAAGGGAAAGTCAGTCTGGCAGTAGTAAAAGCCTACTATGGCGGTCCACTAATAGGTAACGCGCTCTCGACAATGCGAGAGCATATGCCGCATATCGATACCCGCGTTGCCGCAATTTTCCGCCATGACAGACCAATCCGTCCTCAGGGCTCGACTATCGTGGAAGCAGGGGATGAAGTCTTCTTTATTGCGGCTTCACAGCATATCCGTGCAGTAATGAGCGAATTACAGCGTCTGGAAAAACCCTACAAGCGCATCATGCTGGTGGGCGGCGGCAATATCGGCGCCGGGCTGGCAAGGCGTCTGGAAAAAGACTATAGCGTTAAATTGATCGAACGCGATCAACAACGCGCCGCAGAACTGGCTGAGAAACTGCAAAACACGATCGTCTTTTTTGGCGACGCTTCCGATCAGGAACTGCTGGCGGAGGAGCATATTGATCAGGTCGATCTCTTTATCGCGGTCACTAACGATGATGAAGCCAATATCATGTCCGCGATGTTGGCTAAGCGGATGGGTGCCAAAAAAGTGATGGTGCTGATTCAGCGTCGAGCTTATGTCGATCTTGTGCAGGGTAGCGTTATAGATATTGCGATTTCTCCGCAGCAGGCCACCATCTCTGCATTACTGAGCCATGTGCGTAAAGCAGATATCGTCGGCGTTTCCTCACTACGTCGCGGGGTTGCCGAAGCCATCGAAGCCGTCGCGCACGGCGATGAAAGCACTTCCCGCGTGGTTGGCCGCGTCATTGACGAAATTAAACTGCCGCCAGGCACCATTATTGGCGCGGTCGTTCGCGGTAATGATGTCATGATTGCTAATGACAATTTGCGCATTGAACAAGGCGATCACGTCATTATGTTTTTGACCGATAAAAAGTTTATTACCGACGTCGAACGTCTGTTCCAGCCAAGTCCTTTCTTCCTCTAATTTAAGGGGCGCTCATTCAGCGCCCTTTTTAATTCCCTTTATTTATCAAGGTTTAATTTATTTCGCTAAACAGAAGCCGTAAATGGAAAATGCCTTAGCATTTGTTAAACTTATAACGTCAGCTGCATAGGGAGAATAAAAATGAGTTTTATTAAAGAATTTCGCGAATTCGCGATGCGCGGGAATGTTGTGGATTTGGCAGTGGGTGTCATTATTGGCGCGGCATTCGGTAAGATTGTTTCTTCACTGGTTGCCGATATCATTATGCCGCCGTTGGGATTGTTAATCGGCGGGATCGACTTTAAACAATTTGCTTTTACGTTACGCGAAGCGCAGGGAGATATTCCGGCGGTCGTCATGCATTACGGCGTGTTTATCCAGAACGTATTTGATTTTGTGATTGTGGCCTTTGCTATCTTTGTTGCCATTAAGCTTATCAACAGACTCAACCGTAAAAAAGCAGAAGAGCCGGCAGCTCCGCCAGCGCCTTCTAAAGAGGAAGTGTTATTGGGCGAAATCCGCGATCTGCTGAAAGAACAAAATAACCGTTCTTAATAAGCAGAAGGCCAGTGGTAAAAAAGTCACTTACTTTCTTGCCACTGGCCTCCCAGTTCCCTCGATTACCGTGTTTACCTTTACGCAGATAACTTCCTTTGCCTTTCTTATTTTTTTCAACGCGTTGCCTGAACAGTGGATCATGCAGTAATGCCTCAATGGCATTGTCCTTTATCTGCCCTTTCTTATGTTGATAACGACTCATAATGTCTCCCGATTGTATAAATTAACGGCGCGAGTGTAGCCCCGCCGGTTCAATAAATCAACATCCTGATTTCGCTCCACTGGCCCCCTGCTCCAGGGCTTCCAGAATGGAACAATAGACGCTACTGTGGGCCGTTCCGCAACAAGCATCATTAAGCCTTTGTAACGAACGCTGCATCGTTTGCAGTTCCGCAATCCTGGCTTCAACCTCCTGCAATCGCTCTTGCACAATACTTTTTGACTCCTGACAGGTATGGTGCTCAGGATCAATTCGGATCGATAAAAGTTCGCGGATCGAGTCGAGCGTGAAACCCAACTGTCGCGCATAACGAATAAATTTGAGACGCTGCAGATCGTTTTCGGTATACAGACGAAACCCGCCTTCAGTACGTACCTCATGATCCATCATCTGCTGTTTTTCATAGTAGCGAATGGTATCAGGCGTTACGTCTGCCAGCTTTGCCAGCTCACCAATGCGATACATACAAGCTCCGTTAATTATCGTTGATTTTATGCAGCAGTTTTTCTGCATACTCACCGTGTAAAAAGTCGGTACTCAACCCAGCCTGCCGAAGTTTTAGTTCAAGCAGCGAGAGCTGGCGACTAACCTGATGGTATCGAGGGTCATCTTCCCGGATACTGTTGAGGATATCAAGTAACTGAATAGCGTCTCTGCGCTGCTCCAGTTCAGGGGGAAGACAGCCCGCATTCTTGAGTAAGCGATAACCCGCACGAAGTTCCGCCGGCACATGAGAATCATCATCCAGAATAAGCGGCTCGCCGCGGCCAGGCAGATTATCAAACTCGCCTTTACGCTGTGCCTCGATAATATGACGCTCTGCCCACTGGTCAAGTAACCACATACGTCGCTCCAGGGATTGAACGAAAAGAATACAATTATTGTAGATATATGGGGTTCAGGAGGGTATAAAAAAACCCGCCGAAGCGGGTTTTTTTACGTTACTACAGATTACTCTGCAGCAGCTTCTGTTTTCTCTGAACGATCAACCAGCTCGATGTATGCCATCGGCGCGTTGTCGCCTGCACGGAAGCCACACTTCAGAATGCGAGTGTAACCACCGGCGCGGCTCGCGAAACGCGGGCCCAGCTCGTTAAACAGTTTTGCCACGATCTCGTTATCACGAGTACGGGCGAATGCCAGACGACGATTAGCAACGCTATCAGTCTTGGCAAGAGTAATCAGCGGCTCAACTACGCGACGCAGCTCTTTCGCTTTAGGCAGGGTCGTCTTGATGATTTCATGACGAACCAGTGAACCTGCCATGTTGCGGAACATAGCCTGGCGATGGCTGCTGTTGCGGTTCAGTTGACGACCACTCTTACGATGGCGCATGACCTTATCCTTCTCAGTAAAACCTTAACCTGTGATCCGGTTACTCGTCAGCGATGCTTGCCGGTGGCCAGTTTTCCAGGCGCATACCCAGAGACAGTCCACGGGAAGCCAGCACGTCTTTAATCTCGGTAAGAGATTTTTTACCCAGGTTAGGCGTCTTAAGAAGCTCAACCTCGGTACGCTGTACCAGATCACCGATATAGTGGATAGCTTCTGCCTTGAGGCAGTTAGCAGAGCGGACAGTCAATTCCAGATCGTCAACAGGGCGCAGCAGGATCGGATCGAATTCTGGTTTCTCTTCTTTCACTTCCGGTTGACGTACATCACGTAAATCAACGAAAGCTTCCAGTTGTTCAGCCAGGATGGTTGCCGCACGACGAATCGCCTCTTCAGGATCGATTGTGCCGTTGGTTTCCATTTCGATGACCAGCTTGTCCAGGTCGGTACGCTGTTCTACACGCGCTGCTTCAACATTGTAGGCAATACGCTCTACAGGGCTGTAGCAGGCGTCGACCAGCAGACGGCCGATTGGGCGCTCATCTTCTTCCGAATGAATTCGGGTAGAAGCCGGCACATAACCACGACCGCGCTGAACTTTGATACGCATACTAATAGACGCGTTTTCATCGGTCAGGTGGCAGATCACGTGCTGCGGCTTGACGATTTCGACATCCCCATCATGGGTGATATCGGCTGCAGTCACAGGGCCAATGCCAGATTTATTCAAGGTAAGAATAACTTCATCTTTACCCTGAACTCTCACCGCCAGCCCTTTCAGGTTGAGCAGGATTTCCAGGATGTCTTCCTGAACGCCTTCTTTGGTGCTGTACTCATGTAGTACACCATCAATCTCAACCTCGGTCACCGCGCAACCCGGCATCGATGAGAGCAGAATACGGCGCAGTGCGTTACCCAGAGTATGGCCGAAGCCACGCTCTAAAGGCTCAAGGGTCACCTTGGCGTGCGTCGAACTCACTTGCTCGATATCTACCAGGCGCGGTTTTAGAAACTCTGTCACAGAACCCTGCATTGTGTCCTCTCTTTGGTACTAAGCTTTACTTGGAGTAAAGCTCGACGATCAGGTGTTCGTTAATGTCCGCAGACAGATCAGAACGCTCAGGCTTACGCTTGTACGTACCTTCCATCTTGCCAGCATCAACTTCCAGCCAGGTTGGCTTTTCACGCTGCTCAGCCAGCTCCAGAGCGGCTTTCACGCGAGACTGCTTCTTCGCTTTCTCACGAATGCTAACAACGTCATTCGGACTAACCTGATAAGAAGCGATGTTAACAACACGACCGTTTACCATAATTGCTTTATGGCTAACCAGCTGACGTGCTTCTGCACGAGTGGCGCCGAAGCCCATACGGTATACAACGTTGTCCAGACGACCTTCCAGCAGAGCCAACAGGTTTTCACCGGTGTTGCCTTTCAGACGTGCTGCTTCTTTGTAGTAGTTACGGAACTGACGCTCCAGCACACCGTAAATGCGGCGAACTTTTTGCTTTTCACGCAACTGCACACCATAGTCAGACAGACGCGGCTTGCGCGCACCGTGCTGGCCAGGAGCTTGTTCAATTTTACACTTGGTATCGATCGCGCGAACGCCAGACTTAAGGAATAAGTCGGTGCCCTCACGACGGCTCAGCTTGAGCTTAGGACCCAAATATCTTGCCATTTTCTTTCTCCAACTAACCTGGAAAACGAAGCGTTATACGCGACGTTTTTTCGGCGGACGACAACCGTTATGAGGGATCGGAGTCACATCAGTAATATTAGTGATGCGGAAACCAGCGGCGTTCAGAGCACGAATAGTAGATTCGCGGCCTGGACCCGGACCTTTAACCATAACTTCCAGATTCTTGATACCGTATTCTTTCACGGCGTCAGCGCAACGCTCTGCTGCAACCTGAGCTGCAAACGGAGTGGATTTGCGAGAACCACGGAAACCGGAACCACCGGCTGTTGCCCAACCCAGCGCATTACCCTGACGATCGGTAATAGTCACGATGGTGTTGTTGAAAGAAGCATGGATATGAGCCACGCCGTCAGAGACTTGTTTTCTTACACGTTTACGTGCGCGAACTGGTGCCTTTGCCATTATTCAATCACCCCGATTATTTCTTGATCGGTTTGCGCGGACCCTTACGGGTACGAGCGTTGGTCTTGGTACGCTGACCGCGAACCGGGAGACCACGACGATGACGCAAACCGCGATAGCAACCAAGATCCATCAGGCGCTTGATGCTCATGCTGATTTCACGGCGCAGATCACCTTCAACGACAAATTTGGCAACTTCGTCACGCAGCGTGTCGATTTGTTCTTCAGACAGCTCACTGATCTTAACATTTTCAGCGATACCCGCTGCAGCCAGGATGGCTTTAGAACGGGTCTTGCCGACACCGTAGATCGAAGTTAACGCGATCACGGCGTGTTTCTGATCAGGAATGTTAATGCCTGCTATACGGGCCACTATGCACTCCTACTATTTAATATGTACGTACCATGCTGAAAAGCCCGTTTTCAGGATACTCAAATGGAAACGTACAGACATACAAAAGATTGGCTGGCTAATCTAGCCAGCTCAACCCAACTTTGCAAGAAAAATATGCGAAAAAATCAGCCTTGGCGCTGTTTATGCTTCGGCTCGGCACTGCAAATCACACGGATGACACCATCACGCTTAACGATTTTGCAGTTACGGCATAATTTCTTGACGGAAGCACGAACTTTCATTTTTACTCTCCGTAACTTCTCAGGCGACCAATTAACGGCCGTAGCCTTTCAGGTTCGCCTTCTTCAATGCAGACTCATACTGACTGGACATCATCAGAGTTTGCACTTGAGCCATAAAGTCCATAATCACGACAACAACGATAAGCAGTGAGGTCCCACCGAAGTAGAACGGCACTTTCATTGCATCACGCATGAACTCCGGGATCAGGCAGATAAAGGTAATATACAGCGCACCAACCAGGGTCAGGCGGGTCATTACTTTATCGATATACTTCGCCGTTTGCTCTCCCGGACGAATTCCTGGTACAAATGCACCGGACTTCTTCAGGTTATCTGCTGTTTCACGCGGGTTGAAAACCAACGCCGTGTAGAAGAAACAGAAGAAGATGATTGCAGACGCATAGAGTAACACATAAAGCGGTTGCCCAGGCTGCAAATACAGCGAAATTGTTGTCAGCCAGTTCCAACCAGTACCGCCCCCGAACCATGACGCGATGGTCGCCGGGAACAGAATAATACTGGAAGCGAAGATTGCCGGGATTACCCCCGCCATATTCACTTTCAGCGGTAAATGTGTGCTCTGTGCAGCATAGACACGACGACCTTGCTGACGTTTGGCGTAGTTTACCACAATACGGCGTTGACCACGTTCAACGAATACTACAAAGAACGTCACTGCAAATACTAATACTGCAACCAACAGCAACACGAGGAAGTGCAGGTCGCCTTGACGCGCTTGCTCGATAGTATGGGCAATGGCTGGCGGGAGTCCCGCAACGATACCAGCGAAGATGATGATTGAGATACCGTTACCGATACCGCGCTCAGTAATCTGTTCGCCGAGCCACATCAGGAACATGGTTCCTGTAACCAGACTTACAACAGCGGTGAAATAGAATGCAAAGCCTGGATTCATCACCAGGCCCTGCATACCAGGCATATTCGGCAAACCGGTAGCAATACCGATCGACTGGAATATCGCCAGCACCAGAGTACCGTAACGGGTGTACTGGCTGATCTTACGACGACCAGACTCCCCTTCTTTCTTAATTTCTGCCAGCGTTGGATGAACCACCGTCAACAGCTGGATAATGATCGACGCCGAAATATACGGCATGATCCCCAGGGCAAAGATAGAAGCACGGCTGAGAGCACCACCAGAGAACATGTTAAACATTTCAATGATGGTGCCTCGCTGTTGCTCAAGCAGTTTGGCAAGTACAGCGGCATCAATACCAGGGATCGGAATAAAAGAGCCAATACGGAACACAATCAGCGCGCCGATAACAAACAGCAGTCTGCGTTTCAGCTCACCTAAGCCACCTTTGGCACTTTGAAAATCTAATCCCGGTTGTTTAGCCATCTGCTACTTATTCCTCGATTTTACCGCCAGCAGCTTCGATAGCAGCACGAGCGCCTTTAGTAACACGCAGGCCACGAACAGTTACCGGAGTAGTGACTTCGCCAGCCAGGATCACTTTCGCGAACTCGATCTGGATACCGATAATGTTTGCCGCTTTCAGCGTGTTCAGGTCTACAACGCCGCCTTCTACTTTCGCCAGGTCAGACAGACGAACTTCGGCTGTAATCGCTGCTTTGCGAGAAGTGAAGCCGAATTTCGGCAGACGACGGTACAGAGGCATCTGACCACCCTCGAAACCGCGACGTACGCCACCGCCAGAACGAGACTTCTGACCTTTGTGACCACGACCACCGGTTTTACCGAGGCCAGAACCGATACCACGACCCAGGCGTTTACCCGCCTTTTTGGAGCCTTCGGCCGGAGACAGAGTATTTAAACGCATCTCTTACTCCTCAACTTTAACCATAAAGGAAACCGCGTTGACCATACCACGAACAGCAGGAGTATCCTCGCGCTCTACGGTGTGGCCAATACGACGCAGACCCAGGCCAAGCAGCGTTGCCTTGTGTTTCGGCAGACGACCGATTGCACTGCGGGTTTGAGTAATTTTAATAGTCTTTGCCATGGTTTATTTCCCCAGAATTTCTTCAACGGATTTACCACGCTTGGCAGCGACCATTTCTGGAGAATTCATATTTTCCAGGCCATCAATAGTTGCACGAACCACGTTGATCGGGTTGGTGGAACCGTATGCTTTAGCCAGAACGTTATGAACCCCAGCAACTTCCAGAACGGCGCGCATTGCACCACCGGCGATGATACCGGTACCTTCGGAAGCTGGCTGCATGAATACACGAGACCCCGTGTGAACACCTTTAACCGGGTGCTGCAGGGTGCCGTTGTTCAGCGCGACGTTAATCATATTGCGACGGGCTTTTTCCATCGCTTTCTGGATCGCTGCTGGAACTTCACGCGCTTTACCGTAACCAAAACCTACGCGACCGTTACCATCGCCTACTACAGTCAGAGCTGTGAAGGAGAAAATACGACCACCTTTAACGGTTTTAGATACGCGGTTTACCGCGATCAGCTTTTCCTGCAGTTCGCCAGCTTGTTTTTCGATGTGAGCCATCTTACACCTCTACCTTAGAACTGAAGGCCAGCTTCACGGGCAGCATCTGCCAGTGCCTGGACACGACCATGATATTGGAACCCGGAACGGTCAAAGGACACATCTTTGATGCCTTTTTCCAGAGCGCGTTCAGCGACAGCTTTACCCACAGCTGCAGCCGCGTCTTTGTTACCGGTGTACTTCAGTTGTTCAGCGATAGCTTTTTCTACAGTAGAAGCAGCTACCAGAACTTCAGAACCGTTCGGTGCAATTACCTGTGCGTAAATATGACGCGGGGTACGATGTACCACCAGGCGAGTTGCGCCCAGCTCTTTGAGCTTGCGGCGTGCGCGGGTCGCACGACGGATACGAGCAGATTTCTTATCCATAGTGTTACCTTACTTCTTCTTAGCCTCTTTGGTACGCACGACTTCGTCGGCGTAACGAACACCCTTGCCTTTGTAAGGCTCAGGACGACGGTAGGCGCGCAGATCTGCTGCAACCTGGCCGATCACCTGCTTATCAGCGCCTTTCAGCACGATTTCAGTTTGAGTCGGACATTCAGCAGTGATACCTGCCGGCAGCTGATGGTCAACCGGGTGAGAGAAACCTAAAGACAGGTTTACTACATTCCCTTTAACCGCTGCACGATAACCTACACCAACCAGCTGCAGCTTCTTAGTGAAGCCTTCGGTAACACCGATAACCATTGAGTTCAGCAGGGCACGCGCGGTACCAGCCTGTGCCCAACCGTCTGCGTAACCATCACGCGGACCGAAGGTCAGTGCATTATCTGCATGTTTAACTTCAACAGCATCGTTGAGAGTACGAGTCAGCTCGCCGTTTTTACCTTTGATCGTAATAACCTGACCGTTGATTTTGACATCAACGCCGGCAGGAACAACGACCGGTGCTTTAGCAACACGAGACATTTTTTCCTCCGATTAGGCTACGTAGCAGATAATTTCGCCACCAAGACCAGCCTGGCGCGCTGCACGATCAGTCATAACACCTTTAGAGGTAGAAACAACTGCGATACCCAGACCGGCCATAACTTTCGGCAGCTCATCTTTACGTTTGTAGATGCGCAGACCTGGGCGGCTGACACGCTGAATGCTTTCTACAACAGCTTTACCCTGGAAATACTTAAGAGTCAGTTCCAGTTCCGGCTTGGTGTCGCCTTCAACTTTAAAATCTTCAATAAAACCTTCTTCCTTCAGCACGTTGGCAATTGCCACTTTCAGCTTGGAGGAAGGCATGGTGACCGCAGCTTTGTTCGCGGCCTGACCGTTACGGATACGGGTCAGCATATCCGCGATCGGATCTTGCATGCTCATCTGTCTTTACTCCCGTGATTCAATTGGTGACAATTACCAGCTAGCCTTTTTCAGACCCGGAATTTCACCGCGCATAGCGGCTTCACGGACCTTAATACGGCTCAACCCGAACTTCCGCAGGAAAGCGTGCGGACGACCAGTTTGACGGCAGCGGTTACGCTGACGTGACGGGCTGGAATCACGCGGCAGAGTCTGCAGCTTAAGAACCGCATTCCAACGATCTTCGTCGGTTGCGTTCACATCAGAGATGATCGCTTTCAGTTCAGCGCGTTTCGCGAAGTATTTATCAGCTAAAGCTACGCGTTTTACTTCGCGTGCTTTCATTGATTGCTTAGCCATTTAGTAACCCTACCTTACTTGCGGAACGGGAAGTCAAAGGCAGCCAGCAGAGCACGGCCTTCTTCGTCAGATTTCGCAGTAGTGGTAATGGTAATATCCAAACCACGAACGCGGTCGACTTTATCGTAGTCGATTTCTGGGAAGATGATCTGCTCACGGACACCCATGCTGTAGTTACCACGACCGTCGAATGACTTAGCGGACAAGCCACGGAAGTCACGGATACGAGGAACAGCAATAGTGATCAGGCGCTCAAAGAACTCCCACATGCGTTCGCCACGCAGAGTTACTTTACAGCCGATCGGATAGCCCTGACGGATTTTGAAGCCTGCAACAGATTTGCGTGCTTTGGTGATCAACGGTTTTTGACCGGAGATTGCTGTCAGGTCTGCTGCTGCGTTATCCAGCAGTTTCTTGTCAGCGATCGCTTCACCAACACCCATGTTCAGGGTGATCTTCTCGACCCGAGGGACTTGCATGACAGAATTGTAGTTAAACTCAGTCATGAGTTTGTTAACTACTTCGTCTTTGTAGTAATCATGCAGTTTCGCCATCGTACTACTCCAAATTACTTGATAGTTTCGCTGTTAGACTTGAAGAAACGGACTTTTTTGCCGTCTTCGAATCTAAAGCCTACACGGTCAGCCTTGCCGGTTGCCGCATTGAAGATTGCAACGTTAGAAACCTGAATTGCAGCTTCTTTTTCAACGATGCCGCCCGGTTGGTTCAGAGCCGGAACCGGCTTCTGGTGTTTCTTAACCAGGTTGATACCTTCAACAATGACCTTGCCGGAAGACAGGACATTCTTAACTTTACCGCGTTTACCTTTATCTTTACCGGTTAACACGATAACTTCGTCATCACGACGGATTTTCGCTGCCATGATTCGCTCCTTAGAGTACTTCTGGTGCCAGAGAGATAATTTTCATGAACTTCTCGTTACGAAGTTCACGAGTTACCGGCCCAAAAATACGCGTACCGATAGGCTGCTCGCTGTTATTGTTTAAAATAACGCATGCATTACCATCGAAGCGAATGACAGAACCGTCCGGGCGACGAACACCCTTCTTGGTGCGCACCACTACCGCCTTCAGCACATCACCTTTTTTGACCTTACCACGCGGAATCGCTTCTTTGATGGTGATCTTAATGATGTCGCCTACGCCTGCGTAGCGACGGTGCGAGCCACCCAGAACCTTGATACACATTACGCGACGTGCACCGGAGTTGTCGGCGACGTTCAGCATAGTCTGTTCTTGGATCATTTTAGTGCTCCGCTAATGTCAACTACTACTGAGACCCGAAAATCAGGTCGTTAAAAAAACCCCATATCGAGGGCGCGGCATTATAACACCGCAAATCAGATATGGGTAGAAAAAATAAACGGCCCATCGCTGAGCCGTTTATTCGTTGAGAATGCGTACTGTATTACAGAACCGCTTTCTCTACAACGCGAACCAGAGTCCAGGATTTGGTCTTGGACAGCGGACGGCATTCGCGGATTTCAACCACGTCGCCGATACCGCATTCGTTGTTCTCGTCATGTACGTGCATTTTGGTCGTACGCTTGATGAATTTACCGTAGATCGGGTGTTTCACAAAACGTTCGATAGCAACAACAATGGATTTCTCCATTTTGTCGCTAACCACGCGACCTTGCAGAGTACGGATTTTATCGGTCATTACGCACCCGCCTTCTCAGTCAGTAAAGTCTTAACGCGTGCGACATCACGACGCACTTGCTTCAACAGGTGAGACTGTTGCAGCTGGCCACTTGCAGCCTGCATACGCAGGTTGAACTGCTCACGCAGCAGGTTCAGTAGCTCGGTGTTCAGCTCTTCAACGCTCTTCTCACGCAGCTCTTTTGCTTTCATTACATCACCGTCTTAGTTACAAAGGTGGTTTTAATCGGCAGTTTCGCTGCTGCCAGCTTGAATGCTTCACGGGCCAGCTCTTCCGGTACGCCGTCCATTTCATACAGGACTTTACCCGGCTGAATCAAGGCAACCCAATACTCCACGTTACCTTTACCTTTACCCATACGCACTGCCAGCGGCTTTTCAGTGATCGGTTTGTCCGGGAATACACGGATCCAGATCTTACCTTGACGCTTAACTGCACGGGTCATAGCACGACGTGCTGCTTCGATCTGACGGGCAGTCAGACGACCACGGCCAACAGCTTTCAGGCCGAAGCTGCCGAAGCTAACATCCGCGCCTGCAGCCAGACCACGGTTGCGGCCTTTGTGCATTTTACGGAATTTTGTACGCTTTGGTTGTAACATCAGCGACGCTCCTTATTTACGGCCTTTACGCTGCTGCTTTTTCGGTTGAGCAGCCGGTTTTTCCGGTTGTTCAACAGCAGCCATACCACCCAGGATCTCGCCTTTGAAGATCCACACTTTAACGCCGATTACACCATAAGTGGTGTGCGCTTCAGAGGTGTTGTAGTCGATGTCAGCACGCAGAGTGTGCAGCGGTACGCGACCTTCGCGGTACCATTCGGTACGTGCGATTTCCGCGCCGCCCAGACGGCCGCTAACTTCAACTTTGATACCTTTAGCGCCCAGACGCATGGCGTTCTGTACAGCACGCTTCATCGCACGACGGAACATAACGCGACGTTCCAGCTGAGAAGTGATGCTGTCAGCAACCAGTTTAGCGTCCAGTTCAGGTTTACGAACTTCGGCGATGTTGATCTGTGCAGGAACGCCAGCGATATCCGCTACGACCTTACGCAGTTTTTCTACGTCTTCACCTTTTTTACCGATAACGATACCCGGGCGAGCGGTGTGAATAGTCACACGGATGCTCTTAGCCGGACGCTCGATAACGATACGAGATACAGACGCTTTAGCCAGTTCCTTCGTCAGGTACTGACGTACTTTAAAATCGCTGTCCAGGTTGTCAGCGAATTCTTTGGTGTTCGCAAACCAGGTAGAGTTCCATGGTTTTACAATACCCAGGCGAATACCATTAGGATGTACTTTCTGACCCATTGCTAGTCTCCAGAGTCTCAGCGATCGGACACAACCACAGTGATGTGGCTGGTGCGCTTCAGGATGCGATCTGCACGACCTTTTGCACGCGGCATAATGCGCTTCATGCTCGGGCCTTCGTCTACGAAAATTTTCGTAACTTTCAGATCGTCAATGTCAGCGCCATCGTTGTGTTCAGCGTTAGCAATGGCAGATTCCAGAACTTTCTTGACCAGTACAGCCGCTTTCTTGTTGGTGTAGGTCAGAATATCCAGAGCCTGCGACACTTTCTTACCGCGAATCAGGTCAGCAACAAGGCGAACCTTCTGAGCAGAAGAACGAGCATGGCGATGTTTAGCGATAGTTTCCATCTCTTCCTCCTACCTTATTTCTTCTTCGCTTTTTTATCAGCAGCGTGGCCGCGATAAGTACGAGTCGGTGCGAATTCACCCAGTTTGTGACCGACCATTTCGTCGGAAACAAATACCGGAACGTGCTGACGACCATTATGGACAGCGATGGTCAAACCGATCATGTTAGGAAAGATCGTTGAACGACGGGACCAGGTGCGCAGGGGCTTCTTGTCTCCGCTTTCCACCGCTTTCTCTACCTTCTTCAGCAAGTGCAGGTCAATAAAAGGACCTTTCTTGAGAGAACGTGGCATGGCTTATCCTCTAAAATTATTTGCTACGGCGACGTACGATGAATTTATCAGTACGCTTGTTGCTGCGGGTCTTCTTACCTTTGGTCTGAACGCCCCACGGAGTTACCGGATGCTTACCAAAGTTACGACCTTCACCACCACCATGTGGGTGGTCTACTGGGTTCATCGCAGTACCGCGAACGGTAGGACGAACGCCACGCCAGCGTGCAGCACCTGCTTTACCCAGAACGCGCAGCATATGCTCAGCATTGCCAACTTCGCCCAGGGTTGCACGGCAGTCTGCTTCGACTTTACGCATTTCACCAGAACGCAGACGCAGGGTGACATAAGCGCCATCGCGAGCAACGATCTGAACGTAAGTACCAGCGGAACGCGCCAGCTGACCGCCTTTACCTGGTTTCATTTCTACGTTATGAACGGTAGAACCAACCGGGATATTGCGCATCGGCAGGGTGTTGCCTGCTTTGATTGCAGCATCAACGCCAGACTGAATCTGGTCGCCAGCTTTCAGGCCTTTCGGGGCCAGGATGTAACGGCGTTCGCCGTCTTTGTACAGAACCAGCGCGATGTTCGCGGAACGGTTCGGATCGTACTCAAGACGTTCAACAACTGCCGGGATACCGTCTTTGTTGCGTTTGAAGTCAACAATACGATAAGCCTGTTTGTGACCACCACCGATATGACGAGTGGTGATACGGCCATTGTTGTTACGACCACCGGATTTGCTGTTTTTTTCAACCAGCGGAGCAAAAGGTTTGCCCTTGTGCAGCTCTGGGTTGACCACTTTAACGACGTGGCGACGACCCGGAGATGTCGGTTTACATTTAACAACTGCCATTGTATTACTCCTCCGACTTACTCAGCGCCGCCGACGAAGTCCAGATTCTGGCCTTCTTTCAGGGTGACGTAAGCTTTTTTCCAGTCGCTACGACGACCGATACGCTGTCCGTGACGTTTAACTTTCCCTTTAACAACCAGGGTGTTAACGACTTCGACTTCGACTTCAAACAGTTTCTGCACAGCAGCTTTGATTTCTGCTTTGGTCGCGTCTTTAGCAACTTTGAGAACGATGGTGTTAGTTTTTTCCATCGCAGTAGACGCTTTTTCAGAAACGTGCGGTGCGCGCAGCACCTTCAGCAGACGTTCTTCACGAATCATGCCAGCATCTCCTCAACTTGCTTAACAGCATCAGCAGTCATTACGACTTTGTCGAAGGCGATCAGGCTAACCGGGTCGATACCAGTCGCATCGCGTACGTCAACCTTGTGCAGGTTACGTGCGGCCAGGAACAGGTTCTCGTCCAGCTCACCGGTGATGATCAGCACATCTTCCAGAGCCATGTCTTTCAGTTTCTGTGCCAGCAGCTTAGTTTTCGGCGCTTCTACAGAGAACTTCTCGACAACGATCAGACGATCCTGACGTACCAGTTCGGACAGGATGCTTTTCAGCGCGCCGCGGTACATCTTCTTGTTAACTTTTTGACTGTGGTCCTGCGGACGAGCAGCGAAGGTCACGCCACCGGAACGCCAGATCGGGCTCTTGATAGAACCTGAACGCGCACGGCCAGTGCCTTTCTGGCGCCACGGTTTTTTACCGGAACCAGTTACTTCAGCACGAGTCTTCTGAGCACGAGTACCCTGACGAGCACCAGCTGCATAAGCAACAACAACCTGGTGAACCAGCGCTTCGTTGAAATCACGACCGAAGGTAGTTTCGGAAACAGTCAGCGCGCTCTGCGCGTCTTTCAATACTAATTCCATTGCTATCCCCTTACGCCTTCACAGCTGGTTTAACGATCAGGTCGCAACCGGTTGCACCCGGAACACCACCCTTAACCAGCAGCAGGTTGCGCTCAGCGTCAACGCGTACTACGTCAAGGCTCTGAACGGTTACGCGCTCATTACCCATCTGACCTGCCATTTTCTTGCCTTTGAACACTTTGCCCGGAGTCTGGTTCTGACCGATAGAACCCGGTACGCGGTGAGACAAGGAGTTACCGTGAGTAGCGTCCTGGGTACGGAAGTTCCAGCGCTTAACGGTACCAGCGAAACCTTTACCTTTAGAGGTACCGGTTACGTCAACTTTTTTAACGTCAGCAAACAGTTCAACGCTGATGCTCTGACCTACGGTGTATTCTTCGCCTTCAGCCAGGCGGAATTCCCACAGACCACGGCCAGCTTCTACGCCAGCTTTAGCAAAGTGACCCGCTTCCGGCTTGGTGACACGGTTAGCTTTTTTAGCACCCGTAGTAACCTGAACAGCGCGGTAGCCATCGTTAGCCAGGTCTTTAACCTGAGTAACACGGTTTGCTTCAACTTCGATTACGGTTACTGGGATAGAGACGCCATCTTCAGTGAAGATGCGGGTCATACCCACTTTTTTACCGACTAAACCAATCATTGTATCAACCTCTCAATCGCTCGATGACCTGATTAACCCAGGCTGATCTGCACGTCTACACCGGCAGCCAGGTCCAGACGCATCAGAGCATCAACGGTTTTCTCGGTTGGCTCAACGATGTCAACCAGACGCTTGTGAGTGCGAATTTCGTACTGATCGCGCGCATCTTTGTTAACGTGCGGAGAGATCAGAACGGTAAAGCGCTCTTTGCGGGTCGGCAGCGGGATCGGACCGCGAACCTGCGCACCAGTGCGCTTGGCAGTCTCGACGATTTCCGCGGTTGATTGATCGATCAGACGATGATCAAACGCTTTCAGGCGGATACGGATTCTTTGGTTCTGCATGAGACCAGAGCTCCAATTATTTTATAAACGAAAATGATTACTCCTCACACCCATTACGATTGATGGGAGAGTGTAACCGTTCTTACGTAGCTCCCCGATTGGGAGCATTGTTAAATAGCCAAATCGGCTATTCGAGGTTCAAATCGAACCTGCCGTCAATTACGACAAGCCCGCGCATTATACGTAAATCTCAGCCTGACGCAAGTGTCGGATAGAAATTAAGCGCTTTATTCTTATGCGAGCATGATTCCAGGTGGTACGCATGGGATGGCAACGCGCATCTTTTCTTTGGAAGGCATCAGGCAAATCTGGCGATACGTCGTTGTCGCTGTCGCATAAATCTATAAAGGTGAGCACAAGCCTTGACGAGGATTTGCTTATGTTTGTTGCCCTCCCCTTTCTCATTTTTTATGCGTCGTTCTCTTTATTACTTGGCATATACGACGCGCGTACCGGTCTGTTGCCTGACCGGTTTACCTGTCCATTACTGTGGGGTGGTCTGCTTTATCACCAGATTTGCCTGCCGGAGCGTTTACCGGATGCGCTTTGGGGTGCTATCGCCGGCTATGGCGGATTCGCGTTAATTTACTGGGGCTATCGCCTGCGTTATCAGAAAGAGGGGCTTGGATATGGCGACGTCAAGTACCTTGCAGCCTTAGGAGCGTGGCATTGTTGGGAAACACTGCCGTTACTGGTTTTCCTTGCCGCCATGTTGGCCTGTAGCGGGTTTGGCGTCGCGCTACTGGTGAGAGGTAAATCGGCATTAATAAACCCGCTACCTTTTGGGCCATGGCTGGCGGTGGCGGGTTTCATAACAGGTTGGAAAGCTTTCTTTCCAGACGGTTAATCGGTAACCTTGATTTGTGATTGCAGATAATTTTGCATACCAAGTTTGGCAATCAAATCCAGCTCAGTTTCCAGCCAGTCGATGTGACCTTCCTCGTCGGCAAGAATTTCAATCATCATATCCCGGCTGACATAATCATGAACGCTATCGGCATAGGCTATTGCCTCACGTAGATCTTTTGCGCCTTCCAGTTCGAGCCGGAGATCCGATCGTAGCATCTCTTCGACATCTTCACCGATGCCCAGCTTGCCCAGATCCTGTAGGTTCGGTATGCCTTCCAGAAATAAAATACGCTCAATATACTTATCGGCGTGTTTCATCTCATCAATGGATTCATGGTACTCAACATCATTAAGCCGGGTCAGCCCCCAGTTTTTGAACATACGGGCATGAAGAAAATACTGATTAATTGCGACAAGCTCATTTCCCAATAGTTTATTGAGATAATTTATGATTTTAACATCACCTTTCATTTTATAGTCCCTCCGCTTCCACTCTCTAGAGCGTAGATGGGGCTACAGGGATGTCAAAAAAAAGAGTGTGACTCAGGCGATCTCTTTAAATTCCGGCATTTGCGTTAACTCATCCTGCATCACTTCTCGCGCGGCGCGAATACACTTACCACATTGATTTCCCACAGGAATAAATTTACGCAACTGTTGAAATGACTGTGGATGAAATTGTCGTACAGCCTGGCGGATTTTTTTATCGCTTATACCATTACACAAACAAACGTACATGATCGCTCCCGTTCAATTTCCGCACAAAGTGTAAATGAGAATGGTTATGATTACAATAGCACAAAGCGATTTACGCCATGGGAGAAGCGTTAAAAAGGGTGAATAAATATAACAGCGGCTAAATAGCAGGTAACAAAAAGGGCGCCGAAGCGCCCTCTTCAATTCAAAACTAATTAACGAGTAATTAGCCCAGAACTTTAGCAACAACGCCCGCGCCAACGGTACGGCCGCCTTCACGGATTGCGAAACGCAGACCGTCGTCCATTGC
>NZ_JAMMKR010000015.1:0-32808 GCF_051703725.1 Salmonella sp. NW645 | reverse complement strand
GCAATGGACGACGGTCTGCGTTTCGCAATCCGTGAAGGCGGCCGTACCGTTGGCGCGGGCGTTGTTGCTAAAGTTCTCGGCTAATCGCTGATAACATTTGACGCAATGCGCAATAAAAGGGCATCATTTGATGCCCTTTTTGCACGCTTTCACACCAGAACCTGGCTCATCAGTGATTTTATTTGTCATAATCATTGCTGAGACAGGCTCTGTAGAGGGCGTATAATCCGAAAGGCGAATAAGCGTTTCGATTTGGATTGCCTCGCGATTGCGGGGTGAAAATGTTTGTAGAATACTTCTGACAGGTTGGTTTATGAGTGCGAATACCGAAGCTCAAGGGAGCGGGCGCGGCCTGGAAGCGATGAAGTGGATAGTTGTTGCCATATTGCTGATCGTCGCAATCGTCGGCAACTACCTCTATCGCGACATGATGCTGCCGCTGCGTGCGCTGGCCGTAGTAATTCTGATTGCTGCAGCGGGTGGTGTCGCGCTGTTGACGACAAAAGGTAAAGCAACCGTTGCTTTTGCCCGTGAAGCGAGAACCGAAGTCCGTAAGGTCATTTGGCCGACTCGCCAGGAAACGCTGCACACCACGCTGATCGTCGCTGCGGTTACCGCAGTTATGTCACTGATCCTGTGGGGACTGGATGGTATTCTGGTTCGCCTGGTATCCTTTATCACTGGCCTGAGGTTCTGAGATGTCTGAAGCACCTAAAAAGCGCTGGTACGTCGTTCAGGCGTTTTCCGGTTTTGAAGGCCGCGTAGCCACATCGCTGCGCGAGCATATCAAATTACACAATATGGAAGAGCTGTTTGGCGAAGTCATGGTGCCGACTGAAGAAGTCGTTGAGATCCGTGGCGGCCAGCGTCGCAAAAGCGAACGCAAATTCTTCCCGGGTTACGTTCTGGTCCAGATGGTCATGAACGACGCAAGCTGGCACCTGGTGCGCAGCGTGCCGCGTGTGATGGGCTTTATCGGCGGTACGTCAGACCGTCCGGCGCCGATCAGCGACAAAGAAGTCGATGCGATCATGAACCGCCTGCAGCAGGTTGGCGATAAGCCGCGGCCGAAAACTCTGTTTGAACCGGGTGAAATGGTTCGTGTTAACGACGGTCCGTTCGCAGACTTTAACGGCGTTGTCGAAGAAGTCGATTATGAGAAGTCTCGCCTGAAAGTGTCTGTTTCTATCTTCGGTCGTGCGACCCCGGTAGAGCTGGACTTCAGCCAGGTTGAGAAAGCGTAAGGCTGCGATCAAAAAAGCAGCGATCTAATCGTTGCATAGGGCGCGAAATTGACATACAATTTCGCGCCTTTTGTTTTTATGGGCCTTATGCCCATGAAGCGATATTTATCACGGGGAGCTTCTTTGAAGCGATACTACCCAATTCGAGGAATTTAGAATGGCTAAGAAAGTACAAGCCTACGTCAAGCTGCAGGTTGCAGCTGGTATGGCGAACCCGAGTCCGCCGGTTGGTCCAGCACTGGGTCAGCAGGGTGTGAACATCATGGAATTCTGCAAAGCGTTCAACGCAAAAACGGATTCCATCGAAAAAGGTCTGCCGATTCCGGTTGTTATTACCGTTTACGCTGACCGTTCTTTCACCTTCGTTACCAAAACGCCTCCGGCAGCTGTTCTGCTGAAAAAAGCGGCTGGTATCAAGTCTGGTTCCGGCAAGCCGAACAAAGACAAAGTAGGTAAAATTTCCCGCGCTCAGCTGCAGGAAATCGCGCAGACCAAAGCTGCCGACATGACTGGTGCCGACATTGAAGCGATGACTCGCTCCATCGAAGGTACTGCACGTTCCATGGGCCTGGTAGTGGAGGACTAAGAAATGGCTAAACTGACCAAGCGTATGCGCGTGATCCGTGAAAAAGTTGATGCGACCAAACAGTACGACATCAACGAAGCTATTGCCCTGCTGAAAGAGCTGGCCACTGCTAAATTCAACGAAAGCGTTGACGTTGCCGTTAACCTCGGCATCGATGCTCGTAAATCTGACCAGAACGTTCGTGGCGCGACTGTACTGCCGCACGGTACTGGCCGTTCTGTTCGCGTTGCCGTATTTACCCAGGGCCCGAACGCTGAAGCAGCTAAAGCTGCTGGCGCTGAGCTGGTAGGTATGGAAGATCTGGCTGACCAGATCAAGAAAGGCGAAATGAACTTCGACGTTGTTATCGCATCCCCGGATGCAATGCGCGTTGTTGGCCAGCTGGGCCAGGTTCTGGGTCCGCGCGGCCTGATGCCAAACCCGAAAGTCGGTACCGTAACGCCGAACGTTGCTGAAGCGGTTAAGAACGCTAAAGCAGGTCAGGTTCGTTACCGTAACGACAAAAACGGCATCATCCACACCACCATCGGTAAAGTGGACTTTGACGCTGACAAACTGAAAGAAAACCTGGAAGCTCTGCTGGTTGCGCTGAAAAAAGCAAAACCGAGCCAGGCGAAAGGCGTGTACATCAAGAAAGTTAGCATCTCCACCACCATGGGTGCTGGCGTTGCCGTTGATCAGGCTGGTCTGAGCGCATCTGCGAACTAAGATTAGTCTTTACGTGGGCGGTGATTTTGTCTACAATCTTACCCCCACGTATTCTGCTAGTTGCAGACGTATATCCGAGATATTCGGGTTGTGGCAAGGCGGCAACTGAGTGAGTCGTCAGGAGCATAGCTAACTATGTGACTGGTGCGAACGAAGGAAGCCAACGCTGCCACAAGCTGAATAGCGACGGATAGAAAAGATTTGTTCGTTGGAGCCTGGCCTATCCAGGCCTCCGTCGAAGACCGCAGGCGTCTCGCAAGAGGCTTAATCCCCTGCGTAGACGGTGACAGAACGCTAAGATTATTTTTTATACTCTGGCTTGTTTCTGCTCACCGTATTAAGACGCTCTTCTCGTTGAGATGAGTGAAGTGAGTTCCGGAACATGAGTTCCGGCAAACATCCAGGAGCAAAGCTAATGGCTTTAAATCTTCAAGACAAACAAGCGATTGTTGCTGAAGTCAGCGAAGTAGCCAAAGGCGCGCTGTCTGCAGTAGTTGCGGATTCCCGTGGCGTAACTGTAGATAAAATGACTGAACTGCGTAAAGCAGGTCGTGAAGCTGGCGTATACATGCGTGTTGTTCGTAACACCCTGCTGCGTCGCGTCGTTGAAGGTACTCAGTTCGAGTGCCTGAAAGACACGTTTGTTGGTCCGACCCTGATTGCATACTCTATGGAACACCCGGGCGCTGCTGCTCGTCTGTTCAAAGAGTTCGCGAAAGCGAATGCAAAATTTGAGGTCAAAGCTGCAGCCTTTGAAGGTGAGCTGATCCCGGCGTCTCAGATCGACCGCCTGGCAACTCTGCCGACCTACGAAGAAGCAATTGCACGCCTGATGGCAACCATGAAAGAAGCTTCGGCTGGCAAACTGGTTCGCACACTGGCTGCTGTACGCGATGCAAAAGAAGCTGCGTAATCGCAGTTGTCTTTATCAAGCATTTGCTTACGTATAAACTTATTCTGATATTCAGGAACAATTTAAATGTCTATCACTAAAGATCAAATCATTGAAGCAGTATCCGCTATGTCCGTAATGGACGTTGTAGAACTGATTTCTGCAATGGAAGAAAAATTCGGTGTTTCCGCTGCTGCTGCTGTCGCTGTAGCTGCTGGCCCGGCTGAAGCTGCTGAAGAAAAAACTGAATTCGACGTAATTCTGAAAGCTGCTGGCGCTAACAAAGTTGCTGTTATCAAAGCAGTACGTGGCGCAACTGGCCTGGGTCTGAAAGAAGCTAAAGACCTGGTAGAATCTGCTCCGGCCGCTCTGAAAGAAGGCGTGAGCAAAGATGACGCTGAAGCACTGAAAAAATCTCTGGAAGAAGCTGGCGCTGAAGTTGAAGTTAAATAAGCCAACCCTTCCGGTTGCAGCCTGAGAAATCAGGCTGATGGCTGGTGACTTTTTAGTCACCAGCCTTTTTGCGCTGTAAGGCGCCAGTAGCGTTTCACACTGTTTGACTACTGCTGTGCCTTTCAATGCTTGTTTCTATCGACGACTTAATATACTGCGACAGAGCGTACGTTCTGTGTAAATCGCAATGAAATGGTTTAAGCGTGATAGCAACAGGCATTGCGGAAAGTATCCATTTTCCGGTCAACAAAATAGTGTTGCATAAACTGTCCCCCGCAGGACAGATGGGTCGACTTGTCAGCGAGCTGAGGAACCCTATGGTTTACTCCTATACCGAGAAAAAACGTATTCGTAAGGATTTTGGTAAACGTCCACAAGTTCTGGATGTACCTTATCTCCTTTCTATCCAGCTTGACTCGTTTCAGAAGTTTATCGAGCAAGATCCTGAAGGGCAGTACGGCCTGGAAGCAGCCTTCCGTTCCGTGTTCCCGATTCAGAGCTACAGCGGTAATTCCGAGCTGCAGTACGTCAGCTACCGCCTTGGCGAACCGGTGTTTGACGTTCAGGAATGTCAGATCCGTGGCGTGACCTATTCCGCACCGCTGCGCGTAAAACTGCGTCTGGTGATCTACGAGCGCGAAGCGCCGGAAGGCACCGTTAAAGACATTAAAGAACAAGAAGTCTACATGGGCGAAATTCCGCTCATGACCGACAACGGTACCTTTGTTATCAACGGTACTGAGCGTGTTATTGTTTCTCAGCTGCACCGTAGTCCGGGCGTCTTCTTTGACTCCGACAAAGGTAAAACCCACTCTTCGGGTAAAGTGCTGTATAACGCGCGCATCATTCCTTACCGTGGTTCCTGGCTGGACTTCGAATTCGATCCGAAGGACAACCTGTTCGTGCGTATCGACCGTCGCCGTAAACTGCCTGCGACCATCATCCTGCGTGCGCTGAACTACACCACTGAGCAGATCCTTGACCTGTTCTTTGAGAAAGTCGTCTTCGAAATTCGCGACAACAAGCTGCAGATGGAGCTGATTCCAGAACGTCTGCGCGGCGAAACTGCGTCGTTCGATATCGAAGCTAACGGCAAAGTGTACGTTGAAAAAGGTCGTCGCATTACCGCGCGTCACATCCGTCAGCTGGAAAAAGACGATATCAAGCATATCGAAGTTCCGGTTGAGTACATCGCAGGCAAAGTCGTCTCTAAAGACTACGTTGACGAATCCACTGGCGAGCTGATCTGCGCGGCGAACATGGAGCTGAGCCTGGATCTGCTGGCTAAACTGAGCCAGTCCGGCCACAAGCGTATCGAAACGCTGTTTACCAACGATCTGGACCACGGCCCGTACATTTCTGAAACGGTACGCGTCGACCCAACTAACGATCGTCTGAGCGCGCTGGTAGAAATCTACCGCATGATGCGCCCTGGTGAGCCGCCGACTCGTGAAGCGGCTGAAAGCCTGTTCGAGAACCTGTTCTTCTCCGAAGACCGCTATGACCTGTCTGCGGTGGGTCGTATGAAGTTCAACCGTTCTCTGCTGCGCGACGAAATCGAAGGTTCCGGTATCCTGAGCAAAGACGACATCATTGATGTCATGAAGAAGCTCATCGATATCCGTAACGGTAAAGGCGAAGTGGATGATATCGACCACCTCGGCAACCGTCGTATCCGTTCCGTCGGCGAAATGGCGGAAAACCAGTTCCGCGTTGGCCTGGTGCGTGTAGAGCGTGCGGTGAAAGAGCGTCTGTCTCTGGGCGATCTGGATACCCTGATGCCTCAGGATATGATCAACGCCAAGCCGATTTCCGCGGCAGTGAAAGAGTTCTTTGGTTCCAGCCAGCTGTCTCAGTTTATGGACCAGAACAACCCGCTGTCTGAGATTACGCACAAACGTCGTATCTCCGCACTCGGCCCAGGCGGTCTGACCCGCGAACGCGCAGGCTTCGAAGTTCGAGACGTACACCCGACGCACTACGGTCGCGTATGTCCAATCGAAACGCCGGAAGGTCCGAACATCGGTCTGATCAACTCCCTGTCCGTGTACGCACAGACTAACGAATATGGCTTCCTTGAGACGCCGTACCGTCGTGTGGTTGATGGCGTGGTCACTGACGAAATTCATTACCTGTCTGCTATCGAAGAAGGCAACTACGTTATCGCTCAGGCGAACTCCAACCTGGATGACGAAGGCCACTTTGTAGAAGATCTGGTTACCTGCCGTAGCAAAGGCGAATCCAGCTTGTTCAGCCGTGACCAGGTTGACTACATGGACGTATCCACCCAGCAGGTGGTCTCCGTCGGTGCGTCCCTGATCCCGTTCCTGGAACACGATGACGCCAACCGTGCATTGATGGGTGCGAACATGCAACGTCAGGCGGTTCCGACTCTGCGTGCTGATAAGCCGCTGGTGGGTACCGGTATGGAACGTGCTGTCGCCGTCGACTCCGGTGTTACTGCAGTAGCTAAACGTGGCGGTACTGTTCAGTACGTGGATGCATCCCGTATCGTTATCAAAGTTAACGAAGACGAGATGTACCCGGGCGAAGCGGGTATCGACATCTATAACCTGACCAAATACACCCGCTCTAACCAGAACACCTGTATCAACCAGATGCCATGTGTGTCTCTGGGCGAGCCGGTTGAACGCGGCGACGTGCTGGCAGACGGTCCGTCCACCGACCTCGGTGAACTGGCGCTCGGTCAGAACATGCGCGTGGCGTTCATGCCGTGGAACGGCTACAACTTCGAAGACTCCATCCTCGTATCCGAGCGTGTTGTCCAGGAAGACCGTTTCACCACCATCCACATTCAGGAACTGGCGTGCGTGTCCCGTGACACCAAGCTAGGGCCGGAAGAGATCACCGCTGATATCCCGAACGTGGGTGAAGCTGCGCTCTCCAAACTGGATGAATCCGGTATCGTTTACATCGGCGCGGAAGTGACCGGCGGTGACATTCTGGTCGGTAAGGTGACGCCGAAAGGTGAAACCCAGCTGACGCCGGAAGAGAAACTGCTGCGTGCGATCTTCGGTGAGAAAGCGTCTGATGTTAAAGACTCTTCTCTGCGCGTACCTAACGGTGTCTCCGGTACGGTTATCGACGTTCAGGTCTTTACTCGCGATGGCGTAGAAAAAGACAAACGTGCTTTGGAAATCGAAGAGATGCAGCTCAAGCAGGCGAAAAAAGACCTGTCTGAAGAACTGCAGATCCTCGAAGCGGGCCTGTTTAGCCGTATCCGTGCGGTGCTGGTTTCCGGCGGCGTTGAAGCTGAGAAGCTCGACAAACTGCCGCGCGACCGCTGGCTGGAACTCGGTCTGACCGACGAAGAGAAACAAAATCAGCTGGAACAACTGGCTGAGCAGTATGACGAACTGAAACACGAGTTCGAGAAAAAACTTGAAGCGAAGCGCCGTAAAATCACCCAGGGCGACGATCTGGCGCCGGGCGTGCTGAAGATCGTGAAGGTCTATCTGGCCGTTAAACGCCGTATCCAGCCGGGTGATAAGATGGCAGGTCGTCACGGTAACAAGGGTGTTATCTCTAAGATCAACCCGATCGAAGACATGCCTTACGATGAAAACGGCACGCCGGTAGACATCGTACTGAACCCGCTGGGCGTACCGTCTCGTATGAACATCGGTCAGATTCTGGAAACCCACCTGGGTATGGCTGCGAAAGGTATCGGCGATAAGATCAACGCCATGCTGAAACAGCAGCAGGAAGTCGCGAAACTGCGCGAATTCATCCAGCGTGCCTACGATCTGGGCGCCGACGTTCGTCAGAAAGTCGACCTGAGCACCTTCAGCGATGATGAAGTGCTGCGTCTGGCAGAAAACCTACGTAAAGGTATGCCGATTGCCACACCAGTGTTTGACGGTGCGAAAGAAGCGGAAATCAAAGAGCTGCTGAAACTGGGCGACCTGCCGACCTCCGGTCAGATCACCCTGTTCGATGGCCGTACGGGTGAACAGTTCGAACGTCCGGTAACCGTCGGTTACATGTACATGCTGAAACTGAACCACCTGGTTGATGACAAGATGCATGCGCGTTCTACCGGTTCTTACAGCCTGGTTACTCAGCAGCCGCTGGGTGGTAAGGCGCAGTTCGGTGGTCAGCGCTTCGGGGAGATGGAAGTGTGGGCGCTGGAAGCTTACGGCGCCGCCTACACCCTGCAGGAAATGCTCACCGTTAAGTCTGATGACGTGAATGGTCGTACCAAGATGTATAAGAACATCGTGGACGGCAACCATCAGATGGAACCGGGTATGCCGGAATCCTTCAACGTTCTGTTGAAAGAGATCCGCTCGCTGGGCATCAACATCGAACTGGAAGACGAGTAATTCTCGCTCAAACAGGTCACTGGTGTCGGGGTAAAACCCGACACCAGATTGTGCTAACTCCGACGGGAGCAAATCCGTGAAAGATTTATTAAAGTTTCTGAAAGCGCAGACTAAAACCGAAGAGTTTGATGCGATCAAAATTGCTCTGGCTTCGCCAGACATGATCCGTTCATGGTCTTTCGGTGAAGTTAAAAAGCCGGAAACCATCAACTACCGTACGTTCAAACCTGAGCGTGACGGCCTTTTCTGCGCCCGTATCTTTGGGCCGGTAAAAGACTACGAGTGCCTGTGCGGTAAGTACAAGCGCCTGAAACACCGTGGTGTTATTTGTGAGAAGTGCGGCGTTGAAGTGACCCAGACCAAAGTACGCCGTGAGCGTATGGGCCACATCGAGCTGGCGTCTCCGACTGCTCACATCTGGTTCCTGAAATCGCTGCCGTCCCGTATCGGTCTGCTGCTCGATATGCCGTTGCGCGATATCGAACGCGTACTGTACTTCGAATCTTATGTGGTTATCGAAGGCGGTATGACCAACCTGGAACGTCAACAGATCCTGACTGAAGAGCAGTATCTGGACGCGCTGGAAGAGTTCGGTGACGAATTCGACGCGAAGATGGGTGCGGAAGCTATCCAGGCCCTGCTGAAGAGCATGGATCTGGAGCAAGAGTGTGAAACTCTGCGCGAAGAGCTGAACGAAACCAACTCCGAAACCAAGCGTAAGAAGCTGACCAAGCGTATCAAACTGCTGGAAGCCTTCGTACAGTCTGGCAACAAGCCAGAGTGGATGATCCTGACCGTTCTGCCGGTTCTGCCGCCAGATCTGCGTCCGCTGGTTCCGCTGGATGGTGGTCGTTTCGCCACGTCAGATCTGAACGATCTGTATCGTCGCGTCATTAACCGTAACAACCGTCTGAAGCGTCTGCTGGATCTGGCTGCGCCGGACATCATCGTACGCAACGAAAAACGTATGCTGCAGGAAGCGGTTGACGCCCTGCTGGATAACGGTCGTCGCGGTCGTGCGATCACCGGTTCTAACAAGCGTCCTCTGAAATCTTTGGCCGACATGATCAAAGGTAAACAGGGTCGTTTCCGTCAGAACCTGCTCGGTAAGCGTGTTGACTACTCCGGTCGTTCTGTTATCACCGTAGGTCCATACCTGCGTCTGCACCAGTGCGGTCTGCCGAAGAAAATGGCGCTGGAGCTGTTTAAACCGTTCATCTACGGCAAGCTGGAACTGCGTGGCCTTGCCACCACCATCAAAGCCGCGAAAAAAATGGTTGAGCGCGAAGAAGCTGTCGTTTGGGATATCCTGGACGAAGTGATCCGCGAACACCCGGTACTGCTGAACCGTGCGCCGACTCTGCACCGTCTGGGTATCCAGGCCTTTGAACCGGTTCTGATCGAAGGTAAAGCTATCCAGCTGCACCCGCTGGTTTGTGCGGCATATAACGCCGACTTCGATGGTGACCAGATGGCTGTTCACGTACCGCTGACGCTGGAAGCCCAGCTTGAAGCGCGTGCGCTGATGATGTCTACCAACAACATCCTGTCTCCGGCGAACGGCGAACCTATCATCGTTCCGTCTCAGGACGTGGTATTGGGTCTGTACTACATGACCCGTGACTGTGTTAACGCCAAAGGCGAAGGCATGGTGCTGACTGGCCCGAAAGAAGCTGAGCGTATCTATCGCGCAGGTCTGGCCTCTCTGCATGCGCGCGTTAAAGTGCGTATCACTGAATATGAAAAAGATGAAAACGGCGAATTCGTTGCGCACACCAGCCTGAAAGACACGACCGTTGGTCGCGCCATTCTGTGGATGATCGTACCGAAAGGTCTGCCTTTCTCCATCGTCAACCAGGCGCTGGGCAAGAAAGCGATCTCCAAAATGCTGAACACTTGCTACCGTATTCTGGGTCTGAAACCGACCGTTATTTTTGCGGACCAGACGATGTACACCGGCTTTGCTTATGCAGCGCGTTCAGGTGCGTCCGTTGGTATTGATGACATGGTCATCCCGGAGAAAAAACACGAGATCATCTCTGAGGCGGAAGCTGAAGTTGCCGAGATCCAGGAGCAGTTCCAGTCCGGTCTGGTAACCGCTGGCGAACGCTATAACAAAGTTATCGATATCTGGGCTGCGGCGAACGATCGTGTATCCAAAGCGATGATGGATAACCTGCAAACCGAAACCGTGATTAACCGTGACGGCCAGGAAGAGCAGCAGGTTTCCTTCAACAGCATCTACATGATGGCCGACTCCGGTGCGCGTGGTTCTGCGGCACAGATTCGTCAGCTGGCCGGTATGCGTGGTCTGATGGCGAAGCCGGATGGCTCCATCATCGAAACGCCAATCACTGCGAACTTCCGTGAAGGTCTGAACGTACTCCAGTACTTCATCTCCACCCACGGTGCTCGTAAAGGTCTGGCGGATACCGCACTGAAAACCGCGAACTCCGGTTACCTGACTCGTCGTCTGGTTGACGTCGCGCAGGATCTGGTGGTGACCGAAGATGACTGTGGTACGCACGAAGGTATCCTGATGACCCCGGTTATCGAGGGTGGCGACGTGAAAGAGCCGCTGCGTGACCGCGTTCTGGGCCGTGTGACAGCAGAAGATGTGCTGAAACCGGGTACCGCGGACATTCTGGTTCCACGCAACACGCTGCTGCACGAACAGTGGTGTGACCTGCTGGAAGCAAACTCCGTTGACGCCGTTAAAGTGCGTTCCGTTGTATCCTGCGACACCGACTTTGGTGTATGTGCGCACTGCTATGGTCGTGACCTGGCGCGTGGCCACATCATCAACAAAGGTGAAGCTATCGGCGTTATCGCGGCACAGTCCATCGGTGAACCGGGTACACAGCTGACGATGCGTACGTTCCACATCGGTGGTGCGGCATCGCGTGCGGCTGCTGAATCCAGCATCCAGGTGAAAAATAAAGGTAGCATCAAGCTCAGCAACGTGAAGTCGGTTGTGAACTCCAGCGGTAAACTGGTTATCACTTCTCGTAACACCGAACTGAAGCTGATCGACGAATTCGGTCGTACCAAAGAGAGCTATAAAGTACCTTATGGCGCTGTCATGGCGAAAGGTGATGGCGAGCAGGTTGCCGGCGGCGAAACCGTGGCAAACTGGGACCCGCACACCATGCCGGTTATCACCGAAGTGAGTGGTTTCATCCGCTTCACTGACATGATCGACGGTCAGACCATTACGCGTCAGACCGACGAACTGACCGGTTTGTCTTCGCTGGTGGTTCTGGATTCGGCTGAACGTACTACTGGTGGTAAGGATCTGCGTCCGGCGCTGAAAATCGTTGATGCTCAGGGTAATGACGTGCTGATCCCCGGTACCGATATGCCTGCGCAGTACTTCCTGCCGGGTAAAGCGATTGTACAGCTGGAAGATGGCGTACAGATCAGTTCTGGTGACACCCTGGCGCGTATTCCGCAGGAATCCGGCGGTACCAAGGATATCACCGGTGGTCTGCCGCGCGTTGCGGACCTGTTCGAAGCGCGTCGTCCGAAAGAGCCGGCAATCCTTGCTGAAATCGCAGGTATCGTTTCCTTCGGTAAAGAAACCAAAGGCAAACGTCGTCTGGTGATTACGCCGGTTGATGGTAGTGACCCGTACGAAGAGATGATTCCGAAATGGCGTCAGCTCAACGTGTTCGAAGGGGAACGTGTAGAACGTGGTGATGTGATTTCCGATGGTCCGGAAGCGCCGCACGACATTCTGCGTCTGCGTGGCGTTCATGCTGTGACGCGTTACATTGTTAACGAAGTTCAGGATGTATACCGTCTGCAGGGCGTTAAGATTAACGATAAACACATCGAAGTTATCGTTCGTCAGATGCTGCGTAAAGCGACCATCGAAAGCGCCGGTAGTTCCGACTTCCTGGAAGGCGAACAGGTTGAATACTCTCGCGTCAAGATCGCTAATCGCGAGCTGGAAGCGAACGGCAAAGTGGGGGCTACCTTCTCCCGCGATCTGCTGGGTATCACCAAAGCGTCTCTGGCAACCGAATCGTTCATCTCTGCCGCATCGTTCCAGGAGACCACGCGTGTCCTGACCGAAGCAGCCGTTGCGGGCAAACGCGACGAACTGCGCGGCCTGAAAGAGAACGTTATCGTGGGTCGTCTGATTCCGGCCGGTACCGGTTATGCGTACCACCAGGATCGTATGCGCCGTCGCGCCGCGGGCGAGCAGCCAGCAACACCGCAGGTGACTGCAGAAGATGCATCTGCCAGCCTGGCAGAACTGCTGAACGCAGGTCTGGGCGGTTCTGATAACGAGTAATCGTTAAATGGTGGAGGGGTATTTATCCCTCCACCAGCTTCATGCTGGATGCCGAATTCCGGGTCGCTTGCCTACAAGGAAAGAAAATGCCAGCGATTATTTCATTAATCTATTTGATGTTTAGTCTTTTGGTATTTACAAAAAAGATAACCATTTCAAACGTTCTGTCCGCTTTTTTATTGTTTCTATCGTTATATATACTTCACCATAAATCATTACTGATATTTATTTATTGTCTTATTATTATTGTCGCCACCGTTATTCTTCATCGAGTCAAAATCAGCGCGGATAAAAAAGCCGTATTTTATTTTTCAATGCCATGCTGGCTCTTGATTTTATCTGTAATTATAAATTTAATGAATAAATAAATTATTTTTTTATGACTCTTGTTTCTCGTATTATTGGTGAAAACTCATTATCACTGTTTATATGAATAAATTGTCCAGTTTTTGCATTATATTTTGCCATCGCACAGGGAAGACTATTACCGCCGTTAGCCATAACAAATTTTGCTTTTGTATTACGATAAAGATTGACGCCAGGAATGGGGGCCTGCCCGAATGTATAAGGCGTTGGGACACTTACATTATGTTTTTTTGAGAACCACTTTGCTAAAATCCCGCCAACGCCATCAACCGGCATAATAAAAGTAGAGAATCCACAATACTCAAAATTGAAATTTTTTACCATTGGGTTTGGTTTTTTCTGTAACATTGAATCCAAATGTGACTTTAAATTTATCCCATAAATCTAACTTATTAAAGTCTATTGGTCCGCTATTATAAAATGCCTGCTGTTCATACATTAAATGATAAACCTGGTTTATTGATTGTTTACGCGTGACATTTTAAATTATTAAATGGAGTATTTAATTCCATTAAGGTCTTTGTTTGCTCTTGTTACAGGAATTATAAATATGATGCCATTTGTGGAATAAAAATAAAGTTAATAAATTATTTATTTAATTGCTCACTAGTAGGATATTTATGTATCCATCGGTTAATGCTTAGTTTAACATCTTTTAGCTGACAGCGATTGCAACGCTAAAAAACATGTGCTAATAATCATCATGTAAAATATGTAATGAAGTAAGTATGGAGCATTTAATTTTTATGATCCCACCATTAAATAGATATGTTCCCGCGCTTTCAAAAAATGAATTGGTTAAAACTGTTACCGACAGGGACATTCAGTTTACAATTTTTAATGGAAAAGATTATCCCTTGTGCTTTTTAGATGAGAAAACCCCTCTTCTTTTCCAGTGGTTTGAGCGGAATCCTGCTCGCTTTGGGAAAAATGATATACCTATAATTAACACAGAGAAAAACCCCTACCTTAACAATATCATTAAAGCAGCAACAATTGAAAAAGAACGTCTTATAGGTATTTTTGTAGATGGTGATTTTTTTCCGGGACAAAAGGATGCTTTTTCAAAACTTGAGTATGACTATGAAAACATAAAAATCATATATAGAAATGATATTGACTTTAGCATATACGATAAAAAATTATCAGAAATTTATATGGAAAATATTTCTAAGCAAGAATCCATGCCAGAAGAAAAAAGGGATTGTCATTTACTGCAGCTATTGAAAAAAGAATTGAGTGATATTCAAGAGGGTAATGATTCATTAATTAAATCTTACTTGCTGGATAAAGGCTATGGATGGTTTGATTTTTACAGGAATATGGCTATGTTAAAGGCTGGTCAGTTATTTTTAGAGGCGGATAAGGTTGGGTGTTATGATTTATCAACAAATAATGGGTGTATATATCTCGATGCTGATATGATTATCACGGAAAAATTGGGGGGGATATATATTCCGGATGGAATCGCTGTTCATGTAGAAAGGATAGATGGCCGTGCTTCTATGGAGAACGGGATAATAGCTGTTGATCGCAATAACCACCCGGCTTTACTTGCTGGATTGGAAATAATGCATACTAAATTTGATGCTGATCCCTATTCTGATGGTGTATGTAATGGAATTAGAAAACATTTTAATTATTCTTTAAATGAAGATTATAATTCTTTTTGCGATTTTATTGAGTTTAAGCATGATAACATTATAATGAATACCAGTCAGTTTACGCAAAGTTCATGGGCGAGGCATGTGCAGTAGCGGAAATGGCAATAATCATGCTATTGAATACATAAAATATTGACATAAACTATCAAGTTTCGGCGAAAAAATATTTGATGCTCAGTTTTCTCTACTACAACGCCACTTTAAAATCGCAGTGCTGTTCAGAACGGAGATATACGGCATTCCTTGTGAAATATGGGAGTAAGAAGAGCTTAAATAATTTAATTGGTTATTAAATAACAATTTTATTTATACAGATATCTGTCAGATTACATCTGGCTTAAATTTTTCTCAGCCCAGATGCGTTTTCCATCAAGTAACGTTACCATCGGCGTCCGGCCGCAACACATTTTTCCCTGATGGGTTCGCCCCTGATTCCCGTTGTTCTGGGGCATCATTTTATGGACAAAAACGATCAGCAGACACGGTTGGAAGAGGGGGGCGCCAGCGAAATTACAGTCAGGAACGCTGCCCAAAAACTTCAAGTTCACCGCTATTTCGATAATCCAGTGGCCAGCCCTCGGTCGTCAATTACTGATGAAGGGGAGAAGGCTGGGCAAAAATGAGGAAGGGATACTTTGCCCTGGTCAGCTTCTGTTGCTGACGATGACAAAATAAAAAAACGGGAGGTCGATAACAATCTCCCGTTTTTCACATTACGTACTCGCTTGTGAAATACTAATGCGTTTACATACGGGTTCACCGCATTTGCGAAGTGCGCCCCAGCCAACTGTCCCAGTCTTTCCAGACGGGCTGTAACCCTTGCGCGCTTAACGCGCTTGCTACGGTTTCAGGCCGACGGGCATCGTGGGGAGAAAACTGCTCAAGTTCCGGATGATCGTCAGCGTAGCCACCGGGCTGGGTTTTCGAGAAGGCGCTAACGTTGTTGATCGCCAGCGGGATCACGTTATCGCGAAACCACGGCGATTCGCGGGTGGAGAGTGATAATTCAATTTCCGGTGCCAATAACCGGAAAGTGCAAATCGTTTGCACCAGTTGCTTTTCATCCATCACAGATGCGGGTTCCACACCGCCAGTACACGGACGCAGACGCGGGAAGGAAACAGAATAGCGACTCTGCCAGTAGTGTTTCTGCATCCACAACAGATGCTCCGCCACCATATAGCAGTCCACCCGCCAACTGTCAGAAAGCCCAATCAGCGCGCCAAGACCGATTTTGTCGATACCTGCCCGACCTAACCGATCCGGCGTTTCCAGCCGCCAGAAAAAGTCCTGTTTCTTTCCCTTCAGGTGATGCTGTGCATAGATTGCCTCATGGTAAGTTTCCTGATAAACCATCACGCCATCGATCCCCAGCGTTTTGAGCTCCGCATAGTTTTCTTGCGACAAGGGCTGGACTTCCATCTGTAATGATGAAAATTGACGGCGGATAGCCGGTAAATGACGACGAAAATAGTCCATGCCTACTTTGGCCTGATGTTCGCCAGTCACCAGCAACAGATGCTCAAAGCCCAGTTTACGGATAGCATCGCACTCCCTTTGAATATCCACCTCATCCAGCGTTTTACGCTTAATGCGGTTGCTCATCGAGAAACCGCAGTAGGTACAGTCGTTGGCGCACAGGTTCGAGAGATAAAGCGGCACATAGAAACTGACGGTGTTGCCAAAGCGCTGGCGGGTAAGTTTTTGCGCGCGCTGCGCCATCGGTTCCAGATAATCGGCGGCGGCGGGGGAGAGCAGCGCCATCAAATCGTCCCGGCTAAGATGCGCTGCGTTCAGCGCGCGCTCCACGTCGGCGGCGGTTTTACCGTTGATACGCAGGCGAATATCGTCCCACTCCAGTTGCCGCCATCGGTCGGTGAAGGTTTTCATGCTAACGCCTCCAGAAACCCGGTGAGCGGGCTGGTGGCGCTGGCCTGCGAACTTTTGCTTCCTGGCACAGCCTGGCGCGCCAGTACTCCCGCTTCTACAGCCAGGCGGAAAGCGGTTGCCATCATCACCGGGTCATCCGCCACGGCAATTGCGGTGTTGACCAGTACCGCATCTGCGCCCATTTCCAGCGCCTGCGTCGCGTGGCTGGGGACGCCGATCCCGGCGTCGACCACCACCGGTACGGTGGACTGCTGGATAATAATCTCCAGCATCGCTTTGGTTTCCAGCCCCTGATTCGAACCGATAGGCGCGCCAAGCGGCATCACCGCCGCGCAGCCGACCTCTTCCAGCCGCTTGCACAACACCGGATCCGCGCCGCAGTAGGGCAGCACCACAAAACCCTGCTTCACCAGCGCCTCGGCGGCTTTTAGCGTTTCAATCGGGTCCGGCAATAGCCAGCGGGCGTCCGGGTGGATTTCTAATTTCAGCCAGTGGGTACCCAGCGCTTCACGCGCCAGTTGGGCGGCGAAAATCGCCTCTTCGGCAGTTTTCGCCCCTGAAGTATTGGGCAGCAGCGTGACGCCCGCTTCAATGAGCGGCATGAGGATAGCGTCGTTGTGCTGACGTAAATCCACGCGCTTCATCGCCAGCGTCACCAACTGGCTGCCGGAGGCGCGAATCGCCTCGACCATCAGCTGCGACGAAGCAAATTTTCCGGTGCCGGTGAACAGATGTGAATTAAACGTTTTGTCGGCAATACGTAACATCTCAACCTCCTGCTATAACGTGAAAAAGCAGGATCTGGTCGCCTTCCTGCACGATATGTTGCCGCCATTGCTCGCGTGGCAGGATCTGCTGATTGAGCGCCAGCGCCGCGCCCGGTTTAAGCTGATTAAGCGCAGCAAGCAGCTCATTGACGGTTTGCCCTGCGGCGCACTGCATCGGTTCATCATTGAACTGAATCTGCATGTTGCCCTCCGCAGACCGGACAGCCGCTGGCACGACGCAGCGCCAGGCTGCGCCACTGGCTGGTTTTACCGTCAAACAGGCGTAGCTCGCCACTCGGCGTTTCCATCCCGCTGAGTAATTTGATTGCCTCCAGCGCCTGCAAAGTGCCCATCACGCCAACAACCGGTCCGACGATACCGGCGGTACGGCAGTTGCGTTCAGGCTCGACATCGTCCGGCCACAGGCAGCGGTAACAGCCTTGTTCCCACGGTGGTGTGAGGACCATTAGCTGGCCGCCAAAGCCGACGGCGCTGGCGGAAATTAACGGAGTGTTGAGCGCCACGCAGGCGGCGTTAATTTCCTGGCGCGTGGCCATGTTGTCGGTACAGTCGAGCACTACGTCGGCACGCGCGACCGCATGTCGGAGCGCCTCGCCTTGCAGCCGCTGTTGGAGCGACACCAGTTCGATATCCGGGTTGAGCCGTGTCAGGCGCTGCCGGGCAACCTGAGATTTTGAACCTGCGATATCATCGGTGGTAAATAGAATCTGGCGCTGCAAATTGCTCAGATGAATGTCGTCATCGTCTACCAGCGTCAGTTTGCCGATGCCTGCTCCCGTCAGATACAGCGCGGCGGGTGAACCCAACCCGCCTAAACCCACGATCAGGACATGACTCGCGAGCAACTTTTGCTGGCCTTCAATGGCTATATCGCCGAGCAGGATCTGGCGGCTATAACGCATAAAGTCACGGTCATTCATCGCCAACTCCCGCAATATCCAGTAACTGCGCGGTAGCGGCGCGCCAGTCGGCGGCCTGAGTAATGGCGCTGACCACGGCAATACTGCCGACGCCGGTCGCCAGCACCGACGGGGCGCGTTCAAGGCTGATGCCGCCGATCGCGACGGTCGGGTAATCCGCCAGTCGTTCAATATGACTGGCCAGCTGCGCCAGCCCCTGCGGGGCGGAAGGCATCTGCTTGGTTTGCGTGGGGAAGACATGACCCAGCGCGATATAAGAAGGCTTAGCGGCGAGCGCGATGTCTATCTCCATATCATCGTGAGTCGATACGCCCAGGCGTAGCCCCGCCGCCTGAATCGCCTCCAGGTCGGTGGTTTCCAGGTCTTCCTGGCCCAGATGCACGCCGTAAGCGCGGTGCTTAATTGCCAGACGCCAGTAATCGTTGATGAACAGCCGGGCGTCATAACGACGCCCCAGTGCGATGGCGGCGATAATGTCCGCTTCCACCTCTTCATCGCGTTTATCTTTGATACGCAACTGGATCGTGCGCACGCCCGCCTCCAGCAGGCGTTCAATCCATTGCACGCTGTCCACCACCGGGTAAAGCCCGAGGCGAAACGGTACGGTCGGGAAATCAGGCTGATACATCAGACTTCCTCCCGCTTGAGATAGATTTCGCCGCCTTTGGCGCGGAAGTTTTCCGACATATCCGCCATCCCGACTTCAATAGTTTGCGCGGCGGCGTAATCACGAACTTCCTGGCTGATTTTCATTGAGCAGAATTTCGGCCCGCACATCGAGCAAAAGTGCGCCACTTTGCCGGACTCCTGTGGCAGGGTTTCATCGTGCCAGGCGCGGGCGGTGAACGGGTCGAGCGCGAGGTTAAACTGATCCTCCCAGCGGAATTCAAAGCGCGCTTTCGACATCGCGTTATCGCGAATCTGCGCGCCCGGATGCCCTTTGGCTAAGTCAGCGGCGTGGGCGGCGATCTTGTAGGTGATCAGCCCCTGCTTCACATCTTCTTTGTTTGGCAGGCCGAGATGCTCTTTCGGCGTGACGTAACACAGCATCGCACAGCCGAACCAGCCGATCATCGCCGCGCCAATGCTGGAGGTGAAGTGGTCATAGCCCGGCGCGATATCGGTAGTCAGCGGCCCTAAGGTGTAGAACGGCGCTTCATGGCAGTGCTCCAGCTCTTCGGTCATGTTGCGCTGAATCATATGCATCGGCACGTGGCCCGGGCCTTCAATCATCACCTGCACGTCGTATTCCCAGGCGATTTTGGTCAGCTCGCCCAGCGTATGCAGCTCGGAGAACTGCGCTTCGTCGTTGGCGTCCTGAATCGATCCCGGTCGCAGGCCGTCGCCCAGCGACAGGGAAACGTCGTAGGCGGCGCAGATTTCACAAATCTCGCGGAAATGTTCGAACAGGAAGTTCTCTTTGTGATGCGAGAGGCACCACTTCGCCATGATTGAACCGCCGCGTGAGACAATGCCGGTCAGGCGCTTGGCGGTCATCGGCACGTAACGCAGCAGCACGCCCGCGTGAATAGTGAAATAGTCGACGCCCTGTTCGGCCTGCTCCAGCAGCGTGTCGCGGAAGGCTTCCCAGGTAAGATCCTCGGCGATCCCGTTGACCTTTTCCAGCGCCTGGTAGATCGGCACCGTGCCGATTGGTACTGGGCTATTACGCAGGATCCACTCACGGGTTTCGTGAATATAGCGCCCGGTGGAAAGGTCCATTACCGTATCCGCCCCCCAGCGCGTCGCCCACACCAGTTTTTCCACCTCTTCTTCGATAGAGGAGGTCACCGCCGAGTTGCCGATATTGGCGTTGACCTTCACCAGGAAGTTGCGGCCAATAATCATCGGCTCCGATTCCGGGTGGTTGATGTTGGCGGGGATGATGGCGCGTCCGGCGGCGACTTCATCACGCACGAATTCCGGGGTGATGTTTTCCGGCAGGCGTGCGCCAAAGCTCATCCCCGGATGCTGGTGGCGCAGTACTTCACTGCGAATGCGCTCGCGGCCCATATTTTCACGGATGGCGATGAACTCCATTTCGGGAGTGACGATCCCGTTGCGGGCGTAGTGTAACTGGGTGACGCGCTTGCCCGCTTTAGCGCGTTTTGGCGTCAGCAGGCCGGTAAAACGCAGATCGTCCAGGCCATCGTCGGCCAGACGTTCTCTGGTATAAGCCGAGCTACGGTCGTCTAATTCTTCGCTATCGTTACGTGCGTCAATCCATGGCTGGCGCAGTTTCGCCAGACCCTGCTGGACGTTAATCGCCACCTCAGGATCGCCATAGGGGCCGGAGGTGTCGTACACCGGCACGGCTTCGTTCTCTTCAAACTGCGGGTTGTCTTTGCTGCCGCCGATGAGCGTTGGGCTAAGTTGAATTTCGCGCATCGGTACGCGAATATCATGCTGCGAACCGGTCACGTAGATGCGTTTCGAGTTGGGAAATGCGGTGCCTTCCAGCGTATCGATAAAATGCTGGGCTTTAGCGCGCTGCTCGCGGCGGGTTAACGTTGTTGTAGACATAGCTCATTCCAAAAAATTAAGGACGTGGCTTGTCAGACGACGGATGGAGTAATGGATGTGCGCCGCCCGTAAAGGCAGCAGCATAAAGCAGAATTACTCTTGTTCCCTTCGCAGGTATTAACCTGATCAGGTTCCGCGGATCCCGAATTAACGGTCTCAGCCTTTTCCACTTCATCCTTCGCGCTGCCTCTTCGTTGGCTTCGTCCGCTCACTCCATTCACTTACTTATGTAAGCTCCTGGAGATTCACCGACTTGCCGCCTTGACGCATCACGAACGCTTTTGTGGAAAATTAGCACTCCGACAAGATAACCGCCCCTCCGAAGAGGGGGCTGAAGTAAACTACCTGTTACTCGCGCAGAACTCAAGCGGGACGTTTGACTCTGGCGCCGTCGTGCATCGCGTCAAACACCAGCATAATCAGCTTGTCTTCCAGCACAAAGCGGGCTTCCAGCGCTTCGCCGATATCTGACAAAGCTTGCTGAAATTCGAGACAATTATCGTGATCGATGGCAGTTTCCAGGCTGGTGTCGTAATAATCCATAATGCGCTGCGTATTATCTTCCAGCAGCGGCCAGATTTTTGCCGCATGTAAAAGCTGACCGTTTCCTTCCAATTTATGGAGAATACGTTCATAAATACTGAAGTGCCCGGCGGAAAGGTAATCGACCAGGCTCTGACAAAAATCATCCAGCGCTTTTTCATTCAGCCGCATGTACGATTCTTTGCCAGGCTTAATGCCAACCAGATTGTAGTAAGCCACGAGCAGGTGCTTACGTACATCCAGCCAGCGATCGACCAGTTTGTTGCTTCCGCCAACGCGCTCCGTCAGGTTTTCCAGCTGGTTTAGCATGATTGTCTCCGCAAGTTAGATAAAGGCTGCTCGCCATGAATGTAAAAATAATGTTAACAACATGCCAGTGAAGCAAAGGTAGTGCAAGAGCTATGGATCGTATAATTGAAAAATTAGAGAGTGGCTGGTGGATCGTCAGCCATGAACAAAAATTATGGTTGCCGTATGGGGAATTACCACACGGGCTGGCAGCAAATTTCGATCTTGTGGGGCAGCGCGCACTCCGGATAGGTGAATGGCAAGGCGAGCCCGTCTGGCTGGTGTTACAGCATCGACGCCATGATATGGGATCGGTTCGCCAGGTTATCGATCAGGATGCAGGGCTATTCCAACTGGCGGGACGTGGCGTACAGTTGGCGGAGTTTTATCGGTCGCATAAATTTTGCGGCTATTGCGGGCACCCTATGCACCCGAGTAAAACCGAATGGGCGATGCTGTGCAGCCATTGCCGCGAGCGTTACTACCCGCAAATCGCCCCCTGCATTATTGTTGCCATTCGCCGTGAGGATTCTATTCTACTTGCCCGGCATGTTCGCCACCGCAACGGCGTGCATACGGTACTGGCCGGGTTTGTTGAAGTCGGCGAAACCTTAGAACAGGCGGTCGCGCGAGAGGTAATGGAGGAGAGCGGCATTAGGGTGAAAAATCTGCGCTATGTGACTTCCCAGCCGTGGCCTTTCCCGCAGTCGCTGATGACCGCTTTCATGGCGGAGTACGACAGCGGCGATATCGTCATCGACCCGAAAGAGCTGTTGGAAGCAAATTGGTACCGTTATGACGATCTGCCGCTACTGCCGCCGCCGGGCACCGTCGCGCGCCGTTTGATCGAAGATACGGTGGCAATGTGTCGGGCTGAATATGATTGACATGTTACACTGGGCGCATCAACGCTAAAGGAATGTAAAAATGACCGAACTCAAAAACGATCGTTATCTACGTGCGCTGCTGCGCCAGCCCGTTGATGTTACACCAGTGTGGATGATGCGCCAGGCGGGCCGTTATCTACCGGAGTACAAAGCCACTCGCGCTCAGGCGGGCGATTTTATGTCGCTGTGCAAAAATGCCGAACTGGCCTGCGAGGTCACTTTACAGCCGCTGCGCCGTTATCCGCTTGATGCGGCGATCCTTTTCTCAGATATCCTGACGATTCCGGACGCGATGGGCCTGGGGCTCTATTTTGAAGCTGGGGAAGGCCCGCGCTTTACGGCTCCTGTCACCTGCAAAGCCGATGTCGATAAGCTGCCCATTCCCGATCCGGAAGATGAACTGGGTTATGTGATGAATGCGGTGCGTACGATTCGCCGCGAACTAAAAGGCGAGGTTCCGCTGATTGGCTTTTCCGGCAGCCCGTGGACGCTGGCGACTTACATGGTGGAAGGCGGCAGTAGCAAAGCCTTCACGGTGATTAAAAAGATGATGTACGCTGACCCGCAGGCGTTGCATCTGCTGCTGGATAAGTTGGCGAAAAGCGTCACGCTGTACCTCAACGCGCAGATTAAAGCGGGCGCGCAGTCGGTGATGATTTTCGATACCTGGGGCGGCGTGCTGACTGGCCGCGATTACCAGCAATTCTCCCTCTACTACATGCATAAAATCGTTGATGGCCTGCTGCGTGAAAACGACGGGCGTCGGGTACCGGTAACGCTGTTCACTAAAGGTGGCGGTCAGTGGCTGGAGGCGATGGCGGAAACCGGCTGCGACGCGCTGGGTCTCGACTGGACGACAGATATCGCCGATGCGCGCCGTCGCGTCGGCCATAAAGTGGCGCTGCAGGGCAATATGGATCCCTCGATGCTGTATGCGCCGCCGGCACGGATCGAAGACGAGGTAGCGACTATACTTGCTGGTTTCGGTCAGGGAGAAGGGCACGTCTTTAACCTTGGACATGGCATCCATCAGGATGTGCCGCCAGAACATGCTGGCGCATTTGTGGAGGCAGTGCACCGACTTTCTGCGCAGTATCACAACTAAGGAGTTAGTATGGATCTCGCGTCGCTACGCGCTCAACAGATAGAACTTGCTTCATCGGTTTGCCGCGAAGATCGGTTGGACAAAGATCCGCCAGCGTTTATCGGCGGGGCGGACGTCGGTTTTGAGCAGGGCGGCGAGGTGACGCGGGCGGCGATGGTATTGCTGAAATATCCGTCGCTTGAACTGGTAGAGTACAAGGTGGCGCGTATTGCCACCACCATGCCGTATATCCCCGGCTTTCTCTCTTTTCGTGAATATCCTGCGCTGCTGGCGGCGTGGGAACAGCTCTCGCAAAAGCCCGATTTGCTGTTTGTGGACGGTCACGGTATTTCGCATCCGCGTCGGCTTGGCGTCGCCAGTCATTTTGGACTGTTGGTGGACGTGCCGACCATCGGCGTGGCGAAAAAACGGCTATGCGGTAAATTTGAACCACTTTCCGCCGAACCTGGCGCACTTAGCCCCTTAATGGATAAAGGCGAGCAACTGGCGTGGGTATGGCGCAGCAAGGCGCGCTGTAATCCGCTGTTTATCGCGACGGGGCACCGGGTCAGTACTGACAGCGCGCTGGCGTGGGTACAGCGCTGTATGAAAGGGTATCGCCTGCCGGAGCCGACGCGCTGGGCGGATGCCGTCGCTTCCGGGCGTCCGGCGTTTGTTCGTTGGCAAGAAATTCAGCGCTGATTCAGGTAAACTGCCGCTAATTTCCGATTCGAGATTCCATCATGTTACAAAACCCGATTCATTTGCGTCTGGAGCGGCTGGAAAGCTGGCAGCACATTACTTTTATGGCCTGCTTATGCGAGCGCATGTACCCGAACTACGCCATGTTTTGCAAGCAGACGGAATTCGGCGACGGACAGATCTACCGTCGCATTCTGGATCTGATCTGGGAAACCCTGACGGTGAAAGATGCAAAGGTCAATTTCGATAGCCAACTGGAGAAGTTTGAAGAGGCAATTCCGGCTGCTGACGACTATGATCTGTACGGCGTTTACCCGGCGATTGATGCCTGCGTCGCATTAAGCGAATTAATGCATTCTCGTCTTAGCGGCGAAACGCTGGAACACGCTATTGAGGTTAGTAAGACTTCCATTACTACGGTGGCGATGTTGGAAATGACTCAGGCTGGTCGGGAAATGACCGATGAGGAGCTCAAAACGAACCCTGCCGTTGAACAGGAATGGGATATTCAGTGGGAAATATTCCGACTTTTAGCCGACTGCGAAGAACGCGATATTGAACTGATAAAAGGGCTCAGGGCAGACCTGCGCGAGGCTGGTGAGAGCAATATCGGTATAAATTTTCAGCAATGACACCAGAAAACGTGATTTAACGTCTGATTTGTCGTGCCATAAGGCTTCCCTTATGCCCCCCGTCTGGTCTACATTTGGGAGGCGAAAAAAAGTGGCTATCGGTGCGTGTATGCAGGAGAGTGCTTTTCTGGCATTTCCGTCGCACTCGATGCTTAGCAAGCGATAAACACATTGTAAGGATAACTTATGAACAAGACTCAACTGATTGATGTAATTGCAGACAAAGCAGAACTGTCCAAAACCCAGGCTAAAGCTGCTCTGGAATCCACTCTGGCTGCTATTACTGAGTCTCTGAAAGAAGGCGATGCTGTACAACTGGTTGGTTTCGGTACCTTCAAAGTGAACCACCGTGCTGAGCGCACTGGCCGTAACCCACAGACCGGTAAAGAAATCAAAATCGCCGCCGCTAACGTACCGGCGTTTGTTTCTGGTAAAGCGCTGAAAGACGCAGTTAAGTAAGACGCGTAGCTGTGAACAGTTTTATCGAAGGGGCTCGTCAGCCCCTTTTGTCTGTCTGGCGTCGCGCGTTTCTGTTTTCTGGCGCGCTGTTGCTGACTGCCTGCAGTCATAACGCTTCACCGCCTCCGTTTACTGCCAGCGGCTTTGCCGGCGATCACGGCGCGGTGCGTATCTGGCGTAAAGATACGAACGATGAAGTCCATCTGCTTTCTGTTTTTAGCCCGTGGCATAGCGGCAGCACGACGACCAGCGAATATCGTTGGCAGGGTGATACGCTTTCGCTTATTGAACTCAATATTTACAGCAAACCGCCAGAACATATTCGCGCGCGTTTCGACGCTCATGGCGAACTCAGTTTTATGCAGCGTGAAGTTGGGGGGCAGAAGCAGCAGCTTTCCAACGATCAGATTGCCTTGTATCGCTATCGCGCCGAACAAATCCGTCAGACCAGCGACGCCTTGCGCCTGGGGCGGGTCATACTACGCCAGGGACGCTGGCACGCCGACCATACGGTAACCACCTGTGAAGGTGAAACGCTGAAACCGGATCTGGATTCCTGGGCAATAAGCCACATTGAGCGCCGCCAGAACCGCTCATCGGTAGAGGTGAGCGTAGCATGGCTGGAGGCGCCGGAAGGATCGCAACTTTTGCTGGTGGCGAATTCAGATTTCTGTCACTGGCAGCCGCAAGCGAAAACCTTTTGATGGAATACCGAATGGCGAAGCCGCCATTCGGCAAACATGCTTTACCAGTTTCCCATACCCATATGACCGCCGCCGCGATGATAACCGCCGCCATAGCCGCCGCAACCGCCATAGCCCATTCCTGCGCCGCGTGGTATGCCAGCCTGCGCCATCGCGACATCCCGTTTCACGCGTTGCTCATCTAACTTCTGGCCTAATGACTCCATCTCTTTGGCAACCGCATTAATTTTCGCAGTATCCGGCGAACTGGCGGTCAGTAGCGCGTTATATTCATAACGTTTGGATATCAGTTGCTGGCGCAGCGCGCTGGTCTGCGTATAGTAATCATCATAAATCTTCTGCGCCGTCGCCTGCTGTTCCGTGGTCAACGGGCTACCTCCCTGTTGCCACATACCGTCATTGTTGCCCCAGTGATGTCCGGCGAAGGCGGCGCCGGAGCTCAGGGCCAAAAGAGAGAGGGCGATTAGCGCGATAGCTGATTTATTGTTCCGTTTCATTTTGCGTTCTCCTGTTGCTCATCTTATCCTCTCTCTTGCATCTTCCGTGCCAGGTAACTATTCCTTGTCGGGCAGCGAGTTAACCCGCTTCAGGCGGCAAAAAGCGAGTAAAAATGACTCGCATGACCCGCCTGGCGAGTCATTTTTACCCACCCGTATCCGAAAGGGTGTGCGACAACGCGCGGTTATGCGGAGCGCAGAATGGCATGATCTCTGCTTAAGTAAGGAAAATAAAAACGAGCCGGGGAAGCCTGTGAGTTTTATACGATTACATAAAGATGCCGCTGCAACGTGGTTGAGTCGGCTGTTACCTGCGGCGATCTTCATTCTGGTGGGGCTATTTTCCATTATGGTCATTCGCGACTATGGCCGTGAGAGCGCTGCCGCCAGGCAGACGCTGCTGGAAAAGGGAAATGTACTCATTCGCGCTCTGGAGTCCGGCACGCGAGTAGGTATGGGAATGCGGATGCATCACGCGCAGCAGCAGACATTGCTGGAAGAGATGGCGGGTCAGCCAGGCGTGTTGTGGTTCGCCGTAACGGATGCGCAGGGGGTAATCATTACTCATAGTAACCCTGGCATGGTGGGCAAATCGCTCTATTCCACATCTGAAATGCATCAACTAAACCCCGGGCCGCAGGAGCGTTGGCGGCGTGTCGACGTTGCTGCTAACGGCGAGACGGTGCCTGCGCTGGAAATTTACCGCCAGTTCCAGCCGCTTTTCGGTATGAGAGGTCACGGTATGAGGGGGCACGGCATGTCGCGTAGCGCCAATGACGACGAACCAGCGAAACAAACTATTTTTATTGCCTTTGACGCCAGCGAGCTGGCCGCGACACAGGCAAGGGAGTGGCGTAATACGCTGATTGTTTTGTCTGCGTTAGCGACGGTGCTGTTGGCAACGTTACTGGCGTTTTTTTGGCATCAGCGTTATCAGCGCTCGCACAGAGAACTGCTTGATGCAATGAAGCGTAAAGAAAAGCTGGTGGCGATGGGGCATCTGGCGGCGGGCGTCGCGCACGAAATTCGTAACCCGCTCTCGTCCATCAAAGGGCTGGCGAAATACTTTGCCGAGCGCACGCCAGCCGGCGGCGAGTCGCATGAACTGGCGCAGGTGATGGCCAAAGAGGCCGATCGTTTGAACCGGGTGGTAAGCGAATTGCTCGAACTGGTAAAGCCCGCGCATCTGACGCTCCAGGCGGTTAACCTCAATGATATTATTACTCACTCCCTGAATCTGGTCAGTCAGGATGCCCAAAGCAGTGAGATTCAGTTGAGATTCACGGCGAATGAGACGCTTAAGCGTATTCAGGCTGACCCGGACAGGCTGACTCAGGTGCTGTTGAATTTGTACCTGAACGCTATTCATGCGATTGGCCGCCAGGGAACGATTACCGTAGAGGCAAAAGACAGTGGGACCGACCGCGTTATCATCACTGTTACCGATAGCGGGAAAGGGATCGCCCCGGATCAGTTGGAGGCGATTTTTACACCTTATTTTACGACCAAAGCTGACGGGACAGGCCTGGGGCTGGCGGTGGTGCAAAATATCATCGAACAGCATGGCGGCGCGATTAAGGTGAAAAGTATTGAGGGTAAAGGCGCGGTCTTTACTATCTGGTTGCCAGTGATAGCGAGACAACAGGATTAACAAGGGTGATACGCGGAAAAATCGATATTCTGGTTGTGGATGATGATGTAAGCCACTGCACGATTTTACAGGCTCTGCTTCGGGGTTGGGGCTATAACGTCGCTCTGGCCTACAGTGGGCATGATGCGTTGGCTCAGGTGCGTGAGAAAGTCTTTGATCTGGTACTGTGCGATGTGCGTATGGCGGAGATGGACGGTATCGCCACGCTGAAGGAGATTAAAGCGCTCAACCCCGCCATTCCGATTTTGATTATGACGGCATTCTCCAGCGTGGAAACGGCGGTAGAGGCGTTGAAAGCCGGCGCGCTCGACTATTTAATTAAACCGCTGGATTTTGACCGTCTGCAGGAGACGCTGGAAAAGGCGTTGGCGCATACGCGGGAAACGGGCGCTGAATTGCCATCGGCGTCGGCTGCGCAGTTTGGCATGATTGGCAGCAGTCCGGCGATGCAACATTTACTGAATGAAATCGCGATGGTCGCACCATCAGACGCCACGGTATTGATTCACGGAGACTCCGGCACGGGTAAAGAGCTGGTGGCGCGGGCGCTACACGCCTGTAGCGCCAGGAGCGATAGACCGCTGGTCACGCTCAACTGCGCCGCGCTTAATGAATCGCTGCTGGAGTCTGAGCTGTTCGGACACGAAAAAGGCGCGTTTACCGGCGCGGATAAACGTCGGGAGGGACGCTTTGTCGAAGCTGACGGCGGGACATTGTTTCTTGATGAAATCGGCGATATCTCGCCGTTAATGCAGGTACGTTTGCTGCGGGCGATTCAGGAGCGCGAAGTGCAACGCGTGGGAAGTAACCAGACGATATCTGTGGATGTTCGGTTAATTGCCGCTACCCACCGCGATCTGGCGGAAGAGGTGAGTGCCGGTCGCTTTCGCCAGGATCTCTATTACCGCCTGAATGTGGTGGCGATTGAAATGCCTTCTTTGCGCCAGCGTCGGGAAGATATTCCGCTACTGGCAGACCATTTTCTGCGGCGTTTTGCCGAACGTAACCGCAAAGCGGTGAAGGGGTTTACGCCGCAGGCGATGGATCTGCTGATCCACTACGACTGGCCGGGCAATATCCGTGAGCTGGAAAACGCTATCGAGCGGGCGGTGGTGTTGCTGACGGGAGAATACATTTCTGAACGCGAATTGCCTCTCGCTATTGCCGCGACGCCGATAAAAGCGGAATACAGTGGTGAGATCCAACCGTTGGTCGATGTGGAAAAAGAGATCATTCTGGCGGCGCTGGAAAAAACGGGCGGCAACAAAACGGAAGCCGCCCGCCAATTGGGCATTACGCGCAAAACGCTGCTGGCTAAACTCAGCCGTTAGTTTTGCTCACGCTCGATGGCGCGCCAGCCGATGTCGTTACGGCTGAAGCTGCCGTCCCAGCGGATGTCGGTCATCAGGGCGTAAGCGCGTTTCTGCGCCTCAGCCACGGTGTGACCCAGCGCGGTGGCGCACAGGACGCGTCCGCCGCTGGTCAACACGCGGTCGTCATCGGCGAGTTTGGTGCCCGCGTGGAAAACCTTACCGTCAGCCACTTCTTCCAGCGGCAGACCGTGGATCTCGTCGCCGGTGTTGTAGCTGCCCGGATAACCGCCCGCAGCGATCACCACGCCTAATGAAGCGCGTTCGTCCCACTCGGAGGTTTTCTCATCCAGCTTGCCGTCACAGGCGGCGAGGCAAAGATCCACCAGATCCGACTTCATGCGCAGCATGATCGGCTGGGTTTCCGGATCGCCGAAGCGGCAGTTGAACTCGATAACTTTCGGGTTGCCCTGCTTGTCGATCATCAGACCCGCATACAGGAAGCCGGTATAGGTGTTACCTTCCGCGGCCATGCCTTTCACGGTTGGCCAAATGATGCGTTCCATGGTGCGCTGATGCACTTCATCAGTTACCACCGGCGCTGGTGAGTAGGCCCCCATACCGCCGGTGTTCGGGCCGGTATCGCCGTTGCCGACGCGTTTGTGGTCCTGGCTGGTGGCCATCGGCAGCACGTGCTCGCCGTCGACCATCACGATAAAGCTCGCTTCTTCGCCGTCGAGGAACTCTTCAATCACGATACGGTGGCCCGCGTCGCCAAAGGCGTTGCCTGCCAGCATGTCATGGACGGCGGCTTCGGCTTCTTCAAGCGTCATCGCCACGATAACGCCTTTGCCCGCAGCCAGACCATCGGCCTTGATGACGATCGGCGCGCCTTTCTCGCGCAGATACGCCAGGGCAGGCTCAATCTCGGTGAAATTCTGGTATTCCGCCGTCGGAATCTGGTGACGGGCGAGGAAATCTTTGGTGAAGGCTTTGGAGCCTTCCAGTTGGGCGGCCCCTTCGGTTGGGCCGAAGATCTTCAGGCCCGCCGCGCGGAACGCATCGACCACGCCAATCACCAGCGGCGCTTCCGGGCCGACGATGGTCAGATCAATCTTCTCGTCCCGGGCAAAGCTCAGCAGCGCCGGAATATCGGTGACGCCGATAGCCACGTTCTGCAACGCGGGCTCCAGCGCGGTACCGGCGTTACCCGGTGCGACAAAAACGGTATCAACCAGCGGCGACTGTGCGGCTTTCCAGGCCAGCGCGTGTTCGCGCCCGCCGTTACCAATGACTAAAACTTTCATCGTCTGCTCCCTGAATTAATGGCGGAAGTGGCGCATGTCGGTGAAGATCATCGCAATACCGTGTTCATCGGCAGCGGCAATGACTTCATCATCACGGATAGAACCGCCTGGCTGGATAACGCAGCTCACGCCGACAGCGGCAGCGGCATCAATACCATCGCGGAACGGGAAGAACGCGTCGGAAGCCATGGCTGAGCCTTTCACTTCCAGACCTTCATCAGCGGCTTTAATCCCGGCGATTTTGGCGGAGTACACGCGGCTCATCTGGCCTGCGCCTATACCGATGGTCATGTTCTCTTTGGCATACACAATAGCGTTGGATTTCACGAACTTGGCTACCTTCCAGCAGAACAGCGCGTCACGCAGCTCCTGCTCGGTCGGCTGGCGTTTGGACACCACGCGCAGTTCAGCTTCACTCACCATACCCAGATCCCTGTCCTGAACCAGCAGGCCACCGTTAACGCGTTTGAAATCCAGGCCCGGAACGCGGCTTGCCCATTGGCCGCAGGTCAGAACACGGACGTTCTGCTTGGCAGCGGTGATTTTCAGCGCTTCTTCGCTTGCGGATGGGGCGATGATCACTTCGACAAACTGACGAGAAATGATGGCCTGTGCGGTTTCCGCATCCAGCTCACGATTAAAGGCGATAATGCCGCCGAACGCGGAGGTCGGGTCGGTTTTATAGGCGCGATCGTAAGCGTCGAGAATAGAGGTACTTACCGCCACGCCGCACGGGTTAGCGTGCTTGACGATTACGCAGGCTGGCTCGTTGAACTCTTTCACACACTCCAGCGCCGCGTCGGTATCAGCGATGTTGTTATAAGAGAGCGCTTTGCCCTGCACCTGTTGTGCGGTGGCAACGGACGCTTCTTTCACATTCTCTTCTATATAGAAGGCAGCTTGCTGGTGGCTGTTCTCGCCGTAGCGCATATCCTGCTTCTTAATGAAGTTCAGGTTCAGCGTACGCGGGAAGCGACCGGCGGCTTCTTTGCTTTCACCGTGGTAGGCCGGAACCATGCTGCCGAAGTAGTTAGCGATCATGCTGTCGTAGGCGGCGGTGTGTTCGAAGGCTTTAATCGCGAGATCGAAACGGGTGTCGAGGGTCAAAGAACCTTCGTTAGCGTCCATCTCTTTAATAATGGCGTCGTAGTCGCTGCTCTTCACCACGATGGCCACGTCTTTATGGTTCTTCGCGGCGGAGCGCACCATGGTCGGGCCGCCGATATCGATGTTCTCTACTGCATCTTCCAGCGAGCAACCAACGCGTGCAACGGTTTCGGCGAACGGATACAGGTTAACGACAACCATATCGATAGGGGCGATGTGGTGCTGTTCCATAATGGCATCGTCCTGGCCGCGACGGCCGAGGATGCCGCCGTGTACTTTTGGATGCAGGGTCTTTACGCGTCCATCCATCATTTCCGGGAAACCGGTGTAATCGGAAACTTCGGTCACCGGCAGGCCTTTTTCTGCTAACAGGCGGGCGGTGCCCCCCGTAGACAGCAGTTCCACACCGCGTGCGGAAAGAGCCTGGGCGAATTCGATGATACCGGCCTTGTCAGAAACACTGAGCAGAGCGCGGCGGACTGGACGACGTTGTTGCATGGTAAATCCCCTGGATTTGACGATTACAGAGAGCGTTAGCTGAATTTTTGCGTAAAAACTCAGCTAACGCCCCTTATGGGGCATTCTCATTTTGCGGCGACATTGTAACGAAAACGTTTGCGCAACGCTCGCGAATTTTTCTTTTTAAATTCTGGCCCGGCTTTTATCCCTGAAAGATCGTTTGCAGAGTGAGAAGATCCAGGAAATGAACGCGCATTTTGTGGATAAGTCTGTGCGTAAATGGGTATAACCAGGGGTTTTGCTGGGGAATGCAGCAAACAGTCATTTTTCTGCAATTTTTCTATTGCGGTCAGCAGAGAACTCCCTATAATGCGCCTCCATCGACACGGCGGATGTGAATCACTTCACACAAACAGCCGGTCGGTTGAAGAGAAAAATCCTGAAATTCAGGGTTGACTCTGAAAGAGGAAAGCGTAATATACGCCACCTCGCGACGGT
>NZ_JAMMKR010000014.1:0-40871 GCF_051703725.1 Salmonella sp. NW645 | reverse complement strand
GCGTCCACGGTGAACGACAGCCCGCGAAACAGCGTCCTCTCGTCCCGCTCGCAGTACAGATCTCTGGCTTCAAGCATTCCCACTCATCAACGTCCTGTCAGAAACCTGGTTTAACATCACGCATATCCGGCAGTTTATGCGCGATCCCTTTGTGGCAATCGATACAGGTCTGTCCGTCTTTGACCGCCTGATCGTGCATTTTCGCCGCGACGCCTTTTTGCGCGGTCAAATCCATAAAGTCGAAATTGTGGCAGTTACGGCATTCCTGCGAGTTGTTGTCTTTCATGCGCCGCCACTCATTTTGTGCCATTGTCAGGCGATGAGCTTCAAATTTCTGCGGTGTATCTATCAGCCCAAATACCTTCGCATACAGCTCTTTACTGGCTTTGATCTTACGGATCATCTTCGGCCCCCACTCATGCGGCACATGGCAGTCAGGACAGGTGGCGCGAACGCCACTACGGTTGTTGTAGTGGACGGTTTCCATATACTCCTCATACACCGTGTTGCGCATTTCATGGCAGCTAATACAAAACTCTTCGGTGTTAGCCTTTTCCATTCCGGTATTGAAGCCGCCCCAGAAGATGATGCCGCCGATAAAACCGATTAACAGCAGCGTCCCCAACGCCAGGCGGCTGGGGCTGCGCCACCATCGCCAGACGCGCTTTATCCAGCCGGGTTTACGGTTAGAATTTTCCATAATGACCTCTTATTTCCCGTAACCTTGCGAGGGGGTAAAGGTATTGTCGATAATCGGCGCGGTATCAGACTGCGGTACGTGGCACTGCAGGCAGAAATAACGACGCGGCGCGACATTGCCCGACACTTTACCGTCGCTGTCCATAAAGTGCGTCGGGCTGATACGCGGCGCGCCCGTCGTACGATAACTTTCCACGCCGTGGCATTGCAGACAGCGGTTGGTATTGGTCGTCACCTGGTAGCCCTCGACGCTGTGCGGGATCATCGGCGGCTGGTTGACGTAATTTAGCGGCATACGTTCCTGCTCTTTCGGCATACGAATCGCCCCTTCCTGCGTCCCGGATACTTCCGGCGACTGGCTCAGATCCACTCCGTTTGCCGCCCAAACCGCACCACTTACCACCAGGGCAAGCGTGGCCATCCATTGACACAGCGCTTTCATCAGGTCATGGCTTTTCATTGTTTCGCTCCCGAACTCCATCGCATTTACACTTCATCCTTCGAGCTGCCTCTTTGTTGGCTGCGCTCGAAAATCCCAGTCACATCGTTATCTATGCTCCTGGGGATTTCCTCGCTTACCGCCGCGATGCATCCCGAATGATGTTGTGTATCGTTATTGTAAAAACATCCTCAGAACAGACATCCACACAGCGACCGCAGGTCATGCAGTCGCGGTGAGTGACCTGCGCCGGGCTTTGCTCATCCAGCACCGGCGCACGTAGCACATGCGGTTCCGGGCAAACATGAAAACAATCCATACAGCGATTACATTTCTCACGTTTTTTGGCCGTCACGGTCACTATGCCTTTACTGCCCAGCACGCCATACAGCGCGCCCATCGGGCAAATATGGCCGCACCAACCGTGCTCAACGACTAATAAATCAAATAAAAACAAAGCAATAATCAGCAACGCGCCGCTACTAAATCCCATAACCAGACTACGGCCTAACAGCGACACGGGATTAATCCATTCCCACAGCAGCGTGCCGGTCAATGCCGAACCGATTAACACCACCACCAGAAGGACGTACCGTATATGGCGTGGAATCGTCGCAGACTGGTTCAGGTCAAATTTCCTGCGCATCCAGTTAGCCAAATCGGTAACGGGGTTTAGCGGGCAAACCCAACTGCAAAATAATCGCTTTCCCGCCAGCGCATACAGCACAGCGATAATCACTGCTCCCGTCAGCGCCACGGTAGCGGGAAGATGCCCACTGGCGAGACTTTCCAGGGTAATCAGCGGATCGGTCAACGGGAGGGTATCGAACAGCAAACTACTGCTGTAGTTGCCATGCAAAACCCAAAAGCCCAGCCATGGGCCGCTGAGAAACATCCCCAGCACCATAAACTGGCTGATACGCCGTAACACCAGCCAGCGGTGGCTACGCCACCAGCCTTTTTTCGCCCGCGCTTCTCGCCCGGCGTCGCGTTTACGATTTGCCATCTTTCCCCTCCAGCCAGCCGAAGCGGTAATGGTGTCCTAACTCCCCTTTCGCCAATGACAACGGCAACACTTTTATCGCTGGTTGCTCCAGTACGCAGACTTTTTCGCATTTGCCGCAGCCGGTACAGGCGTCGCTGTGTACGGTGGGCAGAAAGCGCGCATGTTTGCCGGTGCGCATGTTGCGATCCAGCTCCAGCGTGATGGCCTCATCGATTTTCGGGCATTCGCGATAGCAAACGTCGCAGCGCAGCCCCTGAAAGTTGAGGCAGTTTTCCTGATCCAGCAGCACCGCCAGCCCCATACGCGAGTCATCAATGGAGGCGATATCTTTATTCAGCGCCCCGCTGGGGCAGACTTTGGCGCACGGAATGTCTTCACACATTTCGCAGGGGATGTCGCGAGCGACAAAATAGGGCGTACCTGCCGATAGCCCGGAGGCCAGCGTCGCCAGTTTTAGCGTGTCGTATGGACACGCCTGAACGCACTGCCCGCAGCGCACACAGGCGCTGGCGAAGACATTTTCATTCAGCGCGCCAGGCGGACGCAGCCGCACGCCCGTTGCGCGCGCGGTTTGCTGTTGCAAGCCCAGCGCCACGCCAACCGCCGCCAGCCCGCCCGCAGTGCGCACAACATCACGCAGAAAGCGGCGGCGGCCATTTTGGGGTTTCGCTGTACGGGACATAACGCGTTACACCTTCGCCAGCTTAACGGCGCACTTCTTGAAGTCCGTCTCTTTAGAGAGCGGGTCCGTCGCATCCAGCGTCAGGTTGTTCACTAGCTGAGCGGCATCGAAGAACGGCATATACACCAGTCCCTGCGGCGGACGGTTACGTCCACGCGTTTCGACAATCGAAATCACTTCGCCGCGGCGGGACGACACTTTAACCTTATCCCCACGACGCAGATCGCGCGCTTTCGCATCCAGCGGGTGAATAAAGACCACCGCTTCCGGGAAGGCGCGATGCAATTCAGGCACGCGGCGCGTCATACTGCCGGTATGCCAGTGTTCCAGCACGCGACCGGTGGAAAGCCACAGATCGTACTCGTTGTCCGGCGACTCCGCCGCGGGTTCAAATGGCAGCGCGAAGATCACCGCTTTGCCATCCGGTTTACCGTAGAATTTGTACCCTTCCCCCGCTTTTACATACGGGTCGTTGCCTTCGCTGTAACGCCATTGCGTCTCTTTGCCTTCGACGACCGGCCAGCGCAGACCGCGCGCGTTGTGGTAATCGTCGAACGGCGCCAGATCGTGCCCGTGGCCACGTCCAAACCAGGCGTATTCTTCAAACAACCCTTTTTGCAGATAGAAGCCCAGTTCACGAGACTCATCGTTTAACTGATCCTCTTTCAGCTCGCTCAGCGGGAATTTGCTGACCGCCGGCGTAGCGAACAGAACGTCATACAGCGTTTTACCGCGCAGCTCCGGCTTCTGGGCCAGCAACGCCTCCGGCCAGACCTCCTCAGTTTTAAAACGACGGGAGAACTGCACCAGTTGCCAGAGGTCGGATTTAGCTTCGCCCGGCGCTTTAATTTGCTGACGCCAGAACTGCGTGCGGCGTTCGGCGTTGCCGTAAGCGCCTTCTTTCTCAACCCACATGGCGGTCGGCAGGATCAGATCCGCAGACAGAGCGCTCACCGTCGGGTAAGGATCGGAGACAATGATGAAGTTACGCGGATCGCGCCAGCCCGGCATCCGATCTTCATTGATGTTCGGCCCGGCCTGCATATTGTTATTACACATTACCCAGTAGACGTTCAGCTTACCGTCTTTCAACGCGCGATCCTGCGCCACCGCGTGTAAACCCACTTTTGCCGGAATAGTGCCAGCAGGGATCTGCCAGTGTTTTTCGCAGATATCACGGTGTTTTTCGTTCGTCACGACCATGTCTGCGGGCAGACGGTGTGAGAAGGTTCCCACTTCACGCGCCGTACCGCAGGCGGAAGGCTGGCCGGTCAGCGAGAAAGGACCACAGCCAGGCTGGGAGATTTTTCCGGTCAGCAGATGGAGGTTGTAAACCAGGTTATTCGCCCACACGCCACGGGTATGCTGGTTAAAACCCATCGTCCAGTAAGAGATCACGCGCTTATTCGGATCGGCGTAGAGCTGCGCCAACTGTTCCAGCTGATCTTTCGGCACGCCGGTCATTTCAGCAGTCTTGTCCAGCGTATATTCCGCCACGAAGGCTTTATACTCGTCGAAGCTCATCGGTTCGGAAGCGTCGGAGCCCGGATTCTTCGCCGCTTTTTCCAGCGGGTGCGTCGGGCGTAAGCCGTAGCCGATATCCGTCGCCCCTTTACGCAGATTCACATGCTTTGTGAAGAAATCCTGATTTACCGCGTTGTTCTGAATAATGTAATTCGCGATATAGTTAAGGATCACCAGATCGCTTTGCGGGGTAAAGACAATACCGTTGTCCGCCAGCTCAAAGCTACGGTGCTGGAAGGTGGAGAGGACAGCGACTTTCACATTCGGGTCGGACAAACGGCGGTTAGTGATGCGCGACCATAAAATCGGGTGCATCTCCGCCATGTTGGAACCCCACAGCACAAACGCATCGGCCTGCTCAATATCGTCGTAGCAGCCCATCGGTTCATCCATGCCAAAGGTGCGCATAAAGCCCACCACCGCCGAGGCCATGCAGTGACGCGCATTCGGGTCGATGTTGTTAGAGCGGAAACCAGCCTTGAACAGTTTCGCGGCGGCATAGCCTTCCCAGATAGTCCATTGACCCGATCCAAACATGCCGATCGCTTCTGGTCCTTTCTCTTTCAGAGAGGTTTTAAACTTCTCTTCCATCACATCGAAGGCCTGTTCCCAGCTCACCGGCGTAAACTCGCCGTCTTTGTGATAGCTGCCGTCTTTCATGCGCAGCATCGGCTGCGTCAGACGATCTTTACCGTACATGATTTTGGGCAGGAAGTAGCCTTTAATGCAGTTCAGACCACGGTTGACCGGCGCGTCGGGGTCGCCCTGGCAGGCGACCACACGGCCCTGCTGCGTGCCCACTAACACACCGCAACCCGTTCCGCAAAAACGGCACGGCGCTTTATCCCATTTGATGGCTTCCTGCTGCCCGACAACGGCGCGGGCGACGCCCGGCACGCTCAGACCGGCAGCCGCCGCAGCGGCCGCAACGGCGTTAGCTTTCATAAAGCTACGACGACTGAGTTTCATGGTGTTTCCTCACCTTGCTCATCCTGCTGGTGATAAACCAGCGACACCGCCAGTACGCCCTCGACATTGCGTACTGACTCAATTGTTTGCATCAGCGTTTCACTCTGATCTGCTTCCGCCACCACGATCAGTTGCCCGCTTTCAACGTCGCTTAACGCGACTTCGCAACCCGGCAACGTGTTCAACTGTGGGCCAATGGCGGCGATGTTCTGACTTTTGGCCTGCACGACCAGGCTACAGACCTGCCAGTTAGTGCGCATGGTGGTTCTCCGCTTTGATGGCTGACACGGGACAGATAGCCACACACGCCCCGCATCCGTTACAGGCCTGCGAGTCAAGCTGCGGCTGGTAAATGCCGGATAGCGTGGGACGAAAGGTAATGGCCATAGGTTCACAACTGTCCTGGCAACGATGGCATTCAACCGATTGCCTGGCGAGGCAGTTTTCCGTGAGTGTAAAAATCAGATCCCAGGCCCTGGTGTGGCGCGGAAGAAAAAGCGATTCAGTACAGGCCTGCGCGCAGGCATAACAAAAGCTGCACTCGCCCCGTTTGAAATCTACGCTCGGATATCCCCCCGTCCCTCGCTGCAGGATGTCGGCCTCACACGCCTGGATGCAGGCGTCGCAACGCAGACAATGTGCGAGAAAATAGGTTGTTTCTCTGGCCCACGGCGGAAGAATCCCATTGCTGGCGTTGCGCCAACTGCCGGTCAACATGCTTCGACGGGATAAATCAACCATGATATCGCCCTTCCATAACGACACGCTTCCATAGGGAGTGAATGCCAATAAAAACCGTACAATTTATGAGTAGTTATTTTTGTAAATAAGATATTTCAGGATGTGTAAGAGATGCATACCCCGATAGAGGTAAATGCTGTTGCCGGATCAAAAGAGTGCCGGGTAAAGACCCGTAAACGTGCTTTTTCTCACATTTCAATGAGTTATATAGCTATCTATATAACGAAAACCACTAATAGCTGATAATTCCATTTACATTATCAATATCGGAATATTCCACTATATAAAAAGACGCTATTTTATTAATAATCTTGAAAATATGAGTAAATACAGATTAATAGATAATATGAATGTGTTAATCTGTTGTCCGTGCATACCGAAAACAGCAGAAAGGAAATACTGTGAACAATCAAATGAAGATGTTTGTCCCTGCCGTCGTCTTCGCCGCCCTCGCCAGCGCCTCTGCCTGGGCTAACAATAGCGATACCGCCCAGCCGCTGGAGAAAATCGCCCCCTATCCGCAGGCGGAAAAAGGAATGAAGCGGCAAGTGATAACCCTTGCCCCTCAGCAGGATGAATCTACCCTCAAAGTGGAACTGTTGATTGGCCAAACGCTGAATGTGGATTGTAACCAGCATCGCCTCGGCGGCACGCTGGAAACAAAAACGCTGGAAGGCTGGGGCTATGACTATTATGTCTTTGATAACGTCACTTCTCCGGTATCAACCATGATGGCCTGCCCTGACGGTAAGAAAGAGCAAAAATTCGTCACCGCCTGGCTGGGTGAAGACGGGATGCTGCGCTACAACAGCAAGCTGCCGATCGTGGTGTATACCCCGGCGAATGTGGACGTGAAATACCGCATCTGGAAAGCGGACGCTAACGTACAGAACGCCGTCACGCGATAACGTTACGCTGCCCGGTCACACTTACCGGGCATCTGAACACGCCGGCTCACGCAGCGCTCCGGTTTTTTTTTCAAAACACGTCTGGAAATCCGCTCGCCCGATGCCTGGTGGCGACGCGTGGCATCTTATCAGGCCTACCCGCGTGCGGACGTAGGGCTGCTATCAGGTGGTTCATCCGGCGCCATAGTCCATTACGCAGTACGCGCAACCGCATCACGCGAGGCGGCGTCACGTTCGTCGCCGGTGAGTTCGGTTAGCTGTCCGTTACGCATTTCAAGCAGACGATCAGCGTGAATAAAATAGTGATCATCATGGCTGATGGCGAAAATGGTTTTGCCCATTTCCTGCATTAACGGCAACAGCACCTGATAAAACTCCCGGCGGAAATGCGGGTCCTGATCGGCGGCCCACTCATCCAGCAAAATAATATCGCGCTCTTCCGCCAGCGCCAGCAGCAGCGCAATGCGCTTTTTTTGCCCTTTCGACAGTTTAAGATTCAAAATGCGCCCATCGTTTAGCTCCAGCTTGTGCGTCATTTTCAGGTGCTCAAGCCACTTTTCGACCAGAGCGGGATTGGCGGGTTTCCCCTGCGGCCCCAGCAGGCGGTCGAATAACCACACATCGGTGAACACCGCAGAAAACAGTTTGCGATAATCTTCCGGCTGCCCGGCGGCAATAGGTTGACCATCAAGTAAAATCGTTCCCGATTGCGGCTGGTATAAACCGGTCAATAACATGGCCAGCGTCGATTTCCCGCTACCGTTGCCGCCAATTAAAAACAGCAGTTCGCCGCGGTGAATCGTCAGGTTGATGGGCCCCACGGAAAACGCGTTATCCTGATAGTGGAAAACCACGTTGCGCAGCTCCAGCGTCTTCCAGTCGGGAAAGGCTTTCGGCTGCGGAAAAACAGGCTTATACGGAGCTAGCGCGAATTTATTCAGTTTATTAAACGCCACCTGGGCGGTCAGTAGCGTTGGCAACGCCCCTACCGCAGACAGCAGCGGCGTGCGCAGGAACAGCAACGTCAGTGAATAAGTCGCCGCGACGTTGGTATCCGCCCAGCCGAGACTATTCGCCATCCAGAAAACCAGGCCTATCGCCCCCAGCATCATGATATTCGACCAGTTGACGGCGCTCAGGTGAAAAGTATCGGCACGGATAATGTGATGACGATACTCTTTGGCGTCCGGGATATAGCATTGCTGAAAAATCTGCTCCGCACGCTCGCGGTTTAGCGTCAGCTCTTTGCGTCCTTCCAGCACCGTCTGATAGTCGTTGTACAGCTTATCTTCGGTCTCGCGCAGGGTCGCCATATGCTGGTAAACCCGCGCCACCAGCACGAATCCGCCCCAGATAGTGACCGCCATCCAGATAGCCGTAACCAGCAGCATTTTTGTCGATAGCATCGCCAGATACGCCGCCGAGCCGACGGTGAGGATAATGCCCTGCACCAGCTCAGGCAGACGCACAAAGGCGATAGTAATATTGCGAATATCGCTGGTCAGACCGGCCAGTAAAGAGGCGCTGCCCAGTTGCTCAATGCGTTCAACGTGCGTATCCAGAATGCGCTTGATAAATTCGCTGCGCAGGCGGTAAACGAAATGGTGTCCCAGAGTGGTAAGCGCCAGTTGGGAACCTAATGTGACGACCATTAGCAACAGGAGCAGACCGAGAAATTCCGGCAGCACCATGACGGTGGTGTCCACCGTTTCAATCAGGCGCTGATTGATAAACGCGATCAGGCCAATCCCCAGCGCCGCGCTGGCGAGGCTCAGCGCCATCACGCTAATAAATGGCCAGCGGTACTGCCGCCAGACAAGAATAAGAAGTTCCATGCATACAACCCGGACCGATAATAACAGCCCGCAGTTTAACTAACTCCACCTGCACAGCAATAATAATTCTTATTTTTATTCTTTTTCAGCCGCCTGACGGAAGGTGAGATTGTAACGAAATTCACCGGTCATGGGATGAAAGCCCGCTTTAAGCGGCTGGATACCATGATAAAACAGCCGGGACTCGCCGCCCCAGACCACGATATCGCCATGCTCCAGTAAGATCCGCTGGAGCGGATCGCTGCGACGCAGGCCGCCAAACTGAAAAATCGCCGGCACCCCCAACGAAACTGAGACGATAGGCGCACGCAGATCCGGCTCGTCTTTATCCTGATGCAGCGACAGTTTTGCGCCGGGCGCGTAGCGATTGATCAGGCAGGCGTCCGGTTGGAAGCTCGCATACCCTGCCGCGATTGCCGCCTGACGACATACGCTGGCAAACGATAACGGCAGCGCAGGCCAGGGTTTATCGGTCAACGGATCGCGCACGGCATAACAATAACCGTGACGATCGGTGGTCCACCCTAACGCGCCGCAGTTGGTCATCGCCACCGACATGGTGTAGCCGCCCGGCGTCACCATCTGACGAAACGGAGACTGACTGGCGACAAACCCGATATCGTCTAATAGCGACTGCGCCGCGCGAAACGCAAAGCGGCGCAACACCACCGCGCCAGGCGCCAGGGGCTCTTGCCAGGGCGCTTCATCAGCAAATAGATCCAGCATTGCTACTCCTCTTTTTGCGCTTCTCGCTTTAATAGCTGCGCTTTTCGACGCACGCCCCAACGATAACCGGAGAGCGCGCCATCACGACGCACGACCCGATGACACGGGATCACCATCGCCAGTTTATTCGCGCCGCACGCGCTGGCGACCGCGCGTACTGCCGTGGGTTTGCCGATAGTCGCGGCAAGCTGTTGATAGCTTACGGTTTCGCCGCAGGGAATCGCGCATAACGCCTGCCAGACCTGCTGTTGAAACGCGGTTCCCTGAATATCCAGCGGCAACGAGAGCAGCACATCGCGTGTGTTGATAGCCGCGACAACCTGCCGCACCCGTTGCTGAAAAGACGCGTCAGCAGGTTCGTGGCGGGCCGCCGGGAACAGGGTGTGTAATTCAGCCAGTAGCGCGTCGTCGCTATCACCGGGGAGAATCGCGCAAATCCCCCGCTCGCTCTCCGCCACCAGGCACCGTCCGTAAACCCAGTCCGTCAGCGCATAGCGAACGGAGACATTATCGCCGCCTTTGCGAAACTGTTTTGCCGTCATGCCCAGCGTCTGGTCGGCATGACGGTAGTAGCTACTGCTATCCGGGAAGCCGGCGCGGTAAATAGCCGCCGTGATCGGCTCTCCTTTCGCCAACGCCTCACGCAGCCGCCGGGCGCGCCACGCCTGCTGCCACCCTTTCGGCGTCATTCCGGTGCTCGCTTTAAACAGGCGGTGCAGATGAAACGGGCTCATCGCCACCGCCTGCGCCAGAGACGCCAGCGTTACCGGCGTCTCCTGCTCAAGTAAACGGCAGGCGCAGGCAATCTTATCCAACCGCCGTTGCTGCGCGCGCGCATTATCCGGCTGACAGCGCTTGCAGGGGCGAAAACCGGCGTCCAGCGCCTGCTGCGCGTTGGCAAAAAAGCGAACATTTTTACGTAACGCCCGCTTCGAGCGACAAGAAGGGCGGCAAAAAACGCCGGTGGTTCGCACCGCAAAAACGAAACGCCCATCCGCGCTGGCATCGCGCGCCTGCACCCGCAGCCAGCATTCATCATCGGTAAGTAACGCTTTTTTCATCATAGACTCCTTCATTAAGCATAGTGCTTGCTTACATGCAGTGTGTCCGTAAATCCGCCCACAAAAACCCGTAATCTTGCGTTTTAATTCTTATCGCTCACCAGGAACGTTTTGAACTGCGGCGACATCCAGGTTTTAAAGCCCTCACCTTCTTTCATGATCATAAAGACCGCCAGCCCTTCCCGCCGCACGACCTCTTGCGCCTTTTGCGTACCGAGCACCATCAGGCCGGTGTCCCAGCCGTCCGCTTCCAGCGCCGTTGGCGCAATGACCGTAACCGATACCAGGTTGTGTTCAATGGGGCGCCCCGTTTGCGGATCGATAACGTGCGAGACACGCTTGCCATCCAGCTCATAATAGTTACGGTAGCTGCCGGAGGTGCTGATGCCATACCCGTTGATATCCACAATCGCCTGCACCGCGTTTTCCCGGTCGGTCGGCTTCTGAATCGCGACGCGCCACGGCAGCCCTTGCGCATTCATCCCGCGACTGCTTAATGCGCCGCCCACCGAGACCAGATAACGCGCAATGCCCTCCTGCTCCATCAGACGCGCCAGATGATCCGCCGCATAGCCCTCCCCGACCGTGGAGAGATCGACATAAAGATCCGGAAGATCTTTTTGCAAAAACTGATGTCCAGCCCTGTCGATAACCTGCAAATGTTGCAGGCCTGTTTTCGCTTTTGCCGCATCGATTTGTGCTGGTGTTGGGATATGCAGCGGCTGCCGATCCGGTCCAAACCCCCACAGATTGACCAGCGGGCCCACGGTGATATCCATCGCGCCATCCGTCTTCGCGCCAATACGCAGCGCCGAGGTCACGATATCCGCCATGGCTTCGCTGACCGGCCAGGGCGCAAGACTGCGTGAATGGTTAAAACGCATCAGCGCGGAGTCATTTTTATAGGTAGAAAGCAACCAATCATCAGCATCAAGCTGAGTCTGGATTTTAGTCTGTAGCTCTGCGGCGCGTTTCGCATCGATGCCAACCACGCTCACCCGCCAGATAGTCCCCATCGTCTTACCTTCCAGCACCTGAGCGGCAGGTGACGCTGTTGTCGTTTCGGGAGCCTCATCGCAGCCCATAAGTAAAAAAGCCGCCGCCAGACACACGGCCCGGCAAAAAGTCATTTTCATCGCTGTTTATCCTCATTCGAATGGACGCAAGCGTATATCAAAACGTCGTATTTGTACGCCGGAATAAGGCATGAAAAAAGGGCCCGCAGGCCCTTTAGCAACATCTTTTGCTGATTAGAACTGGTAAACCAGACCCAGCGCTACGATGTCGTCGGTGTTGATGCCCGCATCGCGGGTAAAGTCGTTTTTATCCAGCAGGTTGATTTTGTAATCAACATAGGTGGACATGTTTTTGTTGAAGTAGTAAGTCGCGCCGACATCAACGTATTTTACGATGTCCTGGTCGCCATAGCTGGCGCCGTAGCCGTTGCTGATGTCCTTACCTTTAGACTGCAGGTAAGCCACAGACGGACGCAGACCAAAGTCGAACTGGTACTGAGCAACCACTTCAAAGTTCTGCGCTTTGTTGGCAAAACCGTAAGAGTCGGACTTATTGTTGCCGTTAGAGGTACCAAAACGGGTTGCGTTATAGGTCTGAGAATACTGCGCTGCCAGATAGATGTTGTTCGCATCGTATTTCAGGCCGCCGGTGTAGACCGTAGCGCGATCACCGTTACCATACAGGCGAGCGTCAGCGGTGTTGTTCTGATCGGCAGTACGTTTAGACGTGGTGATAGCGCCACCGACAGAGAAGCCTTCGCCGATTGCATAAGTCAGCGATCCGCCGTAACCGTCGCCGTTCTGGTTCAGCAGGCTGCGACCGTTGGTGTTTTCACCGCTCACGCTGCCGTTTTTGCCCTGATACTGTAACGCGAAGTCCAGACCATCCACCAGGCCGAAGAAGTCGGTGTTACGGTAAGTGGCATAGCCGTTACCACGTTGCTGCATAAAGTTGTCAGCGCCGTAGGTGTCGCCGCCGAACTCCGGCAGAACGTCGGTCCAGGAGGTCACATCATAGGTTACGCCGTAGTTACGACCATAATCGAAGGAACCTGCGTCAGCGAATTTCAGACCCGCAAACGCCACACGCGTCCAGGAGTCGTTGCTGCCTTCAGTCTGGTTGCCCTGAATCTGATATTCCCACTGGCCATAACCGGTCAGCTGATCGTTAACCTGCGTTTCGCCTTTGAAGCCGATACGCATGTAGGTCTGGTCGCCGTCGCTGCCTTTGTCGTCAGAGAAGTAGTGCAGGCCATCAACTTTACCAAACAGGTCTAATTTGTTGCCGTCTTTATTATAAATTTCAGCCGCATTCGCTGCGCCTGCCACCAGCAGAGCTGGTACCAGGAGGGACAGTACTTTAACTTTCATGTTATTAACCCTCTGTTATATGCCTTTATTGCTTTTTTATGCCACTGCTTACTGGTTAACCCTCATTAACCAGTCGGCAAGTCCATTCTCCGCAAAAATACAGAATAATCCAACACGAATATGATACTAAAACTTTTAAGATGTTACAGTTATCTACATAGATGTTTCAAAATATGAATTTTACGGAACTTTTTTAAAGCAAAAATCAAGTAAAAATAAGCACAAATAGACAAAATATATTCACGAGACTTTTAAAATCAATGGGTTAAATTGATGAAATTCATAGCACTGAATGATAAAACAGAATTTTCATTCGCAACTAAAATAGTGACCGCTATCATCATTAACTTTATTTATTACCGTCATTCACTTCTGAATGTCTGTTTACCCCTATTTCAACCGAATGCTTCGCATTCGGTTTTTTTTACCCTTTTTCAGACACACCCGGCAGATTTATGCTACCTGCCTAAAATTATCACGGTTATTCACTACCCTCGCTGGTCTACCGTTCGTAAGACATTAGCAAATAATTTCTTGATATTTAGTGCTAAACATTTATAAGTAGTCTTTATATTTGTACCGTTCTACGAAGGTTGTACGCTTTTCCCGTCCCGCCGACGGAGCGCGTGTTAAGTTGCCCGGCATGACGTAAGAGTCTGGAAATTCATTCATTACCCTTTATACTGCCCTTCACCTTCAGCGTTGCTTTTACAGGTCGTAAACATAAATGAGTCAGTCTGACACAACGGTCTCTACCCGATTCTCCCTTCTACCGGGAAGCATTACCCGTTTCTTCTTATTGCTGATCATTGTGCTGCTGGTAACGATGGGCGTTATGGTACAGAGCGCCGTCAACGCCTGGTTGAAAGACAAAAGCTATCAAATTGTCGATATCACCCACGCTATTCATAAACGCGTGGATACCTGGCGGTATGTTACCTGGCAAATTTATGACAACATCGCCGCGACCACTACGCCATCGACAGGTGAAGGACTTCAGGAAACGCGTCTGAAGCAGGATGTGTATTATCTTGAAAAGCCGCGACGTAAAACTGAAGCGCTGATTTTCGGTTCCCATGACAGCGCCACGCTGGAAATGACGCAGCGTATGTCAACCTATCTGGATACGCTGTGGGGCGCGGAAAACGTGCCGTGGTCAATGTATTACCTCAACGGACAGGATAACAGCCTGATTCTTATCTCTACCCTACCGTTGAAAGATCTCTCTTCCGGCTTTAAAGAGTCCACTATTGGCAATATCGTCGATTCCCGCCGGGCAGAGATGTTGCAGCAGGCGAATGCGCTGGATGAGCGCGAAAGTTTCTCCTCATTGCGAAAACTGGCCTGGCAAAACGGTCACTATTTTACGCTACGCACGACCTTCAATCAGCCAGGACATCTGGCGACCGTGGTGGCGTTTGATCTGCCCATTAATGATTTAATCCCGCCGGGAATGCCGCTGGACAGTTTTCGGATAGAGCCTGACGCAACCCAGGCGACGGGGCGAAGCAGTGAAAAGGAAGCGCCTGATAGCGTCACGATTAGCTTTAACGGTTCAAAAATTGAGATCTCCTCAGCGCTTAACTCTACCGGAATGCGCCTGATCTGGCAGGTACCGTTTGGTACGCTTTTGCTTGATACGTTGCAAAATATTCTGCTGCCTTTACTGCTGAACATCGGGCTGCTGGCGTTGGCGTTATTTGGCTACGCTACGTTCCGTCATCAGCCGGGACGGACGACGGAATCGACATCCGGCAACGCGGCGAATAACGAGCTTCGCGTCTTACGCGCCATTAATGAAGAGATCGTTTCTCTGCTGCCGCTGGGTCTGCTGGTCTACGATCAGGAAGGAAACCGCACCGTGATCAGCAATAAAATCGCCGATCATCTGTTGCCGCATCTTAACCTGCAAAATATTACCAGCATGGCGGAACAGCATCAGGGCGTGATTCAGGCGACAATTAATAACGAACTGTATGAGATCCGTCTGTTTCGCAGCCAGATCGCCCCCCGCACGCAGATCTTTATTATTCGCGATCAGGACCGGGAAGTGCTGGTGAATAAGAAGCTTAAACAGGCGCAGCGTTTGTATGAGAAGAATCAGCAGGGCCGCGCCGCCTTTATGCAAAATATCAGCAACACGCTTAAAGAGCCCGTACGCCAACTGGCGGTTAACGCCGCGGCAGTCACCACGCCGGAAAGCCTGAAACTGGCGGATCAGGCGGATGTATTGGTACGTATGATCGATGAAATCCAACTGGCGAATATGCTGGAAAATGACGCATGGAAAAGCGAAGCAACGCTGTTCTCCCTGCAGGATCTTATTGACGAAGTCGTGCCGGAAGTGCTGCCCGCCATTAAGCGTAAAGGGCTGCAACTGCTGATTAATAACCATCTTAGCGGCAACGATGAACGCTGGGGCGATCGCGACGCCCTGCGCCGGATTTTGCTGCTGTTGATTCAGTATGCCGTCACAACGACCGCTATAGGTAAAATTACGCTTGAAGTCGAGCAAGATGAATCTATCGCGGAGCGTCTGACTTTCCGTATTCTGGATACGGGCGAAGGCGTAACGTTAAACGAGATTGATAATCTGCATTTCCCGTATATGAATGAAACGCAGGGCGACCGTTACGGCAAAGCGAATCCGCTCACCTTCTGGCTGTGCAATCAACTGGCGCGCAAACTGGGCGGTCATCTCAACATTAAAGCGCGGGAAACGCTGGGCACGCGCTATACCGTTCATGTCAAAATGCTTCCTCACGATCAGCATACCCAGGTCGAAGAGCGCCTGCTGGACGACGTGAGCGTGATGGTCGATGTGACGTCCAACGAGGTTCGCGCGATTGTGCTGCGTCAGTTAGAAAACTGGGGCGCCACCTGCATCACGCCGGATGAAAGGCAGATAAGTCAAGAATATGATCTCTTTTTAACGGATAATCCGTCTAATCTTACTGCCTCGGGCTTGCTTTTAAGCGATGATGAGTCAGGCGTGCGGAAAATTGGCCCGGGTCAGTTGCGCGTCAACTTTAATATGAGCAATGCTATGCAGGAAGCTGTACTACAACTTATCGAAGAGCAGCTGGCGCAGGAAGAGATTCCCGCCTCCCCGCTCGGCGGAGATGAAAATGCCGAGCTTCATGCCAGCGGCTATTATGCGCTATTTGTAGACACAGTACCGGATGATGTTAAGAGGTTGTATACTGAGGCGGCAACCAGCGATTTCGCTGCGCTGGCCCAAACGGCCCACCGCCTGAAAGGGGTGTTTGCCATGCTTAATCTGGTACCCGGCAAGCAGTTATGTGAAACGCTGGAACATCTGATTCGTGAGAAAGATGCTCCAGGTATAGAAAAATATATCAGCGACATTGACGCCTACGTCAAAAGCTTGCTGTAGCAAGGTAGCCCAATACATGAACAATATGAACGTAATTATTGCCGATGACCACCCGATTGTACTGTTCGGTATTCGCAAATCACTTGAACAAATCGAGTGGGTGAATGTTGTCGGCGAATTTGAAGATTCCACAGCATTGATCAACAACCTGCCGAAATTAGATGCGCATGTGTTGATCACTGACCTCTCCATGCCGGGAGATAAATACGGCGATGGGATCACCTTGATCAAGTACATCAAGCGTCATTTTCCGAGCCTGTCTATTATCGTTCTGACCATGAACAACAATCCGGCGATCCTGAGCGCCGTGTTGGATCTTGATATTGAAGGGATCGTACTCAAGCAGGGTGCGCCAACCGATCTGCCTAAGGCGCTGGCCGCGCTGCAAAAAGGCAAAAAATTCACCCCAGAAAGCGTTTCTCGTCTGCTGGAGAAAATCAGCGCAGGCGGTTACGGCGACAAGCGCCTGTCGCCAAAAGAGAGCGAAGTATTACGCCTGTTCGCCGAGGGCTTCCTGGTCACCGAAATCGCCAAGAAGCTCAACCGCAGCATTAAGACCATCAGCAGCCAGAAGAAATCGGCGATGATGAAACTGGGCGTAGAGAATGATATCGCGCTGCTCAACTATCTCTCTTCCGTCACCCTGAGTCCGACAGACAAAGAATAAATCGCTTTTATGTTACCCAGCCTGATGGCGCTACGCTTATCAGGCCTACCAGTCGACTCATCTTTTGCAGGCCGGATCAGGCGACGCCGCCATCCGGCATTTTTTATGCCCGCGTTTTACGTACCCGCTCGGCATACACCGCCAGCGTCTGTTTCAACACGTCCAGCGTCACAGGCTTCGACAAACAGCTGTCCATACCGGACTCCAGGCAACGTTGTTTCTCTTCCGCCAGCGCGTTCGCCGTCACGCCGACGACCGGCAGCGTCAGCCCAAGCTGACGGATACGCTGCGTCAGGCGGTAGCCGTCCATGTTCGGCATGTTCACATCGCTCAGAACAATATCGATAGCATTTTTACTCAGCACATTCAGAGCGTCCACGCCATCATTGGCTGTCTTACACTGATACCCCAGCGATCCCAATTGATCGGCCAGCAAGCGGCGATTGATAGGATGATCGTCAACGACCAGAATCATCATATCGTCATTTGAATCTGCGGTTTTATCCGTCGTCGGCAATGCGCTGGAAAGCGCTTCACTATCCAGCTCAATACTATAAATACGCGCCAACAGTGCGGGCAACTCATGCACCGACGCCACACTATGCACCCACTCGCCCGGCGCTCTTTCCAATGGAATCCCGATATGACGGCGGCAAAAGACGACCGCCGCCCTCCCCTGCCAGGTATGCTCCAGCGCGTCATCGACAATCAAAATATCGTCCGCGGCGGGTTCTTGCCCTTCATAACGCTGTGTATGAACGCCGCTACGCGCCAGACTGGTCTCAATAAACTGGCACAAAGAAGTATTGCGCACCGCCAGCCAACAGCAGGTTCCGGCGAGTCCTTCCACGCTCTTTTTCACAGGGTATTGCGCGCCATAAAGCGGGATGCGCAGCGTAAACTGGCTTCCCATGCCCGGCTCCGAATCGACGGAAATATCGCCGTCCATCATGCTGATCAATTTTTCGCAAATCGCCAGCCCCAGACCGGTCCCCTGAAAGTTACGCTGTACGCCGGTTCCCACCTGGAAGAAGGGATCGAACAGGCGAACCACCTCTTTTGCCGGAATACCAACCCCGGTATCCCGCACGCGAATGCTGAGATAATCCCCATCACAGCGCACATGCAGCACGATGCAGCCAATATCGGTAAACTTAATGGCGTTGCTCAACAGGTTTGAAATGACCTGCTGTAAACGCATCGGGTCGCCGTTCAGCGATACCGGCACGTCAGGCTCAATAAAACAATACAGGCCGAGCTGCTTACGCACCACCAGCGGCAGATAATTGGCGGTGATATGGTTCATCACCTCTCGCGGTGAAAATTCGCGCGGCTCAATCTTTAGCTGTTCCGACTCAATTTTCGAGAAGTCGAGAATGTCGCTGATAATTTTCAGCAACAGACTGGAGGAGTTATTCATCGCCGTGACCAGACGATCCACGCCTTTTGGCAGCTCTTTGGTTTGCAGCAGATCGAGATTGCCGATGATACCGTACAGCGGTGTGCGCAATTCATGGCTGACCGTCGCAAGGAACATGGATTTAGACTGGCTTGCCTGTTCCGCCGCCTGCGCCATCTCCTGCAGCGACTCTTCCATTTTGACGCGCGTACTCACATCTACCAACACGCAAATCGCGACGTTTTCATTACGATAGCGGGAATGGACGAAGCTAATTTGCAAATTGGTATTATTGCTGGTCAATACATCAACAAAGTTGACCTGCTGGCCGCAAATGATTTGCGTCAGGCGCTGTCTGTCTTCATGCGTGAGCATGTTCAGGTAGGTGTGCGCCAGTTCGTTACTCAGAATATTGACGCCATCAATAGTGCGCAGAATACAGATCCCCACCGGCGCGGAGGCGACGATTTTACGGTTGAACTGTTCATGCTCTTCCAGACGCTGGGCATCGCTCTCCGCCGGAATAAAAATTCGCCGCTCATACATCCGCGCAAGCGTAAACAGCCCTGCGCCCACCAGCACGTTCAGCAGGATAGCGTTCAGGATAAGAATACGAATACGCTCCAGGACTAAATCTACAGGCACAGAATAGACAATACTGAGCGAGGATGGCGGCAGGCTTTTTTTGAGTACCAGTTCGCGAAAACCTGGCGTATAACCAAACCAGGAGCGCTCCTGCATCCAGCGCGGCTCCGCTTTAATAATGCCGTCAGGACCGGCCAACGAAATCAGCGAATGGCCGTTCTCATCAATAATGGTGACGCCCATCGGCAAACTGCCCGGCGTGAAAAAATTTTCCATGCGGATGGACTGCTCGACGCCCAGCAGCGCCTGCAGACGGTTGGCCAGATACACCGGCGTCAGCGCATAAAAGTAGCCCACGCCCTGACGCGCGCCTTGGCTTATCCAGAAAAGGTTATTCCCACTTTCTTCTTGCGGAGCGTTGCGGTATTTCATAATCCGCTCATGTAACGCTTTTAACGCATCATCGCGCTCCACGGGCATTTCACGCAGGCCGAAATTCGCCATACAGAGGTTATCGCTGCCAATCAGGAAAACGCGGTTAAGATCATACGCCGCTGAAAAGTTGTCGCGCCAGTAACGCATAAACCAGGCCAGCGACTCCAGCGATCCGCGCCATGCGGAGCCCATCGCCGCACAGTCTGAGTCGGCGAATAGCGGTTCAAAGTCCGGCACCACCATTTTGTCATCACGCGCACGCGACGACATAACGCCGTTTTCCGCCGTTAAACGGTTCTCGGCAATATATTTGAGCTCTTTCATCACATCCGATGTGCGCTGGATAAAACGCTGCGCCTGATCGGAGCTAAGGTTGAACTCCTGACGAATTTCAGACTCCCGCTGGTGCAGGGCATTGACGATGTAAAACACCGAAACAAAGGCGATTAAGAGCCAAATGAGTAACGCTAACGCTCTGAATAAGTAGCGCGAGACTTTCAGCGTAGTTCGAAAGGAAGCAAGGTATTTCAAAGGGGCGAAGCTCCGCCTCAGGATGTAAATAGAGTGTGACTAAGGTAGCGGTAAATGACGTAGCCCGCAACGGCAAAGAAAAAGGGCCGGATATCCGGCCCTCGCACAGTAATAACATTACTCGTCAGCGTCATCCGCAACGTCGTCATCGCTTTCCGCTTCCGGGGCGATATCCTCATCCCCTTCCGCCACGCTGCCGTCGATAGCGTCGAGTTCTTCGTCATCTACCGGTTCAGCAACGCGTTGCAGACCCACCACGTTTTCATCTTCCGCCGTGCGGATAAGGATAACGCCCTGGGTATTACGTCCCACTACGCTGATCTCGGACACACGGGTACGCACCAGAGTACCGGCGTCCGTGATCATCATGATCTGGTCGCAATCGTCTACCTGTACCGCACCGACAACGGAACCGTTGCGCTCGGTCACTTTGATAGAGATAACGCCCTGCGTCGCACGAGACTTGGTCGGGTACTCGTCCGCTGCGGTACGCTTCCCGTAGCCGTTTTGCGTTACGGTCAGAATAGCGCCTTCGCCGCGTGGGATGATCAGAGAGACGACTTTATCGTCTCCCGCCAGCTTAATACCGCGCACACCGGTCGCGGTACGCCCCATCGCACGGACGGCGTCTTCTTTGAAGCGCACCACTTTACCCGCGGCCGAGAACAGCATGACTTCGTCAGAACCAGAAGTCAGGTCAACGCCAATCAGCTCGTCGCCGTCGTTGAGGTTCACCGCGATAATACCGGCGGAACGCGGACGGCTGAATTCGGTCAGCGCCGTTTTCTTCACGGTACCGCTGGCGGTCGCCATAAAGACGTTGACGCCCTCTTCGTACTCACGAACCGGCAGAATCGCGGTGATACGTTCGTTCGCTTCCAGCGGCAGCAGGTTGACGATCGGACGACCGCGCGCGCCACGGCTGGCTTCCGGCAACTGATAGACCTTCATCCAGTACAGACGGCCCCGGCTGGAGAAGCAGAGGATGGTGTCATGGGTGTTGGCCACCAGCAGGCGGTCGATAAAGTCTTCTTCTTTAATACGCGCGGCAGATTTACCTTTCCCACCACGACGTTGCGCTTCGTAATCCGTCAGCGGTTGATACTTGACGTAACCCTGGTGAGACAGCGTCACGACAACATCTTCCTGGCTAATCAGATCTTCGATATTAATATCGGCGCTGTTGGCGGTGATTTCGGTACGACGCTCATCGCCGAACTGATCGCGAATTAACTCCATCTCTTCGCGGATCACTTCCATCAGGCGATCGGCGCTGCCCAGAATGTGCAGCAGTTCAGCAATCTGCTCCAACAACTCTTTGTATTCGTCGAGCAGTTTTTCATGCTCCAGGCCGGTCAGTTTCTGCAAACGCAGATCCAGAATCGCCTGCGCCTGCTGTTCAGTCAGGTAGTACTGACCGTCACGCACGCCAAATTCTGGCTCCAGCCATTCCGGACGCGCGGCGTCATCACCGGCGCGCTCCAGCATCGCAGCAACGTTACCCAGATCCCACGGACGCGAAATCAGCGCCGCTTTCGCTTCTGCCGGCGTTGGCGCGCGGCGAATCAGTTCGATAATCGGGTCGATGTTGGCCAACGCAATCGCCAGAGCTTCAAGGATATGCGCACGGTCACGGGCTTTACGCAGTTCAAAAATAGTCCGACGCGTCACCACTTCACGGCGGTGGCGCACGAACGCTGAAATGATATCTTTCAGGTTCATGATCTTCGGCTGGCCGTGATGCAGCGCCACCATGTTAATACCGAAGGAAACCTGTAGCTGGGTCTGGGAGTAGAGATTATTAAGCACCACCTCGCCCACCGCATCGCGTTTTACTTCAATCACGATGCGCATACCGTCTTTGTCGGATTCGTCACGCAGCGCGCTGATGCCTTCCACGCGTTTATCTTTCACCAGCTCGGCGATTTTCTCGATCAGGCGCGCTTTGTTCACCTGATAGGGAATTTCATGGACGATGATGGTTTCGCGGCCCGTTTTGGCGTCAGCTTCAACTTCCGCGCGGGCGCGGATGTACACTTTGCCACGACCGGTACGGTAGGCTTCTTCGATACCACGACGACCGTTGATGATCGCGGCGGTCGGGAAGTCCGGACCCGGAATATGTTCCATCAGCCCTTCAATGCTGATGTCTTCGTTGTCGATATACGCCAGGCAGCCGTTAATCACTTCCGTCAGGTTGTGCGGCGGGATATTCGTCGCCATACCTACTGCGATACCGGAAGAACCGTTCACCAGCAGATTCGGAATTTTGGTCGGCATGACGTCCGGAATTTTTTCCGTACCGTCATAGTTATCCACGAAATCCACCGTCTCTTTTTCGAGATCGGCCATCAGTTCGTGGGCGATTTTCGCCAGACGGATCTCCGTATAACGCATTGCCGCCGCGGAGTCGCCGTCAATAGAACCGAAGTTACCCTGACCATCCACCAGCATGTAACGCAGCGAGAATGGCTGCGCCATACGAACGATGGTGTCATACACTGCGGAATCGCCGTGGGGATGGTATTTACCGATTACGTCACCAACGACACGGGCAGATTTTTTATAGGCTTTGTTCCAGTCATTGCCCAATACGTTCATGGCGTAAAGTACGCGACGGTGTACCGGCTTCAGGCCATCTCGGACATCCGGCAGCGCACGGCCAACAATGACCGACATCGCATAATCCAGATAGGAGCTCTTCAGCTCTTCCTCAATGTTGACCGGTGTAATTTCTCTCGCAAGGTCGCTCATCTAACCGCTATCCCTCTACTGTATCCCGGATTCAAAGGTCGCAAATTATAACACATTCGCCCACGTACTGGTAAACGGAATGCAGCCAGACAATGCTTTATTCGGGTGCCGCATGCTCTCTTCATTTATAAGCGTGGTCTCGGCGTTTATTGGCGATCGGCTTCAGAGGCGACACAGGGGAGATCGGGGCCTGGCCAGGAAGAGGTTAGAAAATCAATACCTCCCGTGTATACCCGTCATACTTCAAGTTTCATGTGCGTTGGCAGCGAGTTACTCGGCCCATCCCTGGGCCTCGCCCCGTCGGGGTTAGCGCAAGCGCTGTTCAAGACGGTTAACCATTTTATCCTGCAACTCGAATTATTTAGGGAATATGCCGGGAGGCATAAACAATAATCAGTATCACCAGATGCTATTTAATCACATAGGCCAGATATTCTTTCACTACCTCATCGTTTAATTCCTGACCCAATCCGGGCTGTTCCGGCGCGACATAATAGCCATTTTCCGGCTGATAATCGTGGGTACAAAGTTCCCGAATAGATGCTTTCATCGCATTAGTATGATGCTCATGAATAATAAAGTTGGGAATTGCTGTTTCCATATGCAGCGCGGCTACCGTGGAAACAGGACCGCCGCAAACATGCACCTGTACAGTGGTGTCATAAATATTAGCATAGTCACAGATTTTCTTTCCTTCGGTAATTCCGCCGCAGAGACACAAATCAGGTTGAGCTACGGCAATAGACTGCTTCTCCAGTAATTCCCTGTATCCCCATCTTGTGTAGGAACGCTCGCCAGTGGCGATTGGAATCGTTGTTGAACGGGAAACTTTCTGCATATTATCAGAATTTAATGGATGAATCGGTTCTTCATAAAGAAAGATACGATACTTTTCTATCGCCTTCGCAAATTGAATAGCTGAGTTGGTACCGAGAAGAGAATGGATTTCCACGATAATATCAGCATCATCCCCCATTGCTTCACGCATAGCGGCAATTCGCGCTTCCCCCATTTTTAATTGATCGGCCAGTAACAATCCTGAATAGTTACGATTTTTATTCTGAAAAACACAGTCATCGCCATTACGATCGATTTCGAGTGGATCCACTTTAATCGCATCATATCCATCGTCAAGAGCCGCACGCGCCGCCTCAGCATATTCATCAGGTGTCACTAATATCTGGCGTTTATCCCCCCAACCAAATTGTAACTGACTAGCATAGGTTCTTAATTTTTCATTGGTTTTCCCACCAAGGAGCTGATAAACAGGTACACCTAAATATTTACCTTTGATATCCCAAAGAGCAATATCAATAGCGCTCATTCCGGCATAAAAAACGTTCCCGCCCCCCATCCCCCAAAAAGTCTTTCTGAAAAAGAACTCCCAAATTTTTTCGATATTTAATGGATCTTCACCCACAATCAATGGCGCCAGATCTCTGATGATCCCTACGCCAGCTTTAGCGCCTGCGCCATAGGCCAGTCCTACTTCGCCAATACCACTTAATCCTGAGTCGGTATTCACCCGAATAAGTACTGGATTATAGGAGGACATCGTTTGATCTCTTTTTTTTAATTCACAGTCAAAAACTTCAATAGACGTAATTTTCATAATTTCTCCATTTATCAGGTTCGTAATACAACATTTATTTGTTGGTTTTTTTCTTTTTTCACATCAATTTTCATTAACGCCAGAACGGCTACCGCAGCGAAGCAAAGTATTGCCTCTACAATAAATATTCCTGTCGCACCATAATGAGTAGAAACGAATCCCAGTGATTTATTAATCAGGAATCCGCCAAGACTTGAACATGAGTTAATAAACGCAATGCTGATAGCCAACCCTGACGGCGACAATAATGCAGAAGGCAGCGCCCAGTAAGGTCCGTAATAGCTGAGGATCCCAACACCATAAAACGTTAGCCCCAGCATTCTCAACGACATTGAGGGGACAAGAGCAATCATCAGAAAACCACAGCCCGCCAGAAACATGGGTAATGCAGCATGCCATTTTCGTTCATTCTTTTTATCGGAATGCCAGCCCCACCAGGGCATGCTGAACATAGCGAAAATAAACGGAATACTCATGATTAAACCAACGTCAGTATCCGTAAAATCAGCTGAAAATCCCTTCACCAACCCCGGCAACCAGTAGTTTGCCGCCAGAGCAGCCGCCTGAATCAACATGTAGGCGAAAGAAAGCTGAAGCAAAACTGGATTTTTGATTACTGAAAGAAAGGATGAGTTGGTATTTTTATTTAATGCAGCTGCGGTTTCATTGTCAGTGCGTAATTTATTAACTAAGGCCGATATCTGCTGTGGCGTAAGCCATTTAGCCTTTTCTGGACTGTCAGGCAGTAAATAAAATGTCAGGATGCCAAGGAATACGGTAGGGATACCTTCAATAGCAAAAAGCCAGCGCCAGCCTTCATAATCCGGGGTATTCAAATGCTCGATGATCCAACCAGACATCGGTGCAGCCAATACCGATGCTACAGCAATAGATAACATGAAGAAACTATTGACTTTTCCGCGTTCACGAGCCGGGAACCAGCATGCAAGATAATAAACCATGCCCGGAAAAAAGCCAGCTTCAAATACCCCCAAAAAAATGCGAGCCAGCAAAATATGTTGAGTATCTTTAGCAAAAAAAATCAGCCCAGTTACCGCTCCCCAGCCGATAATAATGGAACTAATCCATTTTCTTGCGCCAAGCTTTTGCAAGCCAATGCTACTCGGAATTTGAAAGATTAAATATGATATGAAGAATATAGAAGAAATATTAGCGAAATCCTCAGGCGTAATACCGAGAGATTCATTCATACGTAATGCAGCAAACCCAATATTGACACGATCCATATAGTTAAAAAAGTAAAGAATAAAGGCCAAAGGAATGATTTTCCTTTTTACAATACGAATTGCATCGTATAAATTTTCTTGTGGACTACTCATTTTGCATCACCTTTTATGATTCAATGAATAAGGGTATTGACCGGAATCGATGTTACGTAAAAAACAATACAATTCAAAAGCTAATGTGTCATATCTGATATATCAGCAAGCAAACTTAATGAAATATACAATAACAACAATAAAGTATGTAAATTTTCTTATATCTGATATATTAGATCCGTTAATTTTGAATAAATTAATTACAATGGAGCCGGGTTTAACCATGGAGGAGAAGAAAATGAAAAATAGATTAAAGCGTGACTTTAGTCACATATCAATTGAAATACCCAAATCCATCACCCAGGTGATTAAAGAGAAAATAAGGGAGATGATTATCCATGGCGATTTCGATCTTGGGCAAGCGATCAGTGAAAATGAACTATCAAATATTCTGATGGTAAGTAAAACACCAATTCGTGAAGCTTTTATTTGGCTGAGCTATAATGAAAACCTGGTCAACATCATTCCCCGCAGTGGGACATTTGTTTTTTCTGTCACCGACGAGGATATCAATGATCTCATCAAAATGAGAGTTATCCTTGAACAGGGCGCAATTCGTGAAGCGATGGAGAAAAATGCTAACAATGTCATAGTCGAATTAAGCAATATTTTATCGAAGTCAGCAAAAATTAATGCAGAGCGAGATACGCAAGCTTACCTCAAACTGGATCATGATTTTCATTATGTTTTTGTGAAATATGCCGATAATAAATACATTTCGCAAGCACACCTGTTGATCTCAGCACGTTTATTGGCAATTCGCTACAGACTGGATTTTACCGCTGAATATATCACCAGCTCTAACCGGGGACATGCCACTATTTTGGATATGTTAAAAAACAACAACGTCGAGGGCGTCTGTAATTTTATCACGCACCACATCGGTAGCGGTTTTACAGAACGTGCAAGAAAACTTCTTGCGCTGAAAGCGTAATAAAGACGGCAGTAGATATAACGCAGCGACTTTGCACCTGCTATACTGCCCCGATAGATCAATAGCGGAATCTCATGTACTCATGAACACTGAAAAACCGTCGGTAGCTCACAACGTTGACCATAATGAAATCGCCAAATTCGAAGCCGTCGCGTCGCGCTGGTGGGATCTGGAGGGCGAATTCAAGCCATTGCATCGCATCAACCCCCTACGCCTTGGCTACATTACTGAGCGCTCAGGCGGCCTGTTTGGCAAAAAGGTACTCGACGTCGGCTGTGGCGGCGGCATTCTGGCGGAAAGTATGGCACGCGAAGGCGCAACCGTCACCGGGCTGGATATGGGCTTTGAGCCTTTGCAGGTCGCCAAACTGCATGCGCTGGAAAGCGGCATCGAGGTAGAGTACGTGCAGGAGACGGTTGAGGAACATGCGGCAAAACACGCCCAGCAATACGACGTCGTCACCTGTATGGAAATGCTGGAGCACGTTCCCGATCCGCAATCGGTCGTCCACGCCTGCGCCCAACTGGTTAAACCCGGCGGTGAGGTGTTCTTCTCAACGTTGAACCGCAATGGGAAATCCTGGCTGATGGCGGTCGTCGGCGCTGAGTATATTCTGCGCATGGTGCCAAAAGGCACGCACGACGTGAAGAAATTCATTAAGCCTGCTGAACTGTTAAGCTGGGTAGATGAAACCGTCCTGAAAGAGCAACATATCACCGGGCTGCACTACAACCCGATAACCAATACTTTCAAACTCGGTCCCGGAGTAGACGTTAACTACATGTTGCATACCCGCGCTAAAAAAGCCTGACATCAAAGAATTTTCCTATAAGGGTTGCGTTAGATCATCGGGCGCAACCTTTCTCTTCGATGAAGAAATCAGCATTCGATCAAATTTTGATTTTTTTTTATGAATTGTTGACATCCTCTCCAGGCCTTATCAGACGCGCATTTAGCGATTCTTACTCTTTTACAACCGCAATTTAACGCCAAAATCAACTCTTGTACTCAAAAGAATCCCTACTAGAATACTCACCATATAGCGTTTCACTTATCGATTACCCCCTATATATAGTATTTATCCACAGAGTTAGTCACAACGTGGCGTTGTGGATAAGCGGGGGGATATTTTTTCTTTCACGGACAGGTAAACAGGTAGAAAACCACATGAATCAGAGTCTGCTGGTGACAAAGCGTGACGGCCGTACTGAGCGCATCAATCTCGACAAAATTCATCGCGTGCTTGATTGGGCGGCAGAAGGACTGAATAACGTATCGGTTTCTCAGGTCGAGCTACGCTCGCATATTCAGTTTTATGATGGGATTAAGACCTCCGATATCCATGAAACTATCATTAAGGCTGCCGCAGACCTGATCTCTCGCGATGCGCCGGATTATCAATACCTGGCTGCACGTCTGGCGATTTTCCACCTGCGTAAGAAAGCCTTCGGCCAGTTTGAGCCGCCCGCACTTTACCACCATGTGGTAAAAATGGTTGAGCTTGGCAAATACGACAATCATCTGCTGGAAGACTACACGGAAGAAGAGTTCAAGCAGATGGATTCGTTTATCGTTCACGATCGCGATATGACCTTCTCCTACGCTGCCGTTAAGCAGCTGGAAGGGAAATATCTGGTGCAAAACCGCGTGACCGGCGAAATCTATGAAAGCGCGCAGTTCCTCTACATTCTGGTAGCGGCCTGCCTGTTCTCGAACTATCCGCGTGAAACGCGTCTTGACTATGTAAAACGTTTTTACGATGCGGTCTCTACGTTCAAAATCTCGCTGCCGACGCCAATTATGTCCGGCGTGCGTACCCCAACCCGTCAGTTCAGCTCCTGCGTACTGATCGAGTGTGGCGACAGTCTGGATTCCATCAACGCCACCTCCAGCGCTATCGTGAAATACGTTTCTCAGCGCGCCGGTATCGGTATCAACGCGGGACGCATTCGTGCGCTGGGCAGCCCGATTCGCGGCGGCGAAGCCTTCCACACCGGCTGTATTCCGTTCTACAAGCACTTCCAGACGGCGGTGAAATCCTGTTCGCAGGGCGGCGTGCGCGGCGGCGCGGCGACACTGTTCTATCCGATGTGGCACCTGGAAGTGGAAAGCCTGCTGGTGCTGAAAAACAACCGTGGCGTGGAAGGCAACCGCGTACGTCACATGGATTACGGCGTACAGATCAACAAACTGATGTACACCCGCCTGCTGAAGGGCGGCGACATTACGCTGTTCAGTCCGTCTGATGTACCCGGACTATACGATGCGTTCTTCGCCGACCAGGACGAATTCGAACGCCTGTACGTGAAATATGAAAACGACGACAGCATCCGCAAACAGCGTGTGAAAGCGGTCGAACTGTTCTCGCTGATGATGCAGGAACGCGCCTCTACCGGTCGTATCTATATCCAGAACGTTGACCACTGCAATACTCACAGTCCGTTCGATCCGGTTGTCGCCCCGGTACGCCAGTCTAACCTGTGTCTGGAGATTGCCCTGCCGACCAAACCGCTGCACGATGTCAACGATGAAAACGGCGAAATTGCGTTGTGTACGCTGTCTGCATTCAACCTGGGTGCCATTAAAACTCTGGACGAGCTGGAAGAACTGGCTATTCTGGCAGTACGCGCTTTGGATGCTCTGCTCGATTATCAGGATTACCCGATTCCGGCTGCCAAACGCGGCGCAATGGGCCGTCGTACGCTGGGCATTGGCGTGATTAACTTCGCCTACTGGCTGGCGAAAAACGGTAAACGTTATTCCGACGGCAGCGCCAATAATCTGACGCATAAAACCTTCGAAGCCATTCAATACTATCTGCTTAAAGCGTCCAACGAACTGGCGAAAGAGCAAGGTGCCTGCCCATGGTTCAACGAAACCACCTATGCAAAAGGCATTCTGCCGATCGACACCTACAAAAAAGATCTGGATGCGATCGTCAACGAACCGCTGCACTACGACTGGGAACAGCTGCGTGAATCGATCAAAACCCACGGTCTGCGTAACTCCACGCTATCGGCGCTAATGCCGTCGGAAACGTCCTCCCAGATCTCCAACGCCACTAACGGTATCGAACCACCGCGCGGCTACGTCAGCATCAAGGCCTCGAAAGACGGTATTTTGCGTCAGGTCGTGCCGGATTATGAGCATCTGAAAGACGCTTACGAACTGTTGTGGGAGATGCCGAACAACGACGGTTATCTGCAACTGGTGGGTATCATGCAGAAGTTTATCGATCAGTCGATTTCCGCCAATACCAACTACGATCCGTCACGTTTCCCGTCAGGAAAAGTGCCGATGCAGCAACTGCTGAAAGATTTGCTCACCGCGTATAAGTTTGGCGTGAAAACTCTGTACTATCAAAATACCCGCGACGGCGCAGAAGATGCGCAGGACGATTTGGCGCCTTCTATTCAGGACGATGGCTGCGAAAGCGGCGCTTGTAAGATCTGATGAATAGTGCCGGGTAGCGCTATGCTTACCCGGCCTACGATTGTACGGTTTGTAGGCCGGATAAGGCGCTTGCGCCGCCATCCGGCGCTCATCCCATAAAGGATTCACTTCAATGGCATACACCACTTTTTCACAGACGAAAAACGATCAGCTCAAGGAACCCATGTTCTTTGGCCAGCCGGTCAACGTTGCACGCTATGACCAGCAGAAATATGACATCTTCGAAAAACTGATCGAAAAACAGCTCTCTTTCTTCTGGCGTCCGGAAGAGGTCGACGTCTCCCGCGATCGTATCGATTATCAGGCGTTGCCGGAGCACGAAAAACATATCTTCATCAGCAACCTCAAATACCAGACGCTGCTGGATTCCATTCAGGGACGTAGCCCGAACGTCGCCCTGCTGCCGCTCATTTCCATCCCGGAGCTGGAGACGTGGGTAGAGACCTGGGCGTTTTCTGAGACGATTCACTCACGATCCTACACCCATATTATTCGTAACATCGTCAACGATCCGGCGGTCGTGTTTGACGATATCGTGACCAATGAGCAAATTCAGAAGCGCGCCGAAGGGATCTCCGCCTACTACGACGAACTTATTGAGATGACCAGTTACTGGCATCTGCTCGGTGAAGGCACCCATACCGTTAATGGCAAAACGGTTGTCGTGAATCTGCGTGAGCTGAAGAAAAAACTGTATCTGTGCCTGATGAGCGTGAACGCGCTGGAAGCCATCCGCTTCTACGTCAGCTTCGCCTGCTCTTTCGCATTTGCCGAGCGTGAACTGATGGAAGGCAACGCCAAAATTATCCGTCTGATCGCCCGTGACGAAGCTCTGCATCTGACCGGCACGCAACATATGCTGAACCTGTTGCGTAGCGGCGTGGACGACCCGGAGATGGCGGAAATCGCCGAAGAGTGTAAACAGGAATGTTATGACCTGTTCGTGCAGGCGGCGCAGCAGGAAAAAGAGTGGGCGGACTATCTGTTCCGCGACGGTTCGATGATCGGCCTGAATAAAGATATCCTGTGTCAATACGTTGAATATATTACTAATATTCGTATGCAGGCGGTAGGGCTGGATCTGCCGTTCCAGACCCGCTCCAACCCAATCCCGTGGATCAATACCTGGCTGGTGTCCGATAACGTTCAGGTCGCGCCACAGGAAGTGGAAGTTAGCTCTTATCTGGTCGGACAAATCGATTCGGAAGTCGATACCGACGATCTGAGTAATTTCCAGCTCTGATGGGACGCGTCACGCTGCGTATCACTGGCACACAACTGCTGTGCCAGGATGAACACCCTTCTCTGCTAGCCGCGCTGGAATCGCATAACGTTGAGGTGGAGTATCAGTGCCGCGAAGGTTATTGCGGCTCCTGTCGTACCCGGCTGGTTGCCGGTCAGGTTGACTGGATTACGGAACCTTTAGCGTTTATCCAGCCGGGAGAGATTTTGCCCTGCTGCTGCAGGGCAAAAGGCGATATCGAAATCGAGATGTAACTCAGTGCAACTCGCTGGTGGAAACCAAAGGCATCACGCCACGTTTTTTCATCTGCACGGCATACAGTGCGCCAGCGAGTACCACCAGCACCGCGCCAGCGACATAAATCATACGATAGCCAACCGACTCAACCATCATTCCCATGATAAAGGCGCCAATCGCCATTCCGGCATCCATCGCGTTAAAGAACAGTGAATTCGCCACGCCGATTTTATGCGGTTCAACCGAGCTGATAATTTGCGTCTGGAAAACCGGCGTGACCGAACCGTAGCCGATACCGATTAGACCGCCGGAAATAATCATCATGATGCTGCCATTGGTGTAGCCCAGCGCCACCAGACCGATGGTAAAAGCCAACAGACATGGGAAAACAACATATTTCGGCCCTTTTTTATCACAAATATTCCCGGTGAAGGTACGGCATATCATCAGGAAAATCGCGTAGCACAGCAGGAAATTACTGGCCGCCGCCATTAAATCCAGCTCACGCGCATACAGCGCCAGGAAAGCCGATACGCCGGCATAGGAGAAAGTCATAAAAAAGGTGACCAGCGCAAAAGGCAAGGCGGCGCGGTCAAACATCGCGGCAAAACCCAGATTCGGCTTCGAACCATCGGCATGACGAATTACCGGAGGGACCGTCACAATCAGGGAAAGTACAATCCCTAACGCCGCTACAGCGGAACAAAGCCAGAATGCGGCAGTGAACGCGTTCCAGCGGGCCATATTCAAACCGATCCACGGTCCGACGACCATCGCCAGGCCCATCGCTAAAGAGAAAAAGCTGATGCCCTCTCCACGTCGGGAGGCCGGAATTAACCGCGCTGAAATAGTTCCTTTTACCGTGGTAATAACACCAAACGTAATCCCATGAAGTACGCGGATAAAGAGCAGCGACTCGATAGAATGGCAAACCGGATACAGCGCGGTAATCACCAAAAAAGCCAGAGAAGAGAGCACCAGAATCTTTTTATTCGAATATTTTCCCACCCACTGTCCGGCAAACGGCCGAATAACAATTGCCGCGGCCAGGAAACATGTCACTAACAGCCCGGCCTTATCTGCAGAAGCATGCAGGCGGTCAGCGATATAAATGGGTAATAAAGTTAGCAGTACATAAAAAACAAAAAAGATAATAAAACTGACTATGGTGATTGCCCAAAAATCCTTCGTCCATAATTTTTCTTTCATTCTTAACGACCCGCTCAGATGGCGCACGCAGGCAACGCTCAGCTCAACTGAACACCTATCAGGTGCGTCAAAATGTGATGTATTCGATAGAATCGCAGTATAAACAAGTGCACTCTATTAGAAAAATTAATCGTTTTAATTATATTAATTAGGTTTTACTAATGACACTAACCCAAATCCACGCCCTGCTTGCCGTACTGGAGTACGGCGGATTTACCGAAGCCAGCAAACGGCTATACATGACACAATCCGCCGTCAGCCAGGCCATCTCCGCGCTTGAGGAGGAGCTCGGCGTTGACATATTGATTCGTGAGCGTCGTAAAGAGATTGAGCTTACCGCCGCCGGTAGCCGCATCGTCAGGCACTTACGCGCGATCCAGCGCGACGTCAACGCGGTAAAAGAGATTGCCGAACAAGAAAAAAAGAACCCGGCCCGTACGCTACGGATTGGCTGTTTTCCCAGCGCCTGCGCCTGCATTTTACCCGGCGTCATTCGCTATTTTGAAAGCCATCATCCAAATGTAAAAATTATCCCCTATGAAGAGAACAGTACGGCTATTATTGATTCGCTGCAGGACAGAAGTATTGATGCCGGTTTCGTTCCTTTTCCGGTCAACGGTATGTATTGCGTCCCCATTTACCGGGATAAATTCACCGTAGTGGTGCCTGAAAATCATCCCCTGGCGGCCAATAGTACAGTAACGGTTGAAGAACTGATGGACGAACCCCTTATTGTCAGTAAAGGTCGTTATGAATTAAGCATTATGGCGTTGTTTAAAGAAAAGGGTATTGAGCCGATATTTAAATATGAATTTAACCATCCCGATACTGCGCTGAATTTTATTCGCCAGGGATTAGGTATCGCCTTATTGCCAGAATTAACCTTAAAAGCCACGACAGGAAAATTATGTTCCGTGGCGCTGGAACCCACCTTTTATCGACAAATTTCCCTGTTAGCAAAAGAACCGCCAGTAGAAGGAAGCCCGCTATTTTTATTACAAAAATGTATGGAAACACTGACCGATGAGAGGTTGCTATAAAACAACACCGCCCGATGGCATTGCGTTTACCAGACTTACGCTGGCAAACGTTGCGCCAGGCCGGATGAGGCGTTTATGCCCTCATCCGGCGCGTCACTTCTACTATGGCAAACCTTTAGTCATTTTTTTGCAGGAACATGACCGCCTTATCCGGGAAGTCAGTGAACAGCCCGTCGACGCCCGCCTTGTTATACAGGATGTCGTACAACTGATTAACGTCTGTGGCATAGTCCGGCAATTGATCGGCACGCACAGTGTAAGGATGCACTACCATCTTATTCTGATGCGCGTCTTGCACCATTCCAGTCAGCTTGATATTCCCTTTCGTTGAGCCTTCCGCGACCAGCATATGGTAATCCGGACCAATACCGTCCGCATATTCCGCCACCTGCTTCATAGCGCCCGGCTTAAACATCCAGTCGTAGTTGTAATTTACCCAACGACCGTCCGGCTGTTTCTGCTGTGTTTCATTCCAGTCGGTATACGCAATAAGCTGAACCAGATTGAGATCCATCCCCATTTTGGGTTCCAGTTCATTCTTAATACGTTTCAGTTCAGCGACATCAAAACACTGCAAATAGACATTGTCCTGCTTGCCGGTGTAACCATACTTCTTCAGCACTTCCAGCGTTTTCGCGGCAATATCTTTCCCTTCCTGATGATGGAACCACGGCGCTTTAATTTCCGGATAAATACCGATATTTTTACCGGTAGAGTGATTTAATCCCTGAACGAATTCAATTTCCTCTTCAAAGGTATGAATGCGGAAATCAGATTTTCCCATCGGGAAACGGCCCGGATAAGTTTGTACTTTTTTGCCGTTTTCAATATCAAACCCTTCGGTAAACTTCAGGGATTTAATTTCATCCAGCGTAAAATCGATAGCGTAATAGCGCCCATCTTTACGCGCCCGGTTCGGAAAACGGTCAGCGACGTCAGTCACCCGATCAAGGTAGTGGTCATGGAGGACGACCAGATGGTCGTCCTTTGTCATCACTAAATCTTGTTCCAGATAATCTGCCCCTTGCGCATACGCCATCGCTTTCGCCGGTAGCGTATGCTCCGGCAGATAACCGCTGGCACCACGGTGGGCGATAACGACTTTTTCAGCCGCCACGGCACAGCTTCCGATGGCCATTCCTGCCAACATCAACGCCACGCTAAGGTTTTTCAGTGTGGTTTTCATGTTATTAGCCTCCGTTGCGTTTTAACTGCAGCTCATCATGATGGCGTTTTTCGCCAATCATCACGACCACCAGCAGGATTACCGCCAGAATGCTGCCGCCAATCATCACCATAAAGCCGCCATCCCAACCGAAGAAGTCAACGGTATAACCCACAATGGCGCTTGCAGCGACAGAACCGCCCAGGTAACCAAACAGACCGGTGAAGCCCGCCGCCGTACCCGCCGCTTTTTTCGGCGCCAGTTCCAGCGCGTGCAGACCGATCAACATTACCGGGCCGTAGATCAGGAAGCCGATGATAATCATACAAGCCATATCAACGTTCGGGTTTCCTGCCGGGTTCATCCAGTAAACGATGGTCGCGATAGTCACCAGGGTCATAAAGAACACGCCCGTCGCACCGCGGTTGCCGCGGAAGACTTTATCCGACATCCAGCCACACAGCAGCGTGCCCGGAATACCCGCGTATTCATACAGGAAATATGCCCAGGAGGATTTATCCAGTGCGAAATGCTTCACTTCTTTCAGGTAGGTCGGCGACCAGTCGAGGATACCGTAACGCAGCAGGTAGACGAACACGTTGGCGATAGCGATATACCACAGTAATTTGTTCGGCAGTACGTACTGCATGAAGATTTGCTTCGCAGTCAGCTCTTCTTCCGCTTTTTCGTTGTAGTCATCCGGATAGTCGTTTTTATACTCTTCGATAGGCGGCAGACCGCAGGATTGCGGCGTATCGCGCATCATTGCGAAAGCGAACAGCGCCACCACAATCGCGCCAAAGGCTGGCATATAGAGCGCCGCTTTCCAGTCGTTAAACCACGCCATCCCCAGCAGGAACAGCAGTGGCGGGATCCCGCCGCCGACGTTATGCGCACAGTTCCAGACCGACACAATGCCGCCGCGTTCTTTCTGCGACCACCAGTGAACCATCGTACGTCCGCACGGCGGCCACCCCATCCCCTGGAACCAGCCGCAAAGGAACAACAGTACAAACATCACGGCGATGCTGGATGTCGCCCACGGTACAAAGCCCATAAACAACATGACTGCTGCGGCCAGAATCAACCCTGCCGGCAGGAAAACGCGCGGATTCGAGCGATCGGACACCGAACCCATTATAAATTTCGAAAAACCATAAGCGATGGAAATCCCGGACAGCGCAAAGCCCAGATCGCCGCGTGAAAAACCCTGTTCTACCAGGTAGGGCATCGCGAGGGCAAAGTTCTTGCGCACCAGATAATACGCGGCATAGCCAAAGAATATCCCCAGGAAAATCTGCCAGCGTAATCGGCGATAGGTCGGATCAATCTCCGCCGCTGGCAAGCGCGCTTTATGCGGCGCTGGTTTAAAAATACTCAACATATTGTAGCCTCCGTGGCCCGTATTTTATTTAGAGGTAAACACCGCAGTTTGTTCAAACAACCCCGCTGCTCCCAGTGTGGCCGCGATGTTAAGTAAAGATACGTCACGTTAATGTGAATTACAGCACATATTGTTACAGTTTTATGACTAATGTTCAGAAAGGCGCACGAAATCACGTTTCATTTTCGAATAATGAGCGATTATGCGCGAAATCAAACATTCCATATGATTTGTATGGCTAAATGATAAAAAACGAACTGTGAGGAAAAACAATGAAAACTCGCGACTCGCAAGCAAGTGACGTGATTATCATTGGCGGTGGAGCAACAGGCGCAGGGATCGCCCGCGACTGCGCGCTGCGCGGTTTACGTGTCATTCTGGTGGAGCGGCATGATATAGCGACCGGCGCGACCGGGCGTAACCACGGACTGCTGCACAGCGGCGCTCGTTATGCGGTTACCGACGCGGAATCCGCGCGCGAGTGCATTAGTGAAAACCAGATTTTAAAACGGATCGCCCGCCATTGCGTCGAACCGACGGATGGTCTGTTTATTACGTTACCGGAAGATGATCTTGCGTTTCAGGCCACCTTTATTCGCGCCTGTGAAGCGGCAGGCATTCGCGCTGAAGCCATCGATCCGCAGCAGGCTCGCATCATCGAACCTTCCGTTAACCCTGCGCTCATCGGTGCGGTAAAAGTGCCGGATGGCACCGTGGACCCTTTCCGCCTTACCGCCGCCAATATGCTGGATGCCAGAGAACATGGCGCAATCGTGTTAACGGCGCATGAAGTGACCGGGCTCATTCGTGAAGGCGCAACGGTCTGCGGCGTCCATGTGCGCAACCATCTCACTGGCGAAACCCAGACGCTTCACGCGCCGGTGGTGGTCAATGCGGCAGGTATCTGGGGGCAACGGATCGCCGAATACGCCGACCTGAGTATTCGCATGTTCCCGGCTAAAGGCTCGCTGTTGATCATGGACCATCGGATCAACCAGCATGTCATTAACCGCTGCCGGAAACCATCGGATGCCGACATTCTGGTACCTGGCGATACGATTTCACTGATCGGCACCACCTCTACCCATATTGATTACAATGAGATAGACAGCAACCGCGTCACCGCAGATGAAGTCGATATCCTGCTGCGTGAAGGGGAAAAACTGGCCCCTGTCATGGCGAAGACGCGTATTCTGCGCGCGTATTCCGGCGTCCGCCCGCTGGTGGCCAGCGATGACGATCCCAGCGGTCGTAACGTCAGCCGCGGTATTGTGTTGTTCGACCACGCCGAACGCGACGGGCTTGATGGCTTCATTACCATTACCGGCGGGAAGCTAATGACTTACCGCCTGATGGCGGAATGGGCGACCGACGCCGTGTGCCGCAAGTTGGGCAATACTCGCCCCTGCATCACGGCGGATACGCCGTTGCCTGGCTCAAAAGAGTCTACGGAACATACGCTGAAACGCATTATCTCGCTTCCCGCGCCGCTACGCGGATCGGCGGTTTATCGGCATGGCGATCGCACGCCGGGGTGGCTGAGCGAAGGCCGCCAACACCGTAGCCTGGTCTGTGAATGCGAGGCCGTCACGGCGGGAGAAGTGCAGTATGCCGTCGAAAACTTAACCGTGAATAGCCTGCTGGATCTGCGTCGTCGCACCCGCGTAGGGATGGGCACTTGCCAGGGCGAGCTGTGCGCCTGCCGCGCGGCCGGGCTATTGCAGCGTTTTAATGTGACGACCGCGGCGCAATCTATTACGCAACTCTCTGAATTTCTGAATGAGCGCTGGAAAGGCGTACAACCTGTCGCCTGGGGAGACGCGCTGCGCGAAAGCGAATTCACGCGCTGGGTTTATCAGGGATTATGCGGTCTGGAGAAGGAGCACCAGGATGAAATTTGATACGGTTATTATGGGCGGCGGTCTCGCCGGTTTGCTGTGCGGACTGCAACTCCAGCAGCATGGATTACGCTGCGCCATCGTCACCCGCGGACAAAGCGCGCTGCATTTTTCCTCCGGCTCGCTGGATCTACTCAGCACCCTGCCCGACGGCCAACCGGTGACCGACATTACCGCCGGGCTTGATGCACTGCGCCGCCAGGCGCCTGAACATCCTTATTCGCGTTTAGGCACGCAAAAAGTCCTCACGCTGGCGCAACAGGCGCAAACGCTACTTAACGCCAGCGGCGCGCAGTTATACGGCGACGTACAGCAGGCGCACCAGCGTGTCACGCCGCTTGGCACATTGCGTTCAACCTGGCTTAGCTCGCCGGAAGTACCGGTCTGGCCGTTATCCGCACAGCGAATTTGCGTCGTCGGCGTTAGCGGATTACTGGATTTCCAGGCGCACCTTGCGGCAGCGTCGCTGCGTCAACGCGCTCTCAACGTGGAAACCGCAGAAATCGACCTTCCGGAACTGGACGTACTGCGTGATAACCCGACGGAATTTCGCGCGGTCAATATTGCGCGTCTGCTTGATAACGAAGAAAAATGGCCGCTGCTGTACGACGCGCTGTCGCCAATAGCGACAAACTGCGACATGATCATCATGCCCGCCTGTTTCGGGCTGGCGAACGATACGCTGTGGCGCTGGCTTAACGAACGTCTGCCCTGCGCGCTCACGCTGCTGCCGACGCTGCCGCCATCGGTGCTCGGTATTCGTCTGCACAATCAGCTCCAGCGCCAGTTTGTCCGTCAGGGCGGCATCTGGATGCCGGGCGATGAAGTGAAGAAAGTCACCTGCCGTCGCGGTACCGTGAGCGAAATATGGACCCGCAACCATGCCGATATCCCACTGCGCCCGCGTTTTGCCGTACTTGCCAGCGGTAGCTTCTTTAGTAGCGGTCTGGTTGCCGAGCGCGAAGGGATCCGCGAACCTATTTTAGGGCTCGACGTACAGCAAACGGCCACCCGCGCCGAATGGTATCAACAACATTTCTTCGACCCACAGCCCTGGCAGCAGTTTGGCGTCGTGACGGATGACGCTTTCCGCCCCTCCCTTGCGGGCAACACGGTAGAAAATCTGTATGCAATAGGTTCTGTGCTGGCGGGATTCGATCCTATAGCTGAGGGATGCGGCGGCGGCGTCTGCGCAGTCAGCGCCCTCCAGGCCGCGCACCATATCGCTGAGCGTGCAGGAGAACAGCAATGAGCGACACACGTTTTGAAAGTTGTATTAAATGTACGGTGTGCACCACCGCGTGCCCGGTCAGCCGCGTTAATCCTGGCTACCCTGGCCCTAAACAGGCCGGACCGGATGGCGAACGCCTGCGTCTGAAAGACGGCGCCCTGTATGATGAGGCGCTGAAATATTGCATTAACTGCAAACGGTGTGAGGTCGCCTGTCCGTCGGACGTGAAGATTGGCGATATCATCCAGCGCGCCCGCGCGAAATACGATACGACGCGCCCGTCATTGCGTAACTTTATTCTCAGCCATACCGATCTGATGGGCAGCGTTTCAACGCCGTTCGCGCCGGTGGTCAATACCGCCACCGCATTAAAGCCAGTGCGCCAGTTGCTTGATTACGCGCTCAAAATCGATCATCGCCGCACCTTACCAAAATACTCTTTCGGCACCTTCCGCCGCTGGTATCGTAGCGTGGCGGCGCAGCAGGCTAAATACAAAGATCAGGTCGCCTTTTTCCATGGCTGTTTTGTGAATTACAACCATCCGCAGCTCGGAAAAGATCTGATTAAGGTGCTGAACGCAATGGGTACCGGCGTACAGTTACTGAGTAAAGAGAAGTGTTGCGGCGTACCGCTGATCGCTAACGGTTTTACGGATAAAGCTCGCAAGCAGGCTATCAGCAATGTGGAGTCGCTACGCGAGGCGATTGCCGTCAAAGGTATTCCGGTCATCGCCACGTCATCCACCTGTACGTTTGCGTTGCGCGATGAATATCCTGAAGTGCTGGACGTGGACAACGCCGGGCTGCGCGAACATATCGAGTTGGCCACCCGCTGGCTATGGCGCAAACTGGATGCCGGGAAAACGCTGCCGCTTAATCCTTTGCCGCTGAAAGTGGTCTACCATACGCCGTGTCATATGGAAAAAATGGGCTGGACGCTTTACACGCTTGAACTATTGCGGCAAATTCCGGGGCTTGAATTGACGGTACTTGATTCACAGTGCTGCGGCATTGCCGGTACGTATGGATTTAAAAAGGAAAACTATCCGACATCACAGTCCATCGGCGCGCCGCTGTTCCGCCAGATTGAAGAGAGCGGCGCCGACATTGTCGTCACCGATTGTGAAACCTGTAAGTGGCAAATTGAGATGTCTACAAGCAAACGCTGCGAACACCCCATTACGCTACTGGCCCAGGCGCTCGGCTAAGTAAAAAGCGCCGGAGCCCCTCCGGCGCCATTACCCTACTCACCAGGGCCGATTTTCCATCAGACATATACCCTTCATACTTCAAGTTGCTTATGTGGGTGATGCTGCCAACTTACTGATTTAGTGTATGATGGTGTTTTTGAGGTGCTCCAGTGGCTTCTGTTTCTATCAG
>NZ_JAMMKR010000013.1:0-75602 GCF_051703725.1 Salmonella sp. NW645 | reverse complement strand
GTTCCGTGTCAGTGGTGGCGCATTATAGGGAGTTATTTCTGCCTGACAAGAGGAAATTTAAAATAATTTTCTGAGTGTCTCTTTTTTCATCAACAGCGGGCTTAACGTGCCATAAAATAAGCAAATTGCCGTTATTGCAACTGCAATCACACTTCCAGGTGGCATACTAATAACCAAACGAAAGAGAAAGGAAGAACATTCATGCCTTTAAGCGCACAACAATTAGCCGCACAGAAAAATCTATCCTATGTTCTGGCTGAAAAGCTGGCGCAGCGGATATTAAAGGGTGACTACGCCCCTGGTACGATTCTTCCCGGCGAAATAGAACTGGGCGAGCAGTACGGCGTAAGTCGAACGGCAGTTCGCGAAGCGGTGAAAACGTTGACGGCTAAAGGTATGGTGCTACCCCGTCCGCGCATTGGTACGCGGGTGATGCCGCAGGGAAACTGGAACTTTCTGGATCAAGAGCTGCTGACCTGGTGGATGACGGAAGAAAATTTTCATCAGGTGGTAGATCATTTTCTGGTGATGCGTATTAGCCTGGAGCCGCAAGCCTGCCTGCTGGCGGCGACTCTTGGCACACCGGAGCAGAAAGCGCGGCTTAATGCCTTAATGGAAGAGATGGTCGCGCTGAAAAAGCATTTTAAGCGTGAACGATGGATTGAAGTGGATATGGCGTGGCACGAGCATATCTACGAAATGAGCGCCAATCCCTTTCTAATCTCTTTTGCGACGCTATTTCATTCGGTTTATCACACTTACTTTACCTCAATCACCTATAACGAGGTGGTAAAGCTGGATTTGCACCAGGCCATTGTTGATGCCATCGCTGATGGCGACGGCGAACGCGCTTTCCAGGCCTGCCAGGCGTTGTTAATAGCGCCTAATGAGAGACCAGATAATTAACAGGATATTGAATGACCAGCAAAAAAGCGCGCAGTATGGCTGGCCTGCCGTGGATCGCGGCGATGGCCTTCTTTATGCAGGCGCTAGACGCCACCATTTTGAATACCGCTTTACCGGCTATTGCGCATAGCCTTAACCGTTCACCACTCGCCATGCAGTCCGCTATTATCAGTTATACCCTGACAGTAGCTATGTTAATTCCGGTAAGCGGCTGGCTGGCTGACCGCTTCGGTACGCGTCGCGTCTTTATGGTTGCCGTAAGTCTGTTTACGTTAGGCTCGCTGGCCTGCGCGCTCTCCAGTTCACTATCTGAATTGGTTATTTTTCGCGTCGTACAAGGCGTCGGCGGAGCGATGATGATGCCAGTGGCGCGGCTTGCGTTATTGCGAGCCTATCCGCGTAGTGAGCTGCTGCCTGTTCTTAACTTTGTCACTATGCCGGGGCTGGTAGGTCCGATTCTGGGGCCGGTATTAGGCGGCGTACTGGTGACCTGGGCAAGCTGGCACTGGATCTTCCTGATTAATATTCCCATTGGTGTTGCAGGCATTCTGTATGCCCGCAAATATATGCCCAACTTCACCACGCCGCGTCGCAAGTTTGACATGACCGGCTTCTTTCTTTTTGGGTTAAGTCTGGTTTTATTTTCCAGCGGAATGGAACTGTTTGGCGAAAAGATTGTGGCGACATGGATCGCATCCGCCATTATTTTTTGCAGTATCGTTCTACTATTGGCCTATATCCGCCACGCCCGCCGTCATCCGACACCGTTAATATCACTATCGCTGTTTAAGACACGCACATTTTCCGTCGGTATTGCCGGCAACCTCGCCACGCGTCTGGGGACAGGCTGCGTACCTTTTTTGATGCCGTTAATGCTACAGGTTGGTTTTGGCTACCCGGCTCTGATCGCCGGCTGCATGATGGCGCCGACAGCTTTGGGTTCTATTATCGCGAAATCGACCGTAACGCAGGTTTTGCGACGTTTGGGATACCGGAAGACTCTGGTCGGCATTACGGTATTTATCGGTCTGATGATTGCCCAGTTTTCGTTTCAATCTCCCGCCATGCCGATCTGGATGCTCGTACTGCCGCTATTCATTCTTGGAATGGCGATGTCCACTCAATTTACGGCAATGAATACAATTACTCTTGCGGATCTGACGGACGATAACGCCAGCAGCGGCAACAGCGTTCTGGCGGTTACGCAGCAATTGTCTATCAGTTTAGGCGTGGCGATCAGCGCGGCGGTGTTACGTATTTATGAAGGTTTTGCGGGCACCAGTACCGTGGAACAGTTCCACTACACCTTTATCACGATGGGGGCGATCACTATCGTGTCCGCGCTGATGTTTATGCTGCTAAGAGCCAAAGACGGCAACAATCTGATTAAAGAACGGCATAAATCTAAACCGACCCACGCACCGTCAAAACCGGAGTAAGCTGAAGTCGCTGTTGTTGCAAGGCGGGCTGCGCCATCCGATGAATCAACACATCAATAGCCAGCTCGCCCAATTCATCTTTCGGCTGATGGATAGTCGTCAGCGGCGGCGTCATATAGCGCGCCAGCTCAATATCATCATAGCCAATGACCGCCATATCCTGCGGAATACGAAGCCCCGCCTGATATAGCGCCTGATAGGCGCCGACAGCCATCGCATCGTTTCCGGTAAAAACCGCTTGCGGTCGCTGTTGATGGGCGAGTAACGCCTGCATGGCGTCAAAGCCGCCGCCAAATTCAAAATCGCCGGTGATCTCATAGCCTTGCGGAATAGCCAGCCCTGCGCGTTTCATCGCCGCCCGATACCCTTCCAGCCGTAAACGCGCTGGCGTTTTGTCCAGCGGGCCGGTAATACAGGCTATTCGGGTAAATCCTTTATCGATAAGGTGTTGGGTCGCAAGATCGCCGCCTAACAACGAATTATCCTGAATGAGATCGCTATCGCCCTCACCATCAAACGGCGACCAGTCCATCATGACGGTAGGAATAGACGGATAACGCTCCATGATTTCCCGAGAAGGCTGATGCGTTTCGGTACACAGCAGCAGTAAACCGTCTACCCGTTTTTGCATCAGCGTCTCCAGGTTACGGTTCATCCGTTGCTCGTCGCCTTCGGTATTGCACAGCACCAGACTATAACCGCGCTCAAAACAGCTTCGCTCAACGCCGCGCACCAGTTCGGAATAAAAAGGGTTGGTACTGGCGGTAATTAGCATACCAATCGTGCGGGTCTGGTTTAACTTGAGGCTTCGCGCCAGCGCGGAAGGCGCATAGTTAAGTGATTTAATCGCCGCTTCAACTTTTTCGGTTATCGTCTCACTCACAAAGCGATCTTTGTTAATAACGTGAGAGACCGTCGATGTAGAGACTCCCGCCAGGCGGGCAACATCTTTCATAGTAGCCAAGCGTTACCCCTGCTGATGTAAAAACGCTTCTATCTCTTCGCGCCACGGAACGGACGGTTGCGCGCCTTTACGCGTTACGGCAATCGCGGCGGCGGCATGGGCAAAGCGAATCGCTTCCGGCAACGGCGTCTCCTCCAGTATCGCGGTGATAAAGGCGCCGTTAAACGTATCTCCGGCGGCAATGGTATCGACAGCCTCAACGCTAAATCCAGGAACGCGGCGGCCCTCGCCGTCTACGCTGGCCCAGACGCCACGGCTTCCTAAGGTAATTAATACGGTTCGAATGCCTTTATCATGCAAAACCTGCGCAGCTTTCGCGGCATCGTCGTCATTTTCCACACGCACGCCCGTCAGCTTTTCAGCTTCCGTTTCATTTGGCGTGATGATGTCCACCAGCGCCAGCAGTTCATCCGGTAGCTCACGGGCAGGCGCCGGGTTAAGCGCAACAGTAGTATGATGTTGATGGGCGATTTTCGCCGCCGCCAGTACGCTGTCCAGCGGCGATTCCAGCTGCATCAGTAACGCATCCGCCTGCGCGATACGTTCACGTTGCGCATCAACCAACGCCGGCGATAACGCGGCATTCGCTCCGGCATGAATACCGATGACGTTCTCGCCTTCGCCATTAACGAAAATCAGCGCCACCCCGGTAGACTCGCCTTTAATGACGCTAACTGGCGCGATATCAATGCGATCGCTGACTAATTGTTTACGAATACTGTCGCCAATATCGTCATCGCCCGTGCAGGCGATAAACGCAATATTCGCCCCGCTACGTCCTGCAGCAACCGCCTGATTCGCGCCTTTCCCGCCAAACGCGACCTGATAATGGCTGCCGGTTACCGTTTCACCCGGGGTAGGGAAGGACTCAAGATTAAGGATATGATCGGCATTAATGCTGCCAAGGACGATGAGATTACCTGCGGTTTTCATATTCGGGGTTCCACGTCAAAGTGCGCCACCGGTTAGGGTGGCGCGTGCCCTGCTTTTCTTTTTTTACGTTCACCTCAGCGGAGGCTCGCGTATTTCTGTCGCCATCAGGCCATAGTTGACCCGTGTCGTTTATTACTGCTTGATGACCAGTTTCAGGTCAACCGGATATTTGGCCTGAACTTTTTCGCCTTTCAGCACCTTATCCGCCACTTCAACGCCTTTGGCGCCGATTTGATCCGGTAACTGAGCGATAGTCGCTGCCAGTTTGCCATCTTTTACAGCCTTTTCGCCATCCGGCGTACCGTCAAATCCAACCACCATCACATCTGCTTTACCGGCAGTTTGCAGTGCGCGCAGTGCGCCCAGCGCCATTTCATCGTTCTGGGCGAAGACAGCCTGAACATCCGGATGCGCGGTCAGCAGGTTCTGCATGACGTTCAGACCCTTAGTACGGTCGAAATCGGCAGGCTGGCTGGCCAGGACATTAAATTTGTGGGCGGCTACCGCCTGCTGGAAACCTTCGCCACGCTCACGCGCCGCAGATGTTCCGGCAATGCCTTGCAGCTCAATCACTTTGGCGCCTTCGCCAGCTTTTTTCGCGATATAGTCGCCAGCGATCTTACCGCCCAGCACGTTATCAGACGCGATATGGCTGACGACATCGCCTTTGGTTGCCTGGCGGTCAAGCGTGATAACCGGAATCTTCGCCTGGTTCGCCATCTTCACCGCGTTACCCACCGCATCGGAGTCAGTCGGGTTGATCAGCAGAATTTTGGTCCCGCGAACGGTTAAATCCTGCACGTTCGCCAGCTCTTTGGCAGGGTTGTTCTGGGAGTCCAGCACCACCAGGTTATAACCCAGTTTATCCGCCTCTTTTTGCGCCCCGTCTTTTAACGACACGAAGAAGGGATTATTGAGGGTAGAGATCACCAGCGCAATGGTGTCCTTCGCCATTGCATTCGCGCTCACGGTGGCGCTCAGCGCAACAGCAGATACCAGGGTAGCCAGTTTTTTCATGTTCATATTTCAGATGTCCTGTAGTCGTTGTTACTGCTTTTTGTTGTCTACCAGTACCGCCAGCAAAATCACCACCGCTTTGACGATCATCTGGTAATAGGAGGAAACACCTAACAAATTCAAACCATTATTAAGGAAGCCGAGAATCAATGCGCCGATCAATGTCCCAACAATGCGTCCTTTACCGCCAGCAAGGCTGGTGCCGCCCAGCACCACGGCGGCAATAGCATCCAGCTCATAGCCGGTACCCGCCGTCGGCTGCGCGGAAGAGAGGCGCGCCACTTCAATGATGCCCGCCAGCGACGCTGTCAGGCCGCAAAGTGAATAGACGATAATTTTCACTTTGCTCACGCTAATGCCAGACAGGCGCGTCGCCGCTTCGTTACCGCCCAGCGCGTAGATATAGCGTCCCAGACGGGTGTGATGCAGCATATACCAGGCGGCGATAAAGACGATAGCCATGATCCAGACCGGCGTAGGAACGCCCAGCGGACGGCCGATACCGAACCAGCCAAACAGATCGGCGTTATCGGTAAAGCCGGTATTGACCGGACTACCGTCGGTGTAAACCATCGTCACGCCGCGCAGTAGCAGCATCATCACCAGCGTAGCGATAAACGCCTGTACGCGGCCTTTCGCGACGATAACGCCAGTAACAGCTCCAATCGCAGCGCCCAGCGCCAGCGCGGCGGCAACCGCGACCAGCGCATTCACTTCAACGCCGACGATTGAAGCGGCAACCGCGCCGGTGAGCGCCAGCAGGGAACCGACGGACAGATCGATCCCCGATGTCAGAATCACCAACGTCATCCCTACCGCCATAATGGCGTTGACGGAGGTCTGTTGAAGAATATTGAACAGATTATTAACGGTAAAAAAGTTGGGGCTCAACGTCGAAACAATCGCGATCAGCACCAGCAGGGCAATGAGCGACTTCTGCTCAAGAAGCCACGCTTTAGTGAAATAACGGCGACCAGAAACAGCCTGGGTTGTCATCTTTTTTACTCCTGATTCACGCGATTAAGCTTGCCCACTGCGGCAGCCATTAACACTTCCTGGGTGGCCTGCTCGCGAGTAAATTCACCGCTGAGATGCCCTTCATGCATGACGATGATGCGATCGCTCATGCCTAATACTTCTGGCATCTCAGATGAGACCAGAATGATGCTCAGGCCGTCGGCCTTAAACTGGTTGATAAGCTGGTAAATCTCTTTCTTGGCGCCGACGTCCACGCCGCGGGTCGGCTCGTCGAGAATGAGCACTTTCGGGCGCGTCATCAACCCGCGGGCAATCGCCACTTTTTGCTGATTACCGCCAGAAAGCAGGCCTATCGCCTGTTCCATTGACGGTGTCTTGACGTTGAACAGACGGATAAAATCCCCCACCGCCTGTTGCTCATCTTTGTGTTTCAGGCTTCCGCCAGCGCGGCTGAAATAGTCCAGCGCCGTCAGCGACATATTCTCTTTAACTGACATGCCGAGCACCAGTCCATCGCGCTTACGGTCTTCAGAGATATAAACGATGCCATTGGCCAGCCCGTCCTGCGGAGAACGCGTCACCACTTCGTGTCCATCAAGCGTCACGTAACCGCTGGTTCGCGGCATCGCGCCGTACAATACTTTCATCAGCTCGGTGCGACCGGCGCCCATCAGGCCGGAAATGCCAAGAATCTCGCCTTTTCGCAGCACAAAAGAGACATCATTCACGCCCGGTCCGCACAGATTATCGACCTTGAGGCGAATCTCACCCGGCGCGTTATCCAGATGCGGGTACTGATCTTCCAGCTTACGTCCCACCATCATTTCGATAAGAGAATCTTCGGTCAACGTGGCCACTTCACGCTCGGCGATAAATTGCCCATCGCGGAAGACCGTCACGTCATCGCAAATTTCGAAAATCTCTTTCATACGGTGAGAGATATAGACAATGCCGCGCCCCTGCGATTTTAATTCGCGGATAACGCGGAACAGAGAGTCGGTTTCAGTGTCGGTCAGCGCATCGGTCGGTTCATCCATAATGATGACTTTGGATTCGAAGCTCAGCACTTTGGCGATTTCCACCATTTGCTGATCGCCGATAGAGAGTTCGCCCACCAGCTTATCGCTCTTAAAGCGCAGATTGAGTTTGGCTAAGAGCTGGTCGGCTTCGGCATACATCTTTTTCCAGTCGATTTTGCCAAAGCGATTCACAAATTCACGGCCCAGGAAGATATTTTCCGCAATGGTCAACTGCGGGATCAGGTTCAGTTCCTGATGAATAATGCCGATCCCGGCTTCCTGAGACGATTTAGGCCCGTTAAAGGTGGTCTCTTTACCCAGCCATAACAACGATCCCGCATCTCGCGTATAGATGCCGGTTAATACTTTCATCATGGTGGATTTTCCGGCGCCGTTTTCCCCCACCAGCGCCATAACGCGGCCAGGATAAACGTTTAACGCGGCGCCGGAGAGAGCCTTCACGCCGGGGAACGCTTTATCGATCCCTTTGAGTTGCAGTAATGCGTCCATAGCGGCCTCAGAAAGTGACGCCAGCGCAAAGAATGACGTTCGCATACGGGGAACACTCCCCGCTGCGAATCACCGCCTGACTGTCTGCAGTCAATTTTTTGAATTGTTCGTGTGTCGTATAACTAATTTTTATGGTGTTTCCCTGGTGTTGCTGCAGTTGCTCAAGGTGAGTGAGCAACGTTTCGTGGAGCTGCGGATTCTGTTGTTTGATTTCCGTTGCAAGAATCGCCGCCTCAACCTGCATTTCCCGGGTCACAACATCCACCACCTGCATAAAAGAAGGTACGCCCTGGGTTAGTGCCATATCGATACGCGCGGTGCTATTCGGGATAGGTAAACCCGCATCACAGACCACCAGAGTATCAGTATGCCCCAGACGGGAAATGACCGACGAGATTTCAGAGTTGAGTACGGTGCCTTTCTTCATTTTTCTGCTCCACTAGCGAAACGTTTCGCTGGCCGCAGTGTAACCCTGGATGTGTTCATAAAACCATCATGACGTAACAGAATTGTGATCGCCGTCGAAACGTTTCGCTAGCGGAAATCAGGTGAAGATAATCGCCCGATGGCGATTATCTTGTGGGAATCTACGGATTGGCCAGGCCGGGTAAGCCAACGCGGCCCCCGGCATGGTGACGGGAGGTTAAATCTCGACCTGCGTTCCTAACTCAATCACGCGGTTAGGCGGGATCTCGAACTGATCCGGCGCGCGCAGAGCGTTACGTTGCAGCAACAAATACAGCTTGCCGCGCAGACGCAAATACCACGGGCGTTTGCCGACAATCAACGACTCGTGCGACATAAAGAACGACGTTTCCATCATCCGACAGCTAAGCCCTTCCAGACCGCAGCGGTGGAACACCTCTTCAACGTTTGGCGTTTCGCGCCAGCCGTAGCTGGCCACCACGCGCCAGAATGTCGGAGACAACTGCTCAATCTGCACCCGGCGAACGTTATGCACATAAGGCGCATCTTCCGTACGCAACGTCAGTAAGATTACGCGCTCATGCAACACTTTGTTGTGCTTCAGGTTATGCAATAAAGCAAAAGGGATCACACTGAGCGCGCGCGACATGTATACGGCAGTACCCGGTACCCGAACCGGCGGTGACTTCTCCAGTGAAGCAATCATCGCTTCCAGCGAATTACCGTGTTCATGCATACGACGCAACAGGCGGAAACGCTCGCTCTTCCAGGTGGTCATGATCGTGAACATGATCAGGCCCAGGCTCAGCGGCAGCCAACCACCGGACAACAATTTGTCGAGGTTAGCCGAGAACAGCGGGATATCCACGCACAGGAACGCGATGAGGATCAGCGCGACAAAATATTTGTTCCAGTGCCAGTTCTTACGCGCCACGGTCGTAGAAAGAATAGACGTCAGCACCATCGTGCCGGTCACGGCGATACCATAGGCCGCCGCCAGGTTGCTGGAGTGCTCAAAGCTAACAATAACAACCACGACCGCGAAATAAAGCAGCCAGTTAACGAAAGGGATATAGATCTGACCGGACTCCATCTCGGAGGTATGGATAATGCGCATTGGCGACAAATAGCCAAGACGCACGGCCTGACGCGTCAGCGAAAAGACGCCGGAAATGACCGCCTGGGAGGCGATCACCGTCGCCAGCGCGGCCAGAATCAGCAGCGGAATTAACGCCCAGTCCGGCGCCAACAGGAAGAAGGGATTTTTAATCGCTTCCGGATGCTTTAGTAGCAATGCGCCCTGACCAAAGTAGTTCAGTACTAACGACGGCAGTACCACGGTAAACCACGCCAGGCGAATCGGGAACTTACCGAAGTGTCCCATATCGGCGTACAACGCCTCTACGCCGGTAATCGACAGCACCACCGCGCCCAACGCAATAAATGATACGGTTTTATATTCAAGGAAAAAACGTACCGCCCAGACAGGATTCAGCGCATGTAACACTTCGGGATTGGCGATAATACTGCGCAGGCCAAGTACCGCCAGGATTAAAAACCAGGTCAGCATAATCGGCGCAAAGAGTTTCCCTACCATTCCCGTACCGTGCTTCTGAATCATAAACAACAGAGTCAGCACAATAATGGAGAGCGGGACAATCCAGGTATCCAGCTGCGGCGCGACAATCTCCAGGCCTTCAATCGCCGACATCACCGAAATCGCCGGCGTAATGACCACTTCGCCATAGAAAAAGCTGCCGCCTATCAGTCCCATGATAACTAACATGGATGTAGTGCGCGCCGAGGTATTACGCCCGGCAAGCGACATCAGCGTCAAAATTCCACCTTCACCCGCGTTATCGGCGCGCATCACGAAGGTGAGATATTTGATGGAAACCACAAAGATGAGTAGCCAGAAGATCAGCGACAGAAAACCAAACACGGCATCTCGTTCAACGCCAAAACCAAACTGACCGGACAAACATTCACGAAGCGTATAAAGCGGGCTGGTACCAATATCACCGTAGACAACCCCAATAGCTGCGAGGGTAATCGCAGGCAACGATTGCTTATTATCAGTGCTCATAGACTCATCTTTCGTTTATACACGTCACCCTTCACGCTACCTCCTTGTCGGCTGCATTCGCTTACCCCAGTCACACGTTTAAGTCAGTGCCAGGGGATTCACTCCTTTGCCGCCTTGATGTAGTTTGAATGAATGAGTGTATAGATATGAAATGTGTGCTTAGTCCCTTGGCCCACAAAAAAGCGCACAGTATGCACGATTAATCATAAAATCGTACCCCTAAATGAAGCCAGATTAACCTGGCTCAAAGAAAAATAAACAGCGCATCAGACGATTATAGCCCCGGTGGTGAAACGTCTATACTCGCAATTAGCATGATCCATTTGTCGAAAGGACGCCTCTTTATTATGGCTCACCCACATTTATTAGCGGAAAGAATTTCCCGTCTGAGCAGCGCCCTTGAGAAGGGGCTGTATGAACGTAGTCACGCCATACGCCTGTGCCTACTGGCGGCGTTAAGCGGTGAAAGCGTCTTTTTGTTGGGCCCGCCCGGTATCGCCAAGAGTCTGATTGCCCGCCGCCTGAAGTTTGCTTTCCAGCGCGCCCGCGCTTTTGAATATCTGATGACACGCTTTTCCACGCCGGAAGAGGTTTTTGGACCGCTCTCTATTCAGGCGCTGAAAGATGAAGGTCGCTATGAACGCTTAACGACCGGCTACCTTCCCGAAGCCGAAATCGTTTTTCTGGATGAAATCTGGAAAGCCGGGCCCGCTATCCTGAACACATTGCTGACCGCCATTAACGAACGCCATTTCCGCAACGGCGCGTTTGAGGAAAAAATTCCGATGCGGCTGCTGGTGGCGGCCTCTAACGAACTGCCCGAAGCGGACAGCAGCCTGGAAGCCTTGTACGACCGAATGTTGATTCGCCTGTGGCTGGATAAAGTTCAGGATAAAGCCAATTTCCGCTCCATGCTGGTTAGTCAGCAGGATGAGAGCGATAACCCGGTCCCCGCCTCGTTACAGGTTAGCGACGAAGAATATCAACAGTGGCAAAAAGATATCGGCGCGATTTCACTCCCTGATCCGGTCTTTGAGCTGATATTTACTCTGCGCCAACAGCTGGATAATTTGCCGAATGCGCCTTATGTCTCCGACCGTCGCTGGAAGAAAGCCATCCGCCTGTTACAGGCCAGCGCCTTCTTTAGCGGACGCGACGCGGTTGCGCCGATTGACCTTATCCTGCTAAAAGATTGCTTGTGGTATGACGCGCAGAGTCTGAATCTCATGCAACAGCAACTGGAAATATTGATGACCGGACACGCCTGGCAGCAGCAGGCCATGCTGACTCGCCTCGGCGGTATTGTCCAGCGCCGCCTCCAGTTGCAGCAACAGCAAAGCGATAAAACCGCCTTCACCGTCATTAAAGAAGGCGGTATGTTCAGCCGCCGCCCGCATTACACTTTACCGCCGGAAGCCAGTGCGTCAACGTTGACGTTATTGCTACAAAAACCGCTAAAACTGCATGATATGGAAGTGATCCATATTACCTTTGACCGCAGCGCGCTGGAACTTTGGCTGACCAAAGGCGGCGAGATCCGCGGCAAACTGAACGGGATCGGCTTTGCCCAAACGCTGAATATGGAAGTCGATAACGCTCAACATTTGGTGGTGCGCGACATCAGTCTACAAGGTACCCGTCTGGCGTTACCGGGAGCGGCTGAAGACAGTATGCCTGCGGAGATCAAACAGCAGCTGGAAACGTTAGAAAACGACTGGCGCCAGCAACATACCCGCTTCAGCGAGCAGCAACATTGCCTGTTTATTCACAGCGACTGGTTAGGGCGCATTGAGGCCAGCCTGCAGGATGTAGGAGAACAGATCCGCCAGGCGCAACAATGCTGACGCTGGATACGCTAAATACCATGCTGGCCGTCAGCGAAGAGGGAATGGTCGAAGAGATGATCCTCGCGCTACTGGCTTCCCCACAGCTGGTCATTTTCTTTGAAAAGTTTCCGCGTTTAAAAAACGCCGTGACCGCCGATCTCCCGCGCTGGCGGGAAGCGCTACGCAGCCGTCTTAAAGACGCACGCGTTCCGCCGGAACTCATGGAAGAGGTCATGTGTTATCAGCAAAGCCAACTTCTCTCTACCCCACAGTTCATCGTGCAACTGCCGCAAATACTGGCGTTGCTTCACCGCCTGCATTCACCGTATGCCGCGCAGGCGAAGCAGTTGACGGAGAGCAACAGTACCTTTACCCCTGCGCTACACACGCTTTTTTTGCAACGCTGGCGGTTAAGTCTGGTCGTGCAGGCCACCACGTTAAACCAACAACTACTGGAAGAAGAGCGCGAGCAGTTGCTGAGTGACGTCCAGGAACGGATGACGCTGAGCGGGCAACTGGAACCGACGCTGGCGGAAAATGATAATGCCGCAGGCCGCCTGTGGGATATGAGCGCAGGCCAGCTTAAACGTGGTGATTATCAACTGATTGTAAAATACGGCGAATTTCTCGCCGCCCAGCCGGAGCTAATGCAACTGGCGGAACAACTGGGACGTTCGCGGGAAGCCAAATCGGTACCGAAAAAAGACGCGCCGATGGAAACCTTTCGTACACTGGTACGCGAACCCGCTACGGTGCCGGAGCAGGTTGACGGTATTCAGCAAGGCGATGATATTCTGCGCCTGTTGCCGCCAGAGCTGGCGACGCTCGGCATAACCGAGCTGGAATATGAATTTTACCGCCGGTTAGTGGAAAAACAGCTCCTCACCTATCGCCTGCATGGCGAAGCGTGGCGTGAGAAAGTGACCGAACGGCCGGTAGTACACCAGGATGTCGACGAGCAGCCGCGCGGACCGTTTATTGTCTGCGTCGATACTTCAGGCTCGATGGGGGGATTTAACGAGCAGTGCGCAAAAGCGTTCTGCCTGGCGTTGATGCGCGTTGCGCTGGCGGATAACCGCCGCTGCTTTATTATGCTGTTTTCCACTGACGTTGTGCGTTATGAACTCTCCGGCCCGGAAGGTATCGAGCAGGCCATCCGCTTTTTAAGTCAACGTTTTCGCGGCGGCACAGATATCGCCAGCTGTTTTCGCGCCATTATTGAAAGAATGCAGGGACGGGAATGGTTTGATGCCGATGCGGTGGTCATTTCGGATTTTATCGCCCAGCGCTTGCCGGATGACGTGGTGAGCAAAGTAGGAGAGTTGCAGCGTCTTCACCAGCATCGATTCCACGCGGTGGCGATGTCGGCGCACGGCAAACCCGGCATCATGCGCATTTTCGATCATATCTGGCGCTTTGACACCGGGATGAGAAGCCGCCTGCTGAGACGCTGGCGGCGCTAACGGCTTATAAAATAGCAGGAATGCTTTCGCGAACCTGCGCGGGCCATACGCCGCACTGCACCTGACCAATATGCGGCAATTGCAGCAGCAACATCGTCAGACGCGACTGCCCAATCCCGCCGCCGATGGTCTGCGGCATTTCGCCGCGCAGCAGCGCCTGATGCCACTCCAGTTGCAGACGATCTTCATCACCGGTCAACGCCAGCTGGCGCATCAGCGTATCGGCATCTACGCGGATACCCATAGAGGAAAGCTCAAACGCATCTTCCAGCACCGGGTTCCACACCAGGATATCGCCGTTCAGACCGGCGTAGCCCAGCTCAGATGCGGAGCTCCAGTCATCATAATCCGGCGCGCGTACATCATGGCGGTGGCCATCGCTCAGTTTACCGCCGATCCCCACCAGGAAAACGGCGCCAAGTTCTTTGGCGATCGCGCGTTCGCGCCCTTTCGCATCCAGATCCGGGAAACGCGCCAGCAGTTCCTGGCTGTGAACAAAATGGATCTGATCCGGCAGGAACGGCGCCAGACCAAACTGTTTATGCACTTCCGCTTCCGTCGCCTTAATTCCTGCCCATATAGCCTCTACTGTGCTTTTCAGGGTGGAAAATTGGCGCTCGCCATCGCCCATGACACGCTCCCAGTCCCACTGATCCACATAGACCGAGTGGAGCGGAGAGAGTCGGTCTTCATCGGGGCGAAGGGCTTTCATGTGCGTGTACAGCCCTTCGCCCGCGCTGAAGTCATGTTGCCCCAGGGTTTGACGTTTCCACTTCGCCAGTGAATGCACCACTTCGAACTGGGCGTCAGGCAACGCTTTCACTTTTACCTGCACCGCTTTTTCACAGCCGGACAAATTATCCTGCGTACCATCCCCTACGCGACTCAGGATCGGCGCCTGGACCTCAATCAGACCCAGACGCTCCTCCAGCTGGCGAGAGAAATGTGATTTCACGAAGCTAATTTGACGTTGTTTGGCAATGTAAGCGGTTTTCATTTTTTTACTCCTGCGTCCTGTTGCCTATGATTAAGCAACAAAACGAGAGCACTATTCAATAATCAACAGATAAAAAGCTAACTTCGGTTTTGATTCGTTAAAAATAATAGCTAAAATAGAGATAATCATTAATCTGCATAAGAAAAAGCGATGGAAAATTATCAGATCGACAATCTGGACCGCGGCATACTTGACGCCTTAATGGAAAATGCCCGCACTGCCTACGCCGAACTGGCCAAACAATTTGGCGTTAGCCCTGGAACCATTCACGTTCGCGTCGAGAAAATGAAGCAGGCCGGGATTATTACTGGCGCACGGATTGACGTCAGCCCCAAACAGCTGGGCTACGATGTGGGCTGCTTTATTGGCATCATTCTCAAAAGCGCCAAAGACTATCCCTCCGCACTGGCCCGGCTGGAAAGCCTGGATGAAGTGACGGAAGCGTATTACACCACCGGTCACTACAGCATCTTTATAAAAGTGATGTGCAAATCAATCGACGCGCTTCAGCACGTACTTATCAACAAGATCCAAACAATTGATGAAATTCAGTCCACTGAGACACTGATCGTCTTGCAGAACCCGATCATGCGCACCATCAAGCCATGATCGGCTTTTTTAATCCCACATTTTTCCACAGGTAGATCCCAGCTCGTTCACAGAGTACAATGCAGCCTCTTTACCTGAGCGAGCGATCAATGGCAGACATTACTCTTATCAGCGGCAGCACCCTGGGCGGTGCCGAATACGTCGCGGAACATCTGGCGGAAAAGCTGGAAGCTGCCGGTTTTTCAACCGAAACGGTGCACGGTCCGCTATTAGAGGATCTGTCAACTTCCGGGATCTGGCTGATAATCAGCTCAACGCACGGCGCCGGAGACATTCCGGACAACCTGACCCCTTTCTATGAAGACCTTCAGACGCAGAAACCCGATCTTTCCGCGGTACGTTTCGGCGCAATTGGCATTGGTAGTCGAGAATACGACACGTTTTGTGGCGCGATTGAGAAAATAGAAGCAGAACTGAAAGGCGCTGGCGCAAAACAGGTTGGGGAAACACTGAAGATCAACATCCTTGAACATGAGATTCCGGAAGATCCAGCGGAGATTTGGCTCGGATCCTGGATTAATTTACTCAAATAAGTGTAAAGATCGTGCGATCCATTGTGGATAAATCTGGTGGAAAGCTTGGATCAACCGGTAGTTATCCAAAGAATAACCGTTGTTCACTTTTTGAGTTGTGTATAAGTACCCGTTTTGATCCCAGCTTATACGGGCCACGATCACCGATCATTCACAGCTAGTGATCCTTTCCAACGCATTGATCTTTATTACAGGATCCGGGTTATCCACAGCCTGGAGCGATCCTAATAAGAGATCACAATAGAACAGATCTCTAAATAAAAAGATCTTCTTTTTAATAGCCCGGATCCCGGGGCTTTCTCCATCGGCTAAAGTTGAGTAGAATCCACCGCCCGGGCTTCAATCCATTTTCACACCGCGTTATGCGAGGCAATTACCATGTTTTATCAGGATCCTTTTGACGTCATTATTATTGGCGGGGGTCATGCAGGCACTGAGGCCGCGATGGCCGCAGCGCGTATGGGTCAACAGACTCTGCTTTTGACACACAATATTGACACGTTGGGGCAGATGAGCTGCAACCCGGCGATCGGCGGTATTGGAAAGGGACATCTGGTAAAAGAGGTGGATGCGCTCGGCGGTCTGATGGCGAAAGCGATCGATCAGGCAGGTATTCAGTTTAGGATACTAAACGCCAGCAAAGGTCCGGCCGTTCGCGCTACCCGGGCTCAGGCGGATCGAGTCTTATATCGCCAGGCGGTGCGTACCGCGCTGGAGAACCAGCCGAACCTGATGATCTTCCAGCAAGCGGTTGAAGATCTGATTGTCGAAAACGATCGCGTTGTCGGCGCCGTGACCCAAATGGGGCTCAAATTCCGCGCGAAAGCGGTGGTGCTGACCGTCGGAACCTTCCTGGACGGCAAAATTCATATTGGTCTGGATAACTACAGCGGCGGTCGTGCTGGCGATCCGCCATCCATCCCGCTATCTCGCCGTCTGCGTGAGCTTCCGCTACGCGTCAGTCGCCTGAAAACCGGCACACCGCCGCGTATTGATGCGCGTACTATCGATTTCAGCGTGTTGGCTCAACAGCATGGCGATAACCCGATGCCGGTTTTCTCGTTTATGGGGAATGCTTCTCAGCATCCGCAACAGGTGCCGTGTTACATCACGCATACCAATGAGAAAACCCATGATGTGATTCGTAATAACCTCGATCGTAGCCCAATGTACGCTGGCGTGATCGAAGGGATCGGCCCACGCTACTGTCCTTCGATCGAAGACAAAGTGATGCGTTTTGCCGATCGTAACCAGCATCAGATCTTCCTTGAGCCGGAAGGACTGACCTCTAACGAGATTTACCCTAACGGTATCTCCACCAGCCTGCCGTTTGACGTGCAGATGCATATTGTCCGTTCCATGCAGGGCATGGAGAACGCGAAGATCGTTCGCCCTGGTTACGCGATTGAGTATGATTTCTTCGACCCGCGCGATCTGAAACCGACTCTGGAAAGTAAATTTATTCACGGCCTGTTCTTTGCTGGTCAAATCAACGGTACTACCGGCTATGAAGAGGCTGCGGCGCAGGGCTTGCTCGCTGGTCTGAATGCCGCGCGTCTTTCCGCCGACAAAGAGGGCTGGGCGCCTGCGCGTTCTCAGGCTTATCTCGGCGTGCTGGTGGACGATCTCTGTACGCTGGGCACCAAAGAGCCGTATCGCATGTTTACCTCCCGCGCCGAATATCGCCTGATGCTGCGTGAGGACAACGCCGATCTGCGTCTGACCGAAATGGGCCGCGAGCTTGGTCTGGTGGATGATGAACGCTGGGCGCGATTCAACGAGAAGCTGGAAAATATCGAACGCGAACGTCAGCGGCTGAAATCGACATGGGTAACGCCGTCTGCGGAATCCGCCGATGAAGTGAATGCGCATTTGACCACGCCTCTCTCCCGTGAGGCCAGCGGCGAAGATCTGTTGCGTCGTCCGGAAATGACCTACGCGCAGCTCACTTCGCTTGCCGCATTCGCGCCTGCGCTTGAAGATGAGCAAGCCGCTGAGCAGGTGGAAATCCAGGTCAAATACGAAGGTTATATCGCTCGCCAGCAGGATGAGATTGAAAAACAACTACGTAACGAGAATACGTTGCTGCCTGCCACGCTGGATTATCGTCAGGTTTCCGGTCTGTCGAACGAAGTTATCGCCAAGCTGAACGATCATAAACCGGCGTCTATCGGTCAGGCATCGCGTATCTCCGGCGTTACGCCAGCGGCAATCTCCATTCTGCTGGTATGGCTGAAAAAACAAGGTATGCTGCGTCGTAGCGCTTGATAACACTAATTTGGCGGGGGCGCTTCGCTTGCCCGCCCTACAAATTTGTAGGCCCGATAAGCGAAAGCGCATCGGGCATTTGATTATTAACAGGTAATGACCGTGCTCAACAAACTCTCTCGTCTGCTGGCTGATGCCGGTATTTCTCTTACCGATCACCAGAAAACGCTGCTGGTCGCCTACGTTGATATGCTGCATAAATGGAACAAAGCATACAACCTGACGTCAGTGCGGGATCCCAACGAAATGTTGGTACGCCATATTCTCGACAGCATAGTCGTTGCGCCGTATCTTCAGGGACAGCGTTTTATCGATGTAGGAACAGGACCGGGGCTGCCGGGCATCCCGCTGGCTATTGTTCTCCCTGACGCGCATTTCACCTTACTCGACAGCCTGGGCAAGCGGGTACGTTTTCTGCGTCAGGTCCAGCACGAACTGAAACTGGAAAACATCACGCCGGTTCAAAGCCGCGTTGAAGCCTATCCCTCCGAACCGCCGTTTGATGGCGTTATCAGCCGCGCTTTCGCATCGTTGAATGATATGGTGAGCTGGTGTCACCATCTGCCGGGAGAGAAAGGGCGTTTTTATGCCTTAAAAGGGCAATTGCCAGGGGATGAAATTGCCTCACTACCTGACAATTTTAGCGTCGAATCTGTTGAAAAATTACGCGTTCCGCAACTGGAAGGCGAGCGGCATCTGGTGATTATTAAGTCAAACAAAGTTTAATTTTTATCAAAAAAAATAGAAAAAAAACGACGCGGCTTGTGTTAAAAATCGACAGGTATAACGCATTTCAGCGTTGTTGCATTTAACTCTGGATTTACGGTTTCGTTTCAACATGACAACGTCGCTTCTTTTGTTAAAACAGAGAGTAATCAACTTTGTAAATATCAGTCTGCTAAAAATCGAATCGAAAAATCACTTTTGCTTGTTAAATTTTTATTATAAATGTCAATGGGGCGTTTTTAAGGTGTAAGCTGGTATTTTTAAAACAGTACCTGGTTTTACGCTTAAATATCAAAAAGATGAAAAGGCATGAATTGACACGTAAATGAATTGCGTAAGCATGAATATGTTTAATGTGTGATCTGGTGCACGCTTTATCGCCAGTGTTTTCGCGCTATTTGCAGTTTTGTACGATCGTTCACACTTTGGCTAAAAGTTAAAAATGCGGGCCAGAGAAAAATATTTAAACATTTATTCACCTTTTGGCTACTTATTGTTTGAAATCACGGGTGCGCACCGTATAATTTGACCGCTTTTTGATGCTTGACTCTAAGTCTTAAAGAACGTTTTATACGACACGCGGCATACCTCGAAGTGAGCAGGAGTAAAAACGTGATGTCTGTGTCGCTCGTGAGTCGAAACGTTGCTCGTAAGCTTCTGTTCATTCAGTTTCTGGCGGTAATAGCAAGTGGATTGCTGTTTTGCCTCAAAGACCCCTTCTGGGGCATCTCCGCAGTATGTGGGGGATTGGCAGTGGCACTGCCTAATATGTTGTTTATGATATTTGCCTGGCGTCACCAGGCGCATACACCTGCTAAGGGCCGCGTGTCCTGGACTTTCGCCTTCGGTGAAGCCTTCAAGGTGTTAGCGATGCTGGTTTTACTGGTGGTGGCGTTGGCGGTTTTAAAGGCGGTGTTTTTGCCGCTGATCGTTACGTGGGTTTTGGTGCTGGTGGTTCAGATACTGGCGCCGGCTGTAATTAACAACAAAGGGTAAAAGGCATCATGGCTTCAGAAAATATGACGCCGCAGGAATACATAGGACACCATCTGAATAACCTTCAGCTGGACCTGCGTACTTTCTCGCTGGTGGATCCGCAGAACCCCCCAGCCACCTTCTGGACGCTCAATATTGACTCCATGTTCTTCTCGGTGGTGCTGGGTCTGTTGTTTCTGGTGATGTTCCGTAGCGTTGCTAAAAAAGCGACCAGCGGCGTGCCAGGCAAGTTTCAGACCGCGATTGAGCTGATAGTCGGCTTTGTGCATGGCAGCGTCAAAGACATGTACCATGGCAAAAGCAAGCTGATTGCGCCGCTGGCCCTGACGATTTTCGTCTGGGTATTCCTTATGAACCTGATGGACTTACTGCCTATCGACCTGCTGCCGTATATCGCTGAGCATTGGCTGGGTCTGCCAGCAACGCGCGTGGTGCCGTCTGCTGACGTCAACATCACCCTGTCGATGGCGCTGGGCGTATTCATCCTTATTCTGTTCTACAGCATCAAAATGAAAGGCATCGGCGGCTTCGCTAAAGAGTTGACGCTGCAGCCGTTCAATCACTGGGCGTTCATTCCTGTCAACTTAATCCTTGAAGGGGTAAGTCTGCTGTCCAAACCGGTTTCTCTCGGTCTGCGACTGTTCGGCAACATGTATGCCGGTGAGCTGATTTTCATTCTGATTGCTGGTCTGTTGCCGTGGTGGTCACAGTGGATTCTGAATGTGCCGTGGGCCATTTTCCACATCCTGATTATTACGCTGCAAGCCTTCATTTTCATGGTTCTGACGATTGTCTATCTGTCGATGGCGTCCGAAGAGCATTAATTTACCAACACTACTACGTTTTAACTGAAACAAACTGGAGACTGTCATGGAAAACCTGAATATGGATCTGCTGTACATGGCTGCCGCTGTGATGATGGGTCTGGCGGCAATCGGTGCTGCGATCGGTATCGGCATCCTCGGGGGTAAATTCCTGGAAGGCGCGGCGCGTCAACCTGATCTGATTCCTCTGCTGCGTACTCAGTTCTTTATCGTTATGGGTCTGGTGGATGCTATCCCGATGATCGCTGTAGGTCTGGGTCTGTACGTGATGTTCGCTGTCGCGTAGTAAGCGTTGCTTGAATTAAGAGCAATATCAGAAGGTTAACTAGATAGAGGCATTGTGCTGTGAATCTTAACGCAACAATCCTCGGCCAGGCCATCGCGTTTATTCTCTTTGTCTGGTTTTGCATGAAGTACGTATGGCCGCCGTTAATGGCAGCCATCGAGAAACGTCAGAAAGAAATTGCTGACGGTCTCGCTTCTGCTGAACGAGCACATAAGGATCTTGACCTTGCAAAGGCCAGCGCGACCGACCAGCTGAAAAAAGCGAAAGCGGAAGCTCAGGTAATCATCGAGCAGGCAAACAAACGCCGCGCTCAGATCCTGGACGAAGCCAAAACTGAAGCAGAGCAGGAACGTACTAAAATCGTGGCGCAGGCGCAGGCGGAAATTGAAGCCGAGCGTAAACGCGCCCGTGAAGAGCTGCGTAAGCAAGTTGCTATCCTGGCTGTTGCTGGCGCCGAGAAGATCATCGAACGTTCCGTGGATGAAGCTGCTAACAGCGACATCGTGGATAAACTTGTCGCTGAACTGTAAGGAGGGAGGGGCTGATGTCTGAATTTGTTACGGTAGCTCGCCCCTACGCCAAAGCAGCTTTTGACTTTGCCGTTGAACACCAAAGTGTAGAGCGCTGGCAGGATATGCTGGCGTTTGCCGCCGAGGTAACCAAGAACGAACAAATGGCAGAGCTTCTCTCTGGCGCGCTGGCGCCGGAAACGCTCGCTGAGTCGTTTATCGCAGTCTGCGGTGAGCAGTTAGACGAAAACGGTCAGAACCTGATTCGGGTGATGGCTGAAAATAATCGTCTGAACGCGCTCCCGGATGTTCTGGAGCAGTTTATTCATCTGCGTGCCGCCAGTGAAGCTACCTCCGAGGTAGAAGTTACGTCGGCAACCGCATTGAGTGAAGAGCAGCTTTCGAAAATCAGCGCCGCGATGGAAAAACGTCTGTCACGCAAAGTGAAGCTGAATTGCAAAATCGATAAGTCTGTAATGGCAGGCGTTATCATCCGGGCGGGTGATATGGTCATTGATGGCAGCGTACGCGGCCGTCTTGAGCGCCTTGCAGACGTCTTGCAGTCTTAAGGGGACTGGAGCATGCAACTGAATTCCACCGAAATCAGCGAACTGATCAAGCAGCGCATTGCTCAGTTCAATGTGGTGAGCGAAGCTCACAACGAAGGTACTATTGTTTCTGTCAGTGACGGTGTTATCCGCATTCACGGCCTGGCCGATTGTATGCAGGGTGAAATGATCTCCCTGCCGGGTAACCGTTACGCTATCGCACTGAACCTGGAGCGCGACTCCGTGGGTGCGGTAGTCATGGGTCCATACGCTGACCTTGCCGAAGGCATGAAGGTTAAATGTACGGGTCGTATTCTGGAAGTTCCGGTTGGCCGCGGCCTGCTGGGACGTGTGGTAAACACCCTGGGTGCGCCAATCGACGGTAAAGGTCCGGTTGATAATGACGGCTTCTCTGCCGTTGAAGCGATTGCGCCGGGCGTTATCGATCGTCAGTCTGTCGATCAGCCGGTGCAGACCGGCTATAAAGCCGTTGACTCCATGATCCCAATCGGTCGTGGTCAGCGTGAACTGATCATCGGTGACCGTCAGACCGGTAAAACCGCGCTGGCTATCGACGCCATCATCAACCAGCGCGATTCCGGCATTAAATGTATCTATGTCGCTATCGGCCAGAAAGCGTCCACCATTTCTAACGTGGTACGTAAACTGGAAGAACACGGCGCGCTGGCTAACACCATTGTTGTGGTGGCGACCGCGTCCGAATCCGCTGCTCTGCAATATCTGGCGCCGTATGCCGGTTGCGCAATGGGCGAATACTTCCGCGACCGCGGCGAAGATGCGCTGATCATTTACGATGACCTGTCTAAACAGGCTGTTGCTTACCGTCAGATCTCCCTGCTGCTCCGTCGTCCGCCAGGACGTGAAGCATTCCCGGGCGACGTATTCTACCTCCACTCTCGTCTGCTGGAGCGTGCTGCGCGTGTTAACGCCGACTACGTCGAAGCCTTCACCAAAGGTGAAGTGAAAGGGAAAACCGGCTCTCTGACCGCGCTGCCGATTATCGAAACGCAGGCAGGTGACGTTTCCGCGTTCGTTCCGACCAACGTAATTTCGATTACCGATGGTCAGATCTTCCTGGAATCTAACCTGTTTAACGCCGGTATTCGTCCTGCGGTTAACCCGGGTATCTCGGTATCCCGTGTAGGTGGTGCAGCCCAGACCAAGATCATGAAAAAACTGTCCGGTGGTATTCGTACCGCGCTGGCGCAGTATCGTGAACTGGCGGCGTTCTCTCAGTTTGCATCCGACCTTGACGATGCCACCCGTAAACAGCTTGACCACGGTCAGAAAGTGACCGAACTGCTGAAACAGAAACAGTATGCGCCGATGTCCGTCGCGCAGCAGTCTCTGGTTCTGTTCGCAGCAGAACGTGGTTATCTGGCGGATGTCGAACTGGCGAAAATCGGTAGCTTCGAAGCCGCACTGCTGGCTTACGTCGACCGTGATCACGCTCCGCTGATGCAAGAGATCAACCAGTCCGGTGGCTATAACGACGAAATCGAAGGCAAGCTGAAAGGCATCCTCGATTCCTTCAAAGCAACCCAGTCCTGGTAACGTCTGGCGGCTTGCCTTAGGGCAGGCCGTAAGGCATTGAGGAGAAGCTCATGGCCGGCGCAAAAGAGATACGTAGTAAGATCGCAAGCGTCCAGAACACGCAGAAGATCACTAAAGCGATGGAGATGGTCGCCGCTTCCAAAATGCGTAAATCGCAGGATCGCATGGCGGCCAGCCGTCCTTATGCAGAGACCATGCGCAAAGTGATTGGTCACCTTGCGAACGGTAATCTGGAATATAAGCACCCCTACCTGGAAGAGCGCGACGTTAAACGCGTGGGCTACCTGGTAGTGTCGACCGACCGTGGTTTGTGCGGTGGCTTGAACATTAACCTGTTCAAAAAGCTGCTGGCGGATATGAAGGCATGGTCCGATAAAGGCGTTCAGTGCGAACTCGCAATGATCGGCTCTAAGGGCGTGTCATTCTTTAATTCCGTAGGCGGCAACGTTGTCGCTCAGGTGACAGGTATGGGGGATAACCCTTCTCTGTCCGAACTGATCGGTCCGGTTAAAGTGATGTTGCAGGCCTACGACGAAGGCCGTCTGGACAAGCTTTACATTGTCAGCAACAAATTTATTAACACCATGTCTCAGGTGCCGACGATCACTCAACTGCTGCCGCTGCCGGCGTCAGAAGATGATGATCTGAAGCGTAAAGCCTGGGATTACCTGTATGAACCAGACCCGAAAGCGCTGCTGGATACTCTCCTGCGTCGTTATGTGGAGTCTCAGGTTTATCAGGGCGTGGTAGAAAACCTGGCCAGCGAGCAGGCCGCACGAATGGTGGCGATGAAAGCCGCAACCGATAATGGCGGCAGCCTGATTAAAGAGCTGCAGTTGGTATACAACAAAGCTCGTCAGGCCAGCATTACTCAGGAACTCACCGAGATCGTCTCGGGGGCCGCCGCGGTTTAACCAGGTTATTTCGTAGAGGATTTAAGATGGCTACTGGAAAGATTGTCCAGGTAATCGGCGCCGTGGTCGACGTCGAGTTCCCTCAGGATGCCGTACCACGCGTGTACGATGCCCTTGAGGTGCAGAATGGTAATGAGAAGCTGGTGCTGGAAGTTCAGCAGCAGCTTGGCGGCGGTATCGTGCGTACCATCGCGATGGGGTCTTCTGACGGTCTGCGTCGCGGTCTGGATGTAAAAGATCTCGAACACCCGATCGAAGTCCCGGTAGGTAAAGCCACGCTGGGTCGTATCATGAACGTCCTAGGCGAACCGGTCGACATGAAAGGCGAGATCGGCGAAGAAGAGCGTTGGGCGATTCACCGCGCAGCGCCTTCCTACGAAGAGTTGTCAAACTCTCAGGAACTGCTGGAAACCGGTATCAAAGTTATCGACCTGATGTGTCCGTTCGCGAAGGGCGGTAAAGTCGGTCTGTTCGGTGGTGCGGGTGTAGGTAAAACCGTAAACATGATGGAGCTTATCCGTAACATCGCGATCGAGCACTCCGGTTACTCTGTGTTTGCGGGCGTAGGTGAACGTACTCGTGAGGGTAACGACTTCTACCACGAAATGACCGACTCCAACGTTATCGATAAAGTATCCCTGGTGTATGGCCAGATGAACGAGCCGCCGGGAAACCGTCTGCGTGTTGCACTGACCGGCCTGACCATGGCGGAGAAATTCCGTGACGAAGGTCGTGACGTACTGCTGTTCGTCGATAACATCTATCGTTACACCCTGGCCGGTACGGAAGTATCCGCACTGCTGGGCCGTATGCCTTCCGCGGTAGGTTACCAGCCGACTCTGGCGGAAGAGATGGGCGTTCTGCAGGAACGTATCACCTCCACCAAAACCGGTTCTATCACCTCCGTACAGGCGGTATACGTACCGGCGGATGACTTGACTGACCCGTCTCCAGCCACCACCTTTGCGCACTTAGATGCAACCGTGGTACTGAGCCGTCAGATCGCATCTCTGGGTATCTACCCGGCCGTTGACCCGCTGGACTCCACCAGCCGTCAGCTGGATCCGCTGGTTGTTGGTCAGGAACACTACGACACCGCGCGTGGCGTTCAGTCCATCCTGCAGCGTTATCAGGAACTGAAAGACATCATCGCCATCCTCGGTATGGATGAACTGTCTGAAGAAGATAAACTGGTGGTAGCTCGCGCGCGTAAAATTCAGCGCTTCCTGTCCCAGCCGTTCTTCGTGGCGGAAGTATTTACCGGTTCTCCGGGCAAATACGTCTCCCTGAAAGACACCATCCGTGGCTTTAAAGGCATCATGGAAGGCGAATACGATCACCTGCCGGAGCAGGCGTTCTACATGGTCGGTTCCATCGACGAAGCCGTGGAAAAAGCCAAAAAACTTTAACGCCTTAATCGGAGGGTGATATGGCAATGACTTACCACCTGGATGTCGTCAGCGCGGAGCAACAAATGTTCTCCGGTCTGGTCGAGAAAATCCAGGTTACGGGTAGCGAAGGCGAACTGGGGATTTACCCGGGGCACGCGCCGCTGCTCACCGCCATTAAGCCTGGTATGATTCGCATCGTTAAGCAGCACGGTCATGAAGAGTTTATCTATCTGTCCGGCGGCATTCTGGAAGTGCAGCCTGGCAGCGTGACCGTTCTGGCGGATACCGCGATTCGCGGTCAGGATCTCGACGAAGCGCGAGCCCTGGAAGCGAAGCGTAAAGCCGAAGAGCACATTAAGAGCTCGCACGGTGACGTGGATTACGCTCAGGCGTCTGCGGAACTGGCCAAAGCGATCGCTAAACTGCGCGTTATCGAGTTGACCAAAAAAGCGATGTAACACCGGCTTGAAAGCATAAAACCAGTCTGATTGCGGACTGGTTTTTTTTTATCCTCTCAATTTTTATTCGATAAACTAGCAACGACAAAAACAAGCGGCTGAAGGCGATGCGTTTTCAGCGACAGCGCTGTTTTCATTAAATCCTTCTTTCTGGCATTTGCATCTGCACATTGTGCGAAGAAGGAAGGAATGGATGCGTTTTTATTGCATAAAATGAGGGATTATTACTATGTCATTTCAGCCATCCTTTGCGGGTCCACAACCCGACTCAAGGATTGATCGTACTACCTTTATTCGTCGCGCTTATCTTCATCTCGCCGTCGCCATCGTCGGTTTTATCGTGTTGAGCGCAGCGTGGAGTTTTATAGGGGTCGGGGAGTATGCGCTTGATGTGCTGCTGGCTGGTGGAAGATATAGCTGGTTGGTTGTTCTCGGCGCTTTTATGCTGGTGGGAATGCTGGCGACCCGTCTGGCGGATAATGCGGGGACTAATCAAACGCAACTTATCGGGCTGGGGATTTATGTGTTGGCAGAATCCCTGATTTTTGCCCCCCTGTTAACGCTGGCGGCTTATATTAATCCGTCGAGCATTGGCGCGGCGGCAATAACGACCCTGTTGCTGGTTGGCGGTCTGACGTTTACCGCTTTTTCCATAAAAAAAGACTTTTCTTTTCTGCGCTCGTTTCTGACTATGGCTGGGTTCATTGCTTTTGGCGCGATTATTGCCAGCGTCATCTGCGGCTTCTCGCTGGGTGTCTGGTTTTCTGCGCTAATGGTACTGCTGTGCGCCGGGTTTATACTTTACGATACTTCTAACATTATTCACCATTACCCTACCGATCGCCCTGCTGGCGCGGCATTACATCTGTTCGCTTCTATCGCGACCATGTTCTGGTATATTTTGCGGATTTTTATGTCGCGTAATTAAGTAAAAAAATACGCGCAACGGAAAACCAGCGGCCTCTGTCGCTGGTTTTTGCTTTTCTGGCTCCCCTGCGCTTTATTACGTTATCTTCTTTATTTATGGAGTAAAAAAACAGCAAAAACATCGGGCTACGTTGCCAATACGCGGGTGTTTTTACTTTTCAGGAGACAAGAGGCGCGGTAATGAACGAAAATGATTCATTAGCAGGCGGGGATGTTATCCCGGTGAGCGTTTTATCCTTCTTCCATTTTACGATGAAAAAAATGTAGTATTTTCAACGTGAAACAGTATAAATTCGTTCTCAAATTACAGTCAGGACGCGTATGTTAAATAGTGCTATGAGCGTAGTGATCCTTGCCGCAGGTAAAGGCACGCGCATGTATTCCGATATTCCTAAAGTGCTGCACACGCTGGCGGGTAAACCCATGGTGCAGCATGTCATTGATGCAGCAACTAAATTAGGGGCCGCACAGGTTCATCTGGTCTATGGCCATGGTGGCGAGTTGTTAAAAAAGACCCTGAAAGATGACAAGCTGAACTGGGTGCTTCAGGCGGAACAGTTGGGAACAGGTCACGCAATGCAGCAGGCCGCGCCCTTCTTTAGCGACGATGAAGATATTTTAATGCTTTACGGCGACGTGCCGCTGATTTCGGTTGAAACCTTACAGCGCCTGTGCGATGCCAAACCGCAGGGTGGTATTGGGTTATTAACCGTGAAGCTGGACGATCCGAGCGGCTATGGCCGTATTACGCGTGAAAACGGTAAAGTGACCGGCATCGTTGAACATAAAGACGCCACTGATGAACAGCGTCAGATCCAGGAAATTAATACCGGTATTCTGATCGCCAACGGCGCGGACCTGAAACGCTGGTTGTCTAAGCTGACTAACAATAATGCGCAGGGTGAATATTACATCACAGATATCATTGCGCTGGCTTATCAGGAAGGACGGGAAATCGCCGCGGTGCATCCGGCTCGCATCAGCGAAACGGACGGCGTGAATAACCGTCTACAGCTTTCTCGTCTGGAGCGTATTTATCAGGCCGAACAGGCGGAGAAACTGCTGTTATCCGGCGTTATGTTGCGCGATCCGGCTCGTTTTGATCTGCGCGGTAATCTGGCTCACGGGCTTGATGTGGAAATTGACGCTAACGTTATCATCGAAGGTAACGTGACGCTCGGTCACCGCGTGAAGATCGGCGCGGGGTGCATTATTAAAAACAGCGTTATTGGCGATGACTGCGAAATTAGCCCATACAGCGTGGTGGAAGATGCGCATCTGGAAGCGGCCTGCACCATCGGTCCGTTTGCTCGCCTGCGTCCCGGCGCGGAGCTGTTAGCGGGCGCTCATGTCGGCAATTTCGTTGAAATGAAAAAAGCGCGTCTGGGTAAAGGTTCTAAAGCCGGTCATCTGACCTATCTGGGCGATGCGGAAATTGGCGACAACGTGAATATCGGCGCGGGGACCATCACCTGTAACTATGATGGCGCGAACAAATTCAAAACGGTTATTGGCGACGATGTGTTTGTCGGCTCCGATACCCAACTGGTGGCGCCGGTTACTGTTGGTAAAGGGGCTACCATCGCCGCAGGGACTACCGTCACTCGTAATGTAGCCGACAATGAACTGGTATTAAGCCGCGTGCCGCAGGTACATAAGCAAGGCTGGCAGCGTCCGGTGAAGAAAAAGTGATTTTGTAAGCCGGATAAGCGTCAGTGCCATCCGGCAGACCGGAGATGAGAGGATAAAATAATCCTCCGCTCCATGAGCAGTACTTATAAAAATAACCCCACTCTCTACAAGGCTCGGGGCGCCCGCAACGACGGGCATACAGGTCAGCGACAACGCATGGCGTAATGCCATAATCAGGAAATAAAACTATGTGTGGAATTGTTGGCGCTATCGCGCAGCGTGATGTAGCTGAAATCCTTCTCGAAGGTTTACGTCGTCTGGAATACCGCGGATATGACTCTGCCGGTCTGGCCGTGGTTGATGCAGAAGGTCATATGACCCGTCTGCGTCGCCTCGGTAAAGTCCAGATGCTGGCTCAGGCAGCGGAAGAACATCCTCTGCATGGCGGCACCGGTATTGCTCACACGCGTTGGGCGACGCACGGTGAACCTTCAGAAGCTAACGCGCATCCGCATGTTTCTGAACACATTGTGGTGGTGCATAACGGCATCATCGAAAACCATGAACCGCTGCGTGAAGCATTAAAAGCGCGTGGCTATACCTTCGTTTCTGAAACCGACACCGAAGTGATTGCACACCTGGTAAACTGGGAACTGAAACAGGGAGGTACTCTGCGTGAGGCTGTTCTACGTGCTATCCCGCAACTGCGTGGTGCGTACGGTACAGTGATCATGGATACCCGTCACCCGGATACCCTACTGGCGGCACGTTCTGGCAGCCCGCTGGTGATTGGCCTGGGTATGGGCGAAAACTTTATCGCTTCTGACCAGCTGGCGCTGTTGCCAGTGACTCGTCGCTTTATCTTCCTTGAAGAGGGCGATATCGCTGAAATCACTCGCCGTTCGGTAAATATCTTCGATAACACCGGCGCGGAAGTAAAACGTCAGGATATCGAATCTAATCTGCAATATGACGCGGGCGATAAAGGTATTTACCGCCACTACATGCAGAAAGAAATCTACGAACAGCCGAACGCGATCAAAAACACCCTTACCGGGCGCATCAGCCACGGTCAGGTGGATTTAAGCGAGCTGGGACCGAACGCCGACGAACTGCTGTCAAAGGTTGAGCATATTCAGATCCTCGCCTGCGGTACGTCTTACAACTCCGGTATGGTTTCCCGTTACTGGTTTGAATCGCTGGCAGGTATTCCGTGCGACGTTGAAATCGCCTCTGAATTCCGCTATCGCAAATCTGCCGTGCGTCGTAACAGCCTGATGATTACCCTGTCACAGTCTGGCGAAACGGCAGATACCCTGGCTGGCCTGCGTCTGTCGAAAGAGCTGGGATATTTGGGCTCTCTGGCCATTTGTAACGTGCCGGGATCTTCGCTGGTGCGTGAATCCGATCTGGCGCTGATGACCAACGCGGGTACGGAAATTGGCGTAGCATCTACCAAAGCCTTCACCACCCAGTTAACCGTGCTGTTGATGCTGGTGGCGAAACTGGCGCGTCTGAAAGGTCTGGATGCGTCCATTGAGCATGATATCGTTCATGGCCTACAGGCGCTGCCGAGCCGTATTGAGCAGATGCTGTCGCAGGACAAACGTATCGAAGCCCTGGCGGAAGATTTCTCTGACAAACACCATGCGCTGTTCCTGGGGCGTGGCGATCAATATCCGATTGCGCTCGAAGGCGCGCTGAAGCTGAAAGAGATCTCTTACATTCACGCGGAAGCCTATGCTGCAGGCGAGCTGAAACACGGGCCGTTGGCGCTGATTGACGCCGATATGCCGGTGATTGTGGTGGCGCCGAACAACGAACTGCTGGAGAAACTGAAATCCAACATCGAAGAAGTTCGCGCTCGTGGCGGTCAGTTGTACGTCTTCGCCGACCAGGATGCGGGTTTCGTCAGCAGCGACAACATGCACATCATTGAGATGCCGCATGTGGAAGAGGTCATTGCGCCTATCTTCTACACCGTTCCGCTGCAACTGCTGGCGTATCACGTGGCGCTGATTAAAGGCACCGACGTTGACCAGCCGCGTAACCTGGCGAAATCGGTTACCGTAGAGTAAGTACAAATGTAGTACCAGGCAGAAGGCCGTCGATAGACGGCCTTTTTTTGTGCGCCGTGACAGGCGCTGTTCTTTCTCTATGGTGGCTGAAGAGCGACTAAGAGGTGCTACGCCTGCCTGCGCTACGGGCACCCGGTCACATTCTCTTCTTTAAGGCCCTGGCTCAATCCAGGTGGATCGGAAATCAAACCACCCCAGGTTATTCAGGTGGATCCCCCTGGCCCGGTCGGGGCCTTTGAGTCGCATCCAGTGGTGAAAAAGCGGTTGTAGCCAGCCTGAACGGGTGGTTTCCCTGACCAGTTGTTCCGCGCTGATTGTTTCGGCATGCCACTGGGTTTCCCATTGGGCCAGCAGCGCATCATCCCCACCGCTGATGGCGTGGCGCAGTAAAGGGGAGCCCAGCAGCCATGTACCGACGTTCCACTCTTCGGGAATGGGGAAATTGACCGTCCCCAGCCAGAGATCCACATTGGCTTTGCCATTCGCCCAGTCATCATAATTCAGCTCCACGCCCTCAAGTAAAATGCCCTGCTGGCGCATGATCTCTTGCATGATATCCAGGAGCATCGGAAATTCAGGGTGCTGATCGTGATAGGCCAGACGCAGTTTTGCGTAGGGCGACGACGAGATAAAAGGTGAACAGGCTGGGCCCGCCTCAATAGTATGAAACCAGGAGGACAGTAGGCTGCCGCCCGGTACCCAGAAGGGGCGAATTGCCTCACTCAGATGCTGGAGTAAGGCGTAAGGGCTGAGTGTTTCCCGCAGCCAGCGGCGATGTTCGGCGGTATGCCAGTGCGGGGAGCGGCTGTCGCATAATAAAAAATATCCTCCACGCTCAAGAAACATCTCGCGCAGGTTGTCAGAAGGTTTGCCCGCTACCTGGCTAAGCCGTCCGGAAACGTAATCCTCATCGCTCAGGCTGGAGCTGAGCCAGGCTGCCGTGTCGTTATCCGACAGCGATTCCGCCAGGTTGTCTGTCTCCGTTAAATTCGGCCAGATAAAGACCTCCACTTCATCCAGCAGCCCGCGCAGACCGAAATAGTGGTCAAAGGCCTTCATTTGCAGATGAAAGCCATTGTTTTCCACCACCTCATAAGGGCCAGTCCCCACAGGGTGTGCCGGGAAATCAGCGCGTTGTGTATGGTCAGGCGGTAGGATCATGGCATCAATATGGCTGAGCAGCAGCGGCAGTCGGTTATCCGGGTGCGCCAGCGTAATTTCAAGGCTCAGCGGCCCGGTGGCCTGAATGGTCTGCAAGTGCGAGAACAACGGCAGCTTAGCGCTGCGGGTCAGTGAAGCGATAACCGCGTCGATCGTCAGCTCCTGACCATCATGCCAGAGGACGGCGGGGCGCAGATAAAAACGCCAGCGCAGTGGATCAATCTGCCGCCAGTGGTGGGCAAGATCGGCTTCGACTTCACCTTTTTCCTCATTTATGCGCGTCAGGCCGCTAAAAATCTGCCTGACCAGATGCTGTTCAGATCGACGCAGCGGCGTGCCGGGGCACAGCGACGGCATTGTCCGGTAATAGGGGATGCACAGCCGCTGATAGTCTGCCCGCACGCTATAGCCCAGCTTTGAACGCAGCAGTTGCGCCACCTGGTGCTTATTTTTACCCAGCAGCTGAATGGCCTGATCAACATGACCAGACTCCAGTAACTGCTCCGCCTTTTCGCTTAACAGCTGTTCTGGTTTATAGCGCAGGTGAAGCCGGGCGCGATGCCCACGTCCGGCCTGTGATTTCCAGATGAGCCACTTTGCCTCCTGCATCTGAAGCAACAGATTACGCATATGCCGCCGGGTGCAGAACAACACATCCGCCAGCTCCTGTAGCGTCACGCTAACGGGCTTGTCGCCATAGCGCTGGAGTAGCTTTAAGTATTTTTGTTCAGTGTGCCGGGTTGTCATAAAAGGTGAAATTTTCCGAACGGGAATGAGCAATTTTTAATATCCCCTTTTTAGCCGATGATTTTCTCTATCGCAACTTCTATGAGGATTCATCATGACAAAGCGCATTAATAAAGACACTCAGGTCTGCATGTCCCTGGCGGCACGCCCAAGTAACTTCGGTACACGCTTTCACAACTATCTGTACGAAGCGCTGGATCTCAATTATCTCTACAAAGCCTTTTCGCCGACCGATCTTACGCAGGCCATTAGCGGCGTGCGCGGTCTGGGGATCCGTGGGTGCGCGATCTCTATGCCATTTAAAGAAGCCTGCATTCCGCTGGTGGATGAACTGGATGCTTCCGCTCAGGCCATTCACTCAGTTAATACCATTGTGAATACCAATGGCCATCTGAAGGCGTACAACACCGATTACATTGCAATAGCTCGCTTGCTGGCGAATTACAAGGTCTCTCCCGACCTGGTGTTTGCTTTGCGTGGCAGCGGTGGTATGGCAAAGGCGGTGGCCTGCGCGCTGAAGGATGCGGGGTTTACCCGTGGTTATATTGTCGCGATTGATGAAGCGTCAGGTAAACAACTGGCCGAACTCTATGGCTATGAATGGCGCCCGGATACCGACGGTATTGAAGCCGATTTGTTAATTAACGCCACGCCTATCGGAATGGCTGGCGGTAATGATGCCGACAAACTCTCTTATTCCGAACAAGAAGTGGATAAGGCGAGCGTTATCTTTGATGTGGTGGCGCTACCGCCCGTCACGCCGCTAATCCGCTACGCCCGTGAATGCGGTAAAACCGTGATTACCGGTTCCGAAGTGTTTGCTATTCAGGCCGTGGAGCAATTTGTCCTTTATACCGGGATTCGCCCGGATGACGCACTGTTCCAGAAAGCCGCGGCCTGGTCACGTCTGTAACATTTTTTCCCGCTTTTTCTTTAAATTAAAAGAACAGGGTACCCTACTATGACTAAAAAAATTGTTGCTGTGACGGCCTGTCCGACGGGCGTCGCCCATACCTTTATGGCGGCAGAAGCGTTGGAAATTGAAGCCCGCAAGCGTTGTGACTGGATCAAGGTTGAAACCCGCGGTTCCGTCGGGGCGAAGAACACGCTGACTGCGGAAGAGATAGCGCAAGCGGATGTGGTGATTATCGCGGCGGATATTGAACTGGATATGTCAGGCTTTGTTGGCAAAAGACTCTATCGCACCAGTACCGGCGCGGCGCTAAAAAAGAGTGCGCAGGAAATGGATAATGCTTTCAATAGCGCCGAGGTCTATCAGGGGAGTGCCGGGCGCTCTTCTTCAGCTGGTAAAACAGAGCTACCCGGCGTTTATAAGCATTTAATGACCGGCGTATCCCATATGCTTCCTTTGGTGGTGGCGGGAGGGTTGTGTATCGCGCTCTCTTTTGTCTTCGGTATCCAGGCCTTCAATGAGCCGGGCACGCTGGCGGCTGCGTTATTTCAAATCGGCGGTAAGGCGGCCTTTGCGCTGATGGTGCCGGTACTGGCTGGGTTTATTGCCTTCTCAATTGCCGATCGTCCGGGTCTGGCCCCGGGGCTTATTGGCGGGATGTTGGCCAGCCTGTGCGGCGCTGGTTTCCTGGGTGGGATTGTGGCCGGTTTTCTGGCCGGTTACAGCGTACGGTTTCTGGCGCAAAATATTAAGCTGCCGGCGTCGATGGAAGCGCTTAAACCTGTGCTGGTTCTGCCGCTACTGTCTACGCTGATTACCGGCCTAATCATGATTTACGTGGTGGGTGGCCCCGTTTCTGCGGTGATGGAAGGGTTGACGACGTTCCTGGGGAATATGACCTCTACGAATGCTATCTTGCTGGGAATGTTGCTGGGCGCAATGCAAGGTTTTGACCTTGGCGGGCCGGTGAATAAAGCTGCGTATACCTTCGGCGTCGGTTTACTGGCTTCTCATTCTTATATGCCAATGGCGGCCATTATGGCGGCAGGGATGGTACCGGCATTAGGAATGGGCGTCGCAACCTGGGCGGCCAGAGCGAAATTCAATGCCGCTGAGCATGAAGCGGGTAACGCATCCTTTATCCTGGGGCTGTGCTTTATCTCTGAAGGGGCGATTCCCTTCGCCGCGCGTGACCCGATGCGCGTCATCCCTTCCACGATGGTCGGTGGCGCAATCGCCGGGGGACTATCCATGTATTTCGGTTGTACACTGATGGCGCCACACGGCGGCCTCTTTGTCCTGGCGATCCCACATGCGGTAGAACATGTGATGCAATATCTGCTCTCTATTGCCCTGGGCACTATTGCCTGCGGCCTGATGTACGCGCTGTTGAAACCGTCTGCGGTTGCGCAAACAGTCTAATTCATCTCCCCCTGCAGGCTGGTCTGGTGTCTCCCCGGGCCAGCTTTTTTATTTCCATTGTCATCAAACCGTCATAATCAAGACATATAACTGTCATCAATTTGTCCTATTTTGCTCATCGTAGCAACTCAAACAATGATTTACCGAAACCGTGCAGGAGACATTATGAAAGTTATGCGTACCACTGTCGCAACTGTTGTCGCCGCGACCTTATCGATGAGCGCGTTCTCTGCCTTTGCAGCAGCAAGCCTGACAGGTGCCGGTGCAACGTTTCCTGCGCCGGTGTATGCCAAATGGGCGGATACCTACCAGAAAGAAACCGGTAACAAAGTTAATTACCAGGGGATAGGCTCTTCCGGCGGCGTGAAACAAATCACCGCGAATACCGTTGATTTTGGCGCTTCCGATGCGCCGCTGTCTGACGAAAAACTGAATCAGGAAGGCCTGTTCCAGTTTCCGACTGTGATCGGCGGCGTGGTGCTGGCGGTGAATATTCCAGGCCTCAAATCCGGCGAACTGGTGCTGGATGGTAAAACGCTGGGTGACATCTACCTCGGTAAAATCAAGAAGTGGGATGATGAAGCCATCACCAAATTGAACCCAGGCGTGAAGCTGCCTTCTCAGAACATCGCTGTGGTGCGTCGCGCTGACGGTTCCGGTACCTCCTTCGTGTTCACCAGTTACCTGGCGAAAGTCAACGACGAGTGGAAATCGAAAGTGGGCGCGGGTTCTACCGTGAACTGGCCAACCGGCCTGGGCGGTAAAGGTAACGACGGCATCGCGGCATTTGTACAGCGTCTGCCAGGCGCTATTGGCTACGTTGAGTATGCGTATGCCAAGCAGAACAACCTGGCCTACACCAAACTGGTTTCTGCCGACGGCAAACCGGTAAGCCCGACGGAAGAGAGCTTCTCTAATGCGGCGAAAGGCGCAGACTGGAGCAAAACCTTCGCGCAGGATCTGACCAACCAGAAAGGTGACGATGTGTGGCCAATCACCTCCACCACCTTTATCCTGGTCCACAAAGCGCAGAAGAAACCTGAGCAGGGTGCTGAAGTGTTGAAGTTCTTCGACTGGGCCTACAAAAATGGCGCTAAGCAGGCGAATGATCTGGACTACGCCAGCCTGCCGGATAACGTTGTTGAGCAGGTTCGTACCGCCTGGAAGACCAGTATAAAAGACAGCAACGGTAAGGCGCTGTATTAATTAACGAATTGGCGGATGGCGCTACGCTTATCCGCCCTACGGTTTCGACCGTAGGCCCACGTTGTAGGCCGGATAAGCGTAGCGCCATCCGGCAGGGGCAACGTCGTAAAACGCGTTTAATGGAAAGAGTAATTTATGGCTGCAACCAAGCCTGCTTTTAACCCGCCGGGTAAAAAAGGCGACATGATTTTCAGCGCGCTGGTAAAACTGGCTGCGCTGATTGTGCTATTGATGTTGGGCGGTATTATCGTCTCATTGATCATCTCCTCCTGGCCAAGTATCCAGAAATTTGGTTTCTCATTTCTTTGGACTAAGGAGTGGGACGCGCCAAACGATATCTACGGCGCGCTGGTGCCCATTTACGGCACGCTGGTGACCTCCTTTATCGCCCTGCTGATCGCCGTTCCGGTCAGTTTCGGCATTGCCCTGTTTTTAACCGAGCTGGCGCCAGGCTGGCTAAAACGTCCGCTCGGCATCGCCATTGAGCTGCTGGCGGCGATCCCCAGTATCGTGTACGGCATGTGGGGGCTGTTTATCTTCGCGCCGCTGTTTGCGACGTACTTCCAGGAGCCGGTCGGCAATATTCTTTCCAACATTCCGTTTGTCGGCGCGCTGTTCTCCGGCCCGGCGTTTGGTATCGGCATTCTGGCGGCGGGCGTCATCCTCGCCATCATGATCATCCCCTACATTGCGGCGGTTATGCGCGACGTCTTCGAGCAAACGCCGGTAATGATGAAAGAGTCCGCTTACGGTATCGGCTGCACTACCTGGGAAGTTATCTGGCGCATCGTGCTACCGTTCACCAAAAATGGCGTGATCGGCGGCATTATGCTGGGGCTGGGCCGTGCTCTGGGTGAAACGATGGCGGTCACTTTTATCATCGGCAACACCTACCAGCTCGACAGCGCGTCGCTGTATATGCCGGGCAACAGCATCACTTCCGCGCTGGCGAACGAATTCGCTGAGGCGGAATCGGGTCTGCACGTGGCAGCGTTGATGGAACTGGGGCTGATTCTGTTTGTGATCACCTTTATCGTCCTGGCGGCGTCTAAGTTCATGATTATGCGTCTGGCGAAGAACGAGGGAGCACGTTAATGGCTACGCTTGATATGCAGAACACCGCGCAGCTCGCGGAATCCCGTCGCAAGATGCAGGCGCGTCGCCGCATGAAGAACCGTATCGCACTAACGCTCTCAATGGCGACGATGGCATTTGGCCTGTTCTGGCTGATCTGGATTTTGATGTCCACCATCACGCGCGGCATTGATGGTATGTCGCTGGCGCTGTTTACCGAAATGACACCGCCGCCGAACACCGCGGGCGGCGGGCTGGCGAACGCCCTGGCAGGGAGTGGATTATTGATTCTCTGGGCTACCGTATTGGGTACCCCGCTGGGGATTATGGCCGGGATCTATCTGGCGGAATATGGCCGTAAATCCTGGCTGGCGGAAATCATTCGTTTTATTAACGACATTCTGCTTTCCGCGCCGTCAATTGTTGTGGGGCTGTTTGTTTACACCATCGTGGTGGCGCAGATGCAGCACTTCTCCGGTTGGGCAGGGGTGATTGCGCTGGCGCTGTTGCAGGTACCGATCGTTATCCGTACCACTGAAAACATGCTCAAGCTGGTGCCGGATAGCCTGCGTGAAGCCGCTTATGCGCTGGGTACGCCGAAGTGGAAGATGATCTCCGCGATTACGCTGAAAGCCTCTATCTCCGGCATTATGACCGGTATTCTGCTGGCCATTGCCCGTATCGCCGGGGAAACGGCGCCATTGTTGTTTACCGCGCTCTCGAACCAGTTCTGGAGCACCGACATGATGCAGCCGATCGCCAACCTGCCGGTGACCATCTTTAAATTCGCGATGAGCCCGTTTGCCGAATGGCAACAATTAGCCTGGGCGGGCGTGCTGATTATTACCCTGTGCGTACTGCTGCTGAATATTCTGGCGCGCGTGATTTTCGCCAAGAAGAAACACGGTTAAGTTTAATACCTTGCCGGATGGCGGCGTAAACGCCTTATCCGGCCTACGGTTGACATATATGTAGGCCTGATAAGCGAAGCGCCATCAGGCATGATGAGGAAAAGAGTGAAATGAGTATGGTTGAAACTGCCCCGAGTAAGATTCAGGTTCGTGATTTGAACTTCTACTACGGCAAATTCCATGCCCTGAAGAACATTAATCTGGATATCGCGAAGAATCAGGTAACGGCATTTATCGGGCCATCCGGCTGCGGTAAATCAACGCTACTGCGTACCTTCAATAAAATGTATTCGCTTTATCCGGAGCAGCGCGCGGAAGGTGAAATTCTGCTGGATGGCGACAATATTCTCACCAACACCCAGGATATCGCGCTGCTGCGCGCAAAAGTGGGGATGGTATTCCAGAAGCCGACGCCGTTCCCGATGTCCATCTATGACAATATCGCCTTTGGCGTGCGTCTGTTTGAGAAGCTGTCTCGTGCCGATATGGACGAGCGCGTGCAGTGGGCGTTGACCAAAGCCGCATTATGGAACGAAACCAAAGATAAATTGCACCAGAGCGGGTACTCTCTCTCCGGTGGTCAGCAGCAGCGTCTGTGCATTGCGCGCGGTATCGCCATTCGCCCGGAAGTGTTGCTGCTGGATGAGCCATGTTCAGCTCTGGACCCGATCTCTACCGGGCGTATTGAAGAGCTGATCACCGAGCTGAAACAGGATTACACCGTGGTGATCGTGACCCACAACATGCAGCAGGCGGCACGTTGTTCCGATCATACGGCGTTTATGTACCTGGGCGAGTTGATTGAGTTCAGCAACACGGACGATCTGTTCACCAAGCCCGCGAAGAAACAAACAGAAGACTATATCACCGGTCGTTACGGTTAATTCAGGAGTGCGTAATGGACAGTCTGAACCTTAATAAACATATTTCCGGCCAGTTCAATGCCGAACTGGAAAGCATCCGCACTCAGGTAATGACCATGGGCGGCATGGTGGAGCAGCAGCTTTCTGACGCTATCACCGCCATGCACAACCAGGACAGCGAGCTGGCGAAGCGCGTGGTAGAAGGCGATCATCAGGTTAATATGATGGAAGTCGCCATCGATGAAGCCTGTGTGCGTATTATCGCCAAGCGCCAGCCGACGGCGAGCGATCTGCGTCTGGTAATGGCGATTATCAAAACCATCGCCGAACTGGAGCGCATTGGCGACGTGGCGGATAAAATCTGCCGTACCGCGCTGGAGAAATTCTCCCAGCAGCACCAGCCGCTGTTGGTGAGTCTGGAGTCACTGGGCCGCCACACCGTGCAGATGCTGCACGACGTGCTGGATGCGTTCGCGCGCATGGATCTCGACGAAGCGGTGCGTATCTACCGTGAAGACAAGAAAGTTGACCAGGAGTACGAAGGAATCGTGCGTCAGCTGATGACCTACATGATGGAAGACTCGCGCACCATTCCCAGCGTGCTGACCGCGCTGTTCTGCGCGCGCTCTATCGAGCGTATCGGTGACCGTTGCCAGAATATCTGCGAATACATCTTCTACTTCGTGAAGGGGCAGGATTTCCGTCACGTGGGCGGCGATGAGCTGGATAAGCTGCTGGCGGGGAAAGATCCGAAAGAGTAAATCTCATTCTTTTGCCCGGTGGCGCTGCGCTTACCGGGCCTACAGGTACAGATGCTGTAGGCCGGATAAGCGTCAGCGCCATCCGGCATTTCAGTTAACGCGTAATCTCCCACCTGCGCGCTTTCCACAATCCCGGCAACTGCGCCAAATCGGTAAACGTCGTCACGTTAGGGTGATCGATCGGCTTGTTATGCGGATCGGCGCAGAAATAAAACACTTCCATTCCCGCTGCAATTCCTGACTGCGCGCCTGCGCTGGAATCATCCACCAGAATACACTTCTCAACATTGACCTTCATGGCGTTCGCCGCATGGAGCATCAGCGCCGGATCGGGCTTCCAGCGTTGAATATCGTAACCGCTAAACAGCAAATCAGGAAAATGATGCAACATGCCCAGTTTACCCAGCGAATGCTGCATCTTACTGACCGGCCCGTTGGATACCACGCACATGGGCGTCTTAATGCTCTCCAGCAGGGTATTTGCGCCCGCGATCGCTTCCAGTTCGGTATCGAACAGGCGCGCAACCTTGGCGCGATACACGGGTTCCAGCTCCGCCTTTGCCAGCGCAACGCCATGCTCTTTACTGATGGTATCGATAATTTCGTAGAGCTTTACGCCTTTAAAGCGTCTGAATACTTCCGTGAGCTCAAGCGTAATGCCGAACTGCCGGAACATAGTGACATAGGCGCGCGAGCAAATCACTTCACTGTCGACCAGCGTGCCGTCACAGTCAAAAAACACCGCTTCGATTTGGGACATGTCATTTCCATTTTAACAAGTTTAACGTTTACGTAATGCTGAATGAGGGGACGCAATCGTTGCCGTACTAACAAATTGAGTGAAAAAAATTACCACACAACTGCGCCAGGTGTCGCATTTTGGTATAGGATAACGGCGAATTTTCCCTCCTTTCTCCGGAAATTGATAATGAGTCAACAACACACCACCCAGGCTTCTGGTCAGGGTATGCTGGAACGCGTGTTTAAACTGCGCGAACATGGCACGACGGCACGAACCGAAGTGATCGCCGGTTTTACCACTTTCCTGACGATGGTTTATATCGTTTTTGTTAACCCGCAAATTCTGGGCGTAGCTGGCATGGACACCAGCGCCGTCTTTGTGACCACCTGTCTGATTGCAGCCTTTGGCAGTATTCTGATGGGCCTGTTCGCTAACCTGCCGGTGGCGCTGGCGCCCGCGATGGGGCTGAATGCGTTCTTTGCCTTCGTGGTTGTTCAGGCAATGGGACTGCCGTGGCAGGTAGGCATGGGCGCCATTTTCTGGGGCGCTGTTGGTCTTTTATTGCTGACTATCTTCCGCGTGCGTTACTGGATGATCGCCAACATTCCGGTCAGCCTGCGCGTGGGCATCACCAGCGGCATCGGCCTGTTTATCGGCATGATGGGGCTAAAAAACGCCGGCGTGATTGTCGCCAATCCAGAAACGCTGGTCAGCATCGGCAACCTGACCTCGCACAGCGTGCTGCTGGGGGTTCTCGGATTCTTTATTATTGCGATTCTCGCTTCGCGCAACATTCATGCGGCGGTGCTGGTGTCCATCATCGTCACGACGCTGCTTGGCTGGATGATGGGCGATGTGCACTACAACGGCATTGTCTCCGCGCCGCCAAGCGTCACCAGCGTGGTCGGGCATGTCGATTTGGCAGGCTCGTTCAATCTTGGCCTGGCGGGGGTTATTTTCTCCTTCATGCTGGTAAACCTGTTTGACTCCTCCGGTACGCTGATTGGCGTGACCGATAAAGCCGGCCTGGCGGATGCGAAAGGCAAATTCCCGCGCATGAAGCAGGCGCTGTTTGTTGATAGTATCTCTTCCGTCACTGGCGCATTTGTCGGAACCTCTTCTGTGACCGCTTATATTGAATCGTCTTCCGGCGTTTCGGTGGGCGGTCGCACCGGTTTGACGGCAGTAGTGGTCGGTATTTTGTTCCTGCTGGTTATCTTCCTGTCGCCGCTGGCGGGCATGGTGCCGCCTTACGCGGCGGCGGGCGCGCTGATTTACGTCGGCGTGCTGATGACCTCCAGCCTGGCGCGGGTAAACTGGCAGGATTTAACCGAATCGGTCCCGGCGTTTATTACGGCGGTAATGATGCCGTTTAGCTTCTCGATCACCGAAGGTATCGCGCTGGGCTTTATCTCTTACTGCGTGATGAAAATCGGTACCGGTCGCCTGCGCGACCTTAGCCCGTGCGTAGTGATTGTCGCGCTGTTATTCGTGCTGAAGATTGTGTTTATTGACGCACACTAATGAAATGAACCCTCGCCCCATCGGGGGGAGGGTTTTTAAATAACTTACGCTTTAAAGCGCTGAATATACTCGCCAAATGCGGTCAACTGACCGGTCAAATGATCTAACGTTCCCTGCTCAATCACTTCGCCCAGTTGCGGGTCGACTTTATTCTGAATCACGCCGCCCATAAATTCCGGTTTATTCATCACCATCGCATCAAGGAACACCAGAATCTGGCGCAGATGATACTGGCAGCGCGCGCCGCCAATCGCCCCCATTGAACTGGTCTGGATAAGAACGGGCTTACCTGCCAGCGGCTGCTCAGGCAGACGGGATAGCCAGTCGATGGCATTCTTCAGGCCGCCGGGAACGGAATAGTTATATTCCGGCGTCACAATGACGACGCCGTCAGCGTTGCGAATCTGCTCCGCCAGCGCCTCTACGCTGGCTGGAAATCCCTCTTCCTGCTGGATATCGGCGTCATACAGCGGAATATCCCCGATCGAAGGCAGCGGCGATACCGTCATTCCTGCCGGCGCGACTTTAGGCAGAGTACGCGCCACCATCCCGTTAAAGGAACCTTTGCGTAAACTTCCCAGCAATGTAACCACATTCAGCGTTTCAGACATACGTGCCCCTTTTTCATTATGAACGATTAAGCGTATACGATTTGGCGGCGGGGAGTTGGGCGAATCGCATCAGACGTCCGGTTGGCTCATTGGCGCGCGTCTGGATATCGGGCAGGCTTTTCCAGCCCAGTTTGCCATCGAACTCCCACACTTTTAATTTTTCTATCGCTGGCGTAACGGTTACGGACCATACCAGCACATCTTCCGCATCGCACACGGCTTCAAGCTGCGTGACATGCGCGCACTTCAGGCGTCCGGCAACGGGTAAAAGTTGCAGCTCCCGCGGATCGTCATTCATGACATCGCCGGTGAGTTTTAACACGCTCTGGCGCAATGTGATGAGTTGCGCTCGCGCTTCGTTGGGATCGTTTTGATTGGCTACCCATAAGTTTTCATTACGGGAGAAAGGGTGGCGTTCGAGCGAATGCGGATGGTGAAAGCCGCGGGAGGTGCGCTGTAATTCCATATCCAGCCCGCACTCTCCTTCGGTGGTCAACGCCACGCCAACCATATTTCCGGCGTAGGAGATAGAAAAACCTGGCAGATTTTTGTCACGAAACGCGGGTTTACCTTTCGCCTGAATAATGATTTCCGGCAGCTCGCTAATTCCGTACAGCATAAACATCAGTTCGGCAAGAAGGCCTCTGGAGGCGAGAAAACGCGTTCGTCGGTGAGCAGGCAGGTTTCTGGCTTCAATATGGCAAGACGAAGAGAGACGAATTGAAACCAACTGTCCTTCCGTAAGTATCCCTCTGGCAAAGTGAGTCGCCATTTTTCGCTCCGTGATTAATGGGCCGTGATAATGACGAGAGTAACATTAACGTAAATTATGGACAGGTTTTACGCGCTAAAAATTCAATTTCAGAACGTTCTTTAATCAGACGGTGACATTTCTGGTAAGAGGAAGGTTAATTTATCAACGCAGGTGGTCAGATAAGGCGACGGCAGAGCGTGTTGATAGCCTGTCGTAGCCACACAATCTTGGGATTATGACTATTACGTTTGTGCCATAATAGGGTAAACGGCACCATCAGCTTTTCCCGCTGTTGCGCATCAAAAGGCAGGGGGCGCGCCACTAACGGTAGCTGGTGGAGCTGATTGTAGTGCTGGCAATAGCGCGGCGCGGTTGCTATCAGGGTGTGATCCGGCTGGGCGGCCATAAAGAGCGACTGCTCGAACCCCGGCAGGCTCAACGCGATATGACGTTTGCGTCCCATTTCTTGCAGGACATCATCCAGCGCCCAGGTATCGCTTTGCTCCCAGCAAATACTGATATGCGGGTAGCGCAGAAATGTGTCCAGATCCCACGCTTCGCGCAGCGCCGGATGATCTTCCCGCAGCCAGACCCACGGCAAATCGCTAAACAACACCTCAAAATCAATCGCGAGCGGCAACAGACTGAGCAATTCTCGCGAGCGGGGATGGCTTTCGCGTCCGGTAAATCCGATATCGACTTCCCCACGCGTAATCGCCTCCAGCGAGTCATAATCCCAGTTGCGAACCTTAATGGTAGCCTGCGGATAGCGCTGATAAATCTGCTGCGACAGTGAATTAAACATAATCATCATCAGCGGCGACTCTGCCGCCAACTCAAATTTTAAACCGCGCGGCGTTTGATGATGCGGCTTATCAAGCAGTTGGTTCCCCATCTGCATCCAGTCCGCCAGACTTTGCTCCATACTGACCATCAGCGGCGTCGGCGCCAGGCCCAGCGGCGTATTGACGAACAGCGGATCGTCAAACCATGCCCGGAGTTTCGCCAGCGATTTGCTGACCGCAGAGGGCGTTACGTTCATCCGTTTTGCAGCTTTAGTGACGCTGCGCTCCTGCATGAGTAACTGTAGGCATAACAGCAGATTAAGATCGAGATTGGTAAGGGATTTCTTCATGCTCGGCTACGGACCTGTTGGGCGTGACGGAGAAGATCAGCAGAATACTCACTATGCTACAACCAATCAGAATCCCGATCAGCATATTCATCGCGCTGATACCGAGTATTGCCGCCAGCCAAATCCACAGTGATGAACCGCAAACCTGCGCGATACCCAGCGTGGAACTGGCCACTCCGGCGCGCAGCGAAAACGGCCCCAGCGCCTGGCTCATCGCGACGCCAAAACCAACCGAGAATCCGGCGCAGATAAGCGTCAGGCCAAAGAGCGTGACGGTATTGGTATGAGCAAGGCTTAACGTCACGCCAGCCGTCAAAAACAGCCCCTGTGAGACGAGCATTAAGGTTCGCGGCTTAAATAACCCAAGCGCAAAAGGGGTAGAAAAAGAGACGACCATGCTGACGCCTGCGGTGAGCGCCATGGTAATGGCATAGTCGCCACGGCTAAATCCCATCACCTCCATCAGCAGCACTGGAGAGGTATTGACGAAGGTCAGGATCACCGACACGCTAAGGGTGGTGATCGCCAGTCGACTGACGAAAAAACGGTTAATCAGCGACTCGGCGGCGGGCGACGATCGTGATAAATCGCGTGGAGCCAGCCTTGCCGGGCGCGTCTCGCGCAGGATAAACAGTGATAACAGGCCCACAATAATGCCCATCGCGGACATCGTATAGAACAGACTTTGCCAGGGGAAACGAAGCATAATCAAATGCCCCATCACCGGGGCGAGTACCGGCACAATACAGGTAATCCCATTCAATAATGACAGCACTTTCGCCCGACGATGCTCGTCGAGCGTGTCGCGCAGAATGGCGAACGCCACCACATAACAGCCGCCTGCTCCTACCCCCTGAAGAAAACGCCCACTCAGAAATAGCGAGCCTTCCGACGCCCATGAACAAAGCAGTGAGGCCATCATAAAGACGAGCGCGCCGACGATCGCGACCGGCTTGCGGCCTGACTGGTCGGCTATCTTCCCGGCAAACAGCATGGCCGTCGCCATTCCGGCCAGGTAAACGGAGAAGGCGATATGCAACTGCGCCTCGCTGGCGTTCAGATCGGCGGCTATACGCGGTAAACCGACCAGATACATATCAATACCGGCAGGATAGAGTAAAACCAGGGCAAAACTACACAGTAGAAAACGTTTCATAGCGGCCTCACGAAAAGTGTGGCGCTAAGAATACGGGGCGACGTTGCGCGAGACGAGTTGCCATTTGGACAACAGTGATTTCCTCATGGGAAATTATTGTTGCCGGATAGCGGCGTAAACGCCTTATCCGGCCTACGGGTTCTGTAGGCCCGGTAAGCATCGTGCCACCGGGCAACACAACGTTATTTGCCGATACAGAAGCTGGAGAAAATCCGTCCCAGCAGGTCGTCGGAGGTAAACTCGCCGGTAATCTCACTTAAGCTTTGCTGCGCCAGGCGCAATTCTTCCGCCAGCAGTTCCCCCGCCCATGCGCCTAATAACTGCGCTTTACCCTGCTCAAGATGTTCAGCGGCTTCCGCCAGCGCCTGTAGGTGACGGCGACGGGCCAGGAAGCCGCCTTCCATATTGGTCTCAAACCCCATGCTTTGCTTGAGGTGGTTACGTAACACGTCAACACCTTCGCCGGTACGCGCCGAGAGGCGAACCAGTGAGTGACCATTTACTTCACTAATACCCAGCGTTTCGCCGGTGATATCCGCCTTGTTACGTACCACGGTAATCGGTAGATTTTTGGGCAGACGGGCGATAAAGTCCGGCCAGATGTCGGCAGGGTCCACGGCGTCCGTCGTGGTGCCATCCACCATAAACAGCACGCGATCGGCCTGTTCAATCTCCTGCCAGGCGCGTTCGATGCCGATACGCTCAACTTCGTCGCTGGCGTCGCGCAGTCCGGCGGTATCGATGATATGCAGCGGCATCCCGTCGATGTGAATATGCTCGCGCAACACGTCGCGCGTGGTACCGGCGATATCGGTGACAATGGCAGCTTCACGGCCTGCCAGCGCATTCAGCAGGCTGGATTTCCCGGCATTCGGGCGTCCGGCAATCACTACCTTCATCCCTTCGCGCAGCAGGCTACCCTGGTGCGCTTCGGTGCGCACGGCGTCAAGATCGGCGATGACGCCATTGAGCTGCGCTTCGATTTTGCCGTCAGAGAGAAAGTCGATCTCCTCATCCGGAAAATCAATAGCCGCTTCGACGTAGATTCGCAGGTGAGTAAGTGCTTCCACAAGGTGGTTAACGCGGGCGGAAAATGCCCCCTGTAACGAGTTTAGCGCCGAACGCGCCGCCTGTTCGGAACTGGCATCGATCAGGTCGGCAATGGCTTCCGCCTGGGCTAAATCGAGCTTATCGTTGAGGAACGCTCGCTCGGAGAACTCGCCCGGTCGGGCAATGCGCACGCCTGGAAGCGTCAGGATACGTTTTAACAGCAGGTCCAGGATCACCGGACCGCCGTGCCCTTGTAGCTCCAGCACATCTTCACCGGTGAAGGAGTTCGGGCCGGGGAACCACAGCGCAATACCCTGATCCAGCGCGCTGCCGTCAACGTCTTTAAACGGCAGGTAGTCGGCATAGCGCGGCTTCGGCAGCTTGCCCAGCACCTCTTGCGCAACGTCGCGCGCCTTCAGACCAGAGATACGCAGGATACCCACGCCACCGCGTCCCGGTGGGGTTGCCTGGGCGACGATAGTGTCGTTATGGCTCATGGTTAGTCTCAACTTTGTTGCAATAAAAAAAGGCGGTCATATGACCGCCTTTTGATTGTAGGCCTGATAAGCGTTAGCGCCATCAGGCTGACCGGCGCGCCTTGCCGGATGGCGGCTTCGCCTTATCCGGCCTACACCGAATCAGGATTTTTTCTTCTCGCGGCTATGCAGGCCACGCTTCTCCAGACCACGGTAAATCAGCTGCTGCTGAATGATGGTGACCAGGTTGCTGACGATATAGTACAGCACCAGACCTGACGGGAACCACAGGAAGAACACCGTAAAGATGACCGGCATAAAGGTCATGATCTTCTGCTGCATCGGATCGGTCACGGTGGTCGGCGACATCTTCTGAATGAAGAACATCGTTACGCCCATCAGGATCGGCAGAATGTAGTACGGGTCCTGTGCGGACAGGTCATGAATCCACAGCGCGAACGGCGCATGACGCAGTTCAATGGAACCCATCAGCATGTAGTACAACGCCAGGAAGATAGGCATCTGGATGATCAGCGGGAAGCAGCCGCCCAGTGGGTTAACCTTCTCCGCTTTGTACAGGGCCATCATCTCCTGGCTTTGGCGCTGTTTATCATCGCCAAGACGTTCGCGCATCGCCTGAATTTTCGGCTGCAGCATACGCATCTTCGCCATTGACGTGTACTGCGCTTTGGTCAGCGGGTACATGATACCGCGAACGATAAAGGTAATGATGATAATGGAGAAGCCCCAGTTGCCCACAAAGCTGTGGATCCACTTCAGCAACTTGAACAGTGGCTGAGAGATGAACCACAACCAGCCGTAGTCCACGGTCAAATCCAGGTGCGGTGCAACAGCCGCCATTTTATCCTGAATTTCCGGGCCGACCCACAGGGTGCTGGTCATCGCGCCAGTCTGGCCTGGCTGTACCAGTACCGGCTGCGCTTTATAGCCGATAGCGACAATGCCGTTACCCAGATTGGCGGTGTAGAAATTGTTGGTGCCGTCGTTACGCGGAATCCATGCGGTGGCGAAATACTGCTGCAACATTGCCACCCAACCGCCTTTGGAGCTGACGTTGAGGTTTTCGTTATCGGCAATGGTGTCGAATTTGTATTTCTCATACTTCTCATCCGGCGTGGAGTACGCTGCGCCGCGGAACGTATGCAGCGCAAAGTTGCTGCTGCCGGTGTCGCGATGAGGAGGCAGGTTGACGGATTGTTTTAACTGACCAAAGGTGGAGACTTCCAGCGGTTTTTCGCCGGTGTTCTGCACGCTATAGTTCACGTTAACCGCATAATCGCCACGCTTAAAGACAAACGTTTTGGTAAACGTGTTGCCTGCGGCGTCAGTATAAGTCATCGGAACCTGCAGTTCGTTCTGACCGTCGGCCAGTACAAACGCCTCTTTCTCGACGTTGTACAGCGGACGCGGGCCGTTCGCCGGGTTATCCGGGCCGTCGCGGCCTGTCAGGCCGCTTTGCGCCTGATAGATAAACTGCGGGGTGGTTTCCAGCAGCTGGAACGGTTCGTTGGAACCCAGTTCTTTCGGGTAAGCCGGGAGCAAGGCCTGCTCGACATCACCACCACGGGTGTTGATAGTCAAATCAAGCACATCGGTTTTCACCGTAATCATTTTCCCCTGGCCACTGGCTGGTACGCCCTGGTCGGCGGCGCTACCCGCTGCGGTAGTCGTTGTCTGCGTGGTCTGTTGAGTCTGAGGTTGCGGATTTTTATCCTGCTCCCAGGCTTGCCAGATCATGAAAGACACGAACAGCAAAGCGATGACTAAAAGATTGCGTTGCGAATCCATCGTTAGTGTTCTCTGGTATCAAATGGTCCGGGCGGGACGGGATCGTCACCACCAGGGTGTAAAGGGTGGCATTTTAATACGCGTTTCACCGTCAACCAACTGCCTTTTATCACTCCAAACCTGCGCAATGCCTCAATTCCGTAGCTTGAGCACGTTGGCGTGAAACGACAATGCGGCCCAAGCAGCGGACTGATCAGGCGTTGATAGACCCGAATAAGGGCTATCAGGACCCGCGAGCCAGGCGACAGTGGCGGCGCCATAATTTTTCCAACGCTTCCGAGAGAGCACGGTTATCGAGGTCGGCAACCCCTTTTTTCGCCACCACCACGAAATCCATTGCAGGAAGTTCATGCTGGCGCAGACGGAAGCTTTCACGCGTCAGACGTTTAATCCGGTTGCGTTCATGCGCACGTCGAACATTTTTCTTGGCGACGGTAAGACCGATACGGGGATGCCCCAGCGAATTCAGGCGGCCGAGGATGGTGATTTGCGGCGTGCCAGCCCGTTGAGGTTGCTGGAAGACGAATGTGAAATGAGCGGGAGTTAACAAACGTAACTCCCTGGGAAATGCGAGCTTAACCACTCAGGGGTTAGCTTTATTACTTGGAAACGGTCAGACGAGCGCGGCCTTTAGCACGACGACGTGCCAGAACCTGACGACCATTTTTAGTAGCCATACGAGCACGGAAGCCGTGAGAACGGTTGCGCTTCAGTACAGACGGTTGAAAAGTGCGTTTCATGGCGATTTCTACCTAAACTTGAATAAATTCACTGACTTTTGCGTATACCCGAACAAACTTTGAACGACTTACGCCACAGTGTGGGTGATTAAAGAGGCCGGATTGTAATAATTGTACACTCCGGAGTCAATTCTCTTTCCTTATTTTCCCGCGATTTTCCACGCCTTTTTGTGCGGAAAATAAGCAGCGTTGACGCCATATGACGGGCATTGCGCGACGGGTGGAGAATTATACGGACTGCCAGGTAAAGCGCAAGGATCGCCCTGGATCTTTATGCGATCTTTTAGGCGTCTGCTCACCTTTACCTATTAATTTTTTCAATATGCGCGCGAAAGCGTACAGGAGTTCCCCAGGATCGATTACACTTATCCTTTCCTGGAAAGTCCTGTGGATAAATCGGGAAGAATCTGTGAGAAACAGAAGATCTCTTGCTCAGTTTAGGCTATGATCCGCGGTCCTGATCGTTTCAAACGATCCTGGTCAGGCATGAACACGAAATCTTTCAGACTGCGTGAAGTCGCGATCGTTTGAAAGATCCGTGAAAACCGCAGACAGCGGTTCGTGCGTCACCCTTCATGCAGGGTCTTATCGACGTGCGCCAACAATCATTAATGTATCAGCCTTTGTCATTTATCGACTTTTGTTCGAGTGGAGTCCGCCGTGTCACTTTCGCTTTGGCAGCAGTGTCTTGCCCGATTGCAGGATGAGTTACCAGCCACAGAATTCAGTATGTGGATACGCCCGTTGCAGGCGGAACTGAGCGATAACACGCTGGCTTTGTATGCGCCAAACCGTTTTGTGCTCGATTGGGTAAGAGATAAGTACCTCAACAATATCAATGGGTTACTCAACACATTCTGCGGCGCGGATGCCCCACAACTGCGTTTTGAAGTGGGAACAAAGCCCGTTACGCAAACGCTAAAAACGCCTGTGCATAACGTTGTCGCGCCTGCGCAGACAACGACGGCGCAGCCGCAGCGCGTAGCGCCTGCGGCCCGTTCGGGCTGGGACAACGTACCAGCGCCGGCGGAGCCGACCTACCGCTCCAACGTCAATGTTAAACATACATTTGATAACTTCGTCGAAGGTAAATCCAACCAACTGGCGCGCGCGGCGGCACGTCAGGTGGCGGATAATCCTGGCGGCGCCTATAACCCGTTATTCCTCTATGGCGGCACCGGTCTGGGTAAAACTCACCTGCTGCACGCGGTGGGTAACGGCATTATGGCGCGCAAACCCAACGCGAAAGTCGTGTATATGCACTCCGAGCGCTTTGTGCAGGACATGGTAAAAGCCCTGCAAAATAACGCCATCGAAGAGTTTAAACGCTACTACCGCTCCGTTGACGCATTGCTGATCGACGATATTCAATTCTTCGCCAATAAAGAACGATCCCAGGAAGAGTTTTTCCATACCTTTAACGCTCTGCTGGAAGGCAATCAGCAGATCATTTTGACGTCGGATCGCTATCCGAAAGAGATCAACGGCGTTGAGGATCGTCTCAAGTCCCGCTTTGGTTGGGGGCTAACAGTGGCGATCGAACCGCCAGAACTGGAAACCCGCGTGGCGATCCTGATGAAAAAAGCGGACGAAAATGATATTCGTCTGCCAGGCGAGGTCGCGTTCTTTATCGCCAAGCGTCTACGCTCTAACGTGCGTGAGCTGGAAGGCGCGCTGAACCGGGTGATCGCCAATGCCAACTTTACCGGCCGGGCGATTACTATCGACTTTGTGCGCGAAGCGCTGCGCGATTTACTGGCGTTGCAGGAAAAACTGGTCACCATCGACAATATTCAGAAGACGGTGGCGGAGTATTACAAAATCAAAATTGCGGATCTGCTTTCTAAGCGTCGATCTCGCTCGGTAGCACGTCCGCGCCAGATGGCTATGGCGCTGGCAAAAGAGCTCACCAACCACAGTCTGCCGGAAATCGGCGATGCGTTTGGCGGGCGCGACCACACTACCGTACTTCATGCCTGTCGTAAAATTGAGCAACTGCGTGAAGAAAGCCACGATATCAAAGAAGATTTTTCGAATTTAATCAGAACATTGTCGTCGTGATCCTATGAAATTTACCGTTGAACGTGAACATTTATTAAAACCGCTTCAGCAGGTCAGCGGCCCGCTGGGCGGTCGTCCTACGCTGCCGATTCTCGGTAACCTGCTCCTCCAGGTAGCGGACGGTACGCTTTCTCTGACCGGCACCGATCTTGAAATGGAGATGGTCGCGCGCGTTACGCTTTCTCAGCCGCATGAGCCGGGTGCTACTACCGTGCCGGCGCGGAAATTCTTTGATATCTGCCGCGGCCTGCCGGAGGGCGCGGAGATTGCCGTTCAGTTGGAAGGCGATCGGATGCTGGTGCGTTCTGGCCGTAGCCGCTTCTCGCTGTCTACGCTGCCTGCCGCCGATTTCCCGAATCTTGACGACTGGCAAAGCGAAGTTGAATTTACGCTGCCGCAGGCCACGATGAAGCGCCTGATTGAAGCGACCCAGTTTTCGATGGCTCATCAGGATGTGCGCTACTACTTAAACGGTATGCTGTTTGAAACGGAAGGCAGCGAACTGCGCACTGTTGCGACTGACGGCCACCGTCTGGCGGTGTGCTCAATGCCGCTGGAGGCGTCTTTACCCAGCCACTCGGTGATTGTGCCGCGTAAAGGCGTGATTGAACTGATGCGTATGCTTGACGGTGGCGAAAACCCGTTGCGCGTGCAGATCGGCAGTAATAATATCCGCGCGCACGTCGGCGACTTTATCTTTACCTCGAAGCTGGTGGATGGTCGCTTCCCGGATTACCGTCGCGTTCTGCCGAAGAATCCGGATAAACATCTGGAAGCGGGCTGCGATATCCTCAAGCAGGCGTTTGCCCGCGCGGCAATCCTCTCGAATGAGAAATTCCGCGGCGTGCGTCTGTATGTCAGTGAGAATCAGCTCAAAATCACCGCCAATAACCCGGAACAGGAAGAAGCGGAAGAGATTCTGGACGTGAGCTACGGCGGGACGGAGATGGAAATCGGCTTTAACGTCAGTTACGTGCTGGACGTGCTCAATGCGCTGAAGTGCGAAACCGTGCGCATTATGCTGACGGATTCCGTATCCAGCGTACAGATTGAGGATGCGGCGTCACAGTCGGCTGCCTATGTTGTTATGCCAATGAGGCTGTAGAATCTGAAAAGGGGCTGGTTTACTTGCCATTTCGCCTCCCGGCAGTGCTCGAAATGCTCACGTACTTCGTGTACGCTCCGCTTTCTGCGCGCTGGCGGTAGACGAACTGGCTGCGACACACACGCCCCTGGACGAATGTACTAATATATGTCACTGACGCGCCTTTTAATCAAAGACTTCCGCAACATAGAAAATGCGGATCTCGCTTTATCCCCCGGCTTTAACTTCCTGGTTGGCGCCAACGGTAGCGGCAAAACCAGCGTGCTGGAAGCTATCTATACGCTTGGCCACGGTCGGGCGTTTCGCAGTTTGCAGCCTGGCCGCGTGATTCGTCATGAGCAGGAAGCGTTTGTTCTCCACGGGCGATTACAGGGCGAAGAGCGTGAGACGTCGATTGGCTTAACCAAAGATAAGCAGGGCGACAGCAAAGTCCGTATCGACGGTACCGACGGTCACAAGATCGCGGAGCTGGCGCATTTAATGCCGATGCAGTTGATTACGCCGGAGGGGTTTACTTTACTCAACGGCGGCCCCAAATACAGAAGAGCGTTCCTTGACTGGGGATGCTTTCACAACGAAGCCGGATTCTTCACCGCCTGGAGTAACCTGAAACGATTGCTGAAACAGCGTAATGCTGCGCTGCGCCAGGTGAGTCGTTATGAGCAATTGCGCCCGTGGGATAAAGAGCTGATCCCGTTGGCGGAACAAATTAGTACCTGGCGGGCGGAGTACAGTAGCGCTATCGCACAGGACATGGCGGATACCTGTCAGCAGTTTTTACCTGAATTTTCCCTGACGTTCTCTTTCCAGCGCGGCTGGGAGAAAGAGACAGACTATGCGGACGTGCTGGAGCGAAGCTTTGAGCGTGACCGTATGTTGACCTACACCGCGCACGGGCCGCATAAAGCGGACTTTCGCATTCGCGCTGACGGCGCGCCGGTGGAAGATACCCTGTCGCGCGGGCAGCTAAAGTTATTGATGTGCGCCTTACGTCTGGCGCAGGGCGAGTTCCTCACCCGCGAAAGCGGGCGGCGCTGCCTGTACCTGATAGATGATTTTGCCTCTGAACTTGACGATGCGCGTCGCGGACTGCTGGCCAGCCGCTTAAAAGCCACGCAATCGCAGGTCTTTGTCAGCGCAATTAGCGCTGAACACGTTATAGACATGTCGGATGAAAATTCGAAGATGTTTACCGTGGAAAAGGGTAAAATAACGGATTAACCCAAGATTAAATGAGCGAGAAACGTTGATGTCGAATTCTTATGACTCCTCCAGTATCAAAGTCCTGAAAGGGCTGGATGCGGTGCGTAAGCGCCCGGGTATGTATATCGGCGACACGGATGACGGCACCGGTCTGCACCACATGGTATTCGAGGTGGTAGATAACGCTATCGACGAAGCGCTCGCAGGTCACTGTAAAGATATCGTCGTGACTATTCACGCCGATAACTCCGTGTCCGTAACGGATGATGGCCGTGGCATTCCGACCGGGATTCACCCGGAAGAAGGCGTCTCGGCGGCGGAAGTGATCATGACCGTTCTGCACGCGGGCGGTAAATTTGACGATAACTCCTATAAAGTCTCCGGTGGTCTGCACGGCGTGGGCGTCTCGGTAGTCAACGCTCTGTCGCAAAAACTGGAACTGGTTATCCAGCGAGATGGCAAAATTCACCGTCAGATCTACGAGCACGGCGTGCCGCAGGCACCCCTGGCCGTCACTGGCGATACCGATAAAACCGGTACGATGGTACGTTTCTGGCCGAGCCACGAAACCTTCACCAACGTCACTGAATTTGAATATGAGATCCTGGCGAAACGCCTGCGTGAACTGTCATTCCTGAACTCAGGCGTCTCCATCCGCCTGCGCGACAAGCGCGATGGCAAAGAAGATCATTTCCACTACGAAGGCGGCATCAAGGCGTTTGTTGAATATCTCAACAAGAATAAAACGCCGATCCACCCGAATATCTTCTACTTCTCCACCGAAAAAGACGGTATCGGCGTGGAAGTAGCGCTGCAGTGGAACGATGGTTTCCAGGAAAACATCTACTGCTTTACCAACAACATTCCGCAGCGCGACGGCGGTACTCACCTGGCAGGCTTCCGTGCGGCGATGACCCGCACGCTGAACGCCTACATGGACAAAGAAGGCTACAGCAAAAAAGCCAAAGTCAGCGCCACCGGCGACGATGCCCGTGAAGGTCTGATTGCGGTGGTTTCCGTGAAGGTGCCGGACCCGAAATTCTCCTCGCAGACCAAAGATAAGCTGGTCTCTTCCGAGGTGAAATCGGCGGTAGAACAGCAGATGAACGAATTGCTGAGCGAATACCTGCTGGAAAACCCATCTGACGCGAAAATTGTCGTCGGCAAAATTATCGACGCCGCGCGTGCGCGTGAAGCGGCGCGTCGCGCCCGTGAAATGACCCGTCGTAAAGGCGCGCTGGACTTAGCGGGCCTGCCGGGCAAACTGGCTGACTGCCAGGAACGCGACCCGGCGCTGTCCGAACTGTACCTGGTGGAAGGGGACTCCGCGGGCGGCTCTGCGAAGCAGGGGCGTAACCGCAAGAACCAGGCGATTCTGCCGCTGAAGGGTAAAATCCTTAACGTCGAGAAAGCGCGCTTCGACAAGATGCTCTCCTCTCAGGAAGTGGCGACGCTGATTACCGCGCTGGGCTGCGGTATCGGTCGTGACGAGTACAACCCGGACAAGCTGCGCTATCACAGCATCATCATCATGACCGATGCGGACGTCGACGGCTCGCACATCCGTACGCTGCTGTTGACCTTCTTCTATCGTCAGATGCCGGAAATCGTTGAACGCGGCCACGTCTACATTGCGCAGCCGCCGCTGTACAAAGTGAAGAAAGGCAAGCAGGAACAGTACATTAAAGACGACGAAGCGATGGATCAGTACCAGATTTCCATCGCGCTTGACGGTGCGACTCTGCACGCGAACGCTCATGCGCCGGCGCTATCCGGCGAAGCGTTAGAAAAACTGGTCTCTGAATATAACGCCACGCAGAAAATGATTGGTCGTATGGAGCGTCGCTTCCCGAAAGCGCTGCTCAAAGAGCTGGTATATCAGCCAACTCTGACCGAAGCCGATCTTTCTGATGAGCAGACTGTAACGCGCTGGGTGAATGCGCTGATTACCGAGCTGAACGAGAAAGAGCAGCACGGCAGTCAGTGGAAGTTCGATGTTCATACTAATACGGAACAGAATCTGTTCGAGCCTATCGTTCGCGTGCGTACGCATGGCGTGGATACCGATTATCCGTTGGATCACGAGTTTGTGACCGGCGCGGAATATCGTCGTATCTGCACGCTGGGCGAGAAGCTGCGCGGTCTGATTGAAGAGGATGCGTTTATTGAACGCGGCGAGCGTCGCCAGCCGGTAACCAGCTTCGAGCAGGCGCTGGAGTGGCTGGTGAAAGAATCACGTCGCGGTCTGGCTATCCAGCGTTATAAAGGTCTGGGTGAAATGAACCCGGATCAGCTGTGGGAAACCACCATGGACCCGGAAAGCCGCCGTATGCTGCGCGTGACCGTCAAAGATGCGATTGCTGCCGACCAGCTGTTCACCACGCTGATGGGTGATGCCGTTGAGCCGCGTCGTGCCTTTATCGAAGAGAACGCCCTGAAAGCGGCGAATATCGATATTTAACCTGCCTTAATCCCCGGCCTACCGCTGGTTGGCCGGGGCATCATGATGTTCATCGACATAGCTAAATAAAAAATCTCTAAAGCGCTGTGTGGCGGGCGTTTGTGCGCGCCACGCATGGAAATAAAGGTTCATATTGCGCCGCAGCGGAGGCGTGAGCGAACAGGTCGCTAATTGGTAGCTTTTGGCGTAATGGCGGGAAAAGGTTCCGGCGATCACCACGCCTTCACACTGCGCCGCCAGCGACATGGCGGTCGCCATATGTTCCACCGTCATTTTGGGCTTAATGCGCACGCCAGCGGTCGCGGAGATCATCGGAACGGATTCGTTGCCAACGGCGATCAGCTCTTCGCTTTGAATCTCTTCCCAGCGAACCGTTTTTTTATGCAGCCGATAGTCCGGATGGCAGTACAGGGCGATTTCCGTTGTGAACAGCGTTTGTTTGTCGATTTCCGGTTCCAGCGGCCGCTCCGGGCCGATACCAAAATCGGCTTCTCCCAACATAATGCTTTTTTGTAATTGCGACATGGGCTTATCAATAAGCTGTACGTGGGTATGCGGATGCTGCCGCTTAAAGGCATGGATGATTTGCGGTAGAAAAGCACAGGCGATCAGCGGCGCGCCGGCCACCCGTACCAGGGATTTTTTGATCTCTTTCAGGTCGCGGGCATAATTTTCGGCCCGTTGAAACTCTTCAACCACCCGCATAGCGGAGGGCAAAAATTTTTCTCCGTCGGGCGACAGCTTCACCACGCGCGAAGTGCGGTCGAAAAGGGAAACCTCCATCTGGCTTTCCATTTCGTTGATTAAACCGCTAACAGCTCCCTGCGTGATGCACAGATATTTGCTGGCGGCGGTAAAACTACGCAAATCCGCGACGGCCAGAAACGCGCGAAATTGCCGGATAGTTAAATTCATTTGCCACCTGTGTTACCCCTTTACAGAGAGGATTTTATCTCAGGCTGGATAAGGTCGTGTTGATACGACTCGCAAATACAGGGGGTCTGCCTGCGGCGCAGGCAGACAGTTGGCTTATTTTACGGTGATGGTTGGTGATTTTTTCATGGTTTCCTCGGTCAGCTCCTGGCCGATACCAGGAAGCTCCGGGACTTCGTACATGCCGTTCTTGGGTAGATAGTTGTATTTACAGGTCTGTGTATTCGGTTCCAGCAGCGCATACCGGTGCAGTTCGTGGATGACGAAGTTGGGGATTGCGGTTTCCATATGCAGCGCCACCGCCGTGGAAATCGGCCCGCCGCAAACGTGGATTTGCACCGTTTTGTCGTAAACGTGCGCCATATCGCAGATTTTCTTCACTTCGGTGATGCCGCCGCAGGTGCAGATATCGGGCTGAATAACGCTCAGGCTGCCGTTTTCCAGGAAAGGACGGTATCCCCAGCGCCAGTAAATGCGTTCGCCAGCCGCCAGTGGAATATTAACTTTATCAGCCACTTGTTTCATTTGTCCGGGGTTTAATGGCATGACTGGTTCTTCGTAGTAGAAAATACCCAGTTCTTCTATCATGCGACCAAACTGAATTGCGGATGTAGTATCCGTAAAGGCGTGCATTTCGGCGATGATATCCACGTCCGGGCCGACCGCATCACGAATGGCGGCCATACGGTCGTAGCCCAGACGCAGGATTTTATCGGTGAGAGGCCCGTTGAGGTTTTGCTGGTTCCAGTTGCCGTGGCGATCCATTGCGACGGTATCCACTTTTATTGCGTCATAGCCTTCGCTGACGGCGGTCAGCGCCGCCTGTGCATACTGCTCCGGCTCGGTCAGCATATCTTTATCGCTGCCGTCCCCCCAACCAAACTGTAGCTGACTGGCGTAGGTTCTGATTTTCTCGCGGCTTTTGCCGCCAAGCATTTTATACAGCGGTACGCCCCACGCTTTGCCTTTGATATCCCACAGCGCGATATCGATGCCGCTCATCGCCGCGGAAAAGATGCCGCCGCCGCCCTGCCCCCAGAAGGTTTTTTTGAGCATCTTTTCCCAGATAGCTTCGTTATTCATCGGGTCCATGCCGATGATAATGGCGGCTAAATCTTTTGCCATGCCGATGCCCGCAGAGGCGCCGACGCCGTAAGCCAGCCCGACTTCGCCAAAACCGGAAATGCCTTCGTCGGTATTAATTTTTACCACCACCGGACGCCATTTGCTGGTGGCGGACGCAAAATCGTTCGCCACATCAATAATATCAACGCTGGTAATTTTCATCATTTACTCCTCGTAATTAATATTTTTTAATCGTTAAGATTAATGCCGATACCACGGCGATAGCGCTGATAAAAACCAGGCATAGTAAGCCGCCGGTATAAGTTCCAGTGATAGAAATAAATAAGCCGATAAATACGGGAGATAATGAAGAGAGTCCATTGGCGACGCCGTTCATTACGCCGCTGGCGGCGGAAATAGATTTTCCGGGTATCATTCCCTGTAATAACGTCCAGGCAACGGGCGTACCCATCGTACAGAAAGCAACAGCAAAGGAGAGGAGTACCGCTGACATATATTTATGTTCGGTTATGGTACCGAAATAGATACTGACGCCAGCGAAAAACATTAATACCATTAATATGGGGGCGCTGCGTCCTATTTTATCGACGAAGATCCCCGCAGCGGCTTTAGAAAATATTGACAGGACAAAGGGAAGCGACGCCAGCCAGCCCATTTCCGCCCAGCTAAATCCCCTGGCTGATTTAAGATAGGTCGGCAGCCAGGTAATCATCCCCCAGTACAGGCATTGCAGGCACAGGTACCACAGCACCAGCAACCAGTAGCAATAGTTGGTGATCACCGGTTTGACCCGCAACATAAAACTTTCGCTGTTGCCTGCGCTTTCCGTTTCCTGCCCGGCTTTGATATAAGCCAGTTCCTGCTCGCTGATACTTTTATGTTGTTCTGGTTTATCAGCAACATATCGCCAGAGTAGCCAGAGTGGGATTAACCCAAGAGCGGCGCATAAAAAGAAGTTGGAGCGCCAGCCGTGGGTGCCTATCCACCAGGTGAAAAAAGGCATCGCAATGGCGGGTGCCACCGACTGGCCGACGATCCACGCCGCGTTTGCTCTGCCGCGCTCCTGCTTCGGGAACCAGTTTTTAATAAATACGCTTTGCAGTGGATAATAAAATCCCTCTCCGATGCCCAGTAATATACGGCAAATAATAATTAGAGCGAATGATGTGGCGACTCCGCCAATCATTAAAGCGATAGTCCAGATCAGAATACAAAGCATCATTGCTTTTCTGGGGCCGAGATAATCGCCAAGCGGTGATAATACAACGTTAGCGATACCATAAGCGGCCAGAAAGACGGTCATCATCATGCCGATTTGCAAGGGCATACCTTCAATACCCATATAGGCTAAGAAGGGTTCATTCGCGGCTAATACCGAAACATTAACGCGATCGAGATAAGCAATAAATATTCCAATAAACAGACAGGCAACGATTAAAAATCTTTTCCTGGTTGGGGGGGCGGTAAGGGCCATCGACATTAGCGATCTCCTTCTCATCGGATAAGGTTATTTTAAAATATAAGTTTTTGTTGATTTTTACTGATTAAGAGCCAATCCCATTAGGCTCTAAGTGATGATGTCCAAAGTAGCAATACACATTCTTTTAGAAAAACGGTATTTTCTGTTTGATTAATGAGGTTATCTAATACATCAGGATGGGAGAATACGGCCTGAAAAGGGGAATCCCGTTTGTGAATCTTATCCCCCTTTCTCTTGGATTCTTTACTGTTTTTTGAGCGGAATCGCGTTAGCATGAGTCAGGACTCATTTAATGCGGGGATTTCATGGCTATCAAACTTATTGCTATCGACATGGATGGCACCCTTCTGCTGCCCGATCACACCATTTCTCCGGCGGTTAAAAACGCGATTGCCGCTGCGCGTGAAAAAGGGGTAAACGTGGTGCTGACCACAGGCCGTCCGTATGCGGGTGTGCACAGTTACCTGAAAGAACTTCACATGGAACAGCCCGGTGATTATTGCATCACCTATAACGGGGCGCTGGTGCAGAAAGCAGGGGATGGCAGTACGGTTGCGCAAACGGCGCTCAGCTATGATGACTACCGTTACCTGGAAAAACTGTCCCGTGAGGTGGGTTCTCACTTCCACGCATTAGACCGAAATACGCTTTATACCGCTAACCGCGATATCAGCTACTACACGGTGCATGAGTCGTATGTGGCGACCATTCCGCTGGTATTTTGTGAAGCGGAGAAGATGGACCCGAACACCCAGTTCCTGAAAGTTATGATGATCGATGAGCCTGCCGTTCTCGACCGGGCGATTGCGCGTATACCGGCAGAGGTGAAGGAAAAGTACACCGTGCTGAAAAGTGCGCCGTATTTCCTTGAAATCCTCGATAAACGGGTTAATAAAGGCACTGGCGTAAAATCACTGGCCGAGGCGCTGGGTATTAAGCCAGAGGAGGTGATGGCGATTGGCGATCAGGAAAACGACATTGCGATGATCGAATACGCCGGTATGGGCGTGGCAATGGACAACGCCATTCCGTCGGTCAAAGAGGTGGCTAACTTTGTGACTAAATCGAACCTTGAAGATGGTGTTGCCTGGGCGATTGAACAACATGTTCTGTCCTGATTCACTCCGGCCCGATCGCCGTCGGGCCGATAGTTCCACCCATGAAGCTAATGTGTTGCAACAAAGACGTTGTAGAAAATAGTTTTTTATTTCAAAAGATTAATTCGCACAGAAATCCCGCCCACCAGGCGACGATTACTATATTCTCCTTCCTCCTTTCGATCCGGCGGCGCTTCTCGCCAGAATAAACGCTTCATCATTATGAAAAAACGCTCCCTTTTGCTGTTGGCGCTGCCCGCTATGGCTTTTTCTACCTGGGCGGCTACCAGCCCCCCGGCGAACCTGTCGCTTGTTTATAGCTATCAGGATGACGTCCCATCTGCTGCCACACCGCCAGTCGCGACAACGCCGGTGGCAAAGCCTGCCAGTACATCAGTGTTGCCTTTTCTGGGTGATGAAGCCCGAAAGCGTGGCTATGAGCTTCCCGAGCCATTTGGCCTCAATATTAACTACATGAATATTGGGCAGAATATTAACGTTGATAGCATCAACTTTAATGGCCTGGCTTTAGGTCCCAACGGGGGAATTCCATTAGATAACGTATTTAAAATTAACGTCGGTCATACCCGTGAAAAGAGCAAGACCGAAACGGTCAAGCTGGATGCCTGGCTGCTGCCATTTATGAATGTGTACGGCCTGGTGGGCTATACCGATGGTCATTCCGTTTCGCAAATTGGTGTTGGGTTGATGACGAAAAATGGCCACGTTTTTCATCCCGCCGATCTGCAAAACCTCAAATTTAAACTCGACTTTAAAGGCACTACCTATGGCATCGGCACCACGCTGGTCGGCGGCGTAGGTAACTGGTTTACCGCTGTTGATGCTAACTACACCCAGACACAGTTCGATATTCTTGATGGCAGCATCGACGCCTTTACCGTCTCACCTCGCGTTGGTTACCGTTTTACCACCCCGGGTATAGATAAGATGCATCTGCCGTCGGGCAAGCTAAACGTCTGGGTCGGCAGCATGTATCAGGATGTGCAGCAGGAGTTTAAAGGCAGCCTCGACGACCTGACCATGCCGTCAGCGACGCTACAAAGGCTGGTGAGTATGGCTAACTATAACAATAACGGCCGCTTTGACGTCAAACAGCATCTACAATCACCGTGGAACATGCTGCTGGGCGCTCAGTATGAAATAACCCGCCATTTCAACGTTACCACCGAGTTTGGCTTTGCCGAGCGCAATAGCTTCTTTGTGGCCGGTGAGTACCGCTTTTGAATCGCTGTCATTACCGACTGTTGCTTTGCGTCGTCGGTGTGCTGTCCGGCGTGGCGCAGGCGGCGCTGCCCAGCCGCAGCCAGGTGGACGGCTGGCTACAACAAATGGGGGATAGCGATACTTACGATGCCGCCAAAGGCGTCAACTGGGGAGTAATGCCCGGGCCATTTTATACCCCTGAACTGGGGCTGGGCATCGGCACCGCCATCGTCGGTATGTATCGCCCCGATCCTGCCGATAAGGTTAGCCAGGTATCCACGCTGTCGCTGAGCAGCTATTTCAGCTCCACAGGCGCTTTTGGCGTAAGCCTGCAAAATTACGCTTTTTTCGCGCAAGATCGCTGGCGTTTCTTCCTCACTGGCGCATTGAGCGACACGCCCACTTACTATTGGGGACAGGGTTTTGCCGCTGGTGATAAAGACAGCCATAAGCAGGCCTATACTGCGCAGGTGCTGGATCTGCAACCCATGCTGTATCGTCGGCTTGTTAACAATATCTATCTTGGCGTTGGCTGGACGCTGGATGTACAGCACGCCGCGCAAATTGATGAGACCGATCCGCCCAAAATTCAAAGTACAGCGCAGGGCTGTTCTTCACTGAGTAACGGCGGTAGCGTTGAGATTAGCTGGGATGATCGTGATTTTATACCTAACCCACGCAAAGGGCAGTATGCCACCCTTCGCTATACCCACTTCGCACCGGACGTCGGTAGCGATACGCGGTTTGATGAATACCAACTGCACTATAGTCGTTACCATGCCGTCAATGATAAAGACGTGCTGGCCTGGGAAGCTGACGGTGCCTTTACCCAGGGCGACGTGCCGTGGAATATGCTGCCGCTGCTGGGCAGTAACCATCGTATGCGCGGCTATTATGAAGGGCGCTATCGCGATAAAAATGCTATCAGCGGTCAGCTGGAATATCGCCATAAGCTGAGCTGGCGGCATGGCGTTGTCGGTTGGGTGGGCGCGGGCACCATGGGATCGTCTTTGCACCATCTGGATGACGGGCGATGGCTGCCTTCTGCGGGCGTGGGCTATCGCTTTGAGTTCAAGCCGCGCGTCAACGTGCGGCTGGATTACGGCGTGGGCAAAGCTAGCAGCGGTTTTTATTTTCAGGTAGGAGAAGCATTTTGAGGTCCGTCGTTCGGGTTATCTTTCTGGCGCTGCTGTTTCTGGCGGGGAGCGCCCGCGCCGCCTTACCACTGACGCTCTATCTGTCCACTCACCCAACGCCTGCTGCCAGTGAAGCCTGGCCGACGATGCCGCCGCAGCCGCTGCCAAAGGGGTTGCGGCCGTGTTGTGCTTTTGGTTACGACCTGCATGCCGAGCTGCTGGGACTGCCGGTTCCGTTCTATCAGTTAAATAACGTCGTGACGGTGGACTCGCTGGGGCATCATCAGTACAACGACCATCTGTACTCGGGCGTGGCAAACCTGATTGGCCTTAGCGGTGAGAATAACGGTATTGTGTATACCTTGCGTGGCGGATTCATCGACACCGCACATGTGCGGGATACCGCTGATATGACAGTGTATATCTTCAGCCAACTACTACCAAAGCTGGGGCAGGCTTTTACGCTGAATCTGGGCGAGGAGCTGGCCGAACGGCGTCTGGTTTTTACTGCTTTTACCCCTCCGGTCGATGCACGCGAGCGTTACACGCTGGCCGCCTGGCTGTCGGCGCATCTGGCGTTCCAGGTGGCGGAGTGGCACGAAATCGCCCAATGGTACGGTTTCGAGTCTGTTCGCGGATTTTCTGAGGGAGTATCGGCCTTTTCGCCGGAAGATCTCTATTCTAACCTCGCGGGTGCCCGTCTGGCGGCGTCTTTAATTGTCGGCGGCCAGACGAAAACGCAAGAGATGTACAACACGGCGATGGAAACCGCGCTGCGGCAAGCGCTGACGCAGCTGGCAGCGCAGCCGGCGCAGATCACCCGTTTTCAGTTTGATATGCTTGATGGCCGTTGGTGGAACAGCCAGCGGCGGGTACCGGAAAAATATCTGGTGCTGCATCGTAATTATCAGATGGGCGATGACCGCCTGCCGACCGCTATTCCTGGCGAGATAATGCCGCTATTGCCGCTGAGCTTGCCCCATTGCTGGCGCGGTATCCAGCTTAGCACGCTGGCGCAACTACAATTGTGGCCCAGCGAGGATATGGCGCAGCTACCGCCTCCCGCGCACTATTACAGCGAAAAAGATTTTGCCGCCCTGGCGGAGCAGGCACGGCTACAGGACGAAAAAACACAGAATCATTAAACAGGCAGTAGCCGTAGGCTATTTCCCTCTTATACCCTCGGCGTACTGTTTTATGTCCTGATCACTGGCGATGTGAAACGCGTCGTTTGGCGAGCCGGAAGCTATTATGGCGAAGGATGATCGGCTATCCATGCGTCGAGCGCCGTCACTCCCTGCGTCACGATAGTTTTAATATCTATATCGCTAAGCGGTTGCAATTCCAGCTCCCGACAGGCTTCGGTTGCCTGCGTCATCCCCAGGCTGGCGCAGCCGCTTTTTAATTTATGCGCCAGCCGCTTAATGTTAACGTCGTCATTCATGGCGCGCGCCGCCTCGATCTCCTCGACTAAAGGCAGCGCGCTGTCTTTGAATAAGGCGACCCATTGCCGGAGCTTTTCCGGGCCGACAGACGCCATATCGCCGGCAAGCTGATGTTCATTCAGCATCGCCCGCGCGTTGTGAGATTTGCCCTGTAAATAGTGCGCTATCATACGGTAAAGCTCCTCGCGGGGAACGGGCTTTTGAATAATCCCGCAGAAAAGACCGGCGGTACGCTGACGAAGATTATCGTCTATCACATGCGCGCTAAAACCAATGCGTTTCACGGCGGGATACTGACTCATCAACTGCTGCGCCAGGGTTAAGCCGTCATAATCCGGTAAATCAAAATCCACCAGCGCCACATCAAAGGACTCGCCTTCAGCTAAAGAGCGTAGCGCGTCATTCGCGCTTTCAGCTACTGAGACCTTCACCCCTTTACCCGTGAGCATTTCAGCGGTAATACGCTGCGTCAGCATATTATCTTCAATCAGCAACAGGCGTAGTCCGTTAAGATTTATCGGTTCCCTGAACGCATTTTTGCTTGCGGGTTTGGGGTGGCGAACCGGCAGTTGTAAGCGAAAACAACTGCCAACATGAAGCGTACTGGTGACGGTTAGCGTCCCGCCCATCGCCTCTGCCAGGCTGGCGCTGATAGCCAGCCCCAGGCCCGTCCCGCCCCGGCGTCCTGTCGCCTGCACAAACGGTTTGAAAATAGCCGTCAGCTTCGCTTCAGGAATACCGCATCCGGTATCTTCAACCTCAATAAACCAGCTCTGATCGTCGCAAAACGTGCGTAGCACTATGCTGCCGCGATCGGTAAATTTCGCCGCATTACTTAAAAGATTAATCACAATTTGACGTATCCGGCGTGGATCGCCTTGTAGCGTGGAGGGGAGTTGCTCGCTAAAGTCGGCGATGAGCGCCACCTGCACGCGGCTGTGCATTAAATGCAGCGCGCTATTCAACAATTGTCGCGGTTCAAACGGTTCCTCGCTAATAGAAACGTTGGTGCCGCCTACTTCAATCGCCGAGTAATCAAGAATATCGTTAAGAATCGCCAGTAGCGATTCGCCTGAATCATTAATGGCCTGTAAATCGTCGTGGTAGTTTGCCATGAGCGGTTTATCGGCCAGCAATTGTACCGTACCGAGAATGCCGTAAAGCGGCGTGCGAATTTCATGGCTCATGGCGGCAAGGAACGTCGATTTCGCCTCGTTGGCCTTTTCCGCTTCGGCGCGCGCCTGCCGGTGTTCCAGCACCAGCGCATGAAGCTCCGCCGTTTGCGAACGCACCTGTTCCGCCAAATCCTCACGATGGCGGTTTAATTTGCGCACGTTGGCGCGAAACGCTTCCATCAGACGGCTGATGGTATCCAGTTCGCTGACGCCAGCCGCCTCCGGAAACGGTGAGTCAATATCGCCCTCCAGTAGCCGCTGTAAGGCCTGCGTTTGTTGCGCCAGCGGGCGGGATACGGAACGGTAAACCACTCGCCAAAGAATAAAACTTAATGAGCACAGCGCCAGGATACCTAAGATCACTAACCCTATTTGCCCACGCTGACTGGCGTGTGTAAGGCGCACTAACCCTGCCTCGTTTCGTTTTTCGATGGCGTTCACCAACTGTGACACTTCCGTACTGAAGCGGGTAAACTGAAAGAGGTTATTGGCCATAAGCGTTTGAAGCTGGTCGCGGATGGCGTTTTCCTTACGAAACAGGGTAACCAGTGTGGTGTACTGATTTATTTTCTCCAGCGCGTCGGCGATTTGGGCGCGAACGGTAGGATCTTCTATACGCTGCTGGCGGCGGGATAAAATTTTAACCAACTGATTAAGTTTTTCATCGGTGTCCTCGGCATCGCTCAGCCCTTGCGCGTCTTTTAAGGTCACAATGAGCTGCTTAAACCGCAGGGCATTGACCCGCAGCTCATTCATCTGATTCACATACTCAAGGTCGATATCAATCAGTCGGTCAAGCGCGCGTTCAGCCTGATCCCCTTTACCGCTTTCGATAAGATCGTAAATACCGGCCTGGGTGGCGCCCGCAGATGTCGCGGCATTATTGGCCTGACCGTGAGCCTGGGCGGCAATGCTTTCCGCCGCCTCCGCAATCTGGCGGCTTAACTGCTGTTGCTGTGCGCGCAGCGTGAGAATTTCACCGACCAGCGTTCCCTGCTGCCCAAGCGTTTGCGCAATCTCTTTTTCTTGCCGGGCGATGGCCGAGGTATTAAATCCCTGCTCGCTTAATGCCTGCAAAAGATGGTTAATTTTAAGGCTTTGCGCTTTCAGCATCTTCCCCTGCGCCAGCCAAACGCCCTCACTGTCGGCATTGGTCAGATTTTGCGCGGAAAAGAGCTCGTAAGCGCTGGCTTCGCTTAACTGCCTGGCCATATTCATCGTGGGGAGCAGCGCTTGCGTATTGGTTTGCTCCACCTGACTAATGACGCGCAGGCTTATCCAGCCGATCACGGTGCTGAGCAGGGTGAGTGCCGCCATCAGGGCGAAGGCCAGCCATAATCTGCGGGTCAGTGAAGGCGTTGACATTTATGCGCCGCGGGTGAAATGGGTTGAGTTGCCGCCGGAAAAACCATTAGGATAAAACCTTGTTGCTGGTGGGGCTATCATGCGCGCGCTTATTTCGTTCTTTTTTTTGATAATCATCGTCTCGAATGTAGAAACGGCGTTAGCCGAAACCGGGCTGCTACACTGGACGCGCGCCGATCGGGCGATTCCCTGGCGGCAAACGTCAGTCAATGCGAGTAAACCCTGGAAACTGTGCGCATTATACCCCAGCCTGAAAGATTCTTACTGGTTGTCCGTCAACTACGGGATGCAAAAAGCGGCCAAATTGTATGGCGTTGATTTAAAAGTGCTGGAAGCGAATGGCTATCGGCAACTGGCGACGCAACAACAGCAAATGATGCAGTGCCGGGAGTGGGGTGCCGACGCTATTCTGCTTGGCAGCAGTACCGATCGTTTCCCGGAGCTGGAACGGTATGCCGGTAATGTGCCGGTTATTGAACTGGTGAACATGATTCACGATGCCAGCGTCGCAACCCGCGTTGGTCTGCCGTGGTTTCAGATGGGGTATCTGCCGGGACGTTTCCTGGTGCAGTGGAGCAAAGGAAAAGCGCTTAACGTTTTACTCTTCCCGGGGCCGGAAGAAGCCGGCGGCAGTCAGGAGATGGTGGCGGGTTTTCGTCAGGCAATTAAAGGCAGCGCCATCAACATTGTGGATATCGCCTGGGGCGATAACGACATTGAAGTGCAGCGAAACTTACTCCAGGAAATGCTGGAGCGTCATCCGGACGCCAATGTGGTCGCCGGGTCGGCGATAGCGGCGGAGGCGGCGATGGGCGAAGGGCGAAATTTGACGACTCCGCTCACGATCGTCTCATTTTATCTGACGCATCAGGTTTATCGCGGTTTAAAACGCGGCCATATCCTGATGGCGCTCAGCGATCAGATGGCCTGGCAGGGAGAATTAGCGATAACGCAGTCGATTAAGGTCTTACAGGGGCAACCGGTGCCTGAAAATATCAGCCCGCCGGTGCTTATTTTGACGCATAACAACGCCGACAGCGCGCGCGTTCGCCGTTCGCTATCGCCTCCGGGATTTCGGCCCGTCTATCTGTATCAATACACCTCCGAGGCTAAAAAGTAGCCTTCGCCATGCTGTGTGACCAGCAGTTCCGGTGTAATTTTATGACGTAAGCGGCGAACCAGGACATCAATCGTGCGGAGATCCGGGGTCTCTACGCGGCGGGCGGAAAGCATTCGCAGCAGGCGTTCACGATGCAGCACTTTGCCTGGGTTGGTCACAAAGGCCAGCAGTAACTCGTACTCCGCGCGCGTAAGCTTAATGGCTTCACCGTTGTGCTCCAGCGTGTGATTCATCACGTTCAGGCAGTAACCGGAAAACATATAGCAGTTTTCACTGGCATTTTGCGGCGTGGGGCGGGCCAGATCGATGCGCCACAAAAGATTTTTCACCCGTACTACCAGCTCGCGCAGTTCCAGCGGCTTGGTGACGTAGTCGTCCGCGCCCATCTCCAGTCCGACGATGCGGTCTATTTGGTCGCAACGCCCCGTCACCAGAATAATGCCCACCGTGGAACGTTCGCGTAGCGCCCTGGTCAGCATCAACCCGTTTTCATCGGGGAGGTTGATATCCAGCAGGATCAGCGAAACGTGCTCATGCTCCATGATGTCGCGCAGGCCCGCGCCGCTGTCGGTCACCGAAACGCGATATCCCTCCTGCTCAAAATAGGCCTGTAATCTGGCCTGAGTAACAGGTTCATCCTCAACAATAACAATGTGATGTGACATCCTGCGCGCGGTCTCTTTCTGTTCATATCTGTTCATATATTGCCGTATCCCGTTCATCCTGACCAGTGACGCTGTTCATATTTGCGGAATAAGATCTGCGCATTAAACCATATAATTACAGGGGCTATTATGCGAAAACTCTGGAGAGCGCTACTCAGGCCAAGCGCCCGTTGGTCGATACTGGCGCTGGTCATTGTCGGGATTGTGATCGGTGTTGCGCTGATCGTGTTACCTCACGTCGGTATCAAACTGACCAGTACGACAGAGTTTTGCGTCAGCTGCCATAGTATGCAGCCGGTGTATCAGGAATATAAACAGTCCGTACATTTCCAGAACGCTTCCGGCGTACGCGCGGAATGCCACGATTGCCATATCCCCCCTGATATTCCAGGCATGGTGAAACGTAAGCTGGAAGCCAGCAACGATCTTTACCAGACATTTATCGCCCACTCGATTGATACCCCGGAAAAATTTGAAGCCAAACGCGCCGAGCTTGCCGAGCGTGAATGGGCGCGCATGAAAGAGAACAACTCCGCGACCTGTCGTTCCTGCCATAACTACGATGCGATGGATCACGCGAAACAGAACCCGGAAGCGGCGCGGCAAATGAAAATCGCCGCGAAAGAAAATCAGTCCTGCATCGACTGCCATAAAGGGATTGCCCACCAGCTACCGGATATGAGCAGCGGTTTCCGCAAACAGTTTGATGAACTGCGCGCCAGCGCCAGTACGCATAATGACGGCGATACGCTCTATTCGCTGGATATCAAGCCGATTTACGCCGCTAAAGGCGATAAAGAACCGGCAGGTTCGCTGTTACCTGCTTCTGAAGTGAAAGTCCTTAAACGGGACGGTGACTGGCTGCAAGTGCAAATCGAAGGCTGGACGGAGACGGACGGTCGCCAGCGCGTGCTGACGCAGTTGCCCGGTAAACGTATTTTTGTCGCCTCGATTCGTGGCGATGTGCAACAGCATGTGAAAACGCTGGAAGAGACCACCGTCGCGGCGACCAATACTCAGTGGAGCAAATTACAGGCAACCGCGTGGATGCAAAAAGGCGACATGGTAAATGACATTAAACCGATTTGGGCCTATGCCGACTCCCTCTATAACGGCACCTGTAATCAGTGTCACGGCGCGCCGGACAAAGCGCACTTTGACGCTAACGGCTGGATCGGCACGCTCAACGGCATGATCGGTTTCACCAGTCTGGATAAGCGTGAAGAACGTACCTTGTTGAAATATCTCCAGATGAATGCGTCTGATACCACCAACACGCCGCACAGCGATAAGGGAGAACACAATGAAAAATAAGGACTCGTTACACGTCTCTCGTCGACGTTTTCTGGCGCAGCTTGGCGGTTTGACGGTGGCAGGAATGCTGGGGCCGTCACTGCTGACGCCCCGTAGCGCCCGCGCAGCGGATGCCGTTGCGCCAGGCGCCGCGACGAAAGAGGGTATCCTTACTGGTTCTCACTGGGGGGCGATTCGCGCCACGGTGGTTGAGGGTCGATTTGTGGCGGCAAAACCGTTTGAACAGGATAAATACCCGTCCAAAATGATCGCCGGCCTGCCCGATCACGTCCACAACGCGGCGCGTATCCGTTATCCGATGGTGCGTGTCGACTGGATGCGCAAAGGTCATCAAAGCGACACCTCGCAGCGCGGCGATAATCGTTTTGTGCGCGTCTCCTGGGATGAAGCGCTGGATCTGTTCTATCAGGAACTGGAGCGGGTGCAAAAAAACTACGGGCCGAGCGCGTTACTGACGGCGAGCGGCTGGCAATCTACCGGCATGTTCCATAACGCCTCCGGGATGCTGGCGCGCGCGATTGCGCTACATGGCAATAGCGTTAGCACGGGAGGGGACTATTCGACCGGCGCGGCGCAGGTGATTCTGCCGCGCGTGGTGGGTTCAATGGAAGTGTACGAGCAGCAAACGTCATGGCCTCTGGTTTTACAGAACAGTAAAACGATTGTGCTATGGGGTTCTGATATGGTGAAAAACCAGCAGGCAAACTGGTGGTGCCCGGATCACGATGTCTATCAGTACTATGAACAATTAAAAGAGAAGGTTGCCAGTGGTGCTATCTCGGTCATCAGCATCGACCCGGTTGTTACCTCCACGCACGATTATCTGGGGCGCGATAAGGTCAAACATATCGCCATTAACCCGCAGACGGATGTCCCGTTACAACTGGCGCTGGCGCATACCCTGTACAGCGAGAAACTGTACGATAAAAATTTCCTCGATAACTACTGCGTCGGTTTTGACCAGTTCCTCCCCTATTTGCTGGGCGAGAAAGATGGACAGCCCAAAGATGCCGCCTGGGCGGAAAAACTGTGCGGTATTGACGCCGACACCATCCGCGCGTTGGCGCGGCAGATGGCGGGCGACAGAACGCAAATCATCGCTGGCTGGTGCGTACAACGTATGCAGCATGGCGAACAGTGGTCATGGATGGTCGTCGTGCTGGCGGCAATGCTGGGACAGATTGGTTTACCGGGCGGCGGCTTTGGTTTTGGCTGGCACTACAACGGCGCCGGGACGCCTGGCCGTAAAGGGATCATTTTAAGCGGCTTTTCCGGTTCGACGACCGTTCCGCCAGTACACGACAGCACGGATTACAAAGGCTACAGCAGCACCATTCCTATTGCACGTTTTATGGATGCCATTCTTGAACCGGGCAAGGTCATTAACTGGAACGGCAAATCGGTTAAATTACCGCCGCTGAAGATGTGCGTGTTCGCCGGGACCAACCCGTTCCACCGACACCAACAAATTAACCGCATAATTGAAGGCTGGCGCAAGCTGGAAACGGTCATCGCTATTGATAACCAGTGGACGTCGACCTGCCGTTTTGCGGATATCGTTTTGCCGGCTACCACCCAATTTGAGCGTAACGACCTCGATCAGTTCGGCAACCACTCTAACCGCGGCATTATCGCCATGAAACAGGTGGTGTCGCCGCAGTTTGAAGCGCGTAACGACTTTGATATTTTCCGCGATCTCTGCCGACGCTTTAACCGTGAAGCGGCATTCACGGAAGGTCTTGATGAAATGGGCTGGCTGAAACGCATCTGGCAGGAAGGGAGCCAGCAGGGAAAAGGTCGCGGTATCCACTTACCGACTTTCGAGGTGTTCTGGAATCAACAGGAGTACATCGAGTTTGATCATCCGCAGATGTTTGTGCGCCATCAGGCTTTCCGTGAAGATCCGGACCTGGAGCCGTTGGGCACGCCAAGCGGTTTGATCGAGATTTACTCCAAAACGATCGCCGACATGCAATACGACGATTGTCAGGGCCATCCCATGTGGTTCGAAAAAATCGAACGCTCGCATGGCGGGCCGGGATCGCAGCGCTGGCCGCTGCACTTACAATCCGTCCACCCTGATTTCCGTCTGCATTCCCAACTGTGCGAGTCGGAAGCGCTGCGTCAGCAATATGCCGTTGGCGGCAAGGAGCCGGTCTTTATTAACCCACAGGATGCCAGCGCGCGCGGGATCCGCAACGGTGACATCGTGCGGGTATTCAATGCACGCGGGCAGGTACTGGCGGGGGCGGTAGTTTCCGATCGCTATGCGCCGGGCGTGGCGCGAATTCATGAAGGCGCCTGGTACGATCCTGATAAAGGCGGCGACATCAATGCGTTGTGTAAGTACGGCAACCCTAACGTATTAACGCTGGATATCGGTACATCACAGCTCGCGCAGGCGACCAGCGCGCATACGACGCTGGTGGAAATTGAAAAATATACCGGCCCTATTAATAACGTCACGGCGTTTAACGGTCCGGTCGAGATGGTCGCGCAGTGTGAATATGTACCCGCATCGCAGGGGAATCCGCATGATTAAGCAGCCAGCGCTTGCTCAGGAACAGTACGCCTGCGTATATGCATGGCTGGCGTTACTCTTTTTCCGGGAAGTGGATGATGAAGGGTTAATACAATTACAGTCCGCGGAGATCGCGGACTGGCTGGCGCTGTTAAAGCGTCAGCCTGCGCTGGCGGCGTCGGTGGCGTTACTCGAACAAAAAATTGCCGCGCTTAGCCTGCGCCAGGATGCGCAGCTGGAGCTGGCCGCAGATTTTTGCGGATTGTTCCTGATGACGGATAAAAAATCGGCGTTGCCCTACGCCTCGCAATACCCGCAGCAGGAACCCGGCATGATTAAACATTTATTGCTTGAAGCCGGGATGGAAGTCAACGACGATTTTAAAGAGCCGACCGACCACCTGGCGATTTATCTGGAATTACTCAGCCATTTACATTTTTCATTGGGTGAATCGTTCCAACAACGGAGAATGAATAAATTACGCCAGAAAACATTGTCGTCATTACTGGAATGGCTTCCGGAATTTACAAATAATTGCCTTAAGCATGATCCATATGGCTTTTATGCTGCGTTAAGTCAATTATTGTTGGCTATCGTTCGTTTTGATGACGGAAAAGAGGATTTATCCATTGTTGCGGCTGAATAAACCCTGTGACGGGCATCGCAAAATAAATATTACGATAGTCGGGGGTTATCATATCTATAGGTTTAGCCAATTGTAATTATTGATACCAATCAATATCCATGATGGGTTTGTATTTAGTATTGACGGGCCTCATGAGTAAAAAAATAAAATTTAATTAATCATGCCGCAATACCCCATAAGGATAGTGATATGAAAAAAATTACCCTCTATGCGACAACGGTTATCACCGTTGGGCTGTTATGTTATTTAGGTTTGTCCGGGTATGTATGGTATTACGACAAACAGCGCAGTAAAAAAAGCGATGTGCAGGCCTCGGTTGTGGGTGAAAATAATAAAATACTGGGTTATTTCAGGGAGAAAGGATGTGATTATTGTCATACGCCTTCCGCTGAATTACCTTTTTATTCCTCTTTTCCGGTGGCAAAGCAGCTAATGGATTACGATATCCAGCTCGGCTACAAATCGTTTAACCTGGAGGCGGTACGGGCCGCCCTGATTGCGGATACGCCGGTGCCGCAAAGCGAACTGAATAAAATTGAATGGGTTATGCAACATCAGACTATGCCGCCAACCCGCTATGTCGCGCTGCACTGGGCGGGGGGCGTCAGCGATAAAGAGCGTACTGACATCCTGAACTGGATAGCCGATCAACGTGAACGCAACTATGCCAGCGCCGATACCGACGCCGCGCACCGGAATGAACCCGTTCAGCCTATTCCGCGCAATATTCCCGTCGATGCGAAAAAAGTCGACTTAGGTTTCCGTCTTTATCATGATGAACGTTTATCCGGCGACAGCACAATATCCTGTGCGCATTGTCACGCGTTAAATGCGGGCGGTGTCGATGGCAGAAAAACCTCAATTGGCGTTGGCGGTGCGGTAGGACCAATAAATGCGCCGACGGTATTCAACTCCGTATTTAATATCGAACAATTTTGGGATGGTCGTGCTGCAACTCTGCAGGAGCAAGCAGGCGGACCGCCGTTAAATCCTATTGAAATGGCTTCTAAATCCTGGGATGAAATTATTAGCAAGCTTGATAAAGATCCTGTCCTGAAAAAAGATTTCCAGGCGGTTTATCCGCAAGGATTTACCGGGGAAAATATTACTGATGCGATCGCCGAATTCGAAAAAACGTTGATAACGCCGGATTCCGCCTTTGATAAATGGCTACGTGGAGATGAAAATGCGCTGACCGCGCAACAGAAACACGGTTATCAATTATTTAAAGAGAATAAATGTGCAACCTGTCACGGCGGTATCATTTTAGGCGGGCGCTCTTTTGAACCATTGGGATTAAAGCGAGACTTTAATTTTGGCGAAATTACCGCAGCGGATATTGGTCGTATGAACGTCACCAAAGAGGTTCGCGATAAATTACGGCAAAAAGTCCCGGGCTTACGCAACGTCGCGTTAACGGCACCTTATTTCCATCGGGGCGACGTACCGACGCTGGATGGCGCGGTAAAACTGATGCTGCGTTACCAGGTTGGCACCGATCTGCCGCAAAACGATATTGACGATATCGTCGCCTTCCTGGAAAGCCTGACCGGTGTTTATACGCCATATCAACCTGAATATGCGCAATGACAATGATGCTTGAAGCCAGAGATCTGTACTGCGAGCGGGACGAGAGGACGCTGTTTCGCGGGCTGTCGTTCACCGTGGACGC
>NZ_JAMMKR010000012.1:0-90219 GCF_051703725.1 Salmonella sp. NW645 | reverse complement strand
GTGCCGTTGTTCCGTGTCAGTGGTGGCGCATTATAGGGAGTTATTTCTGCCTGACAAGAGGAAATTTAAAATAATTTTCTGAGTGCGCACTTTTTATTCTTTGCGTTTATTTTGCCGACGATTTGTTGGTTAAATGGGCTATTTCACGGGCAAAGTGCGTAACCTGCTCCCAGTCGGTGTACACCACTTCTTTACTGGTATCCGTTTCGCCGCCCGACATTTTCATAATAAGCTTGATCATCAGACGGTCATACCAGCGATAGCGGGGATAGCGAAGCGCGCCTGCAATGACGGCACAGTAGTCAGGTCGCCACGGAGAGCTCATTAAAAACTTACGCGCGTAGCTGTTAGTCTGCGGCGTCCGTTTTTCAGCTTTACGCGCCACCAGGTTAACGGAATAAAAGGCACTCGGCATTCCGTTCAACCGCGTGGCGTATTTCTTAACGAACTCCTGAAAGGCGCTGTGGTAATGACCATAACGAATAGACGCGCCAATCACTACGCGATCATAGCTATCCCAGTCCGGCTCTTCTGCGCGATGCAGATTAACGACATCGGCCCAGATCCCCATCTCTTTGAGTTCAGAAGCCAGATAAGAGGCAATTTCGCGCGTTTGTCCGTCCCGGGTAGAGAAAAGAATCAATGTTTTCACGTGTTACTCCATTATTCACGCCAGAAAGTCGGGGTAAAAAGTACCAGCAAAGTGAATACTTCCAGACGACCAAATAGCATGTTGGCGATGAGTATCCATTTCGCAACCGGATTCATACTGGCGAAGTTATCAGCAACCACCCCCAGCCCCGGTCCCAGGTTATTAAGCGTAGCCACTACCGAGGCGAAAGCCGAGAAATCATCTACGCCTGTAGCGATAATAGCCAGCATACTGACGATAAATACCAGCGCGTAGGCAGAAAAGAATCCCCAGACGGCTTCCAGAATACGTTCTGGCAGCGCCCGGTTCCCCAGCTTAATACTGTAAACGGCATTCGGATGCACCAGACGTTTGAGTTCGCGGTTCCCCTGTTTAAACAACAACAGAATACGGATGACCTTTAACCCCCCGCCCGTTGACCCGGCGCAACCGCCAATAAACGCGGAACATAGCAGCAAGACGGGCAAAAACAGCGGCCAGCGCGCAATGCTGTCCGTGGTAAACCCTGCCGTTGTCGCCATCGACACAACCTGGAAGAATGCCTGATTTAGCGTTGTCAGCGCCGAGTCGTAGATATTATGGAACCACAGTACCAGCGTGCAGATTACCACCAGCGTCAACTGTACGCCGATGAACATGCGGAATTCCGGATCGCGCCAGTATACTTTCAGGCTACGCCCGCTTAATAAAGAGAAATGCAGGCCATAGTTACAACCGGAGATCAGCAGGAAAATAGCGATGATGGTATTAATAGTGGGACTATCAAAATAGCCTACGCTGGCGTCATGCGTTGAGAAGCCGCCGATAGCAATAGTGGAGAAGCTGTGTCCGATAGCGTCAAACGCGGGCATCCCTGCAAACCATAGCGCCAGCGCGCAGGCTACCGTTAGCAAGACATAGATAAGCCACAGCGTTTTCGCCGTCTCGGCAATACGCGGGCGCATTTTGTTATCTTTCAACGGCCCCGGCATTTCTGCCCGATAGAGCTGCATCCCCCCGACGCCGAGGATAGGGAGAATCGCCACCGCCAGCACAATGATCCCCATACCGCCAAACCATTGCAGCATCTGACGATAAAAGAGAATGGCGTGCGGTAATGAATCCAGCCCCACCAGCGTAGTGGCGCCCGTGGTGGTCAACCCGGAGAACGATTCAAAAAAAGCATCGGTAATGGTGAGGTTTGGGCTTTCCGAGAAAATAAACGGCAGCGCACCCACGCTGCCCAGCACGGTCCAGAACAGCACCACGATAAGAAATCCTTCGCGGGATTTCAGCTCGCCCTTTTCCCTACGGTTCGGCCACCACAGTATGGAACCGATCGCCAGTGCGACAAAAAAGGTCTGCGTGAACGCTCTTCCTGCGCCATCACGATATATTAGCGCTACCAGTCCCGGGAGAATCATTGTCCCCGAAAATAAGATAACCAGTAGTCCAACGATTCGGGTAATGGCGCGAAAATGCATCTCTGCCGCTTCCTTTATTCTTAAAAATGAGGTGGGGATTATTCTTCAATCGCTAACAATTGCAATGAACCACGGCTAAAATCCGCCAGTTTTGTGGAAAATGCATTCACATGAGCAAAAGGAAGCGCCACCCTGAGCCGAACAGACGCCTGATAATCGCTGGAAACGATCTTCCCGGCAAACTGTCCTAATAATGCTTCGATTCCGGCCAACTGACCGTACTCACACTGCAAAGTATATTCGGTTAATGGCGTCTTGCGTTGTGTGGCAAGCTGACGTAATGCCTGATTCACACCGCCGCCATAGGCTTTTACCAGCCCGCCCGTACCCAGCAGAATACCACCATAGTAGCGCACGACGACGGCAGTAATTTCTCCGACGCCGCTGCCCATCAATTGCGCAAGCATCGGCTTGCCTGCCGTTCCCGCCGGTTCGCCGTCGTCTGAAAAGCCCAGTTGCTGTGAGTCGTCCGGCGCACCCGCCACCCACGCCACACAATGGTGGCGCGCATCAGGGTGCTCAGCTCTGACTGACTCAACAAACGCTTTCGCCGCGTCTACGCCATCGGTATGCGCCAATAGCGTAATAAAGCGGCTTTTTTTGATCTCTTCAACAACGGTGACCGGCGCTGCAGGGATTAACCAACTGTCCATTACGCCAGTTTTAAATCCCGCGTCATGTTTTCCACGCCGTTTTCGTGGATGACCACGTTATCTTCAATGCGAATACCGCCGAAAGGCTTGAGCGCTTCAATTTTCTGCCAGTTGAAGTGCTTGCTGAACGGCCCTTCGCGCCACGGCGCTAACAGCGATTCGATGAAGTAAATCCCCGGTTCGATGGTCAACACCATTCGCGGCTGTAACACACGCGTGCAGCGCAGATACGGGTATTTGGACGGCGCGGCGAGATGCGTACCGGAATCATCTTGCATAAACCCGGCCACATCGTGTACCTGCAGACCCAACGGATGACCAATACCGTGCGGCATAAACGGCCCGGTGAGATCATTTTCCACCATCGCCTCTTCACTCATGTCGGTAATGATTTGATGTTTACGCAGCAGCTTCGCGATGCGTTGATGGAACTGAATATGATAATCCACATAGCTGACGCCCGCCTTCATGGTAGCGATCAGCGCCAACTGTTCGTCGTTAACATCTTTCACCAGGTGGGCGTAGTCGTTATCGCTTTTCGCCGACCAGGTTCGCGTCAGATCCGCCGCGTAGCCGTTGTATTCCGCGCCCGCATCCAGCAGGAAACTGCGCATTTCAGACGGTGCCTGATGATCCAGTTTCGTGTAATGCAGCACGGCGGCATGTTCGTTCAGCGCCACAATGTTGCTGTACGGAACATCGGTATCACGATGTCCCGTGGCGGTCAGGTACGCCAGGTTGATGTCGAACTCGCTCATGCCGGAACGGAAGGCCTCTTCCGCTGCACGATGACCGCTCACCGCCATTTTCTGCGCTTCGCGCATACAGGCCAGTTCATAATCCGTTTTATAGGCGCGGTAGTAATGCAGATAGTCGATAACACCTTTCGGGTTGATGTTGCTGGCAGCGATATCCAATTGTAGCGCGCGCTCAGGAACCGGGCCGATATAGCCGATATTGCCACGCGCGGCAGGCAGCTGGCTGCCGATGCCATCCGCTTTCGGTAAGGCGACGACCTCGACTTCTTCTGTCCAGAAGGATGTTGGCAGCGGTTCAACGTTATGCCAGTAATCGACCGGCAGATAAAACCACAATTTGGGTTTGTTGACGCCATCGACCAGCAGCCAGCAATTTGGAACCTGAGTTACCGGCACCCACGCTTTAAACTGTGGATTGACCTTAAACGGATAAGGGTGATCGTCGAGAAAGACGTTGAAAAGCTCGCCGGAATGAATAAGTAACGCATCCAGCTTAAAGCGCGCCAGAACATCGCGCGTCCGTTCTTGTAAGGTAACAATATGATTTTTATAGAGCGCGGCCAGTGATTCCATTTTTTACCCTTCTGCTTTTTTGACCTCAAGTTCCCGCATCTTAGCACATCGCCCCACGAGAGCGTGATCTCTGCCGAGCGTGATCACATCGGCATTTCTTTAATCATTTATTTGCATTTTATTAACACAAAATACACACTTCGCTTCATCTGGTACGACCAGATCACCTTGTGGATTCAGGAGACTGACATGCTTTATAAAGGCGACACCCTGTACCTCGACTGGCTGGAAGATGGCATCGCCGAACTGGTGTTCGATGCTCCAGGCTCGGTCAATAAACTCGACACCGCAACCGTCGCCAGCCTCGGCCAGGCGCTTGAGGTGCTGGAAAAGCAACACGATTTAAAAGGGCTGCTGCTGCGCTCGAATAAAGCGGCCTTTATTGTCGGCGCGGACATCACCGAATTTCTTTCACTGTTCCTCGTCCCCGAAGAGCAGTTAAGCCAATGGCTGCATTTCGCTAATAGCGTCTTTAACCGTCTGGAAGATTTACCCGTACCGACCCTTGCCGCCGTAAACGGCTATGCGCTGGGCGGCGGGTGCGAATGCGTGCTGGCCACCGATTACCGTCTGGCGACGCCAGACCTCCGTATCGGTCTGCCGGAAACTAAACTGGGCATCATGCCGGGTTTCGGCGGCTCCGTTCGTCTGCCGCGTATGCTGGGCGCAGACAGCGCGCTGGAGATCATTGCCGCCGGGAAAGATATCGGCGCCGAACAGGCGCTGAAAATCGGTCTGGTCGATGGCGTGGTGAAACAAGAGAAGCTGATCGACGGCGCAATAGCCGTATTACGCCAGGCCATTACCGGCGATCTCGACTGGAGAGCTAAACGCCAGCCGAAACTGGAACCGTTGAAACTCAGTAAGATTGAAGCGGCGATGAGCTTTACCATCGCTAAAGGCATGGTCGCACAAACGGCGGGTAAACATTATCCGGCGCCGATGACCGCAGTGAAAACCATTGAAGCCGCCGCGCGTTTTGGTCGTGAAGAAGCGTTGAATCTGGAAAATAAAAGCTTTGTTCCGCTGGCGCATACCAATGAGGCTCGTGCGCTGGTCGGTATCTTCCTCAACGATCAATATGTAAAAGGTAAAGCCAAAAAGCTGACCAAAGATATTGAGACGCCGAAACAGGCAGCCGTACTGGGCGCGGGCATTATGGGCGGCGGTATCGCTTACCAGTCGGCCTGGAAAGGCGTACCGGTCATCATGAAAGATATCAACGATAAATCGTTGAACCTCGGCATGACCGAAGCGGCCAAGCTGCTGAACAAACAGCTGGAGCGCGGCAAGATCGACGGTCTGAAGCTGGCGGGCGTCATTTCGACCATCCACCCGACTCTCGATTATGCCGGTTTCGATCGCGTAGATGTTGTTGTCGAAGCGGTGGTCGAAAATCCGAAAGTCAAAAAAGCGGTACTGGCGGAAACCGAGCAGAAAGTGCGCCCGGAAACCGTGCTGGCCTCAAATACCTCTACCATCCCGATTGGCGAACTGGCAAGCGCCCTGGAACGTCCGGAAAACTTTTGCGGAATGCACTTCTTCAACCCGGTACACCGGATGCCGCTGGTTGAAATCATCCGCGGTGAGAAGAGTTCAGACGAAACCATTGCCAAAGTCGTCGCCTGGGCAAGCAAAATGGGCAAGACGCCGATTGTAGTCAACGACTGCCCCGGCTTCTTTGTTAACCGCGTGCTGTTCCCCTATTTCGCCGGTTTCAGTCAACTGCTGCGCGACGGCGCGGATTTCCGCAAGGTCGATAAAGTGATGGAAAAACAGTTCGGCTGGCCGATGGGCCCGGCCTATCTGCTGGATGTTGTCGGCATTGATACCGCGCATCACGCGCAGGCGGTAATGGCGGCAGGCTTCCCGCAACGGATGCAGAAAGAGTATCGCGACGCGATCGACGCATTGTTTGACGCCAGCCGTTTTGGGCAAAAAAACGGTCTGGGCTTCTGGCGCTATAAAGAAGACAACAAGGGTAAGCCGAAGAAAGAAGAAGATGCCGCGGTGGATGACCTGCTGGCAAGCGTCAGCCAGCCGAAACGCGACTTCAGCGACGACGAGATAATCGCCCGTATGATGATCCCGATGATTAACGAAGTGGTTCGCTGTCTGGAAGAAGGCATTATCGCAAGCCCGGCGGAAGCCGATATGGCGCTGGTCTACGGCCTGGGCTTCCCTCCGTTCCACGGCGGCGCATTCCGCTGGCTGGATACACAGGGCAGCGCGAAATATCTTGATATGGCGCAGCAGTATCAACACCTCGGCCCGCTGTATGAAGTGCCGGAAGGGCTGCGTAATAAAGCGCGCCATAACGAACCGTATTATCCCCCGGTTGAACCAGCCCGTCCGGTTGGTTCTCTGAAAACGGCTTAAGGAGTCACAATGGAACAGGTTGTCATTGTCGATGCTATTCGCACCCCGATGGGCCGTTCGAAGGGCGGCGCGTTTCGCAACGTGCGGGCAGAAGATCTCTCCGCCCACTTAATGCGTAGCCTGCTGGCGCGTAATCCGTCGCTTACAGCGGCGACCCTCGATGATATTTACTGGGGCTGCGTACAACAAACGCTGGAGCAAGGCTTCAACATTGCCCGTAACGCCGCGCTGCTGGCAGAAATTCCCCATTCGGTACCGGCGGTCACCGTCAACCGTCTGTGTGGTTCCTCGATGCAGGCGTTACACGATGCAGCGCGAATGATCATGACCGGCGATGCGCAGGTTTGTCTGGTTGGCGGCGTGGAGCATATGGGGCACGTGCCGATGAGTCACGGTGTGGATTTTCACCCGGGTCTGAGTCGCAACGTCGCCAAAGCGGCAGGGATGATGGGGCTAACGGCGGAAATGCTCTCCCGCCTGCACGGCATTAGCCGGGAAATGCAGGACCAGTTCGCCGCGCGTTCTCACGCTCGCGCCTGGGCCGCCACCCAGTCTGGCGCATTCAAAACGGAGATTATCCCGACTGGCGGTCATGATGCAGACGGCGTGTTGAAGCAGTTTAACTACGATGAAGTGATCCGCCCGGAAACCACGGTCGAAGCGCTATCAACACTGCGTCCGGCATTTGATCCGGTTAGTGGCACGGTCACGGCGGGCACCTCATCCGCGCTTTCCGATGGCGCAGCTGCCATGCTGGTAATGAGCGAAAGTCGTGCCCGTGAGCTGGGTCTGAAACCTCGCGCCCGTATTCGTTCAATGGCAGTGGTTGGTTGTGATCCGTCAATTATGGGTTACGGGCCGGTTCCGGCGTCAAAACTGGCGTTGAAAAAAGCGGGACTGTCGGCCAGCGATATCGATGTGTTTGAGATGAACGAAGCGTTTGCCGCACAGATCCTGCCATGCATTAAGGATCTGGGATTGATGGAGCAGATAGACGAGAAGATCAACCTCAACGGCGGCGCGATCGCGCTTGGTCATCCGCTCGGCTGCTCCGGAGCACGTATCAGCACCACGCTTATCAACCTGATGGAGCGCAAAGACGCGCAGTTTGGTCTGGCGACGATGTGTATTGGTCTGGGTCAGGGCATCGCCACGGTGTTTGAGCGGGTTTAATCAAAGATAATATCCCCTAAATAACTCGCATTGCAGCGCAGCGGCAACTGAGCGAATCCCCGGGAACATAGATAACTATGTGCCCGGGGTGAGCAAAGGCAGCCAACAAAGAGACTGCGCGAATTATGACGGGAAACAGTTTAGTTGCCGTTTTTCCCGCCCGTCAGGGGCGGGTTTTTTCACCGTATGGCCCGCTCTACTCAGTAAGCGCTTTGGTCAGGCTAAATGGCATAGCCTGATATCCACGCGCACCATGTATTTGCATTTCGACCACAGGCTCTTTTTCTCCCCATTTGAACTCTTCCAGATACGGATTAGGCAAGCTGGTAAATGCGCCTACCGACAAATCAAACGCACCACCTGCTGTTGCGGAATACACGAACACAGAATTCTTGTCAGTCTGGTACTCGGTGATAGAGGTTACCGGGCTAAACCACTCGTTCCCGCGCTCTTTACCGTATTGCCAGATCTGTTGGACGGTCTTGTTTTTCTGGTCGATTTTGTAAATCACGGAGCGGCTGTATTTCATACTCTGCATAGCAGGCTGTTCTAAGCCGCGGCCATCGCCATTGTCGAAAGCGGAAAGGTATAAGGTATCGCCTTTACTCTTACTATCAATTTTAAAGGCCGTATGTTGCGTCCATGTCCAGTCGAAGTCACCCTCGCAGCCACTGTCCTGGCAAGCAATTTTTTGGCCTTTGCTATCCACTGGCGTCAGAATTGCGGCATTAAATGGCGCTTTCCAGCCAGCAGGCGTACCCAGTATCCACTTCACTTTCTTATCGCGGCCGATTTTGATAATCGCACTCTGGTGGCGGGAGCTGATGATGATGGAATCATCTTCACTGTCATAGTCGACACTGTTGACATGCGCCCAGTTGCGGCCAGCCCCACTACCCACGATATCCCCGAATTTATCGGAGGAGTCCAGCGCCGCCAGATCTTCTTCGCTCAACGTATGGCCGGACTGGCTGGCGTCGATATTCAAGCATACAGCGCCCTGATCGAGGGTTTTCATTATCACATCACGATAAGGATCGAGGATATCAAACAGACGCCATTCATCCACTACCACGCCGTTCTGATCAACTTCGGCAATCACATCACGCACGGTACGAACATTTTTTCCATCAGGACGTTTATAGTTAGAGCTGGCTACACGCAGGAAGTAGTGACCGTTGGCCGCGTTATCCATTGAGTGTGAAAAATCGTTATAATTATCCGGCAGGCGGCGGTTAAAGATTTCACGCCCCATGATATCGTATTTCACATAACGCTGACCGTAGCCCCACGATAGTGCGCCATCCTGGTTTTGTTTAAAGCCCATCATAACGCCAGCACGATAAATTGACTTTAAATCATAAATTGAACTTGGATTCATAAACCAACGAATATCACCGGAGGTGTCGATAATAGCGTTAGCTGTAGTGAAGTTCCATTCTAATGCACCCCCAGTAGGGTTGTTCCAGACAGTACGCGTTCCATTCCCAGACTTATCTTTCGTATTATTCAAAAGATACAAGCGATCTTTAAATTCTGGGGAAACCTTTTTAACATCGATAGTAAAGAGTGCTGATTGTTCTTCCTTTGTACCCGCTGATTCAATATAGGCAGGCGGTGCATACATTTTATAGCTTTCTTTTATATTTTCGGTTTTACTACCCTGGATTCTTGTATATTCAACTTCAACGGTATTGACATAATCTGGGTAAAGACCAAAGACGGGAATACCGCCATACGTTAAAAGGTATTTATTATTAACTTTATACGCGATCTCCTGGCCATTTTCTTTGGGTACAATCCGTACATGCACGTCACGTAACTGGTAACCGCCATTACGAATAACGGCGGTTAGCGGCGCGATATCATAGGGGTTCATAACAACTTCGCCAATTTTCCCCTGGACCTGATAGTCCACTTTAGCGCCGCTGGCGCCGCCGATGGCGAAAGCAGTAGAAGGTACTGATGACAAAATTGCAACAGATAATGCGAGAGAAGTTAAAGCATATTTAAATTTCATAACACTCTCCATCTTATAAATAAATAACTAACTTTCCATTTTATGTTTCTTTTATAAAAATAAATGAAGCATATATAATTAACTATTTTTATTGATAGCCTCAGGACATAATATTACTTAATTTATTACACGCAATACAAAGCCTGTAGATATTCAATATCATAAGGTTTTATAGTTGACGATTAATTAATATTTAAGAGGACTTTTAGGTAGGCTAACGTAAAAAGGGACGCTACTGCGTCCCATAGAATAGTTAAATAAATGCGAACGCATCGCCAAACAGACGATCTTCCCGCGCGTTACGCTCATGACAGAACAGATCGCGGGCGATTTTCGCCATCTCAAAACGTCCGGCAATATAAATATCGTGCCCCGCCAGCGTACCATAATCCTGCAATACCGCCGTAAGTACCGTTCCTGTACGTCCACGCCAGCCTTCTTCCGGCTGCTCAACAACAGGTTCAATACGCAAATTCGGATGGTTAACAGAGAGTGCTTCCAGCTCAGAGAGATCATAGAGGTGCTTTTCTTCGCGGCCGCCCCAGTAAATAGTAACATCGCGGTTCGGGTTGCGCGCTAACGCCGTCAACAGGATGGAGCGCACATAAGAAAAGCCCGTACCGCCCGCGATCAGAATCAACGGACGCTCTTCATCGTCACGTAGCCAGGCGTCGCCATGCGGAATATCGACGACGATTTCCCGGTCTTTCAGAATCCGATCCATGACCGCCATCGCATACAGATTGAGCTCGGAAGCGCCAATGTGTAATTCAATAAACCCTTTCTCGTCCGGCGTTGAGGCCATCGAAAACGGGCGTTTGTCACGCTCGTCCATTACGACCATCAAATACTGACCAGCGCGGAATGTAAACGCCGCGTCCGGCACTAAACGAACCCGATATACGGTATCGGTGATAGCTTCTACCGAGGTCACTTTACAGCTTAAGGTTGTCATGCGCTCCCTCTGTCGGGTGTCGGGTCAATACCGACATTTTTCAAGCCGAGTCGCCGCAGCCTGAAATGTCGATGTCCGCTTTCAGTTATTTAAAGATAGCCAGCTCATCCCAAATCGCATCAATACGCGCGGTAACTTCAGGATCTTTAACAATAGGACGACCCCACTCGCGTTGGGTTTCGCCCGGCCATTTGTTTGTGGCATCCAGCCCCATTTTTGAACCCAGCCCGGAGACCGGCGAGGCAAAATCCAGGTAGTCAATCGGCGTATTTTCAACCAGCACCGTATCCCGCGCAGGGTCCATACGGGTGGTAATCGCCCAGATCACATCATTCCAGTCGCGTGCGTTAACGTCATCATCGCAAACGATAACAAATTTCGTATACATAAACTGGCGCAAAAACGACCAGACGCCCATCATGACGCGTTTCGCATGACCAGCGTACTGCTTTTTCATCGTCACTACCGCCAGGCGGTAAGAACACCCTTCCGGCGGCAGATAAAAGTCGACGATTTCCGGAAACTGTTTTTGCAGAATAGGCACGAAGACTTCATTGAGCGCCACCCCTAATACCGCAGGCTCATCGGGCGGACGCCCGGTATAGGTGGAGTGATAGATGGCATCCTCACGCTGCGTAATATGCGTGACGGTAAAGACCGGAAAGTTATCCACTTCATTATAATAGCCCGTATGATCGCCATACGGTCCTTCCGGCGCCATCTCTCCCGGCTCAATGTAACCTTCAAGGATAATCTCGGCGCTGGCAGGCACTTCCAGATCGTTAGAAAGGCATTTAACCACTTCAGTTTTCGTGCCGCGCAGCAAGCCCGCAAAGGCATACTCCGACAGAGTATCGGGAACAGGAGTCACGGCGCCAAGAATCGTCGCCGGATCGGCGCCCAATGCGACGGAGACCGGGAAACGTTCACCCGGACGCGCGGCTAACCACTCCTGAAAATCCAGCGCGCCGCCGCGATGAGACAGCCAGCGCATAATCAGCTTATTTTTACCTATCAACTGCTGACGATAAATGCCCAGGTTTTGCCGCTCTTTGTGCGGACCACGCGTTACCGTCAGTCCCCAGGTAATCAGCGGCGCGGCGTCGTCCGGCCAACAGGTCATGACAGGAAGACGCGTTAAATCGACATCATCGCCAGACGCGATTTTCTGCTGGCAAGGCGCGCCGCGTAACCGTTTCGTCGGCATATTCAGCACTTGCTTAAACTGCGGCAGCTTGTCAAACAGATCGCGAAAGCCTTTCGGCGGCTCAGGTTCTTTCAGAAACGCTAATAATTTACCCACTTCCCGTAATGCGGAAACATCATCCTGCCCCATGCCCATCGCCACGCGTTTTGGCGTGCCAAAAAGGTTGCACAGCACCGGCATGGCGTAACCTTTAGGATTTTCAAACAGCAACGCCGGTCCACCGGCACGCAGCGTGCGGTCAGCGATTTCCGTGATTTCCAGATGAGGATCCACAGGTAGCGTGATGCGTTTTAGTTCCCCCTGCTGCTCAAGTAGCGTCAGGAAGTCGCGTAAATCGTGATATTTCATGGCGTCCATTGTAGCCTCTTGGTAAGCGCATCATTATACGGCGTTCATCATCGGGATGCTGTATTTTTGTTAAATTAGCGTGAACTCTGGCAACCAACGCTAATCCAGATACGGCTTAAAGGATGAAGTGTATAATTAACTTCGCGCATGGCTTTTGCTATGCTTGCGCCCCGAACAAGCGGATAAGAGTCATTATGCAATCCTGGTATTTACTGTACTGCAAACGCGGGCAACTTCAGCGTGCTCAGGAACACCTCGAAAGACAAGCGGTAAGTTGCCTGACACCGATGATCACCCTGGAAAAAATGGTACGCGGAAAACGTACCTCCGTCAGCGAACCGCTCTTTCCTAATTATCTGTTCGTTGAATTTGATCCGGAAGTGATACATACCACTACAATCAACGCCACGCGCGGCGTCAGCCATTTTGTGCGCTTTGGCGCGCATCCTGCGATCGTGCCTTCCAGCGTTATTCATCAGCTTTCTATCTACAAGCCCGAAGGCGTTGTCGATCCTGAAACCCCCTATCCCGGCGATAGCGTCATCATCACGGAAGGCGCATTTGAAGGGCTGAAAGCGATTTTTACCGAACCGGATGGCGAAACGCGTTCGATGTTACTGCTTAATTTACTCAATAAAGAAGTGAAGCAGAGCGTAAAAAACACCGGTTTTCGCAAGATTTAGCGATCGTTCAGAATACGACCTCAAATAAGGTTCTGGCGTTGGCATCTGTCATCGCCGCTAACCATTGCGGATCTTCACCACGCCATAGCGCAATGCGCTCCAGGATGTGAGGCAGATACGCGGGCTCGTTGCGTCGTGACGTTGGTTTCGGCGTAAGATCGCGAGGCAACAGATACGGCGCGTCGGTTTCTATCAGTAGCTTTTCCGCTGGAATAAACGGTAAGAGTTCACGTAGCTCAAGCCCGCGTCGTTCGTCGCAAACCCACCCGGTAATACCGATATAGAGCCCTCTGTCCACACAGGCCTGCATTTGCTGGCGTGAACCGGTAAAGCAGTGCAGTATTGCACCAGGAAGACTATCCAGCCAGGGATCAAGCAATGCCAGAAATCGCTCATGCGCGTCCCGGCAGTGCATAAAGATTGGCATCTGCAATTCGGCGGCAATTTGTAGCTGCGCCTGAAAGGCACGCTCCTGCTCCTGCGGCGTGGAAAAATTGCGATTGAAATCCAGCCCGCACTCACCGATAGCGACGACTTCCGGCTGGTTCGCCAGCGCAATAATGGCGTCTTCAGACGCGGATGACCACTGACTGCTGTCATGGGGATGGACGCCAGCCGTCGACCAACAATGGGGGTAGCGCCGCGCCAGTTTTAACGCCTGCTGGCTTTCATGGATGTTCGTTCCGGTCAGTAGCATACCTTTTACTCCCGCCGCAAACGCACGGGCGACCACATCATCACGATCTTTTGCAAACTGGCTACTGGTTAAATTAACGCCAATATCAAACATGCTTGCCCCCATATGACAACCGCCCTGGCGGGCGGTTGTGTTTAGTCTTCAGTGTGCTCGGCCTTTTCGGTTTCGGCCTCGTTATCTTCGTCGCGCGTCCGTCGCTTACCGACATAAAAGCGTGAGCAGAAAACGCCAATTTCAAACAGGCAGTACATCGGTATCGCCAGCAACGTTTGCGAGAAAACATCTGGCGGCGTAAGCAGCATTCCCACAATGAATGCCCCGACCAGGATATAAGGCCGTTTTTTACGCAAATCTTCTGGCGTGGTGATGCCCATCCAGCACAGCAACACAATCGCCACCGGCACTTCAAAGGCTACTCCAAAGGCCATAAAAAGCGCCATGACAAAGCTAAGATAGCTGGCGATATCTGTCGAAACCTGTACCCCTTCCGGCGCCGTATGCGTCAGGAAACCAAAGGCCAAAGGGAATACGACAAAATAGGCGAAGGCCATACCAATGTAGAAAAGCAGCGAGCTGGATACCAGCAGCGGTACGACCAGACGACGCTCATGCTTATATAGCGCCGGGGCGATAAAGGCCCAAACCTGGTACAAAATGACAGGCGCGGATAAGATCAAAGACACCATGAAGGTGAGTTTGATAGGCGTAAAAAACGGCGACGCCACATCCGTCGCAATCATTGTCGCCCCTTGCGGCATCTGTTTAATCAGCGGTGCGGCGACTAAATGATAAATATCATTGGCGAAATAAATTAACGCCAGAAAAATCAGAAGTACTGCGACGATGCAGTTTAGCAGGCGCTTACGCAACTCGATCAGATGCGTGATAAGCGGTTGAGTATCTTCTACAGCCATGTTTACGGTTTATCACTCGACGAGGGGGAAGATTCGACAACAGGCGCAGCGGATTTCTTCTCGGCGTCTATCGTGGCTACGGAAGCGGTTTCCGTCGACTCAGGCACGTTAGCTTTAACGGGCTCCGGCTTTTGTTCCGGCGCGCTCGCCTGTGTTTCAGCGGCGGCAGGGGTGACGCCCTCATGCTGCGTTTCGTTCCCTTTTACCACCGGATTATGGATGGTATGCGCTTCATCGCTCGCTTGTTCGGGATCGTTAGCGCTGTAGGTGCGTTTCATCGACTCCGCCGCCTGACGCAGTTCATCCATAGATGCTTTCAGTTCGGGAGTCAGATTTTCCAGGCTCGCCTTTTCGACTTTTTTCAGACTGTCCTGGAACTCCTGAAGTTTCAGTTCCTGAGTCAGTTCATTCTGAACCGTTGTCGCAAGGGATCGCAACGCGCGAATCCAGCCCGCTACCGTTTTTACCGCTACTGGCAATCGTTGCGGCCCCAACACAATGAGGCCGATAACGAACACTAACAGCAGTTCGCTAAAACCGATATCAAACACGGATTATACCTGCTCTTTATCTTGGCTTTTAGCGTCTTCCTTTTTCGCTTCGCCTTGCTTATCCGCGATAGATTTAGCGGTAAAATCAGCGTCCTGACTGGTTTTATCCTGTTTGGCATCATCATCGCTCATGGCCTTTTTAAAGCCTTTGATAGACGCGCCAAGATCGGAACCGATGGAACCGAGTTTTTTGGTGCCGAACAGCAGTACAACGATAACGGCAACAATCAACAACTGCCAAATACTGATACCACCCATACATGTTCCTCTGTGATAGATGATGAATTATTAGGGCCGCATTATACACATTATCCTTCGCGCTGCCTCTTTGTTAACCGCTTTCGCCCGCCCTATTCACATACTTTTACATACGACCGGGACGACATTGACTTGCGGCCTGAGTACTGCCTCGAGTGATAATATGTACCTGCGTGACACAACCGGCGTTGAGCGATAAAAAAATCTCAACGAGTTTTACGCCAGCCAACCAGCCAGACAACTACGCCGCCGACCATGAGCCAGCCAGGCATCAATCCCCATTCAGGGCGGTTAACGAGTAAGAATGACCCGCTCAGTAACAGCGTTGCGCCAATTCCCAATAAGTAACGAGACTGGCTTTGGCGCACATGGTTTACCTGTAACTCGCGCGCAATCTTATCAACACTGTGCTGTAAATATTTGCCCTGGCGCAAACTGTCGTACACCAGTTCAGGTATTTCTGGCATTTTTTCGACCCAGAACGGCGCTTTTTCTTTAAGAGCCCGCGTGAGAGCCGGAATACCCACCTGATCTTTGATCCAGGACTCAAGAAACGGCTTCGCCGTTTTCCACAAATCAAGCTGAGGATAAAGTTGCCGCCCAACCCCTTCAACATACAATAATGTTTTCTGCAACAACACCAGTTGCGGCTGGACTTCCATGTTAAATCGACGCGCTGTATTGAAAAGGTTTAACAACACATGACCAAACGAGATTTCCGCGAGCGGCTTTTCAAAGATAGGTTCACAGACGGTGCGGATGGCAAACTCAAAATCTTCAACGTTGGTATCTGGCGGAACCCAACCTGAATCGACATGCAGCTCCGCCACCTTTCGGTAATCGCGGTTAAAAAACGCGATAAAGTTTTCTGCCAGATAGCGCTTATCTTCTTTGTTTAGCGACCCGACGATACCACAGTCAATGCCGATATATTGCGGATTTTCAGGGTGTTCATGGCTGACAAAAATATTTCCCGGATGCATGTCCGCATGGAAAAAGCTGTCGCGGAAAACCTGGGTGAAGAAAACTTTAACCCCGCGTTCCGCCAGCAGTTTCATGTTGGTGCCGTTCTTTTCCAGCGCCGCCACATCCGAAACCGGAATGCCGTATATCCGCTCCATCACCATCATGTTCTGGCTACAGTAATCGGAGTACACCTCCGGGATATACAGCATGGGACTATTTTCAAAATTGCGGCGTAACTGAATCGCGTTGGCCGATTCCCGCAGCAGATTCAGCTCATCGATCAGCGTTTTCTCATACTCACGCACCACTTCCGTCGGGCGCAGACGACGCCCATCCGGCAACAGGCGTGGTACCCAGCGAGCAAGGCGATAAATCAGTTTCAGGTCTGCCTGAATTACCGGCAAAATATCCGGGCGAATGACCTTAATAACCACTTCTTTACCGTTTGATTTCAATCGCGCGGTATGTACCTGGGCGATTGACGCCGACGCTAAAGGCTGGATATCAAAGTCGTCAAACCAGGCTTCGACTGGTAGCCCCCCCATCGCCTCTTCAATCTGGGCTTTCGCCAGCCGACCATCGAATGGCGCGACTTTATCCTGGAGCAAAGCGAGCTGATCGGCGATTTGCGGCGGGAACAGGTCACGGCGTGTGGAGAGCATCTGACCAAATTTGATCCAGACCGGTCCCAGCTCTTGCAACGCCAGTCTTAATCGTTCACCCAGCAATTTATCTTTATGCCGGTTTGGCATCCAGAACAGCGAATAGCGCCATAATCGGAGTGGCAGTGTAAGACGCATTCGGGGGATGAGTTCATCAAGGCCGTAGCTTAAAAACGTGCGGATGATGAAATATAGGCGCCGTACTTCACCTGGCGTCATTTGGCCTCCAGTTTTTCCAGCCGTGTGGTCAGAGAATCTACGGCGCGCTCAATAGCCGCGGTTTCTTCGGCAAACCATGCGACTTCCAGCGGGCCAGGCGCCATACGCCACTCTTCAGTGATCGCTTCAGCGGCATAACGCTGCTGGCGTTGAAACCCGTGGCGCAGGAATTTAGCCCCGCCACGCACGACCTTACCGATACTTTCCGCCGCAATATCACCCGTGTATGGCGCCAACAGCTCCGCAGGATCGAATTCGGCGAGATCGGCGAGCGCCACAAAATTTTGCACGACCTGAATATCGCCCTGCACTTCCAGTTCGCCGCTGCGAATAAGCGCGGCCAACTGCTGACGATCGCGTAGTTTTGGCAAAACGCTAGCTTGAGTGATTACCGTACAGTCCGCTTCGCCTTCCCATGCCCCCAGCACATCAACCTGGCGTTCGCTGAATACCAGGACTAATGGCGTCGAAAATCCCTTTAGCTTCACACACAGTACTTTTCCCTGTAATCGCGTTCTGGCTGATTTCAGCGCTGGCGAACGATACAGAAACGTATTGAGGAGACCTTCAATTCCTGCGGTCACTAAGGGTTTAAAAGGCATTCCACCCTCCTAGAATTTATAACCACGGTGCAATGCCACAACGCCCGCCGTCAGATTGTAATAATCCACGCTCTCAAATCCGGCGTCCTGCATCATGGCTTTTAAGGTATCCTGATCGGGATGCATACGGATGGATTCCGCGAGATACCGATAGCTATCCGCATCGTTTGCGACCATCGAGCCAATACGCGGTAAAATATGGAAAGAATAGGCGTCATACGCTTTACTCAGCGGCTCAATGATAGGCTTGGAAAATTCAAGCACCAGTAAACGTCCGCCGGGTTTCAACACACGGAACATTGACCGCAGCGCTTTTTCTTTTTCCGTTACATTGCGCAAACCAAACGAAATGGTAATGCAATCAAACGTATTATCAGGGAAAGGCAGAGCTTCGGCATTCGCCTGCACATACTCTACGTTGCCGATCACGCCGATATTACGCAGCTTCTCACGCCCCATTTTGAGCATAGAATCATTAATATCCGCCAGGATAACTTTGCCAGTTTCCCCGACCATACGTGAAAATTTCGCGGTAAGATCGCCCGTACCGCCCGCTAAATCGAGAACGGTTTGTCCACGACGCACGCCACTGCAATCAATGGTGAAGCGCTTCCACAAACGATGAATGCCAAATGACATTAAATCATTCATCACATCGTATTTTGACGCCACAGAATGAAAAACGTGGGCCACCATGTCAGCTTTCTGCTCTTTAGCGACGGTCTGAAAGCCAAAGTGCGTCGTTTCTTGTGAATCTTCCACCATCTCAGTGCCTGCTTATCGATAAAAATGTTCAAGAAGTGTAACAGATTGGGCCAATTTGCCCTACTCTGCGCCAGGACTAAACTACTCCGTATGGGTTAACTTAACTGCTGCTTCACCCGTTCATCATTGGGATAATGTTCATCCTGCCGCCCTTCAGGGATCGATCGTAAACGATATTCTTCATCTTGCGTAACGGCCTGTTCCGCTAAATCCGGATTAATCTCGCGTTTGATTTCCACGCCTAGCCCCCGGAAGGCCTCTGCCTGCGCCAAAACGTTGCCACGCCCCGACGCAAGTTTTTTCATCGCCTGGCGGTAGTTATCCTGCGCTTTATCCAGACTCTGACCGATCGCTGACATATCATCAACGAACAACCGCATTTTATCGTAGAGCTTACTGGCTCTGTCTGCGATGTGCTGCGCATTGCGGCTCTGGTGTTCATAGCGCCACAGGTTGGCGATTGTCCGTAACGCCACCAGCAGCGTCGTGGGGCTTACCAGCATAATGTTATTTTTTAGCGCCTCGGTTATCAGTTCGGGCTGTTTATCTAACGCCAGCAGGAAAGCGGGTTCTACGGGGATAAACATCAGAACATAGTCCAGCGAGCGGAGGCCGGGAAGCTGCTGGTAGTCTTTACGCCCCAGTAAGCGAATATGATTGCGCACCGAGGCGATGTGCTCTTGTAAAGCGGCCTCGCGCGTGTAGTCATCTTCAGCGTTAAAGTAACGCTCGTAGGCGACCAACGTCATTTTAGCGTCGATGACCACATCTTTGCCCTGCGGCAAGCGGACGATGACATCCGGCTGCATCCGCGAGCTCGCATCGTTCTCAATACTGACCTGGGTTTCGTATTCGTAGCCTTCACGCAGTCCGGATGCCTCCAGCACCCGCGCCAGCACAACTTCGCCCCAGTTTCCTTGCGCCTTATTGTCCCCTTTCAGGGCGCGCGTCAGGTTGATCGCTTCCTGCGCCATTTGCGCGTTAAGCTGCTGCAAATTACGAATTTCGTGCGCCAGCGTATGCCGCTCCTGCGCTTCTTTGCCAAAACTCTCCTGAACCTGGCGGCGAAAACCGTCCAGTTGCTCACGCAGCGGCGTTAGCAGGCTATTCAGGCTTTGTCGGTTTTGTTCGTCTACGCGACGATTACTGTGTTCAAAGATACGGTTCGCCAGATTTTCAAACTGCTCGCTTAAACGCTGTTCGCTGTTGATCATCTGACGGATTTTGTCTTCCGCGTGTTGTTGAGTCGCTTCCAGACGGGTCGTGACTTCACGCAGATCGGCTTCCAGAGAGGTATTGATACTGTGCAGGCTACGCAGTTCGTTATTAAGTAACTCGCATTCACTACGCCAGTGCGCTTCTTGCGCTAATTGCTGCCGGGCCGCGCTAAGTTCGATATCCAGCTCACGCCGTTCTTCGATAAGATCGGCGCGGATTTGATCGGCGTGCGCTTTCGTCGCCAGCCAGCCAATCACCGCCCCAGCCGCCAGCGCCACGACGGCGCTTATCATAAGAGTAATATCCACAACACCTCTCCTGGAACCACACTGTCCTGCACAAAATAGAATTGTGCTGTATAAACGTCCAGTTTAAAAGGAATTTCCTGCGAGGCGCCACGCAAAAAGAAAAGGCCGAACGCGTCGGCCTTTGCAAAAGAGAGGAGAATTACAGCAGACGACGGGCCGCTTCCACGACGATTTTCACCGCGTGGCTTTCAGTTTGTTTCATCGTTTCCGCATTCGGAATCTCTTGTTGGGTACGGTTGACGATAACGCCCGCCACCATACCTGCGCGTAACCCCTGGCTTGCGCACATGGTTAACAGCGTAGCGGATTCCATTTCGTAGTTCATTACGCCCATCGCCTGCCACTCTTCCATAGAGCCTTTGAAGCGACGAACAACGCGGCCAGAATAGGTGTCATAACGTTCCTGACCCGGATAGAAAGTGTCGGAAGAGGCGGTTACGCCAACGTGAGTCGTGGCGCCAATCGATTTCGCGGCTTCAACCAGCGCAGTGGTGCAGGCAAAGTCGGCAACCGCCGGGAATTCCATCGGCGCAAAATGCAGGCTCGCCCCATCCAGACGTACGGATGCGGTCGTTACCAGAACGTCGCCGACGTTGATGTGCGGCTGAATAGCCCCCGTGGTGCCGATACGCAAGAAGGTACGAATACCCAGTTGCGCCAGTTCTTCCACGGCAATAGAAGTAGACGGGCCGCCGATACCGGTAGAGCAAACGATAACTGCTTTGCCATCCAGCTCAGCGCGCCAGGAGGTGAATTCGCGGTGAGATGCCAGCTTAACCGGCTTATCCATCAGCGCGGCGATCTTTTCCACACGCTCAGGATCGCCAGGGACGATGGCGAGCTGGGCCCCTTGTAAATCGTTTTTGGTGAGGCCGAGATGAAAAACATCAGACTTGGACATATAAAACTCCTCTGTGAATCGGGTTTGTCAGAAGAAGCAAAAAGACACTTTACCTAAGGCATAAAGATATTTTCGTGACAGCCATCACTATGGCGTAAAACAATTGCACTCGCTTACCATTAAAAAGTGATGTACATCACAATAAATAATCAATATCGCCAGGCATTGCACAAAAGATAGCCGCTTTAAGGCAATGTGGTTTGTTACACACTGTCTATAGTTAAGATTGCGCTATTTTTTAAGGGTACGGAGAATACCATGACAACGACACATCCATCCGGCTTTGCACCTGCAGCTTCCCCACTTGCCCCTACGATGATTCATACGCCTGATGGGGCCATTAGCGCGGGGATAACGTCGATTCCCTCTCAGGGCGACGATATGCCAGCCTATTACGCCAGACCAAAGGCAAGCGACGGCGCGCTGCCTGTGGTCATTGTGGTACAGGAAATTTTTGGCGTACATGAACACATTCGCGATATTTGCCGACGACTGGCGCTGGAAGGCTATCTCGCTATCGCGCCGGAGCTCTATTTCCGCGAAGGCGACCCCAATGATTTCGCCGATATACCCACATTATTGAGCGGGCTGGTGGCTAAAGTACCCGATTCGCAAGTCCTTGCCGACCTGGATCACGTCGCCAGTTGGGCTTCGCGCAACGGCGGGGATGCGCATCGGCTAATGATCACCGGTTTTTGTTGGGGAGGCCGGATTACCTGGCTGTACGCCGCGCACAACCCACAGTTAAAAGCGGCGGTAGCGTGGTACGGCAAGCTGGTAGGCGACACGTCACTCAATTCGCCGAAGCATCCCGTTGACATCGCCACCGATCTTAACGCGCCGGTACTGGGTTTATACGGCGGGCAGGATACCAGTATTCCACAGGAGAGCGTGGAAACCATGCGTCAGGCGCTACGCGCCGCTAATGCGAAGGCGGAAATCGTGGTCTATCCCGATGCAGGGCACGCGTTTAATGCCGATTATCGTCCGGGCTACCACGAAGCCTCAGCGAAAGACGGTTGGCAAAGAATGCTGGAATGGTTCGCGCAGTACGGTGGGAAAAAAGGCTAACCACAGCGCATTACGATGTTTGTTGGGCCTACGAGACCGGAGTCGGTGTAGGCTCAACAAAGCGTCATCGCCACGTTAGCTATGCTTTACCACAGCATTTTTTATATTTTTTGCCGCTGCCGCAGGGACAGAGATGGTTACGACTGACGGCTCCTGTATCTTTACGCGCGTCCTGCGCCAGCCAGCGCATGATCGATGCCATCGGATAGCCTTGCGCCAGCAGCTCCCGCCAGACATTCATATACGGCGTAACGTGCTGGAAAAAATGCTTATAGCCCGCACACAAGTAATTATGCGCAGGATGACCGGACGGCGAGACGGCAAAGCGATGCTTCGGACAGCCGCCATGACACGCAAAGCGGTAGTCACAGCGACGACAATCGGCGGTCAGGGTCTCCCGCTTGGCCTCGCCAAACGCAATAGCCCGCTCGCTATTATTTAAGGTTTTGATGCTGTGCTGGTGGATATTCCCCAGCAGATGCTCCGGGTAGACAAAGTGGTCGCAGTTGTAGAGATCGCCGTTCGACTCCAACGCGAAGGCATGTCCACAAGTCTCGGAATGCACACACAGTATCGGCTTCTGCGCCGTCCAGGCGGCTAACGCCACGTCAAACATCTGCACATAGACGCGGTCTACGTCGCGACGAACCCAGATATCAAAGATCTGGTTGAGAAATTCGCCATATTGCCACGACGGTACCGTCCATGGCGCCAGCGTCGCCGCGCTTTCGCCGGGCATCACCAGATTAAGTACCGATGAGTTATCGGTGCTCATTCGCTCCACCAGCGGGATAAACTGAATAAAACGCGATCCCGCCGCCAGAAGAAATTCGTAGACGTCTGCTGCATGACCGACGTTATGTTTTCCCACGACGGTTAAGGTATTAAAGTCGACATGGTGCGCTTTAAGCCGCGCCATTGCTGCGACGACCTGTTCATGAGTTCCTTTTCCAGCGCGATTAAGCCGATAGTGGTTGTGTAACGACGCCGGGCCGTCGATAGAGAGACCGATGAGAAAATGCTGTTCAGCGAAAAAGCGCGCCCACTCGTCATTCACCAGGATGCCGTTCGTCTGCAACGCATGAGTGATTTTTCGCCCATCGCCGTACTTTTCACATAATGCGACAACCCGACGGAAAAACGGTAGCCCCATCATGGTCGGTTCGCCGCCCTGCCAGGCAAAGTCAATGCGGTCGCCACTCTGCGCGGCAATATGCTGGCGTATAAACTGTTCCAGCGTCTCGTCCGACATCCGCCAGTTTTTATTGCGTTCCGGGTACAGCGCCTCTTTTTCAAGATAGAAGCAATATGTGCAATCAATATTGCAGATCGCGCCGCCGGGTTTGGCCATTACGTGACAACCTGCTACCGCCATGTCAGACATCTCCGTTAAAAAATAAGGTTCACCAGCGCCATGAGACAATGCGACGTTTACCGTCGCCAGGGAACATAACAGAATGGAAAACCTCGTTTTGTGCTATGAGAGCGCTGGGCGATCATGACAGGAAAAACGATCTGCGAGGCAATAAAATCCGCCGCGCTGCTTCCGGGGACGCTATCCGCCTGATTGTTATTCATACGGAGAACCTTTTTATTATCAAGATCGCCAAATAGCCAGATCCTGAAAAAGACAGCGCGGAAAATAAGAAAAAGGGAAATGAGAAGAAAGAGGCACTGTTAATCAGGTCAGACACGGGCGCTACCCGTCAAAAGGTAGCGCCGCATTGCTGTCGGATAAACGCAGCGGCCAGGATGGGTTATTTCGCCTGACGCAGATTGTGCGCCGCTTTGACCATGTTCGCTAACGCCGCGCGGGTTTCCGGCCAACCGCGAGTTTTCAGACCGCAGTCCGGATTCACCCACAGGCGTTGTGCCGGAATACGCTGTGCCGCCTTCTTCAGCAGGGCTTCAATCCACTCGACGCTCGGCACGTTCGGCGAGTGAATATCGTACACGCCCGGCCCGATTTCGTTCGGGTAGTCGAACGCTTCGAACGACTCCAGCAACTCCATATCCGAGCGGGAGGTCTCAATGGTGATCACATCCGCGTCCAGCGCGGCGATCGAATCCATAATGTCGTTGAACTCGCAGTAACACATGTGGGTGTGGATCTGAGTTTCATCCTTCGCCACCGCCGCGTTGATGCGGAAGGCTTCCACACCCCATTCCAGATAGGCGTCCCAGTCGCTGCGACGCAGCGGTAGACCTTCGCGCAGCGCCGGTTCGTCGATCTGAATAATCCCAATCCCCGCCGCCTCCAGATCCGCGACTTCATCACGCAGCGCCAGCGCAATCTGTTTCGCAATCGTTTCGCGGGTCACGTCTTCGCGGGGGAATGACCAGCAAAGAATAGTCACCGGGCCGGTCAACATCCCTTTTACCGGCTTGTCGGTCAGCGACTGGGCATATTTCGCCCACTCCACGGTAATCGGTGCCGGACGGCTGATATCGCCAATCACTACCGGCGGTTTCACACAGCGGGAGCCATAGCTTTGCACCCAACCATTCTGGGTAAAGACGAAGCCGTCCAGATGCTCGCCGAAGTATTCCACCATGTCGTTTCGCTCGGCTTCGCCGTGTACCAGCACATCCAGCCCTAAACGCTCCTGCTCGATGATAGCCTGTTTGATATGTTCGGCGATGCCGGTGCGGTAGTTATTCGCGTCGAGGTTGCCCTTTTTGAAGTCCAGACGCAGGCCGCGAATTTCCGTGGTTTGCGGAAACGAACCGATAGTCGTCGTCGGCCAGGCGGGAAGTTTAAAGCGGGCGCGTTGCGCTTCAGCGCGCACCTCATACGGATTCTCACGCTGGCTGTCCTGCGCGGTGATCGCCGCCAGGCGTTTTTCTACCGCGGCATTATGTACGCGGCGGGAGTGACGACGAGCCTGAATCGGTGCGCTCCATTCCTCAAGCGCCGCCGTTTCGCCGCTGTTCAGCGCATCGCGCAGCAACGCCAGTTCACCGCATTTTTGCAGCGCAAAGGCAAACCAGCTTTTAACTTCCGTATCCAGACGCGTTTCGACGCTGAGATCGATCGGGCTGTGCAGCAAAGAGCAGGAGGATGCTACCCACAGCGCGCGTTTGCCCACAATGGCGTTAATCTGCGCGTATTTTTCGGTCAAATCGGCGCGCCAGACATTACGCCCGTTAATCAAGCCTGCAGAAAGCAGCCAGTCGACCGGCAGACGTTGATGCAGTTCCGCTACATCATCTTTGCCATGAATGAGGTCAACATGTAGCCCCTGTACCGGTAGCGCGATAATAGTGTCCAGGTTTGGCGTCACGCCTTCAAAATAGGTCGTCAGCAACAGCTTCACCTGGCCGGCGAGCGCGTCGTAAGCCGGTTTGAAGGCATCCAGCCACGCCTGCGGCAGTTCCAGCACCAGCGCTGGCTCATCAATTTGGACCCACTCAATACCACGTTTTGCCAGTTCAGCCAGCACGTGCTGATACACCGGCAAAATGTCTTTCAGCAACGTCAGGCGGTCAAACGGCTCGCCTTTCACTTTACCCAGCCACAGATACGTGACGGGCCCCAGCAGTACGGGTTTGATCTTATGCCCCAGCGCCAGCGCTTCGTCCACTTCCTCCAGCAACTGTGTCCAGGTGAGTCTGAACTGCTGGCCTTTGCTGAACTCCGGTACTATGTAGTGATAGTTAGTATTAAACCATTTGGTCATTTCCGCTGCCGCCGCTGGTTCACCGGTTGGCGCGCGACCGCGGCCAATGCGGAACAGAGTGTCGATGTCCACGGAACCGTCGTTGTTCTGATGACGAGCCGGCACATTGCCTAACAGCAGGCTGGTGGTCAGAACATGGTCGTACCAGGCAAAGTCGCCTACCGGTAACAGGTCAATACCCGCTTGTTTCTGCTGCTCCCAGTGACGCGCGCGCAGTTCGCGCCCCACCGCCAGTAACGCTTCACGCGTTGTGTTCCCCGCCCAATAGCTCTCTTGCGCTTTTTTCAACTCGCGACGCAGGCCAACGCGAGGAAAACCGAGGGTGTGAGTCAATATTGTCATTTTACTTACTCTCTTATTTTATTGAATCTGAAAGTAAAACTCTAAATAGTTCGGCTTGCAGGAAGGCGGCGACACAGCGCATCCCCAGGAGCTTACTGAAGTAAGTGACTGGGGTAAGCAAGGAAGCCAACGCATCTGCAAGTCGAAATATGACGAGTTTTAGACGTCTGGATGTTTACACATCCATAATGTAAAGGTACTGTATATTCCTCAAGCGCAATTTGTTCATGGCGAAGTGAAGGACTTTCATGATCGAAATTAAACATCTGAAAACACTCCAGGCATTGCGGAATAGTGGATCGCTGGCTGCTGCTGCTGCGGTGCTGCACCAGACCCAATCCGCTCTGTCTCATCAGTTCAGCGATCTGGAACAACGCCTTGGCTTCCGCCTGTTCGTGCGTAAAAGCCAGCCGCTGCGCTTTACGCCGCAGGGGGAAGTTCTGCTGCAACTGGCAAACCAGGTGCTGCCGCAAATCAGCCGTGCGCTGCAGGCGTGCAACGAACCGCAGCAAACTCGTCTGCGCATCGCTATTGAATGTCATAGCTGTATTCAGTGGTTGACCCCGGCGCTGGAAAACTTCCGTGCAAGCTGGCCGCAGGTAGAAATGGATTTCACATCCGGCGTCACTTTTGATCCGCAACCGGCCTTGCAACAGGGCGAGCTGGATTTGGTGATGACGTCGGATATTTTGCCGCGCAGCGGGCTGCATTATTCGCCGATGTTTGATTTTGAAGTCCGACTGGTGCTGGCGCCCGACCATCCGCTGGCCAGCAAAACGCAGATTACGCCGGAAGATTTAGCCAGCGAAACGCTGTTGATTTACCCGGTGCAGCGCAGCCGACTGGATGTCTGGCGACATTTCCTGCAACCGGCGGGTATCAGTCCGCTGCTGAAAAGCGTGGATAATACGCTACTGCTGATTCAGATGGTGGCGGCCAGAATGGGCATTGCCGCCCTGCCGCACTGGGTGGTGGAAAGCGTTGAGCGCCAGGGTCTGGTGGTGACCAAAACCCTGGGCGATGGTCTGTGGAGCCGCCTGTATGCCGCCGTGCGCGACGGCGACCAGCGTCAGGCGGTGACCGAGGCGTTTATTCGCTCGACGCGGGATCACGCCTGCGATCATCTGCCGTTTGTGCGGAGCGCGGAGCGACCCATTTTCGATGCACCCACAGCGAAGCCAGGATCACAGCCGCGCCTGTAATAAAGCTTGGCCAGTGGGGCTGCTGATGCCAGATGGCAAGATTAACCAGCAGTCCTGCGGGAACATGCATATTATTCATGATACCCAGCGTCCCGGCGTCTACCTGGGTAGCGCCATAGTTCCACATAAAGTAGCCAATGCCGGACGCCACCACGCCGAGAAACACCAGAATGCTCCATTGCAGCGTGGTTTCCGGCAGCTTTTGCGCGTTCCCCAACAGCGACCACGCCACCGCCGCCACCAAAAACGCCCCCAGATAGAACCACGCAAAGGCGTTGTGCTGCGGCATGGGACGGGTCTCCATCAGACGTTTATACCCCACCATTCCGATAGCGAAACTGATATTAGAAAGCTGCACCAGGAGCAAACCGACCCAAAAATGGTCGGTCACGCGATCGTAGCGAATAATCCCGGCGCCAATCACCGCCAGCAACGCGCTAAATGCATAGCCCCAGCGCAAACGACGCTGACTCATCACATCGTAAATCAGCGTGATATAGAGCGGCGTCAGAACGGTAAACAGCAGCAGTTCGGATACGGTCAGGTAGAGGTAAGCATGGAAGCTCAACATATACATGATGCCAAGCTGCATCGCCCCCACCAGCATATACAGGCTGATGGTTTTTAAGTTGTGCCCGCGAGAACGCAAAAACGGCAGAAAAACGAGCGCCGCCAGCCCAACGCGTATCAGCACCGCGAAATAGCTATCGACATGCCCGGCAAGATACTCGCCAAATAGACTAAAGGAGAAAGCCCACAGGATAGTGGTAATGATGAGTAGCGCCACAATGGATGTCTCTTAAAACAGGGAACACCCATTGTAGCGGAGAGTGAAGTTGACAACTGGTCAACTAACAAACAATCACATCAACGTAAGAAAAGATCGCGCAGGTAATGCGGCACGGCGTTATCCGCGTTGATGCCGATCACCTCAAGTTCGGGATACAGGTCTTTCAGACGCTGGTGCGCATTGCCCATGATGCAGCCTTTGCCCGCCATCGTGAGCATTTCAGCGTCGTTCATTCCGTCGCCAAAGGCGATACACTCTTTCAGGCTGTACCCCATCGCATGAGCGACCGCTTCCAGCGCATGACCTTTCGACACTCCGCCCGCCATCACTTCCAGACAGGTTAGCGTAGAGAAGCTCACGTTTACCCGATCGCCCCAGCGCGCGTTAATCGCCTGCTCCAGCGGCAACAACTTTTCATGAGTGTCGCTGGTGAAAAACACTTTGCTGACGCCCTCCGGCTCCAGCAGCGCAGGCTCAAACAGCGAATAGTTAAATACCGCCTCTTTGAAAAAACGCATTTCATCGGGGCGATGACGATTCATAAACCATTCGTCGTCGCGATAAACGTTAGTCACGATGTCCGGGTTCGCATTCACCACTCCGAACAGGTCTCTGGCAATGTCGCTGTCCAGATTATGCGTAAAAACCAAATTCCCGTCGGTATCGTGCACTCGCGCGCCGTTGGAGGTGATCATGTAAGACTTGATTTCAAGATTATCGCGGATTTGCCCTACATCGACATGATGACGACCAGTGGCAAAGACAAAATGGATGCCGCGTGCGGTCAACAGCTTCAGAGTCTCTTTGGCATAAGGGGACAACGTATGGTCGGGGGAGAGCAGCGTGCCATCTAAATCAGACGCAACAACCTGATACATAATAAAATTTAACCTCTAAGCAAAGCGATTTCCGCTGGATAAATTAGGCTTGTTGAAAAATTCAACAATGGCGTTAAGCGCGACTGAGCGCATGGCGTCCTTTTCAAAAAGGATCTCATGGTACGCGCCTTTGATAACCAGCGGTTTTCCCCCTTCACAAGGGTATCCCGCCGCGGCGCGAATTTCACAAAAACGATCGTGGGTGCGGTTATCCACTACCCGCTCTTCTTCCGCCTGAATCAGTAGCGTAGGCGTCGTGTCATCGCTCGCCCCAGCCAGAACCTGCTCACCCGCCAGAATGCCTTCGCGTACCCAATGCCAGGTGGGGCCGCCAACGCGCAGCTGCGGCTCGTCGGCATAAAATCGTAAGTTGCGCTGATAACGCTGGCGGCTGTGGGTCAGCGCATTCATCCCAAACGGCAACGCCCGCCACTGACCGGTACCAATAGCGTAATCTTCACGGATACGCTGGTGCCCTTCGGCCCAGTCGAGAATATGGCGCACCATAAAGGAAGGCAAGCGTATCACAATACCAAACATCGGCGCGGTGAGCGCAATAGCGTCGCACCGCACACGATGGCGTTGCAGGAACAGAGTGGCTATCGCGCCCCCCATTGAGTGCGCCAGGATATAACGCTTACGCCACGGCCCCGGCTCAATTTCCTGCTGCCAGAACGCCGCTAAGTCCTCAACATAATCGTTAAAATGATCGACATGACCCCGATGCGGGTCCGATAACATCCGCCCGGAGCGCCCTTGACCACGGTGGTCGATGATGAAGATATCAAAACCGAGATGAAAAAGGTCATACGCCAGTTCAGCGTATTTTACATAACTCTCAATGCGGCCAGGACAAATGACGATCGTCCGATCGTTGGAATCATTTCGAAAACGGACAAAGCGCACCGGAATGTTACCCACGCCGATAAACTCCGCCTCTTCCCGCTGACGCCAGAAATCGGTCAGCGGCCCCATAGCAAAAGCGGCAAACGCATTTTCTCTTGTTTCCCAGTCATTTTGCTGCTGAAACATCGGGTTTTCGGCCTCGTTTACCAGGTAAAATCGTTTTTTGCGTCGTGCCTGACACAACACAGCGGCAGTAGCGTATTGTGGCACAAAAACAGACAACCAGGGAGTTTCGCATGACCTTTGAATGGTGGTTCGCCTATCTACTGACCTCAACTCTGCTGAGTCTTTCTCCGGGTTCAGGCGCCATCAATACCATGACGACGTCTATCAACCATGGATATCGTGGCGCAGCGGCTTCTATCGCCGGACTCCAGACCGGACTGGGGATACATATCGTACTGGTGGGCGTCGGACTGGGTACGCTCTTTTCGCGCTCGCTCCTCGCTTTTGAAATTCTGAAATGGGCTGGCGCGGCTTATCTTATCTGGCTGGGTATCCAGCAATGGCGCGCCGCAGGCGCTATCGATCTGCATACTCTCGCCCAGACGCAATCGCGGGGTCGGCTGTTCAAACGGGCGATATTTGTCAATCTAACCAATCCCAAAAGTATTGTCTTTCTTGCCGCCCTGTTTCCGCAATTCATCATGCCGCAGCAACCGCAACTGGCGCAGTACCTCATTCTCGGCGTTACCACGATTGTGGTGGATATGATTGTAATGACCGGTTACGCCACACTGGCGCAACGCATTGCCGCCTGGATTAAAGGACCAAAGCAGATGAAGGCGCTGAATAAAGCGTTTGGTTCGTTGTTTATGCTGGTAGGCGCGCTCCTGGCGTCGGCAAGACACGCGTGATAGTCGTGCCGGATGATGTTTATCCGGCCCGGAGGTAAATTAGCGCGAAATAATCAGGTGAATACCAAAGCCCGCAAACAGAGCGCCGGCAAAGCCATCAATCCATTTCGCCAGACGCTGATAGCCGCGGCGCATTTTCGGCAGCGCGAACAGGCTGGCGACTACGGTAAACCAGGCCAGCGTTTCCAGGGTGATTAACGCGAAAATACCCCAGCGCGCCGCAGCGCCGACGTTATCGCCGACAAACAGTGAAAAAACGGAACCAAAATAGATAATCGCTTTAGGATTCGACAGATTGGTCAGCAGCCCTTTGAGAAAGCTGCGCCCGCTCTGCGCCAGTTCAATGTGCGGAGAAGACGCCGCCGCATCCTGTTTTTTCAGCGCGCCGCGCAGCATCTGATAGCCCATCCAGCACAGATACAGGCCGCCGCCTACCATAATGATCGTATGCAGCCAGGCCATTTTTTCGATGATGAGATGCAGGCCAAGCAGCGCCACGCCCGCCCATACCATCACGCCGCAGGTAATGCCCAGTACGCCCATCATCGCTTCTTTACGCGAACGGCTGACAGCAGTTTGAGACACGAAGAAAAAGTCGGGGCCGGGGCTCATTAGCGCAACGATGTGCACCATTGCCACGGTGAAAAATAGCATCAACATAAAAATGGCTCGCGGGGAAATAGTTCAGTGAGTCACCATCCTGGCACTTTTTTGCCGGGCTGACTACTCTTCGTCATCACCATCGACATGCGCGCGGATGAGCGCCATGAATTCTTTCCCGAAGCGCTCCAGTTTGCGCATCCCAACCCCGTTAACGCTTAACATCTCGCTGGCGGAAACCGGCATCTGTTCCGCCATTTCTATCAACGTGGCGTCGTTAAAGACCACATACGGCGGCATATTCTCTTCATCAGCGATAGCTTTACGCAGCTTGCGCAACTTAGCGAACAATTTGCGATCGTAATTACCGCCGAACGATTTCTGCATCACGCGGGGTTTGAGGGCGACAATGCGCGGCACCGCAAGCTTTAGCGGAACGTCTCCACGGAGTACCGGACGCGCGGCATCCGTCAACTGTAATGCAGAGTGCTGCGCAATATTTTGCATTACCAGCCCCAGATGAATGAGCTGGCGAATCACGCTCACCCAGTGCTCATGGCTCTTTTCGCGCCCCATGCCATAAACCTTGAGTTTGTCATGACCGAAATCGCGGATGCGTTGGTTATTCGCGCCGCGGATCACCTCGACAACGTAGCCCATGCCAAAACGCTGGTTAACCCGACCAATGGTAGAAAGCGCAATCTGGGCATCGTTTAAGCCATCATATTGTTTGGGCGGATCAAGACAGATATCGCAGTTGCCGCACGGTTCTTGTCGGCCTTCGCCAAAGTAATTAAGCAATACCAGGCGGCGGCAGGTTTGCGCTTCGGCAAAAGCGCCCATCGCATTCAGTTTATGCCGTTCAATATCCTGAAGCTGTCCGGCTGGTTTCTCTTCCAGACAACGACGTAGCCAGGCCATGTCAGCCGGATCGTAAAATAGCATGGCTTCCGCAGGCAGTCCGTCGCGCCCGGCGCGGCCCGTTTCCTGATAGTAGGATTCAATATTACGCGGGATATCGAAATGCACGACGAAACGTACGTTAGGTTTGTTTATGCCCATTCCAAAAGCGACGGTCGCCACCACGATTTGCAGATCGTCGCGCTGAAATTTTTCCTGCACATCGGCGCGAATAGCGTTTTCCAGCCCCGCATGATAGGCCGCCGCGCTAATGCCGCGACTTTGCAAGCGCGCGGCGGTATCTTCCACTTTCGCCCGACTGTTGCAGTAGATGATACCCGATTTGCCGCGTTGCTCCTGAACATAGCGCATTAGCTGGTCGAGCGGCTTAAACTTCTCCATCAGCATGTAGCGGATATTCGGTCGGTCAAAGCTACTGATCTGGATTAACGGATCATTAAGCCCAAGCAGACGAATAATATCCAGGCGCGTGGTGTCGTCGGCGGTGGCGGTCAATGCCATAAACGGCAAAGCGGGAAAACGCTGGCGAAGCTGACCGAGCGCCGCATATTCCGGACGGAAATCATGTCCCCATTGCGAGATACAGTGCGCTTCATCCACCGCCAGCAATACCGGATTCCAGTGCGCCAGATGATCAAGAAAGTTGTCCAGCATCAGGCGTTCCGGCGCAATATACAGCAGACGAACCTGTCCGGTACGGCACCCCGCCATCACCTCAAGCTGCTGCTCGCGGCTTTGAGTGGAGTTCAGACAGGCCGCCGCCACACCGTTCGCCAGTAGCTGATCGACCTGGTCTTTCATCAACGAGATCAGGGGCGAAACGACGACGGTCAATCCGTCCAGCAACAACGCGGGGATTTGATAGCACAGAGATTTGCCGCCGCCGGTGGGCATGACGACCAAACAGTCGCGACCGGAGAGCGCAGTATCAATAATCGCTTCCTGACCCGGGCGAAACTGTTGGTAGCCAAAGGTTTCCTGCAAAACCTGTTTAGCCCCTGATTCCAGATTCAACACTTCCGCCTGCGCCACATTAACCCCGTTCACCATAAATCAAAACAGGCGCTATTTTCAGCGCCTGCGAGAGAAACTGCAATGTTTAAAACACGATCCAATCAGAAGATATCGTTAAGCATCACACCGACGCCGACACGTGTCTGATTAAAATTATAGTCGATCAGCGATTCGCCATAGCCGCTGTACACCTGGGTATAAAGCCGGACATGTTTAGTGACCGGATAGCTTAATCCAACTTCCGCGCCGCCGTAGCCTGTATTCCAGTTGTACTGGCCTTTGGCGCTTAATACCGCCTCGCCCAGGTGATAACCGATTTTAAGCTGGTAATAACCCATATATTTGGTGATGTCCGGATTATCGTCGGTACTGCCAATCACGTACCACGGTTTGACCTCTACCAGCCAGTTACCGTTTTCGGCCATCAGACGGGTATACAGACGGTTCCAGCTACGCGAGGTGGGGTCCGAACGTCCGTTAGAGTCATGGTTGTAGCCCATCTCTACGTCGCGCAGTGTCCAGCCGACAAAGCGATAATCGGTAGCAAAACCAAGAAAAAGCTGCGGTTCGTAGTTGGTTTCGCGAAACGGCGAAGACTCTTTACTGTTGGAAAGCTGCCACCAGGATTTCTGCGTATAGGAAGCGCCCAGTACCGAGTTCGGCCCCAGTATTCCGCGCCACAGCGGAAACGCCAGGCTCAACTGAAATTTCACTTCATCTTTACGTGCGTTTTCAGACCAGTTGTAGGTACTTATGGCCTCTTTGTTCAGATCGCTGGTGTTCGTGTAGATCAAGTAGTTCGTGTCATAAGGGTAAAGCGTAAAAGGGTTATCATGCTCCTGTAGCATGTTAGCGATGATACTTCCCCGTACTGCAGGCGCATCATGAACCTCTTTTATCGTAGCTTCTTGTGCATATGCCGCTAATGGCAGTAGCGTGGCTGGCAACAACCCTCTCAAAATCGCCCGCATTCTTGACGTTCTCCTGACGAAGTATTTTCAGCTTGAATCATTCTCTGCCAACCATTTTTACATATTTACACACATAGCCGTTAGTTATCCCTTCTTAAAGTAGAAAACAACAATTAAGAAGCATAACATCAACATTTCATTAACCAATGGAGTGTCAGGAATCTATGTCCGCTGTACTTACCGCTGAACAAGCTCTGAAATTAGTGGGTGAAATGTTTGTCTACCACATGCCGTTTAATCGGGCGTTAGGGCTGGAGCTGGAACGCTATGAAAAAGCGTTCGCCCAACTGGCCTTCAACAACCAGCCGATGATGGTCGGCAACTGGGCGCAAAGCATTTTACACGGCGGCGTGATCGCCTCTGCGCTGGATGTCGCCGCCGGACTGGTATGCGTCGGCAGCACGCTAACTCGCCACGAAACCATCAGCGAAGATGAACTACGCCAGCGCCTGTCGCGGATGGGAACGATTGACCTGCGCGTTGATTACCTGCGTCCGGGCAGAGGCAACCGCTTTACGGCCACCAGTAGCCTGCTGCGCGCAGGGAATAAAGTGGCCGTCGCCCGCGTGGAATTACACAATGAAGATCAGCTGTACATCGCCAGCGCCACCGCTACTTATATGGTGGGATAAAAGCAGGTAAACTGTTGTTACACTTCAGATACGAGTTTTTCCGGATGGACGCAAAACAAACACGGCAGGGCGTATTACTCGCTCTTGCCGCCTATTTTATTTGGGGGATCGCCCCCGCGTATTTCAAGCTGATCTATTACGTTCCCGCAGATGAGATCCTGACGCACCGCGTGATTTGGTCATTTTTCTTTATGGTGGCGCTGCTTAGCGTCAGCCGGCAGTGGCGACAGGTTAAGCGCTTACTGAAAACGCCAAAGAAGATTTTTCTGCTGGCCCTGTCCGCCGTACTGGTCGGCGGTAACTGGCTATTGTTCATTTGGGCGGTAAATAATCACCATATGCTGGAGGCCAGTCTGGGTTATTTCATTAATCCGCTGGTTAACATCTTGCTGGGGATGATTTTTCTTGGCGAACGCTTCCGTCGAATGCAGTGGCTGGCGGTGATTCTGGCGGTGTGCGGCGTGCTGGTGCAACTCTGGACCTTTGGCTCGCTGCCGATTATCGCGCTGGGGCTGGCGTTTAGTTTTGCGTTTTACGGCCTGGTGCGCAAGAAGATCGCCGTTGAAGCGCAGACGGGTATGCTGGTCGAAACGCTATGGCTGTTGCCGGTCGCCGCGATTTATCTGTTTGGCATTGCGGATAGCGCCACCAGCCATATGGGGCAAAACGCACTATCGTTGAACTTGCTGTTAATGGCGGCGGGTGTGGTCACTACGATTCCGCTGCTGTGCTTTACCGGAGCGGCTACGCGTCTGCGTCTTTCTACACTGGGCTTTTTCCAGTATATCGGCCCAACGCTGATGTTTTTACTGGCGGTGACGTTTTATGGCGAAGTGCCGGGCGCGGATAAGATGGTGACATTTGCGTTTATCTGGGTCGCGCTGGCGATTTTCGTGATGGATGCTGTCTATACCCATCGCAGACCGCGCATGAAAATGTAGCGTTTTTTGCCGGATGGCAACGTAAATGCCTGATCCTGTAGGCCTGGTAAGCGTAGCGCCACCAGGCACAATATTACAACCAGTTCTTGCGCTTAAAGTACAAATACGGCGCAAGCCCCGCCAGAATCATAAAGATAATCGCGCCTGGATAACCAAAGCTCCACTTCAGTTCCGGCATAAACTCGAAGTTCATCCCATAGCTGGAAGCGACCAGCGTCGGCGGCAGGAACACCACGGAAACCACCGAGAAGATTTTGATAATGCGGTTCTGCTCGATGTTGATAAAACCCATCGCCGCCTGCATCAGAAAGTTCACCTTCTGGAACAGCGATTCATTGTGCGGCAGCAAAGATTCGATATCGCGCAGGATCTCACGCGCCTGCTCCAGCTGCCCGCCCGGTAAGCGCGCCTTGCGCACCAGGAAGTTCAGCGCGCGTTGGGTATCCATCAGACACAGGCGTACCTTCCAGCCGATATCTTCCAGTTCCGCCAGCGTGGAGAGCGCTTCGTCGTATTCATCGCCCTGATGCCCTTCCATAATGACGCGGCTCAGTTTTTCCAGATCGCTGTAGATGTTTTCGATTTCATCCGCTAACTGTTCAATTTTGGTTTCGAACAGATCGAGCAGTAATTCGTATGCATTACCGTCGACCATCGCCTGGCTGCGGGCGCGCATACGATACAGACGGAAGGCGGGCAGTTCGCGTTCACGCAGCGTAAACAGACGGCCATCGCGAATAGTGAATGCCACCGTAGAGTTACCGGCATGATCTTCCGCATCTTCGAAGAAGAAGAAGGAGTGGATATGCAGTCCGTCTTCGTCTTCAAAGAAGCGCGCGGATGCTTCGATATCTTCCAGTTCAGGACGCGTCGCCAGACTCTGGCCCAGCTCAGATTGTACGCGCAATCGCTCGTCGTCGTCCGGTTCGACCAAATCGACCCATACGGCATCAATCAGGCTTTGTGACTCCTCGACTTCCAGCCGGGTCAGTCGGTTTTTTTCCAGTTGAAATGCGCTCAGCATGACCGGGACTCCCAATGCGTAAAAATATCGGACAGTTCAGATGGGCACACAGAAACAAATTGGGTTTCAGACCATTAAACAGCCTGACTCAACGCGACGGGAAAAAATGAAAGGTCGCTGACAACCGCTAAGGCTATCAGCAAAAAGGGATAGCCTTAGGAGTTGATCCTGGATAACAGGATAATGAGCCAGTATCTACTGGGTGTGTCCAAGGCGAATGTCCTCTTAGCGTAATCGTGGGCGCATGTTACGCCAGCAAAAATTTGCCGTCAACACGCAACGAAACGCGAAAAAGCAATAATTTCCCCTTATGCAGAAAGGTTAGCAGAGTGAGAGTATTTATCTATGATTTCAGAATATTAACATCACTATATCGCCGGATGGCGGCTTCGCCTTATCCGGCCTACAAATCAAAATGTTAGCCAGCGCGTAGGCCGGATAAGAGGTGCCATCCGGCAATATGAGAGCCGGTCAAACCGTTTCCAGCTTCGCATACGCGGCAACCAGCCATTTGATCCCTTGCCCCTGAAAAGCCACCTGCAACCGGCTATGCTCGCCGCTGCCCTCCAGGTTGACAATAGTTCCCTCGCCGAACTTCGCATGGCGCACGCGTTGGCCGAGTTTGTAGCCTGTGTCGTTTTCCGCCAGCGGCGTTCCCATTCGTTGATGGCTCACCGGACGACTGACGGTGGCGCGCAGACGGACCTCTTCCACGCACTCCTCCGGCAGTTCGCCGATAAAACGCGACGGGCGATGGTAGACCTCTTTACCGTACAGACGACGCGTTTCGGCATAGGTTAACGTTAGTTTCTGCATGGCACGGGTAACGCCGACGTAGGCCAGACGACGCTCCTCTTCCAAACGCCCGCCCTCATCCAGCGACATCTGGCTGGGGAACATGCCCTCTTCCATGCCGACGATAAACACCTGCGGAAACTCCAGCCCTTTGGCCGAGTGCAGCGTCATCAGCTGTACCGCATCCTGCCAGGTATCCGCCTGCCCCTCGCCCGCTTCCAGCGCCGCATGAGAGAGGAAGGCCTGCAACGGCATTAAATCTTCATCTTCGTCGTTGTAGCTGAACTGCCGCGTCGCCGTCACCAGTTCCTCTAAGTTTTCGATGCGCGTCTGGCCTTTCTCACCTTTTTCTTGCTCATACATGGTGCGCAGGCCGGAATCTTTGATCACCCGGTCAGTCTGCACATGCAGCGGCATGTCGGCGGTTTCCTGCGCCAGGGCGTCGATCAGTTCCATAAAGCGTTGCAACGCGCTGGCCGCACGCCCGGCCAGGGCTTTTTCCTGTAACAATTCACGGCACGCCTGCCACAATGTTAGCTGGCGATCGCGCGAGGTCTGGCGCACCACGTCCAGCGTGCGGTCGCCGATGCCGCGCGTCGGAGTGTTCACCACGCGTTCAAAGGCGGCATCATCGTTGCGATTGGCAATCAAACGCAGATAAGAGAGCGCATCTTTGATCTCCTGGCGTTCGAAGAAGCGCATACCGCCGTAAATCCGGTACGGCATACTGGCCTGTAATAACGCTTCTTCCAGCACGCGCGACTGGGCGTTGCTGCGATAAAGGATGGCGCATTGCGCAAGCGCGCCGCCGTTGTCCTGCCAGGTTTTGATACGGTTAACCACAAAGCGCGCTTCATCCAGTTCGTTGAAAGCGCAGTACAGCGATATCGGTTCGCCATCAACGCCATCAGTCCACAGTTTTTTACCCAAACGCCCATTGTTATTCTCAATCAGAGCGTTCGCCGCGCTAAGGATGTTGCTGGTCGAGCGGTAATTCTGCTCCAGACGAATGGTCTGCGCGCCGGGGAAATCATTGAGGAAGCGCTGGATGTTCTCTACCTGGGCCCCGCGCCAGCCGTAGATCGACTGGTCATCGTCGCCGACAATCATCACTTTACCGGTATCGCCCGCCAGCAGACGAACCCAGGCGTACTGAATGTTGTTGGTATCCTGGAATTCGTCCACCAGGATGTTAGTAAACCGCTCGCGATAGTGTTGCAGGATGTGCGGCTTGTTCAGCCATAGTTCATGAGCGCGCAGCAGTAGCTCGGCGAAATCCACCAGACCAGCGCGATCGCACGCTTCCTGATAGGCCTGATACACCTTCTGCCAGGTCTGCTCCACCGGGTTGCCATAGCTTTGAATATGGTGTGGGCGTAGCCCTTCGTCTTTCTGGCTATTGATGTACCACATCGCCTGACGCGGCGGCCACTGCTTCTCATCAAGATTCATCGCCTTAATCAGGCGTTTAAGCAAACGCATCTGATCTTCGCTGTCGAGAATCTGGAAATCCTGCGGCAAATTAGCGTCCATATGATGCGCGCGCAGCAGGCGGTGCGCCAGACCGTGGAACGTCCCTACCCACATTCCGCCCTGGCTGGTCCCCATCAACTGGCCAATACGATGGCGCATTTCCGCCGCCGCTTTGTTGGTAAAGGTCACCGCCATGATGGAGTATGGCGAGTTGTTTTCTACGCTCAGTAACCAGGCGATACGGTGCACCAGCACGCGGGTTTTCCCGCTTCCCGCGCCCGCCAACACCAGCATGTTGCTACGTGGCGCGGCCACCGCTTCGCGCTGTTTATCATTAAGGCTGTCGAGCAGGTAAGAAACGTCCATTGGCACCGCCGCGTAAAAACATGAAAACTAAAAACGCCCGGTGGCGCTTCGCTTACCGGGGCTACTTATCGTAGGGCGGATAAGCATAACGCCATCCGCCAGAATAACTGGGAATTTATACAGAACTACTGGTGATTATATCAGCGAGGTGAGAGATGCCAACCGCGAAATTTCGATATGCGGCAGTAAACGGCTGTCCTGCGTCCGCATCAGGTCGGCATTTTCAGGTTTAATCCAGCAGGCCTGCATCCCACAGCGAATAGCGCCAGCCACATCGGTAGTCAGATCGTCGCCGACATGCAGGATCTCGCCGATCGGCACATGCAGTTTTTCCGCCGCCAGGAAATACATGTCGCTAAACGGCTTGGAACGTCCATCCGGGCCGGCGCGCAGTACAAACTTAAAGTAATCGCCGAGGCCAAACAGTTCCGGCTGGGCGTTGCCGTTAGTGATCGCCACCAGCGGCCATTTTTTCGCAAGCTGCTGTAACGTCTCATGGGTAGCCTGCGGAACCTCAATCTGGCTGCGCCATTTGGCAAAATGCATCATCGCCGCATTCGCGCCGGCAATGGCCTCCTGCGCCGATAATCCCGCATCCCGCATGGCCTGCTCTATCGCGCGATGGCGCCAGCGGGTAACGTCATGATAGATTTCCGGCTCCGCTTCACGCACCGCCTGCCGTATCCGCTGTAAATCGACGTTTTGAAACGAACGTAGCGACGGGTGATAATTCTGCATAAAAGCGAGCGCTTCCTGCTCAGTACGCAAAATCACCGGACGGTTATCATAAAGGGTATCATCCAGGTCAAAGGTGAGCGCGGCAATACGCCCCAAAGGCCGGTAAAAACGCATTATTTCCCCCGTTTAGCGCGCGGATGCGCCGCGTCGTACACTGAAGCAAGATGTTGAAAATCAAGATGAGTATAAATTTGGGTGGTGGAAAGGTTGGCATGACCCAGCAGCTCTTGCACGCCGCGCAGATCGCCGCTCGATTCCAGCATATGGGTCGCAAACGAATGGCGCAGCTTATGTGGATGCACGTGGCTGTTTAGCCCCTGCTTTATGCCCCATTCAGCGAACCGTTTTTGGACATTGCGCGCGGAGATACGCTTGCCGAGCTTCGACAGGAATAACGCCTCTTCATCGCTGGCGAACAGTCCGCGCAGATCCAGCCAGTGCTCAATCCACGTCACCGCGTTACGGCCAATCGGCAGGCGTCGCTCTTTGCTGCCTTTACCCATTACCCACACTTCGCCGGTATCGAGATCGAGGTGCTTTATATCCAGGCCAACCAGTTCGGATAAACGCAGTCCCGCGCCGTACATGACCTCCAGCATCGCCCGATCACGTACGGCGAGCGGATCGTTAAGATCGATGTCCAGCAGGCGGTTAACGTCGTCGACATCAATATTTTTCGGCAGATGACGCGGCGCTTTCGGTGCGGAGACACCCTTCGCCGGGTTAGCTTTCAATTCGCCCTGACTGACTAACCAGTCAAAAAAGCTTCGCAATGCCGAGAGACGTAGCGCCAGACTGGCAGGGCCAAGCCCTTTACGCCGACTGCGCACCGCAAAACTGCGCACAATCGCAGCGTCACATTGTTGCCAGCTTTTCAGCCCGGTTTCTCCGGCTAAAGCGATAATGGCATCAAGCTGACGCTGGTAGTTCTGCAGGGTAATGGGGCTAAGCTGGCGCTCCACGCCTAAATAGCGCAGGAACCGCGAGACATCCAGAGAAAGCGCGACATCCGTCATACGCGTTTAATCCAGCGTTCCAGCAGTTCCGGCAGCATCAGCGCGATCTCCTGTAAAAGCTGCGTCCCCTGCCCAGGCTGATAGTGGTGCGGGTCACGGCTGCTGAAGAGAATCACCCCGAGGTCGCCATCGCTGCCCATCATCGACATAGCTACCGAGCCTACAGCTTTCGCCTCCGGCAAGACCACCAGCAGTTCCGGGCCGTTTAGCGGGCCAAGATAATGCTGCGACTGTCCCAGTCGTTGAATACGCAGCGGCTCGAAGGCCTGACGGTTTAAAGCCAGATGCGTATAGCGCGATGGCGCGCCAAGACGCCACCGATCCGGGAACAAACGCAGCGTCGCGCCGGCAAGCCCCAAATCGCGCGCCCAGCGGTGAAACCGCATCAGCATCTCATCCAGACTATCCGCGGCGACCAGACGGCTTTGCAGATGCAGCAAGCGATAAAACAGGCTTTCATTGGCATGGGCCTGTTCCATCAGCAGCGTCATATTTTCTTCAAGCACATTGATGTGATTACGCGCGCGGGCCATATGCCACTCAACGAGCGAAACCGTTCCCCGCACGGGATGTGGAACACGCATCGCTTCCACGGCATGGGCGTTACGGATAAAAAACTCAGGGTGGTGGCGCAGGTAATCGACGACCGCTCGATCGTCCAGTTCCGTGAGCGTTTCCTGTAGTTCTTCCTCTGGTTGCTTCATAAATGGATAAATCCGTCGTAGATATGTGCCGCCGGACCAGTCATGTATAACGGATGACCCGGACCTTTCCAGGCGATATCCAGCCGACCGCCCGGTAATTCCACGCGTACTTCTTCAGCCAGCAGCCCCTGCTGAATCCCCACGGCAACGGCAGCGCACGCGCCGCTGCCGCACGCGCGGGTCTCCCCTGCGCCGCGTTCATAGACTCGCAGCCGGATATGCTCACGTCTTACAACCTGCATAAAACCAATGTTGGCGCGTTCCGGAAAACGCTCATGGCTTTCCAGAACCGGCCCCAGCGTTTCAACGGCCGCCGTGTCGACGTTATCAACCTGAATGACACAGTGCGGATTGCCCATTGAAACCACGCCGCACAGTATGGTCTGTTCCGCCGCTCGCATAATATACGTCTTTTCCGCTTTGTTGGCGCGAAACGGCACCTGCGCGGGTTCAAAGTTTGGCTCCCCCATATTCACCCGCACCAGTTCATCTTCCGTGACGCTCAGTACCATCCGGCCATTCGCGGTACTGACCCGAATGTCGCGTTTATTGGTTAGCCCTTTCAGGCGAACAAATCGCGCGAAACAGCGCGCGCCATTGCCGCACTGCGAGACTTCACTGCCGTCGGCGTTGAAGATGCGGTAATGAAAGTCCAACTCAGGATCATAGGGAGGCTCAACTACCAGCAGCTGATCGAACCCTACGCCCAGGTGTCTGTCGGATAGCCGACGAATCAGTTCCGGCGAAAAAAAGACATTCTGCGTTACCGCGTCGACGACCATAAAATCGTTGCCAAGGCCATGCATTTTAGAGAATTGCATCATTCACTCCGTTCACGCGGGGACAGAAAACTATCCTCAGTAATTGACCTGGGACGGACCATCTCCCGTTGCGCGATCGTTCTTATCGGGCATCGTGGACTGCGTTTGCGAATCGACTTTTTTCGTCGGCGGCGGCGCATTTTTATCGGCTGGCGGGAAATAAAGCGGCCCTTTCAAACCGCAGCCCGTCAGGCTGAACAGAGTCAGAAGTACAGCGAGTGTCTTAAACACGTTTTTCATTATGGATTGCCTGTAAGTTCATGCTTTCTATTTTCTATCATCGCAGGAGAAGGCGTAAAAGCAAGCGTTTAGGGGCTCTTTATAAAATCTGAAAAGCGGCGCGTTGCCATGATTATTGCGCATTTACATCAGGAAACATGCTTTGCTAATCACTTTAGGTTTACGTACCACGTCCGGATGACCTTATGCAATATCGTAATTTGTTTTGCCTTTTTTCGCTTTCACTTCTGCTGCCTCCCGCCTGGGGATGCCGGCTAAGTGAATCTCCGCACAATGTTTATCAACGGCAAGGCAGCGGCGTGGTTTATCTCCAGCCAGAAGAGGAGAACAATCTTTCGTTGCCGGAGGTGAATTTCAAACGCCTGCGTCGGTTACCCAATTCATTGATTAACCCAGCAACTCAGGATGAGTGGGACAGGGAACCACCGCTCACCGACCTGACGACCGATCACGTTCATACCGGTGCACAGGCTATCTTCCCGCACTTTTCCTACTACAGCGACGGACGCGTTATTCTGTACGGTGGAAAAATCATGCGTAATCCGCCGGGGACGCCATCGGTAGATGTCGCCTCATTTCGCGCCTTTGGCAAAATCGGTGTTGATAAAAATAGTCTCTATTACGAAGGCAAACGAACGGATGACAACGGCGGCGAAAACCGCGTTAATTTACAGTCATTGCGCAAAGTTGAATTCAGCAGCCAGTGGAAACCAGACCTGATGGGCTTGACGCTGCGCGACGATCGCTTTCTTTATTTCGAAGGGCATCGCCTGAGCGACCCGGGCAGTTTCACCGTTCTGGCGCAAAAGCCCTGGGATCAGCGCGGTAAATTTTCCGCCACATTTAATCCGTGTGTCGCTGTCCCCTTTGATCCCTGGGATACGCTGGCCCGCACGCGTACAAAAATAATGCTCAATGGCGAACTATTGGATGCCGATCCGGATACCTTTTCCGTGGTGCGCTGGATGCCCGGTTCTCTATTGACCTGGCGCGATAAAAACGGCTTGCACCGTTACGTTCTCAACCAGAACAACCTGGATTGGGACATGCAAATTGAAAAACACTGTGATGCGTTCAACCTGCAGGAAAAACGCGTGCTGTGGCGTAAAGGTCCGGGATGTAAATTTGCCGAAATCCCCGGCCTTGACCCGGAACAATTTCATCCGCTCAGTAATGCGGTGGCGCAGTATCAGGATCGGCTTTATGTCATCAGGAAAACGGAATTCGGCGAAAACCAACTGGATGTCGTCACGCTGGATAACCCAAATCTGGTGATAGACAAGCGTTTTAATGCCGGGCGGCATCACGGTTATTTACTCACTAAAACGCGATCCGACTTTAAGGAAGAAGACGGATTGCAGGTATTCGAGTCGGCTGGCCCGCTTATTCTGATGGACTATCACGTTCCGGGCGAGACAGAAGCGCATCTGGGCGACAGCCCACATTACAAAAAATGGTACGCGCGCGACGATCGCTATGTTTACGCGTTTGATGGCGCTCAACTGTGGCGCTATCCTACGCCCAATCCCAAAGCTCTACGCGTGAAATGGCAAACAACGTACTCAGGATACGGCTATTGGGTGGATTACCGCATAGCCCAGTTAGATGGCGCTCTCATGGAGGATGGCTCTTTTATCGCCACGGGTATCCCGCGCGATCCTTCCGTAAAAACAGCCTATGTTAAAACCGATGGCACCTTTGACATCGGCAAAACAGCGGTTCGCTGGCGCAAGGTTCTGTCACCTGACGGCGAGTGGGGCCGTTGGCAAACCATTCCCAACGTTGACCCGAGTCAGTTTCATCTGGTTAACGATCGCATCGCGCAATATAAGAACCGGCTATACATTGCGAGGCTCTCACCTTTTGGCGAAGACCAGTTGGAAACGCTGGAACTGGATAGCGCAACCCCCTTCCTGAACCGGAAAATTAACGCCGGAAAAGAGCACGGCTATTTTATGCGTGATAGCCAACAAGGTCAGGGTATTCAGATCTTTAGCATCAATGGGCCGCTAAAAGTCACCGAGCGTTTTGCGTATGACAACCGCTACGTTTATACGTGGATTGGCAGCCAGCTTTACCGAACAGCATCCCCCTGCCCGGATAAGACGCATACTCTGAATAGGAACGTCAGGTACACCAACAATAAAGACATCATCATCATAACGCAGGCACAGGAATGCCAAAAATCACGCCGCTAAGCCGTTTTGCGCGCTTGGATAAACATTTGAAAAACGCCCTTCGGGGCGTGGGGATCGGTTCATGCATTTACGTCATTATTGAAAGCGTTATGCACGGCACGATAAACGGTGTTGAAGCTGCCGGGGTTCTGACGATAAGCGCGGTACTCGGTCTGCTTAGCGCTCTTTTGGATATCAAAGCAAAGCCGCGCGCCCCCTTAATCCTGTTGCATTTTCTCCTTTGCGGCAGCTGCGTCGTGCTGATGGTAGCAATGCTGTCGGCTCTGAACCATTTCCCGGTTAATGCGTCCGTCATCCTCATTGCCAGTGCGCTATTTATCGTCATTTATCTACCGCTGGGTTTTATTCTTTACCGCTCACAACGCTAAGGCGTATCGGTTCCAGAAGCTGACGCTTCCCCTTATACTGGCGCTATCACTCAATAGCGGGATAAAACAATGAACGACAGTGAATTTCATCGCCTGGCTGACGCCCTGTGGCTCACCATTGAAGAACGCCTCGATAGCTGGGACGGCGACAGCGATATCGACTGCGAAATTAACGGCGGCGTGCTGACCCTCAGCTTTGAGAACGGCAGTAAAATCATTATTAACCGTCAGGAGCCGCTGCATCAGGTATGGCTGGCGACCAAACAGGGCGGCTATCACTTTGACCTGAAAGGCGACGAGTGGATTTGCGATCGCAGCGGCGAAACCTTCTGGGATCTGCTGGAGCAGGCGGCGACACAGCAGGCAGGTGAAGCGGTGAGCTTCCGTTGATTTATTTGCCGGATGCGCTTTTCTTATCCGGCTTACTGTAGGCCCGGTAAGGCGTAGCCGCCACCGGGCAAAAATCCTCAGGAAAAATACTGCTGCAATAGCGGCGCGTCATGATCCTGGTTTGCTGGCGGCACGGTGTTGATAGGCTGCGTACGGAATGGGATCACCTGCTCGCGGCCATCGGTTTTCACTATCTGGTAGAACTGCGGCAGGTTAAAGTTGATAAAACTGGAGCCATACGTGAAGCGATCGTGCGATGACGAATAGAAGCGACTGACGTCGCGCACCAGTTCTTCCTTGCTACCTTCGCAGTGGTGATACACTTCCGCCCGGTTACTTTCATCCAGAATATAAATATTAAAGCCTTTCTCATCACCCGTTTCTTCAAAGAAGAACTGGATAATCCCTTCGCTGGCGAAGCCATCCACCACTGACGGCAATTTCACCTGGTTGGTTTCCACCTGTACCGACAGCCCGTGCAGCTTGTTATGCGAAATCGCGCCGTAGAATTCGATGGCGTTCTCCAGCTTCTGCACCGAGACATTCAAGCGTTCGAAGAATAGCCCCCAGGTTTGCCCGGAGACACGCAGCGCTTTGAAGCGGCCGGTTTCCTGACGGGTACTGGAAAGGCGCAGTTCAATGCACTCGGAAACCAGTTGCTGCACGCGGGTGCGAATCAGACCGCGAAGATGTTGACTGTAGCAGAACACTTCGACGCTATCCGGCGGCGCGGCATCCTGGTGCATTTTCCCCAGAATCGTTTTCAGCGCTTCGATCATCGCCTGCTCGCCGTTAAAGTGCAGAGTACGCACTTCGTTCCACGAGTTGCGATATAACAAGTCGATACTGCCTATCAGACAGTTTTGCTCTTCGCCAAAGCTGAAAACGTCCAGCTTACGGAAGTCAAAATGGACCACTTTATTGCGAAACGCCGCCGTCGGGTCATATTCGAGGTTAACGATAATCGCCAGATGGCGAATTTCACAGGGGCTGTAGAGCGCTTTCGGCGTCGGAGCAGGCAAGCGCAGCGGGAAATGGTGCGAAACATCGGCGACCATCTCCTGTAACTTAGGCAGGTCGACAATACCGTTGCCCTTAATAAACAGATGCGTTCGCGACGTCAGCAGGCCGTTGAACCACGCCCACGCGACCAGCTTATTAAGATAACGGTTATATTCCAGCGGCTGATGACTGATGATGGAATCCATGTTCGGCGCACGGTTGTAGAGATACCAGCCTGAACGGTTGGCGCGTCCCGGCGGCACATGGATAAAGGTTAAATTCGGCTCGGACAGATCCGGCGATATCTGCGGGTTCACCAGCGTGACTTTACCCGGCAACGCTTCAAACGCCGCGTACAGCTTACGCGTCAGTACGCCGATATCCTGCGGGCTGGCACTCACGCTGAGGTTGTTGCGCCGCGCAAAGCGAATCAGATTACGATAGCTTTGCATCATGGCGTCGAGCAATTCGTTGTGGGCTTCGCGCACCTGATCGATTTTCCAGTTTGCGCGATTATCGAGCATGGTCAGACGCGCGTCGTCCCATCCCCACTCGCTGACTAACTGGCTTAATACTTCCCGACGCCAGCCTACGCAGGCACGCTCGCGACTTAATTTCTCGCACACTTTCAGGTAAAAGCAGCGGCGGACTAAATCCAGCCGCGTCGGATCTTCAATCGCCGTCAGGTATTCAGTGACCCGTTCCAGCATCATGCAGTAGGGATCGAGTCCAAACGATACGATTTCACCGTCATGCAGACGTTGTTTAATATCTTTCGCCAGCAGACATGGGTTGGGATATTCCCATGAGTAGGCTTCCAGCAGCAGCGTTTTCAGCACCGCTTTGTACGGCGAGTCAATGCTCTTGTATAGCTGCCACAGGCTGGCGCCAAAGTACTCTTCGGCGGAGAGCGAGCTTAAGCCCCCCAGATCCAGCCATTCGTTTGGCGTTAATACGCCCTGCGCGTAGAGCGTCATGACATAGTCGTCGTAATGCTCTTCTTCGTCGCACGGCACCATACTCCACAGGATACGCTTCCCGGCCAGGCGCACAGCGGTACGATAAAACTCATCAAGCAACAGGATATGCTGCGTAGAACCACAGTCTTCCCCGCCCAGACTGCCGCTTTCGTTATGGCGGAAACGGTTCTCGTCGATCAGGAAGAAGCTCACCTCAACGCCAAGCGAGGCGGCCCAGCTTTCCAGCAGGCTACACTTACGTTGCAGCAACTGACGCTCTTCGCCGTCGAGCCAGGACTGATGGCACACCCAGATATCCAGGTCGGACGAGCAGCTCTGCCCGACCGAGGAGGTGCTGCCCATGGTGTAAACACCGGTAATCGGCAGCTCGCCCTTCGGCGGGTCCTGCGGCGTCATACCGCGGTACAGCTCAAGTTCGTTCAGATAGTGGCGTTGGGTTTCATCAGGCGTGTAGAAGCAAATACCGCTGGGAACGTTACCATCAAGGTAACCCGGCATCAGTGGATGGTGATAGTGCAATAATGTCGGCAGAAGACTGTAAACCTGCTGAAAAGCGGGTCCCATGGCAGCAAGCGCGCGATCCACACGCAGTTGATTTATGGCATCCAGTCTCTGTTTCAGAGTCTCAATATAGAGGTACAAGACGTATCGCCTGATGTTGCTACCCGTCATGGTGCAGGTCAGTACTTGACCGTCGCCATTCGGGATAAACCGTATGTCAAAAATAACCGTTACCCTTTCTCGCCTGCATATTTTTATCTAATACCGACGAAAAAATGGTCTAAAACGTGATCAATTTAACACCTTGCTCATTGACCGTAAAGAAAGATGCGCTACATACAAGTGTAGCACCGTTCGCTGCGTGTAAATTCTTAAATACGGGCTGGCGGTTTCTCGTCATTATTCACTGTCATTGACGACACTGCGCCTTATCCTCTCACTCACGGTGACCGGAAAACTAACATACTCTCTATAAGGATGTTAGGATGGTCAATGATTGATAATGACGGTAACAAGCATGTTAGACAATGTTTTAAGAATTGCCACACGCCAAAGTCCCCTTGCGCTTTGGCAGGCACATTATGTCAAAGACGCATTGATGGCAACCCATCCGGGACTGACAGTAGAACTGGTGCCGATGGTCACACGCGGCGACGTGATCCTTGATACTCCCCTGGCGAAAGTGGGCGGTAAGGGACTGTTTGTTAAAGAGCTTGAAATCGCGCTGCTGGAAAAACGCGCTGATATCGCCGTGCACTCTATGAAAGACGTTCCGGTGGCCTTCCCGGATGGTCTCGGTCTGGTGACCATTTGCGAGCGCGAAGATCCGCGCGACGCGTTTGTCTCGAATAAATATCACAGTCTGGACGATCTGCCCGCGGGTAGTATCGTCGGGACGTCCAGTTTGCGTCGTCAGTGTCAACTGGCGGAACGCCGTCCGGACCTCATTATCCGTTCGTTGCGCGGCAACGTCGGCACACGTCTCGGCAAGCTGGACAACGGCGACTATGACGCCATTATCCTGGCCGTGGCCGGTCTGAAACGCTTAGGTCTGGAGTCGCGCATTCGCACAGCCTTGCCGCCCGACGTTTCACTTCCTGCCGTAGGCCAGGGCGCCGTCGGGATTGAGTGTCGTCTTGACGACGCGCGAACGCAGGCGCTGCTCGCACCGTTGAATCACTCGCAAACCGCGCTGCGCGTAACGGCGGAACGCGCTATGAACACCCGCCTGGAAGGCGGTTGTCAGGTGCCGATTGGCAGCTATGCAGAAATCATCAACGGTGAAATTTGGCTACGCGCGCTGGTTGGCGCGCCGGACGGTTCGGTGATGGTGCGCGGCGAACGTCGTGGTTCTCCCGAGCAAGCGGAGCAAATGGGCATCTCGCTTGCAGAGGAACTGCTGGAAAACGGCGCGCGCGCGATTCTGACGGAAGTTTATAACGGCGAGACGCCCGCATGAGTATTCTGATCACCCGCCCCTCTCCCGCAGGGGAAGCGTTAGTGAGCCGTCTGCGCGCACTGGGGCAGGTGGCCTGGAGTTTTCCACTGATTGAATTTGTCGCCGGTCGGGAGCTACCCACCCTGGCCGACCGCCTGGCGACTCTGACGGAAAACGATCTGGTTTTTGCCCTTTCACAGCACGCCGTCGCCTTTGCTCACGCCCAGCTCCAGCGGGATGGCCGAAACTGGCCTGCGTCGCCGCGCTATTTCGCGATTGGCCGCACCACGGCGCTCGCCCTTCATACCGTTAGCGGGTTCGATATTCGTTATCCATTGGATCGGGAAATCAGCGAAGCCTTGCTACAATTACCTGAATTACAAAATATTGCGGGCAAACGCGCGCTGATTTTGCGTGGCAATGGCGGCCGCGAACTGCTGGGCGAAACCCTGACAGCTCGCGGAGCCGAAGTCAGTTTTTGTGAATGTTATCAACGATGTGCGAAACATTACGATGGCGCGGAAGAAGCGATGCGCTGGCATACTCGCGGCGTAACAACGCTTGTTGTTACCAGCGGCGAGATGTTGCAACGGCTCTGGTCGCTGACTCCCCAGTGGTATCGTGAGCACTGGTTACTACGCTGTCGGCTATTGGTCGTCAGTGAGCGTCTGGCGCACCTCGCCCGGGAACTGGGCTGGCAAGATATTAAGGTCGCTGATAACGCCGACAACGATGCGCTGTTGCGCGCATTACAATAACTCTCATAATGGGATGCCATAATGACGGAACAAGAAAAATCCTCCGCCGTGGTTGATGAGACCAGGGAGAGCGTGGAAACCACGCCACAGCCAGTTAATACCGAGAAAAAAAGTAAGAACGGCGCCGCGCTGGTATTAAGCGCGGTGGCGATTGCGATTGCCCTGGCGGCAGGTATTGGGCTTTATGGCTGGGGGAAACAGCAAGCAACCGCGCAAACGGAAACCAGCGATGCGCTGGCGACGCAACTGACCGCCTTGCAAAAGGCGCAGGAGAGCCAAAAAGCGGAGCTGGAAGGGATTATCAAAAAACAAGCGGCGCAGTTAGATGACGCGAATCGCCAACAGGCGGCGCTGGCGAAACAGCTTGATGAAGTACAACAAAAAGTCGCCACCATTTCCGGCAGCGATGCTAAAACCTGGCTGCTGGCGCAGGCTGATTTCCTGGTGAAACTCGCCGGACGCAAGCTGTGGAGCGATCAGGACGTCACTACCGCCGCTGCGCTGCTCAAAAGCGCTGACGCCAGTCTGGCGGACATGAATGACCCCAGCCTGATTACCGCACGACGCGCGATTACTGACGATATCGCCAGCCTGTCATCCGTTGCGCAGATCGACTACGACGGCATTATTCTCAAGCTCAATCAGCTCTCTAACCAAATCGATAACTTGCGTCTGGCGGATAACGATACCGATGGTTCGCCGATGGATTCAGACAGCAGCGAGCTGTCCAGCTCGCTAAGCGAATGGCGCGTTAACCTGCAAAAAAGCTGGCAGAACTTTATGGACAGCTTTATTACCATTCGCCGCCGCGATGATACCGCTGTACCGCTGTTGGCGCCCAACCAGGACGTCTATTTACGCGAAAATATTCGCTCTCGCCTGTTAGTCGCCGCGCAGGCCGTGCCACGCCATCAGGAAGAAACATACCGTCAGGCGCTGGATAACGTTTCGACCTGGGTTCGCGCTTATTACGATACTGACGACGCCGCGACAAAAGCCTTCCTGGAGGAGGTCGATAAATTAAGCCAGCAAAATATCACGATGGATCTGCCGGAAACCCTGGAAAGCCAGGCGATTCTTGAAAAACTGATGCAAACCCGCGTGCGTAATCTGCTGGCGCAACCGACAGTCTCTACGGCAGCGCCTGCCACGCAGACAGACGCTCCGGCAGCCGCGCCGCAAGGAGAATAATGATGCTAAAAGTATTATTGCTCTTTGTGTTGTTGCTCGCGGGTATCGTGGTCGGCCCGATGATAGCCGGTCACCAGGGCTATGTGTTAATCCAGACCGATAACTACAACATTGAAACCAGCGTCACCGGACTGGCGATCATTCTCATCGTCGCTATGGTGGTGCTATTCGCCATTGAGTGGTTGCTACGCCGTCTGTTTCGTACCGGCGCGCACACCCGCGGTTGGTTTGCCGGCCGTAAACGCCGTCGCGCCCGCAAGCAGACCGAACAGGCGCTGCTGAAGCTGGCGGAGGGCGACTATCAGCAGGTTGAAAAGTTGATGTCAAAAAATGCCGACCATGCTGAACAACCGGTGGTAAATTATCTGCTGGCGGCAGAAGCGGCGCAGCAGCGCGGCGATGAAGCACGCGCTAATCAGCACCTTGAACGTGCGGCAGAGCTGGCGGGGAACGACACCATCCCGGTCGAGATCACACGCGTGCGCTTACAGCTGGCGCGCAATGAAAATCACGCGGCGCGTCACGGCGTGGACAAACTGCTGGAGGTCACGCCGCGTCACCCGGAAGTTCTGCGTCTGGCGGAGCAGGCCTATATTCGCACCAGCGCATGGAGTTCTTTACTGGATATCATCCCATCCATGGCGAAAGCGCACGTTGGCGATGAAGCGCATCGCGCCATGCTCGAACAACAGGCGTGGATAGGACTCATGGATCAGGCGCGCGCCGAGCAGGGCAGCGAAGGATTACGCACCTGGTGGAAAAACCAAAGCCGTAAAACCCGCCATCAGGTGGCGCTGCAGGTCGCGATGGCCGAGCATCTGATCGAATGTGACGATCATGATATGGCGCAGCAGATTATCATCGACGGTCTGAAACGCCAGTATGACGATCGACTGGTGCTGCCCATTCCTCGTCTCAGAACCAATAATCCGGAACAACTGGAGAAAGTGCTGCGCCAGCAAATTAAGACAGTAGGCGATCGCCCGCTGTTATGGAGCACGCTCGGTCAGTCGCTAATGAAACACGGTGAATGGCAGGAGGCGACTCTGGCTTTCCGCGCCGCGCTGAAACAACGCCCGGACGCGTATGATTATGCCTGGCTTGCCGATGCGCTTGATCGACTGCATCAACCGGAAGAGGCCGCCGCCATGCGGCGCGACGGCCTGATGCTGACATTACAGAACAATCCCCCGCAGTAATTCCCTCTTGCCCGGTGGCGCTTCGCTTACCGGGCCTACCGCTTACACAAAATCATTCGGGATGCATAAAAAAACGCCTGCCCGGTTAAGGGGCAGGCGTCAAAACAGGTCTGTATGACAACATAAAGGGGTGCTTCACTCAACGTTGTGTCCAGGGTGTTTGATGAGGCGTAAGCGACATCTGTCAGTGGACGATAAGCACCGTAAACGGCTCTGCATCATTCCTGAGTTTATGAGGCCAGAAGGCGAACATAAGAGATGGAATGAGCATCTACCCGTATATTATTGCACATAACGTGCCATCTTTGCACCGCTAAAAAACAGGCGCAGGTATTAAAAAACGTAGAGAATTCACGCGATTGTCATCCCCCCGCCGCTGGCGAGGTTTTAGCGTGTCGCCTGGCGGAGACAGAACAGGATGTTTTTTATAAAGTGATTATAAATCAATAGATTATTCGTCACCGAATAGCGACAAATAAAGCCTGGGATATCGCCAATAAACCATAATGGCAACACGTGCGGGATAAGCGGTTGAAAAGAAACAGAAAACAAAAAACCCCGCCGAAGCGGGGTTCAAAATTGGTCGGCGAGAGAGGATTCGAACCTCCGACCCACTGGTCCCAAACCAGTTGCGCTACCAAGCTGCGCTACTCGCCGATATACTGCTTTTTTGAATTTTTAGTTCAATTCATTGAGTCGTGGTGCGAGGGGGGGGACTTGAACCCCCACGTCCGTAAGGACACTAACACCTGAAGCTAGCGCGTCTACCAATTCCGCCACCTTCGCGTTTCACAACTCTATATTAATGGGGTGGCTAATGGGATTCGAACCCACGACAACTGGAATCACAATCCAGGGCTCTACCAACTGAGCTATAGCCACCACTGAAACTTTTTACGCGGTATTAAACCACCGCAGCTCAAGCACCTAAATAAATGGTACGCCCGACAGGATTCGAACCTGAGACCTCTGCCTCCGGAGGGCAGCGCTCTATCCAGCTGAGCTACGGGCGCTTAGCGCCGTTGCGGGGGTGGATAATACGGACTTCACACCCCGCTGTCCAGTGCCTTTTTAAATAAAATGCGCGTTTGGTTATGCTTTGCGCATTTTGGCGCTTATTCCCCCACCTTGTGGGCGGTTCCGTGACGATTCAGACCGAAAACTTTGTAGACCAGCGTGACGGCCAGCAGGAAGATGACGCCGACAAACAGCGACATGCGCGTATCTTCATTAAAGTACATGCCGATTAAAACGCAAACCAGAAACGCCATCGTCAAATAGTTCGCCCACGGGAACATAATGGAACGAAAAGGATGATCCGCAATCGCTTCTTTATGCGCCCGACGAAAGCGCAGTTGGCTAATCAGAATGACAAACCACGGCACCATCCCCGGCAGTACGCTGGCGCTATAAACGTAAACAAAGACGCGCTGCGGATTGGGGATGATGTAGTTCAGGCAAGAACCTACCAGCAAAATCAAAATAGAGAGCGCCACGCCCGCGACCGGCACGCCGTGGCGAGAGACTTTCGCGACTGCCGCCGGCAGTTGACGGTTTTTCGCCAGCGCGTAAAGCATACGCCCACAGCTATACATTCCGCTGTTACAGCCGGAGAGCGCCGCCGTCAGCACGACAAAGTTGATAATGCCTGCCGCGGCGGTGATGCCGATTTTCGCGAAGGTGAGTACAAAGGGGCTGCCGTTGCTGCCAATCTCATTCCACGGGAAAATGGTGACGATCACGAAAATCGCGCCAACATAAAAAATTAGGATACGCCACAGCACCTTACCCACCGCGCTACGCAACGTCACCTGCGGATTCTTCGCTTCACCGGCGGTAATACCGATCAACTCAACCCCCTGATAAGAGGCCACCACGATACATAATGCGGTCAGAAAGCCTTTCCAGCCGCCAGCAAAAAAGCCGCCATGCTCGGTCAGATTACCAAAGCCAATCGCCTGGCCGCCGTTACCAAAACCGAAGAAAATCACCCCCAGACCGATGATGATCATCACAATAATCGTGGTGACTTTGATCATCGCAAACCAGAACTCGATTTCACCATACAGGCGCACCGTAGCCAGATTCGCCAACGCGACCAGTCCGACGGCAATCAGCGCCGGTATCCACTGCGCCATCTCCGGAAACCAGAACTGGACGTAGACCCCAATGGCGGTAATTTCCGAGATCCCGACCGCCATCCACATAAACCAGTATGACCAGGCGGTAAGATAGCCAAAAAAAGGACTCATATACCGGTGGGCGTACACGGCAAAAGAGCCGGTAACAGGTTCCAGAAAGAGCATCTCCCCCATCGAACGCATAATGAAAAAGACGAACAATCCGGCGATAATATACGCCAGCAGCACTGACGGGCCCGCCCATTTCAGCGTACTGGCGGCACCCATAAAGAGTCCGACGCCGATGGTGCCCCCGAGGGCAATCAATTCAATATGACGAGCTTCCAGCCCACGCTGTAGCTCCGGTTTTTTCTCTGCCATAAATCCTCATGTCGTGTTTGCAACGGTTCCGGTAGTACCGGTTATTGTTATGGGTACATTGATTGTTGCGAATATTTTCTTAAATTTGGACAAATGGCAAATGGAGCATTAAAAAAATGCACTTATTGTGTAAGAAATCATCGATTGTGTTGTAAATGAGCAGCGCCATAAGCACAATCCGCTGCTCAAGTCATCAGAAGGGAGAATTAGAGATCGCCAGTATAGTGCCAGCGAAGGTAGCGCAGCAGACGCATCTGGCGGGTAATACGCTTCGGTTGAGAAAGCAGACGATACAACCACTCCAGCCCCAGGTTCTGCCATATTTTGGGGGCGCGTTTGACGTGACCGGTAAACACATCATAGGTACCGCCCACCCCCATATATAGCGCATGGGGATGCACTTCCCGACAATCGCGCATGAGCAATTCCTGTTTTGGCGATCCCATCGCGACGGTGACAATTTTCGCGCCGCTGGCATGGATACGCGAAAATAGCGCCTGACGCTGCTCCGGCGTAAAGTAACCGTCCTGGCTACCCACAATATTGACGTTCCACTGCGTCCGCAGTTTTGCTTCCGTCTGCGCCAGCACCTCAGGCTTGCCGCCGACAAGAAATACCGGCGTGCCTTCTTTACCCGCGCGCGCCATTAACGCTTCCCAAAGGTCAGCGCCAGCCACACGAGAAACCTGCGCCTGCGGAAATTTTTTACGTATTGAACGCACCACGCTGATGCCATCGGCATATTTAAATTCCGCCGCCGCTATCAACGCGCGGACTTCCGGATTATCTTCCGCCGTCAGCAGCTTTTCGGCGTTGATTGCCACCAACGTACCTTGCTTCAGTTGTCCATCGGCAAACAGATAATTCAGCGCGTGTGACATGTCGCGCCAGCCAATCAGAGGTAATCCTCGCAGCGAGTAAAGGGGCGCAGCGGCATTGTTAGTCATAGTTTTCCTTCCACCTGTGCCTGAGGGAGCGAAGTTGTACGTTTATGAATCAGTCCGGCGCTATCAAATAACCAGAACAGAAGCTTAGCGACCAGCAGGCTGGCGCCAAAAACCACCAGGAAGAAAACCACGCGCGAGACAAACGAATCCAGCCCTTCTCGCGCCAGCACAATCATATTAAAGATGGCGCCAAAGCAGAAACTGTGCAGAATCGCCGCCTTATAGCGATTGGGCTCCCGGTTACCCAGTTCATATAGCCAGTCGAACCATTTGATAATCAGCCCGACGACGATCGCGCCGAGCGGAATAAACAGCGCCCCGCCCATGACCACCAGCGATCCGATAAGCGTTGGCGATATCGCCAGGCCAGAATGGTTGTTCAGGACTTCCCAGGTGAAGTAATTCGCAGAATTCAGCACGATACTGGGTCGTCCCGGCCATAACCAGGTGGGAATAAAGACGTAGAAATCACGCACGATAGGGGCCAGCCCCTGAAAATCGATATTGTGGTAATTTTGCAACAGCAGCGCCAGATTCTCCCACGGCGAAAAGGTATCGCGCGTTAGATAAAGAAACGTATAGAACGCCTCATCGCCGCTCACATTTAATCCGTAGCGTTTGAGCGCCAGCCAGAACATACCGACAATTCCCAGCACGCCCGCCGCCGCCAGCATCCACAGGCTGATCCAGCCCCGAATAATGCCGATAAACAGGAAGATAGCAAACGCAATAATGATGTTGGCGCGCGTGCCGCCGACAATCATATAGGTCAACAGGCCAAACGCGACGGTACTCACCAGAAAAAACAGCCACGCTTTGCTGTCCTGGCGCAGGAAATAGACCACCAGCATCGCCGGAATGAAGAAATAGAAGAACCGTTTTAACGCCACGCCGGAGACTTCGCTGGAAAAGATCTGGCTGTAGGAGTGCAGCCGGAACAGCAAAAAGCCGTTATGCATAAAGAAAATCGCCACGCTCACCAGCGCGATGCCCATCAGGATCACCCAGGTAAGGTGGGTTTCCACCCGGTTCATGGTAAATAGCGGCTTGCGTGGTACATCCACAACGCGTTTGCGTAAACGCGTTTTATAGGTCACGTAATACACGCCGTAGAAACAGGCGGCGGATAATAGAGCCTGCAATAAGATTTCCGGCGGCGCGACGCCAACGTCGAAACGAAATACCAGCACGCTGGTTAGCGGAAAACCAAAAAAGAAGGTCAACAAAAACAGCAACGAAAAGAAAACGTTGAAGTTAAAACGCACGCGGCGGAATTCAAACCAGGTCAGCGTGGCGATAAACAGCGTAGAGAGCAGCCAGACCACCAGCAGCCCGCTGAATTGCATTAAACTCATTCGGCTTCTCCTGCGGCGATTCTCAACGCATTATGCCACGGTTGCAGGTAGTTGGGGCTAAAGAAGGTGATACCGCTTTTATCTACCGATGCGAGCTGACGCTGCGCCTCGCGCACGACCTGCTCATTAAGATCGTCCGTGGTAAACAGGACGGGCAGATGCTGTTCCGCCATATCCTGCCAGAAAGGATTGTCGCGATTCAGTACGCACGGGATATCGGCCTGAATTAGCAGGCACAACGTCCCGATCCCCTGTTGGCGGGCAAAAATAAAATAACCGAGGTCGCACTGGCGCAACAGCGCAAGATAGGCATCAAATTCCATTTTTTCGCTAAGAATTTGTAGATTTTCGGCGCTAAATAGCACCAGAGCGGCCTGGCGAACCTCATCAATATAGGCCTTATTGGCCGGATAGCCCATCGGCACCACCACGTTTACCGTATCGCCAAACTGCTGATACACCGCCCGTAACGCCGTAATATGTTGGTTACTGCGATCGCCGGAGTTCCCTACTAAAATGGTCAATTTCCCCGCACGTTGGCGCTCTTTTGCCATAGAGTTCAGGGAAGGATCCATGCGCGTCGGGAAATAGAGCAACTCGCCGCGTACGCCCGGGTGCTGGCGCGCAAAATAGCTGAGATCGCCGCGCGTCGCGAATACGCCCCCTACTCGTCCCTGCGCGATACGACGAAGCGGGTAGAAAAGGCGGAATTTCAGCCCGTGGGACACTTCGTAGAGATCCGCGCCCCAGATATGCCAGTAAAACTGAGCTGGCTTAATACCGCCGCTTAACAGCGCCAGCCACAGGCTGGTGTTGAACTGACCGTGAAAGAAGAATCTCTGTCGACGATTTGCTTTCGCTTTGGCGATGACCGCCTGCGCCAGCGCTTTCTTACTGCCATAAAAACGAAGCGAGAGCGCCGGGCAGCTTTCCGTGAAGCCGTTATCTTCGCCGGCAACCATAAATTCACGCGCGTGCTCGCTTGTGGCGGCCAGCGTATCATTGAAAAACCGCAACACGGTGTGGTTATGGTGAGGGATATCCGATCCCAGGACGTGAATCAGTACAGTCATGCTCGCCTACGCCAGAGTAAAAATACGCCGCAACAAAGTGAAAAATAGACAATATAGGTGGCCATATAAGCCTGTGCCGCACCCAGCGCGCCGTGAGCGGGAATCAGCCAGTGAGCGAATGCCGTTAACAGAATGAACTGGCTAATTTCGGCCAGAATGTAAAATCGCAACGACGCTTTGGCAATCACCAGATAACCGAAAACATAGGCGCCGACTTTCAGCACGTCGCCCACTAACTGCCAAGCGAACAGATCGCGCATCGCGGTGAATTTGGCGGAAAAAAGCAGCCAGATAGCAAAATCGCGCAGTAGCCAGACGGTAAAACTCGCCGCCGCGACCGCCGGTAAAACAAATTTCAGCGCTTTTACCACTTCACGCGTAATGTCCTGTTTTTCCGTCAGGCGTGAGAGCGTGGGTAACAGGTAAACGCTGAAGGAGGCGGTGATAAATTGCAGATAGGCATCAGAAATGCTGCTTACGCCCTGCCAGATCCCGACATCGCTCCAGCTATAGTGCGCGGCCAGTTGGTTTCGCATCATCACATAGGCGACCGGCATCGTAACGGAGGTAATCAGCGCCATCAGGGTAAATTTACTGAGCTGCCCTGCCAGACCGTTGTCCCAGGAGGGCTTGAGATAGCGTAGCGGGACGGTGCCGCGCTTAATCAGTATCATACCGGCTGGCACTACCACCAGCGCCGGCACCAGCGCCAGGCCAAGCAGAGCGCCTTCATAGCCGCCGACACGGTAGCAGAGATACCAGGCGGCAACGCCCAAAAAGCTGCCGACAATTAACGATAAGGCATTACCCGACGCGTCACGAAAGCCCTTCATTAGCGCCAGCAGCAGGTTCGCCCAGGCGATCCCCATTTGTACCAGCGCAACCAGACGCACCAGCCCTTGATAGTCCGTATGACCGAACAGTCCCTGGCTAATCGGCGCCGCCGCCAGCAGGAAGACCAGCGCCAGCAGCGTAGAGAAACCCAATACCATCGCGGAGGAGGTTCCCACCACGGTACGTAACTGCGCCGGGTTATCATGATATTGTGCGACGAGTTTGGTAACGCCGTTAAATATCCCGGCGCCAGCCAATACGCCCAGCACGGTGATCATCTGGCGGAAGTTACTCGCTTGTCCGACGCCCGCCGGACCAAAAGAGACGGCCAGTAGTTTCACCACCAGCAGTCCGGCGCCAATTTTTACCAGCGTACTGACCGCCGTCCACAGGGAGGCTTTAGCAAGCGACATATCAGGAGAAATAATTTAGCAAGGTAGTAATCACCGTTCGTTGATCGACGGGCGCAAGATTATAAAACAGCGGCAGACGCAACAAACGTTCGCTCTCTTTTGTGGTGTAGACATCGTCCCCGATAAACTCGCCAAATTTATCGCCCGCCGGACAATCATGCAGCGGAATGTAATGGAATACCGCCATGATTTCCGCCTCTTTCAGGAAATTAATCAGCGCGCTGCGATCGGCGATATCCCGCAGTTTGATGTAAAACATGTGGGCATTATGCCCGCAGTTTTCCGGAATAGAAGGCAGCTCGATACGCCCGGCGCGCGCCAGCGGCGTTAACGCATCGTAGTAAGTCTGCCACAGCGACAGACGCTGTTGATTGATACGATCGGCGGCCTCCAGTTGCGCCCACAGGTAGGCAGCCTGCAGATCGGACATCAAATAACTGGAGCCGATATCCCGCCAGGTGTATTTGTCCACCTGACCACGGAAGAACTGGCTGCGGTTGGTGCCTTTTTCGCGGATGATCTCCGCGCGTTCAATCAGCGTACGATCGTTGATCAGCGTCGCGCCGCCTTCGCCGCCAGCGGTGTAATTTTTGGTTTCATGGAAGCTAAAACAGCCGACGTGGCCGATCGTTCCTAACGCGCGCCCTTTGTACGTGGACATCACGCCCTGGGCGGCATCCTCGACAACGAACAGATTATACTTATCCGCCAGCGCCATGATGACGTCCATTTCACAAGCGACGCCAGCGTAGTGTACCGGCACGATAGCGCGGGTTTTATCAGTAATTGCCGCCTCAATCAGCGTTTCGTCAATATTCATCGTATCCGGACGAATATCGACAAACACAATTTTCGCGCCGCGCAGGACAAAAGCGTTAGCGGTGGAGACAAACGTAAAGCTCGGCATGATCACTTCATCGCCGGGCTGAATATCCAACAACAGAGCCGCCATCTCCAGCGACGCGGTACAGGAAGGCGTCAGCAACACCTTCGCGCTGCCGAAATGTTGCTCCAGCCACTGCTGGCAACGGCGCGTAAAGCCGCCGTCGCCGCACAGTTTGCCGCTGCTCATTGCAGACTGCATGTATTCGAGTTCGGTTCCCACCACCGGCGGCGCATTAAAAGGAATCATGTTGTCACCTGTATAACCAGTACGCAGTGCTTTCGATGTTGGCACCGCTTTGTATGTAACGTTTAAGCGCGGCGGTGTTGCCCAACTGGGTCGCCACCCGCAATGTTGCTTTGCCGCGACTCTGCGCCCAACAGATCGCCGCCTGCATAAGTTCCGCTCCCGCGCCGCGTCCGGCCAACAGGCCAATGCGCGCGTCGGTATCATTCAATTCCCGCAGCGAGACGTAACCGCGGATAGCGCCTGTCTCTGTGCGAAGCACCAGGCATTGGTGATCAAACGTGCCGCGTACCGCATTCTCAATCCACTGGGCGTAAAAACGGGCACTGGCGTCGGGCGCATACCACGGCGCGCGAAAACGACTCTGCGTAAACGCCTCTCCGGCCAACTGACGCAAAGCAGGAATGTCTTTAAGGTGTGCAATTTCCGCGCCATGCTGGTCGCGATGCCCTTTTACCGGCAACGCAAAATCCACTTCGCCTTCAACCAAAGAGAATCCCAGCGATTGCAACGCCGACAGCCAGGCGATGTTTTCAGCCGGCACTTTTACCTGCACGCGTTGCCACGCCTGCAGCGCTTCTGGCGTTAATTCGGGCGCTGAGGCATCGATACGCACAATGCCGCTATTCACGCCAAAGAACGTATTTTCCCAGAGTAACGGTTCAATACTGGCGCGGACGGGCACGGAGCAACTCCAGTAAATATTGGCCATAGCCGGTTTTTTCAAGCTGACTGGCGGCGCGTTTCAAACCATCATCATCCAGCCAGCCGTTGCGCCAGGCAATCTCCTCCAGACAGGCAATTTTGAAGCCCTGGCGCTTTTCCACCGTCTGCACAAAAGTGCTCGCCTCAATCAGACTGTCGTGGGTGCCCGTATCCAGCCAGGCGAAACCGCGGCCCAGCAGTTCAACGGTCAGCTTACCTTCCTCCAGATACATCTGGTTGATAGAAGTGATCTCCAGCTCGCCACGCCCGGACGGTTTCACGCGCTTCGCATACTCGACGACCTTGCTGTCATAGAAATAGAGGCCGGTGACCGCCCAGTTAGATTTAGGCTGTTTCGGCTTTTCTTCCAGCGAGAGCGCGCGAAAATCATCGTCAAACTCCACGACGCCAAAGCGTTCCGGGTCCATGACCTGATAGCCAAATACTGTAGCGCCTTCGGTACGCGCCGCGACCTGACGGAGTTTGGGGCTAAAACCCTGACCAAAAAAGATATTGTCGCCCAATACCAGGCATGAGGGTTCACCGTTGAGGAACGTTTCGCCAATGATAAAGGCCTGCGCCAGCCCGTCCGGACTGGGCTGTTCGGCATAGTGTAAATCGATACCGAACGCTGCGCCGTCACCCAGCAAACGCTGAAAGTCGCGTTTATCCTCCGGCGTGGTGATGATCAAGATCTCACGAATGCCCGCCAGCATTAGCACCGATAACGGATAGTAAATCATCGGTTTATCGTAGACGGGCAGAAGCTGCTTTGATACGCCGCGCGTAATGGGATGCAACCGGGTACCGGAACCTCCCGCCAGAATGATGCCTTTCATTCGTTTCTCCTCCAGGAGTAAGAACCTGCCGTTTAGCGTTTCAGACCTAAGCGTTCGCCCTGATAACTGCCATCCTGCACGGGTTTCCACCAGGCCTCATTGGCGAGATACCACTGAACGGTTTTTCGCATCCCGCTTTCGAAGGTTTCCTGCGGCGTCCAGCCCAGCTCGCGGGCGATTTTCGACGCGTCGATGGCATAACGTAAGTCATGGCCGGGTCGATCGTCGACGAAGGTAATCAGATCGTGATAATTCGCCACACCCTGCGGTTTTTGCGGGGCCAGTTCCTCCAGCAGAGCGCAAATCGTCCTGACCACATCCAGATTTTTACGTTCGTTATGACCGCCGATATTATACGTTTCGCCCACCGCGCCGTTCGTCACCACGTGATACAACGCACGGGCATGATCTTCCACATACAGCCAGTCGCGAATTTGCTGACCGTTGCCATAGACCGGCAATGGTTTACCCGCCAGCGCGTTCAGAATCATCAGCGGGATCAGTTTTTCCGGGAAATGGTAGGGCCCGTAGTTATTAGAGCAGTTGGTGACAAGCGTAGGCAAACCGTAGGTACGTAACCAGGCGCGTACCAGATGGTCGCTGCTGGCTTTGGAGGCGGAATAAGGGCTGCTTGGCGCATATGGCGTGGTTTCGGTGAAGAAATCGTCTGCAGTATGCAGATCGCCATACACTTCATCGGTGGAGATATGGTGGAAGCGGAACGCCGCTTTAGCGTCCGCGTCAAGCGCGGACCAGTAAGCGCGAGCGGCTTCCAGCAAGGTGTAAGTACCAACGATATTCGTTTCAATAAACGCCGCGGGGCCGTCGATGGAACGGTCTACATGGCTTTCCGCCGCCAGGTGCATCACGCTATCGGGCTGATACTGCTGGAAAACTCGCTCCAGTGATGCCTGATCGCAGATATCCACCTTCTCAAAGGCGAAACGGTCGCTTTGCGCCACCGACGCCAGAGACATCAGGTTGCCCGCATAGGTGAGTTTATCCACCACCACCACCGCGTCTGCCGTTTCATGGATGATATGCCGCACCACCGCAGATCCGATAAAGCCTGCGCCGCCGGTCACCAGAATCCGTTTCATCAGCGCCAGACTCCTTTGGTATCAACCACATAACGTTGATTAACCGCATCGCCGGGAATCGCTTTAAATTCGTCATGATCGACCAGCATCACCAGCACATCGGCGGCGGCCAGCGCCGCGTCCAGTTTCGCCAGCGTGCAAAGTCCGTCCAATTTTTTCGGCAACTGACGGATATTCGGTTCGACGACCAGGGTTTCGCCGCTGTGCCAGCGGGCGATACTTTGCGCGATCCCCATCGCCGGGCTTTCGCGCAAATCGTCGATATTCGGCTTAAAGGCCAGCCCAAAACAGGCGATTTTCACTTCGCTGGCGCGTTTATCGGTGGCCGCCAGGCAATCTGCGACCGCGGCTTTTACCTGATCGACTACCCAGTGCGGTTTGCCGTCGTTCACTTCACGCGCGGTGCGAATCAGTCTCGCCTGCTGCGGATTTTGCGCCACAATAAACCACGGATCGACCGCAATGCAGTGCCCGCCAACGCCTGGGCCCGGCTGCAAAATATTGACGCGCGGATGGCGGTTCGCCAGGCGGATCAATTCCCAGACGTTAATCCCCTGTTCGGCGCAAATCAGCGACAATTCATTCGCAAAGGCGATATTCACATCACGGAAGCTATTTTCCGTCAGCTTGCACATCTCTGCGGTGCGCGAGTTGGTGACAACGCATTCGCCCTCAAGGAAAATTTTGTACAGAGCGCTGGCGCGAGCCGAACATACTGGCGTCATACCGCCAATCACGCGGTCATTTTTAATGAGTTCCACCATCACCTGACCCGGCAGCACACGCTCCGGACAATAGGCGATATTCACGTCGGCCTGCTCGCCCGCCTGCTGGGGAAAGGTCAGATCCGGGCGCATCCCGGCCAGCCAGCCGGCCATTTGCTCCGTTGCGCCGACCGGCGATGTTGATTCCAGAATCACCAGTGCCCCTTTTTTTAATACCGGCGCAATGGATTTCGCCGCGGCTTCCACATAGGCCATGTCAGGGTCGTGATCGCCTTTGAATGGCGTCGGCACGGCAATCAGGTACGCATCGGCCTCGACAGGTGTCGTCGTCGCACGCAGAAAGCCGCCTTCCACCGCCATCTTCACCACATTGCCCAACGCCGGCTCCACGATGTGAATTTCACCGCGATTTATGGTGTCTACCGCATGTTGGTTGATATCCACGCCGATAACCTGCTTCTGGCGGGAAGCAAAAGCGGCCGCAGTCGGTAATCCGATATACCCCAGCCCAATAACAGAAATGGTCGTAAAACTCATAACGATACCCGATAACTTTTTAACGCCTGTAAAATGCGCGCGCATGATTGCCCGTCACCATAAGGATTATGGGCGCGGCTCATAGTTTGATATTCATTTTCGTCGTGCAGCAGACGCATAACTTCCGCCACAATGCGCCGGGAGTCCGTGCCGATCAGTCTTACCGTACCAGCGGTAATGGCTTCCGGACGCTCTGTGGTTTCACGCATGACCAATACCGGCTTACCTAATGACGGCGCTTCTTCCTGAATACCGCCGGAATCGGTCAGAATGAGCCAGGCGTGATTCATCAGCCAGACAAAAGGTAAGTAGTCCTGCGGCTCAATCAGCACCACGTTTTCAACATGGCCGAGGATACGGTTGACAGGTTCGCTGACGTTGGGATTGAGGTGCACCGGATAGACAATTTGCACATTCTGGTTCGCGGCGGCGATTTCCGCCAGCGCCTGGCAGATATGCTCAAAGCCCTGACCAAAGCTTTCACGCCGATGACCGGTCACCAAAATCATCTTCTTATTCACATTGAGGAAAGGATACTGCTCGGCCAGTTCAGCCTGTAATGTATCGCTCGCCAGAACGCGATCGCGTACCCAGATCAGCGCGTCGATAACGGTATTGCCAGTGACAAAAATGCGCTCATCCGGAATGTTCTCCCGCAACAGATTCTGCCGCGAGTTTTCCGTCGGCGCAAAGTGGTACATCGCCAGATGTCCGGTCAGCGTGCGGTTTGCCTCTTCCGGCCAGGGGGAATAAAGATCGCCGGTTCGCAACCCGGCTTCTACGTGCCCTACCGGAATTCGTTGATAGAAAGCCGCCAGGCTGGTAGCAATCGTAGTGGTGGTATCGCCATGAACCAGCACCACATCAGGTTTAAAATCTGCCAGGATCGGCTTTAATCCCTCCAGAATTCGGCAGGTAATTTCCGTCAACCCCTGTCCCGGCTGCATAATGTTGAGATCGTAATCAGGCACAATAGAAAAAAGAGTTAATACCTGATCAAGCATCTCCCGATGCTGCGCAGTAACGCATACTTTGGCCTCGAAATGAGGATCTTTTTCCAGCGCATGGACCAGAGGCGCCATCTTAATGGCCTCCGGTCGTGTACCAAATACAGTCAGTACTTTCACATCGATTCTCTTCGAATAGACAGCAGGGGCCCAGCCCCCTACTGCAGAGGTGTTGCTAAATCGTGCGGCGACGGGTTAAGGCAACGCCCGCACCGATTAGCGCCCCAACGATACCCCACATAATCATCAGGAAGGCTCGGCGTGGGCTATCACGTTTTACCGGTTCTTCCGGCGTACGCAAATAACGATAGGTCTGAAAACGAGGGTCCAGGGTCGGCCCCACATTAAGCGTATTCAACATTGCCCGATTTTGAAAGTAGTCCAAATCGAACGCAGGGCCAACCGCTTGCAGATTTTCAAGACGCGCCTGCAACATAGGGCGACCGAGTAAAAAAAGCTCTGAGTCCGGTAATTCATCCGCCGGGACATCCGTCGCGCTACGAGAAATATTATGTTGTTCCGCAATTTTGAGCGCCTGCTCAATACTGTTTACACGACGTGAATAGATCGCTTTCGCAACCTCTTCCTGCCGTTTGACCTGCGCTTTCATCTGCACGGTACGCGCAGCCCAGGCACCTTTTAATTCATCATTCAGATGGCTCGCCGCCCGCTGGCTGGCGAATGCGACATACTGACGCAGCAGATTATTGGCATCCGGCGCAGTTTCAGCAATCAGCTTCACGTTGTCGTTGATGGCGCGTGTAAAATCGCCGGGCGTAAACTGTATGTTATTGATCAGTTCATCAAGCATCGCCGCATCAGCTTTGCTATTCCCGACCATTCGCTGCTTGTAATAGTCCGTCTGTAACCAGAAATCGCGACGCGTATCCCAGGAGGCAAGTTGCATGATGAACTCTTTATACGCTTCATCCATCACCGAGGGCTTATCAGAAGAAGCAGGATCGGTCTTAATATCCAGGTTGCGCAGAAACTGCTGCTGGGAGTAATAACCGCCCAACATATTTACGGTTGGGCGATCGGTGATCGCCGTCGCACTCCACTCCTGACGAGCAAAAAAGGTATAGGCTAACGCGATAAGGGCAAATAGCAGGCCAATGCCGATAATCCAGAATTTGCCAGCCCATAAAGTACGAAACAACCCGCGAATATCCAGTTCATTTTCAGCGCTCACCGCGCGTGCCCCCGGTAATGGTTGTGTCATCGTATCCTCATTTACTTGGTTAAGTTTGGCCGGTTCTTACGGTGTCTGCGCAGGCGACGCTTCACACGCTTAATAAATCTCGCCACCTTCCAGGCCCGCTTAATGCAGTAGCCATAGAGGAAGAATGCTAGCAAAAAGAGCACCAACATAACCCATTCAGGAACAAAATGAGAATATTCTGCCGCTACGCCGACTCCCGCCAGAATGGCGGCGGCAAGCGTAATCAGTACAAACGCCTGACGAGAGGTAAATCCGGCGCGCATGATAAGATGGTGAATATGCTGACGATCAGGTGAGAAGGGACTCATTCCTTTACGCAGACGGCGATACATAATCGCCACCATATCCATCAGCGGGATAGCGATAATCCATAGCGCGGTAACCGGACTGATAGGGTGAGTTTTCCCCTGCGTCGTTTCCAGTAAGATCCAGATAACGGTAAAACCAATTAGAGTACTACCGGCATCGCCCATAAAGACTTTATAACGCCGCCCCAAAATACCGAGATTAAGCATAATGTAAGGCAGAATCGCGGCGATCATGGCGAAGCACCATATTGCCAGGCTGGTTTGACCGTCAAACCATAAAATCAGCCCCATCGCCGCGAATGAGACGCTGGATAGCCCGCCCAACAGGCCGTCAATACCGTCCACCATATTGAAAGCGTTGATCGCCGCCCATACGGCAAACAGAGTAAGGAAATAGCCGAAGGGACCGAGCACCATCTCCCAGGAGCCAAAGATATAGCCGAGGCTGCTAAGATAGAGCTTACCGAATACCATCATAATGATACCGATCGCGGCCTGTATGGTCGCACGGATCTTCACGCTGATATCAAAACGGTCGTCCAGCGCACCGATAAGAACCAGTACGCCCGCACAAGAAAGATAAAGCGACGCATGAGGAATATAGTGGTCAACGATTCCGAATGTGAAGCAAATCCCTGCGTAAACCGAAATCCCTCCAACCAACGGTATCAGCCCCTGGTGGCGTTTACGAAAGTTGGGTTTATCCACTAAACCGATTTTTTTTGCGACTTTACGCGCAAAAAACAGGAACAGTGTCGTGAATAAAAAAATACTGATGAGATCAGTACTCACGGTCAGTAAATTCACAATGCGTGCTCTCAGATAAAATTAGTACCAGAAGTATAACCATGAAGACCTTTATTCAGAAGGGAAACCCTGCTCTGAATCAGGCAGAATTGTTTAAATATCAACCACACGATACCGATAACGAATGGATGGCGAAGCCCCGACCCGGTTTATCATCATTTTGTAAATGTATCGTTAAGATTACAGATATAAAACAAAAACGCCACGTAAAAACGTGGCGTTTTCAGGTAAAGACCAGGTTATGAGCGCTTCATCATCTCGAAAAAGTCGTCATTAGTTTTGGTCATCGCCAGTTTGTTAATGAGGAATTCCATCGCGTCAATTTCACCCATCGGATGGATGATCTTACGCAGGATCCACATTTTCTGCAGCTCTTCCTGAGTGGTGAGCAGCTCTTCTTTACGGGTACCGGAACGGTTGTAGTCGATAGCCGGGAAGACACGTTTTTCAGCGATCTTACGCGAAAGATGCAGCTCCATGTTACCGGTGCCTTTAAACTCTTCGTAGATAACTTCGTCCATCTTGGAACCGGTATCGATTAGCGCCGTCGCGATGATCGTCAGGCTACCGCCCTCTTCCACGTTACGCGCCGCGCCGAAGAAACGCTTCGGACGATGCAGGGCGTTAGCGTCCACACCACCGGTCAGTACTTTACCGGAAGCCGGCACCACGGTGTTATAGGCACGCGCCAGACGGGTGATGGAGTCGAGCAGGATGATAACGTCTTTCTTGTGTTCAACCAGACGTTTCGCCTTCTCGATAACCATTTCGGCAACCTGAACGTGGCGGGATGCCGGTTCGTCAAAGGTAGACGCAACCACTTCGCCTTTCACCAGACGCTGCATCTCGGTCACTTCTTCCGGACGTTCGTCAATCAGCAGCACCATCAGCACGCAGTCTGGGTGGTTATACGCGATGCTCTGCGCGATGTTCTGCAGCAGCATGGTTTTACCCGCCTTCGGCGGCGCGACAATCAGACCGCGCTGGCCGCGACCGATCGGCGAAGCCAGATCCAGAACGCGTGCCGTTAAGTCTTCGGTAGAACCGTTACCACGCTCCATACGCAGACGAGAGTTTGCGTGCAGCGGGGTTAAGTTCTCAAAGAGGATTTTGTTACGGGCGTTTTCCGGTTTGTCGTAGTTAACTTCGTTAACTTTCAACAGCGCAAAATAGCGTTCACCTTCTTTCGGCGGGCGAATCTTACCAGAAATGGTATCACCAGTGCGGAGGTTGAAACGGCGGATTTGGCTGGGGGAAACGTAGATATCATCAGGACCGGCGAGGTAGGAGCTGTCTGCAGAACGGAGGAAACCAAATCCATCCTGCAATATCTCCAGCACACCGTCGCCAAAGATATCTTCGCCACTCTTTGCGTGCTGCTTCAGGATGGCAAAAATAATGTCCTGCTTGCGCATACGGGCCAGGTTTTCCAGCCCCATACTTTCGCCGAGAGTGATCAGCTCAGAAACCGGCGTATTCTTTAATTCGGTAAGATTCATAATGGTGTGAGTTCTTAAACTTGGGGTAAATCTCGAACTTAATGTTGTGAATGGTATGGCAGGGTCATCCATGCCTGTTTACGGCTATCAACTCATGTCTGTTCGCTGTCTGGTCACAGGAAAGTACGCAGAACTGAAACGACAAGACGGAATGAGCGAAGAGCCAGGAATCTTTCCACTTCTCGTGCGAGAAAAAACGGGAAGTGACGGATAAAACCAGATTCAAACTTAATAAGGTATGTTTAATTCGAAGTCAATACTAACTTAGCACGACTCAGACCGGGCGTCCAGAGATCCTGACAATTTAAGAATAACGTAAGGACAACAGACGCCACGAAACTGCCTGATACCTTAATCATTCGTCGAATGACAGACGCCTGACCATACAGCGCCTTTGTCATTCGACGTATAAAAGGTATTACGCCAGATTGGCGTCGAGAAACTCTTTCAACTGACCTTTAGACAGTGCGCCTACTTTGGTTGCCGCCACTTCGCCGTTTTTAAACAGCAGCAGAGTCGGAATACCGCGGATGCCATATTTAGGCGCAGTACCTGGGTTCTGGTCAATGTTCAGTTTGGCAACGGTCAATTTGCCCTGATATTCGTCAGCGATTTCATCCAGAATCGGAGCGATCATTTTACACGGCCCGCACCACTCTGCCCAGAAATCAACGAGGATAGCCCCGTCCGCTTTGAGTACATCCGTGTCAAAACTGTCGTCAGTCAGGTGAATAATTTTATCGCTCATATATAACTCCACAGGAATAAGCCTGGCGTGTTGGTGTAGCATTAACCAACGAGGTGCTGATGTTAACTTCGCCAACAAAGGTTGACTTTATTTCACCGGATACGCTTTCGTAAAGCAATAGTAAGCTGATATTCTACCACACTATGAGCAAAACACATTTAACAGAACAGAAGTTTTCCGACTTCGCCCTGCACCCACAGGTGGTTGAAGCCCTTGAAAAAAAAGGGTTTTATAATTGTACGCCCATTCAGGCACTGGCCCTTCCGCTAACGCTGGCGGGTCGTGACGTTGCAGGGCAGGCGCAAACCGGTACCGGGAAAACGATGGCGTTTCTGACGTCAACGTTTCATTATTTACTTTCTCATCCCGCGATCGACGATCGCAAGGTGAACCAGCCGCGCGCGCTGATCATGGCGCCGACGCGTGAATTAGCCGTACAAATTCACGCAGACGCGGAGCCGTTGGCGCAAGCGACAGGCTTAAAATTAGGCCTGGCTTACGGCGGCGATGGTTACGACAAGCAGCTTAAAGTGCTGGAAAGCGGCGTTGATATTCTTATTGGTACGACGGGCCGACTGATTGACTACGCCAAACAAAATCACATTAACCTCGGTGCCATTCAGGTCGTCGTACTCGATGAAGCCGATCGCATGTACGATTTGGGCTTTATTAAAGATATCCGCTGGCTGTTCCGTCGTATGCCGCCGGCTGCGCAGCGTCTGAACATGTTGTTCTCCGCCACCCTGTCTTATCGGGTTCGCGAGCTGGCGTTTGAACAGATGAACAACGCCGAATATGTTGAAGTGGAACCGGAGCAAAAGACCGGCCACCGCATTAAAGAAGAGCTTTTCTACCCCTCTAATGAAGAGAAAATGCGTTTACTGCAAACGCTGATCGAAGAAGAGTGGCCGGATCGCGCCATTATTTTCGCCAACACCAAGCATCGTTGCGAAGATATCTGGGGACATCTGGCGGCAGATGGCCATCGTGTTGGTCTGCTGACCGGTGACGTCGCGCAGAAAAAGCGCCTGCGGATTCTGGATGAGTTCACCCGCGGCGATCTGGATATTCTTGTGGCGACCGATGTCGCGGCGCGCGGGTTGCATATCCCCGCCGTAACGCACGTCTTTAACTACGATCTGCCAGATGATTGTGAAGACTATGTTCACCGTATCGGTCGTACCGGTCGCGCTGGCGCCAGCGGACATTCCATCAGCCTGGCTTGCGAAGAGTATGCGCTGAATCTGCCCGCCATTGAGAGCTATATCGGCCACTCGATTCCGGTCAGCAAATACAATCCGGAAGCGCTCATGAACGATCTGCCCAAGCCGTTGCGCCTGACGCGTTCGCGTCCTGGCAATGGTCCGCGCCGCGCTGGCGCTCCGCGTAATCGTCGTCGTTCAGGTTAAGAAAAGTTATGCCATACACAAAATCATTTAGCCTGTATCAAGGCGGCAAGAAAACAAATCCCGATGAGCTTAGGAAGAGTACGCAGCCAACACGGATACAGGTTGAAGGATGAAGTGTATGAATTCCACCTCGTTGTATGCCGCTATTGATCTCGGTTCCAATAGTTTTCATATGCTGGTCGTGCGCGAGGCGGCGGGAAGCATCCAGACGCTGACCCGAATAAAACGCAAGGTGCGTCTGGCCGCGGGTCTGAACAACGACAACTACCTTTCAGCCGAAGCGATGGAACGCGGCTGGCAATGTCTGCGCCTGTTTGCTGAACGTTTGCAGGATATCCCGCAGCCGCAAATCCGCGTGGTTGCCACCGCAACATTGCGTCTCGCCGTCAATGCGGGTGAATTTATCGCGAAAGCGCAGACTATCCTTGGTTGTCCGGTGCAGGTTATCAGCGGCGAAGAAGAGGCGCGGCTGATTTATCAGGGGGTCGCTCATACCACCGGCGGCGCAGATCAGCGGCTGGTGGTGGATATCGGCGGCGCCAGCACTGAACTGGTTACCGGCACTGGCGCGCAAACCACGTCGCTGTTTAGCCTGTCGATGGGCTGCGTAACGTGGCTTGAACGCTATTTTAGCGATCGTAATCTGGCGCAAGAAAACTTTGATGATGCGGAGAAGGCCGCGCGCGATGTACTGCGTCCGGTCGCCGATGAACTGCGTTTTCATGGCTGGAAGGTCTGCGTGGGTGCCTCCGGCACCGTACAGGCATTGCAGGAAATCATGATGGCGCAGGGGATGGACGAGCGCATTACGCTCGCCAAACTGCAGCAGCTAAAACAACGCGCGATACAGTGCGGGCGTCTGGAAGAGCTGGAAATCGAGGGCCTGACGCTGGAGCGCGCGCTGGTTTTCCCAAGCGGGCTGGCTATTCTGATCGCGATATTTACCGAGCTGAACATCCAGAGCATGACGCTGGCAGGCGGCGCGTTACGCGAAGGGCTGGTGTATGGGATGTTGCATCTGGCGGTAGATCAGGATATCCGCAGCCGCACGCTGCGAAACATTCAGCGTCGGTTTATCGTCGATACCGATCAGGCGAACCGCGTAGCGAAGCTGGCAGATAACTTCCTCAAACAGGTAGAAAATGCCTGGCATATTGAGCCTATCAGTCGTGAACTGTTGCTTAGCGCTTGCCAGTTGCATGAGATCGGTCTGAGCGTTGATTTTAAACAGGCGCCCTATCATGCCGCCTATTTAGTACGCCATTTGGATCTGCCTGGCTATACGCCCGCGCAGAAAAAGTTGCTCGCCACCCTCTTACTGAATCAGACCAATCCGGTCGATCTCTCTTCGCTTCATCAGCAAAACGCGGTACCGCCCCGTGTTGCGGAACAGCTATGCCGTTTGCTGCGCCTGGCGATTCTTTTTGCCGGTCGCCGTCGTGACGATCTGGTACCAGAAATTACGCTACAGGCGCTAAATGAAAATCTGACGTTAACCTTGCCTGGCGACTGGCTGGCGCATCACCCGCTGGGTAAAGAGTTGATTGATCAGGAAAGCCAGTGGCAAAGCTATGTACACTGGCCGCTGGACGTTCGCTAACCGTAGTCTGATTGCCGGATGGCGCTTCGCTTATCCGGCCTACGATTTCGCTCGCTTTGCCGCCATCATGGCTTTCAGATTAGCCAGGTGACTTTGCCCTTTTTGCATTCGCTCCTCAGCGCTTACCACTTTGCGCTCCTGCTCCCAGATTAAATCATCCTGCGGCAGTTCTAACAGGAAGCGACTGGGTTCCGGGCGCACCAGTTCCCCATACTGACGGCGCTCTTTACATAATGTAAAGGTGAGCTCTTTCTGCGCGCGAGTGATCCCGACATAGGCCAGCCGACGCTCTTCCTCAATGTTATCTTCGTCAATGCTGCTTTGATGCGGCAAAAATCCTTCTTCCATTCCCACCATATAGACATACGGGAACTCCAGTCCTTTCGATGCATGAAGCGTCATCAACTGTACCTGATCCAGCTCTTCTTCGCTCTCGCCACGCTCCATCATATCGCGCAGCGTAAAGCGTGTAACCACCTGGGTGAGCGTCATCGGCTCATCGAGTTCGTTGCCTTCCAGCATCTCAGTCATCCAGCTAAAGAGCTGGTTAACGTTTTTCATACGCATTTCCGCCGCTTTGGGGCTCGGCGAGGTTTCGTACAACCAGGATTCATAGTCAATACCGTGGATGAGATCGCGCACGGCGGCGACAGGCTCGCGTTCGGCCAGACGCTGGATTTCCCCCAGCCAGTGGGTAAAACGCGTCAATGAATCGTAACCACGTCCGGTCAGCTTTTGGCTAAGTCCCATATCAAAGCTGGCGGTAAACAGGCTTTTATTACGCGTCATTGCCCATTCACCCAGCTTTTGCAGCGTGGCCGGACCGATTTCGCGTTTTGGCGTATTCACGATGCGCAGGAAAGCGCTGTCATCATCCGGGTTGGTCAACACCCGCAGATAGGCCAGCAAGTCTTTAATCTCCGGACGGGAGAAAAATGAGGTGCCGCCGGAAATTTTGTACGGAATACGGTTCTGCATGAGGAATTTTTCAAATACCCGCGACTGATGATTCCCGCGATACAGAATGGCGTAATCCTTGTACTGGGTCTTGTTAACAAAGTGATGGGCAATCAGTTCGCCGGTAACGCGCTCAGCTTCATGCTCTTCATTGTTTGCGCTTAACACTTTGAGTTCCGCGCCGTAACCGAGCTCGGAAAAGAGGCGCTTTTCAAAGACGTGCGGATTGTTGGCGATGAGAATATTCGCCGCTTTCAGGATGCGGCCCGAAGAACGATAGTTTTGCTCCAGTTTAATCACCTGCAGCGCCGGAAAGTCCTGGCTCAGTAACACCAGGTTTTGCGGACGCGCCCCGCGCCAGGAGTAGATAGACTGATCGTCATCGCCTACGACCGTAAAGCGCGCGCGTTGCCCGACCAGCAGCTTAACCAACTCATACTGGCTGGTGTTAGTATCCTGATATTCATCCACCAGCAGATAACGAATTTTATTCTGCCAGCGCTCGCGCACCTCGTCATTGCGTTGCAGCAGCAGCGTCGGCAGCAAAATCAAATCATCAAAATCGAGAACGTTACATGCCTTCATATGGGCGTCGTAAAGCCCGTAGCAGTGGGCAAAAATACGATCGCGTTCACCTTTCGCCCCCGCCGCTGCCTGTGCAGGCGTTTTGAGATCGTTTTTCCAGTTGGAGATCGTGGAGATCAGCTGTTGCAACAGAACCTTGTCGTCTTCGATCAGGCCTTCGGTCAGCTCTTTGAGCAAGGCGACCTGGTCGGTATCGTCAAACAATGAAAAGTTCGATTTCATCCCCAGCGCAGCGTACTCGCGCTTAATAATATCCAGCCCTAGCGTATGAAAGGTGGAGATCATCAAACCGCGCGCTTCCTTACGGCCGAGCGTCTGCCCGACGCGTTCTTTCATCTCACGCGCGGCCTTGTTGGTAAACGTCACCGCCGCAATATGCCGGGCCTGATAGCCGCATCCGCGGATCAGGTGGGCGATTTTATTGGTAATTACGCGAGTTTTACCAGAACCCGCTCCTGCCAGCACCAGGCAGGGTCCGGTGACGAATTCGACAGCGTGTTGTTGGCCGGGATTTAAACGCATGGGAATAGTGCTCAATCTTCGAACGGGGGAGGGATTGTAGCAGAAAGCGAGGCCCAGAGAAGACCAGGCTGCTTTTTCAGGCAGCCTGGAAAAGGTCAATCAGCAGGCTCTGGCGGCAAGCGGCGTATAGCCATTACGCTGTGCGCTCTTGATCCAACTGTAAGAACCCCCGTCAGCAGAACATACTCAAGCGACATCGCATAAACGCCCTGTACTGCATGATTTCCAACGGGCAGTATTTGAGTAATTCATAGAGCACTGGGTCGCGTACAACCTGGCGTAGCCCTAAAAGCCAGTCGTCTGGAAATTCTGCGTTTTTCATTATGTTCATGGTATCTCGCCCCTTGTCAGAAAGGACAGGACCGCCGTCCCGCGCATCCGAAATACGCCCGCTAAAAATGCCGCTTATCTCCCGGTTCATTAAATCAGGCGGGACATCTGTCCTGTAATGGCGAAGAGTATATGTCTGACGGCCTAAGGAGTGATAAAGTGACGGCCAATCTTTGCGACGTGAGAACTCAATAATGGCAAAAATGGCAGCAGCACTGCATATTCTTGTAAAAGAAGAGAAACTGGCTTTAGATCTTCTGGAGCAAATTAAAAACGGCGGCGATTTTGAGAAGCTGGCGAAGAAGCATTCTATCTGCCCATCCGGTAAAAAAGGCGGTCATTTAGGCGAATTTCGTCAGGGCCAGATGGTTCCGGCATTCGATAAAGTAGTATTTTCCTGCCCGGTACTGGAGCCAACCGGCCCGCTGCATACCCAGTTCGGTTACCACATCATTAAAGTATTGTATCGCAAATAAAAAGCCGGGTAGCGGCTACGCCTTACCCGGCCTACATCGTCTGCTTGATTTTGTAGGTCGGGTAAGCGCTAGCGCCACCCGACAAGGTATATCAACCCGCTACCGCAATACGCTTCATATCCGTCATATAGCCGCGCAGTTTCTTACCTACCTGCTCAATCGCATGACTACGAATCGCATCGTTCACGTCGCGAAGCTGTGCGTTGTCTACCGCGCCTTCCGGGATAGCACTACCCAGATCGCCCGGTTGCAATTCCGCCATAAACGGTTTCAGCAGCGGTACGCAAGCGTAAGAGAACAGGTAGTTACCGTATTCTGCGGTATCGGAGATAACCACGTTCATTTCGTACAGACGCTTACGGGCGATGGTGTTGGCGATCAGCGGCAGTTCGTGCAGTGATTCGTAGTAAGCGGACTCTTCGATGATGCCGGAATCGACCATGGTTTCGAACGCCAGCTCAACGCCCGCTTTCACCATCGCAATCATCAGCACGCCTTTATCGAAGTACTCCTGCTCGCCGATTTTACCTTCAAACTGCGGTGCGGTTTCGAACGCGGTTTTGCCGGTCTCTTCACGCCAGGTCAGCAGTTTCTTATCGTCGTTAGCCCAGTCAGCCATCATGCCGGAAGAGAATTCGCCGGAGATGATGTCATCCATGTGTTTCTGGAACAGCGGTGCCATGATCTCTTTCAATTGCTCGGACAGCGCGTAAGCACGCAGTTTCGCCGGGTTAGACAGACGGTCCATCATCAGAGTGATGCCGCCCTGCTTCAGCGCTTCGGTGATGGTTTCCCAGCCGAACTGAATCAGTTTTTCGGCGTATGCCGGGTCGGTGCCTTCTGCCACCAGCTTGTCGAAGCACAGCAGAGAACCGGCCTGCAGCATACCGCACAGAATAGTCTGCTCGCCCATCAGGTCAGATTTCACTTCCGCAACGAAAGAAGATTCCAGTACGCCCGCACGGTGACCGCCGGTGGCTGCCGCCCAGGCTTTAGCAATCGCCATGCCTTCGCCTTTCGGGTCGTTTTCCGGGTGAACGGCGATCAGCGTCGGCACGCCGAAACCACGTTTGTATTCTTCACGCACTTCGGTACCCGGGCATTTCGGCGCTACCATCACCACGGTGATGTCTTTACGGATCTGCTCGCCCACTTCCACGATGTTGAAGCCGTGTGAATAGCCCAGCGCCGCGCCGTCTTTCATCAGCGGCTGTACGGAGCGCACCACGTCGGAGTGCTGTTTGTCTGGCGTCAGGTTAACCACCAGGTCAGCCTGCGGGATCAGCTCTTCGTAGGTACCCACTTTGAAGCCGTTTTCGGTCGCTTTACGCCAGGAAGCACGCTTCTCAGCAATGGCTTCTTTACGCAGGGCGTAGGAAATATCCAGACCGGAGTCACGCATGTTCAGGCCCTGGTTCAGCCCCTGAGCGCCACAGCCGACGATGACCACTTTTTTACCCTGCAGGTAGCTCGCGCCATCGGCGAATTCGTCGCGGCCCATAAAGCGACATTTACCCAGCTGCGCCAGCTGCTGGCGCAGATTCAGTGTATTAAAGTAGTTAGCCATGATGGTGTACTCCGTGATGTTGTGTTGTCGCGCTTATTGTTCGGTTTACAGATTGCTATCTGTGCGAATGAACCCACATTACAACAGGAAATTTATTGCGGAAATTGATATATTCACAACGTTATGTTGCGGTTTATGCAACGTCAAAAACCGGAGGTCTGTCTGTGGATTTACGCGATCTAAAAACCTTCCTGCATCTGGCGGAAAGCCGCCACTTTGGCCGCAGCGCGCGGGCGATGCACGTCAGCCCCTCCACGCTCTCCCGGCAGATTCAGCGGCTGGAAGAAGATCTCGGCCAGCCGCTGTTTGTGCGCGATAACCGCACGGTCACGCTGACCGAAGCGGGTGAAGAGCTGCGAGTGTTTGCCCAACAGACACTTTTGCAATATCAGCAGTTGCGCCATACCCTCGATCAGCAGGGGCCATCCCTTTCCGGCGAACTCCATATCTTCTGTTCAGTGACCGCGGCATACAGTCATCTGCCGCCGATCCTCGACCGTTTTCGCGCCGAACACCCTTCTGTTGAAATCAAATTGACGACCGGAGATGCTGCCGATGCGATGGAAAAGGTGGTAACGGGAGAAGCGGACCTGGCAATCGCCGGCAAACCAGAAACGCTGCCTGGCGCAGTGGCGTTTTCGATGCTGGAGAATCTGGCGGTGGTGCTGATCGCCCCGGCGCTGCCCTGCCCGGTGCGTAATCAGGTTTCGGTTGATAAGCCCGACTGGTCGACGGTGCCGTTTATCATGGCCGATCAGGGGCCGGTACGCCGCCGCATTGAGCTGTGGTTTCGCCGCCATAAAATCAGCAATCCGCAGATTTACGCCACCGTCGGCGGTCATGAAGCGATGGTTTCAATGGTGGCGCTGGGCTGCGGCGTGGCGCTGCTGCCGGAAGTGGTGCTGGAAAACAGCCCGGAACCGGTGCGCAACCGGGTGATGATTTTAGAACGTAGTGATGAAAAAACGCCGTTTGAGCTTGGCGTCTGCGCGCAAAAAAAGCGGCTGCATGAGCCGCTAATTGATGCGTTCTGGAAGATTTTACCGAATTAGTTTTACGGCCCTACCATTACCCGAACAGGCTTCCCAATACGGCTAAGCATATTCACCAGAGCATCAATGGTGAATTTGCTGCATTTCTTGTTGACGACATCAGAAACGCGCGGTCGGGATATATGCAAAACTGTAGCAACCTCGGCTTGCTTCATCTGGTTTCGCGTAATCCAGAGGGTAATTTCTTCCATGAGCTGTTCTTTAATGGCTAACGTGTTTTCGATTTCACTTAGGGAATCAATGTAAAACTTTTCTGCGTCCTGCTTATGAACCCCCAAATCAGCAAAAACATTACCGCCAGATGGCGTCACATGGCGAATATCACTATCAGTTTTGGCAATCACAAGCTGTTTCTCCGTTGTTGTACCACCCGGTTATAACGCGTTCTGGCGATGTTTTTATCGTGCTGCTGGTTTGTTGCGTCTGTTTTTGGAAACTATGCAAAACGTAGAGTGCTTCTTCAAACTTAGCGACATACATAACGCGATAGATACCATTGTTGTCACGAATCCGAATTTCATTTACCCCAGCCCCAATTTCTGAAAACGGTTTCCAGTCATCGGGTTCAATTCCATACTGAATTTTGTGAAGCTGATAACCGACTGCTTTACGTACCGTTATGGGAAAAGCCAGGAGATCCTCCAGAGAAGATCCCACCCATCGAATTTCTTTTTCATTGGAGAGAGCTCGGGTGAGTAACATAACACCCTTGTGTATAAAATTTTATACATTGCTTTTAACAGGTGCAAATGATGGCGGTGCTAACGATATGGTGAGCCGAGTTTCACCACAAGCAGATTGAGCGCCTTCTGGAAAACGTCTCGCAAAATTAAATGAGTGGATGCTCCGGGCTGGCAGAAAAGCCCAATAACTGAGGGAAGACATATCTGGATATCAGGCCCACTTTACTTTGTGGGCCTGAAAAACTAAACGCTGAATTAACCCGCCAGAAAGAACCGGAACGCCGGGTTATTGCTCTCATCATGGCATTCATAGCCCAGCTCATGCAGCCGGGTTTCGAAATCCGGCTCATGATCGCCTAACTCGAACGCCGCCAGCACGCGGCCATAATCGGTACCGTGGCTGCGGTAATGGAATAACGAAATATTCCAGTGCGTGCCAAGCGTATGCAGGAATTTGAGCAACGCGCCGGGCGACTCCGGAAATTCGAAACTATACAAACGCTCCTGTAATGGCTTGGAGGGGCGTCCGCCGACCATATAGCGCACATGCAGCTTCGCCATTTCATCGTCGGAGAGATCCACTACGCTATAACCGCCGTCGCACAGTTGGGTGATAATCTCTTTTCGCTCCTCCAGCCCCTGACTGACGCGGACGCCGACAAAAATACAGGCATTTTTCGCGTCGGCAAAACGGTAGTTAAATTCGGTGACCATACGCCCGCCAAGCAACTGGCAGAATTTGAGGAAGCTCCCTTTTTCTTCCGGAATGGTCACCGCCAGTAGCGCTTCGCGCTGTTCCCCCAGCTCGCAGCGTTCAGACACATAGCGCAAGCCGTGGAAGTTGACGTTGGCGCCGGAAAGGACGTGCGCCAGGCGTTCGCCGCGAATATTGTGCTGGGCGATATATTTTTTCATCCCCGCCAGCGCCAGCGCGCCGGACGGTTCCGCCACCGCACGCACATCTTCAAACAGATCTTTCATCGCCGCGCAGATAGCGTCGCTATCCACGGTGACAATATCATCAAGGTATTCCTGACACAGCCGGAAGGTTTCGTCGCCGATGCGTTTTACCGCCACGCCTTCAGCAAACAACCCAACGCGCGGGAGATCCACTGGATGACCGGCTTCCAACGCCGCTTTCAGGCAGGCGGAATCCTCCGCTTCGACGGCAATCACTTTGATTTGCGGCATCAATTGTTTGATCAGTACCGCTACGCCCGCCGCCAGGCCGCCACCACCAACCGGCACAAAGACACGATCGAGATGCGAATCCTGCTGAAGCAGCTCCAGCGCCAGCGTGCCCTGCCCGGCGATCACCATTGGGTGATCAAACGGCGGCACCCAGGTAAAACCCTGCTGCTGCGCCAGTTCAATAGCTTTCGCTTTCGCTTCATCAAAATTAGCGCCGTGCAACAGCACTTCGCCGCCAAAACCGCGTACCGCATCGACTTTAATATCCGCCGTTGCTTTTGGCATGACGATCAGAGACTTCACGCCAAGCCGTGCGGAGGAGAACGCCACGCCCTGTGCATGGTTCCCCGCCGACGCGGTAATCACGCCGTGGGCTTTTTGTTCTTCGGTCAATCCGGCCATCATCGCGTAAGCGCCGCGCAGCTTAAAGCTATGTACCGGCTGCCGGTCTTCGCGTTTGACGAGAATAACGTTGTCCAGACGTGACGAGAGCTTTTCCATTTTTTGCAGCGGCGTCACCTGCGCCGCTTCGTATACTGGCGCGCGTAGCACCGCGCGCAGATACTCCGCCCCTTCCGGCGCGACTGACAGAGGTTGAGATTCCGCCATCATCAACCTCCCAATTTCGATTTATCGCGCACCGCGCCTTTATCGGCGCTGGTCGCCAGGCTGGCGTAGGCACGCAGGGCAAACGAAACCTGACGCTGACGATTTTTCGGCGTCCAGGCTTTATCGCCGCGAGCTTCCTGCGCCTCGCGGCGTGCGGCGATTTCAGCCTCGCTCAACTGCAACTGAATGCTGCGGTTCGGGATATCAATCGCAATAGTGTCGCCATCTTCAATCAGCGCAATAGTGCCGCCGCTGGCCGCTTCCGGCGAAACGTGGCCGATGGAAAGACCCGAAGTACCGCCGGAGAATCGCCCATCGGTGATGAGCGCGCAGGCTTTGCCCAGCCCCATCGACTTCAGGAAACTGGTCGGATAGAGCATTTCCTGCATTCCCGGCCCGCCTTTCGGCCCTTCGTAGCGGATCACGACTACATCGCCTTCCACTACTTTGCCGCCGAGAATCGCCTCTACCGCGTCGTCCTGGCTTTCGTAAACTTTCGCCGGGCCGGTGAATTTAAGGATGCTGTCATCGACGCCCGCGGTTTTAACGATGCAGCCGTTTTCGGCGAAGTTGCCATACAGCACCGCCAGACCGCCGTCTTTGCTATAGGCATATTCCAGCGAGCGGATGCAACCCGCTGCGCGGTCGTCATCCAGCGAATCCCAGCGACAATCCTGCGAGAATGCCTGGGTAGTACGGATACCGGCAGGGCCAGCACGGAACATTTTTTTAACCGCTTCGTCCTGCGTAACCGTGATGTCGTACTGTTCCAGCGTTTGTGGCAGCGTCAGGCCTAATACGTTTTTCACGTTGCGGTTCAGCAGCCCGGCGCGATCCAGCTCGCCTAAAATACCCAGCACACCGCCGGCACGGTGAACGTCTTCCATATGGTATTTCTGGGTACTTGGCGCCACTTTACACAACTGCGGCACCTTGCGGGACAGCTTGTCGATATCACTCATGGTGAAGTCGATTTCCGCTTCCTGCGCCGCCGCCAGTAGATGCAGAACGGTATTGGTCGAACCGCCCATCGCAATATCCAGCGTCATGGCGTTTTCAAACGCGGCTTTGCTGGCGATGTTACGCGGCAGTGCACTTTCGTCGTTTTGCTCGTAGTAACGTTTAGTCAGTTCAACAATCCGCTTACCGGCATTGAGGAACAACTGCTTCCGGTCAGCATGGGTCGCCAGCAGCGAACCGTTGCCCGGCTGCGACAGGCCCAGCGCTTCGGTCAGGCAATTCATGGAGTTAGCGGTAAACATGCCGGAGCAGGAGCCGCAGGTTGGACAGGCGGAGCGCTCCACCTGGTTACTTTGATCGTCAGAGACTTTCGGGTCCGCTCCCTGAATCATGGCATCAACCAGATCGAGCTTGATGATCTGATCGGACAGTTTGGTTTTCCCGGCTTCCATCGGTCCGCCGGAAACAAAGATCACCGGAATATTCAGGCGCAGCGAGGCCATGAGCATCCCTGGGGTGATTTTGTCGCAGTTGGAGATACACACCATCGCGTCAGCGCAGTGAGCGTTCACCATGTACTCCACGGAGTCGGCGATCAGCTCGCGCGACGGCAGTGAATAGAGCATACCCCCGTGCCCCATGGCGATCCCGTCATCCACGGCAATAGTGTTGAACTCTTTCGCCACACCGCCGGAAGCTTCAATCTGTTCGGCGACCAGCTTACCGAGATTGCGCAGATGAACGTGACCCGGCACAAACTGAGTGAATGAGTTCACCACGGCGATAATCGGTTTGCCAAAATCACTGTCGGTCATTCCGGTGGCGCGCCACAGCGCGCGGGCACCCGCCATATTACGACCATGGGTGGTGGTGGCGGAACGGTACTTAGGCATGCTTTATTTACTCCCCATCTTTTCCCTTCATACTTCACGCCACAGGTGCGTTGGCTGCCTCACTCACCCCAGTCACTTACTACAGTAAGCTCCTGGGGATTCGCTGCGTTGCCGCCTTCCTGTGACGCAAATTATTTTGGGAAAATATTAATTTTATTTATTATGAATTTACCGGATCCAACCAGCCCCATTTATCCTCGGTTTCTCCAGTGAAGAGACCAAAGAAGGCTTGTTGAATACGCTTGGTAACAGGGCCGCAACGGCCTTCACCTACCTGGATACCATCAACGCTGCGTACCGGAGTAATTTCTGCCGCGGTTCCGGACATAAACACTTCGTCGGCCAGATACAGCGATTCACGGGACAGCACCTGCTCGCGCACTTCAATACCCAGCTCTTTCGCCAGTTTGATGATCGCGTCGCGAGTAATGCCTGGCAGCGCGGAAGAGGTAAACGGCGGAGTAAACAGCACGCCATCTTTTACCTCAAACAGGTTTTCGCCTGCGCCTTCGGAGATATAGCCGTTTACATCCAGGGCGATGCCTTCCTGATAGCCGTGGCGGCGCGCTTCGCTACCCACCAGCAGTGAGGAAAGATAGTTACCGCCCGCTTTCGCAGCGGTTGGAATGGTGTTCGGCGCAGCGCGATTCCAGGAAGAAACCATCGCATCGATCCCCTGATCCAGCGCTTCGGCGCCCAGGTATGCCCCCCACGGGAACGCGGCGATGATGACGTCAGTGGTGTATCCCGGGGGCGGGTTAACGCCCATACCGACATCGCCGACAAATACCAACGGACGGATATAGGCGCTGGTCAGATTATTTTTACGAATTACGTCGCGGCAGGCTTCCATCAGCTCATCAATGCTCTGGGAAACCGGAAAACGATAAATTTTTGCTGAGTCGCGCAGGCGCTGCATATGTTCACGATGACGAAACACTACCGGGCCTTTGTGAGAGTCGTAGCACCGAATCCCTTCAAATACCGACGTACCGTAGTGCAGCGCGTGAGACATTACGTGAACCTTCGCGTCTTCCCAGCGCACCATCTCGCCATTGAACCAAATGTAATCAGCTTTTTTCGTCGTCATTTTTCTTCCTTTTGCGCTCAGGCGCGGATTTGTTGTGATGTGGCAGCGCTCTGGCAGATTGCGACATGCGCAACATCTACCAGTTTACTTAACTGACTAAACAGTAAGTCGACCGACCGGGGACTGGCAACGGTCAATTCAATATTTATATTCTGCGCATCGGTCGCGGCTTCCATATTCATGGAGCACACCTGAAAACCACGATGGCGCACCACGCGTAAAACACGTTCTAAGGTTTCTGGATTAAAGCGTGCCGATACATTGACCTGATGTTGCATCATGATAATTTCTCCAGCATTTCAGAGTTACTGGCGCCAGGCGGCACCAACGGCCAGACATTTTCAAGTTCGTCGATTGAGACGTGAAGCAGGTACGGCCCTTCGCTTGCCAACATCGTGTCGAGTGCCGCTTCAACCTGGTCTTTACGAGTAATGTGCTGGCCTGGAATGCCGAAGGCGCTGGCCAGCATGAGGAAATCGGGGTTATCGGTCAGGGTGGTTTCGCTATATCGCTCCTGGAAAAACAGTTGCTGCCATTGTCGAACCATCCCTAACCGCTGGTTGTCGAGTAAGACTATCTTCAACGGTAACTGCTTGCGTTTTACGGTGCCCAACTCCTGAACATTCATCATGAAGGAGCCGTCACCGGAGATACAGATAACAGTATCATTCGGTCGCGCTACCTGCGCGCCAACGGCCGCCGGTAAGCCGAATCCCATCGTCCCCAGACCGCTGGAAGTGATGAAGTTCTCCGGGCGGGTGTAAGTCATATGCTGGGCTGACCACATCTGATGCTGCCCAACATCCGTCGTCACCACACTGTCTGCGGGTTTGCGTTCCGACAATTGCTTCAACAACAACGGCGCATAGATAGTCTCGCCAGGATGGTCATAGCGCCAGGCGTGTTCTGCGCGCAGCTCTGCACAGGACTGACGCCATGCGTCGATCTTCAGCGGTTGCTGTAATGCCAGCAACAGCGAATTTAAATCGCCCTGCAACGCGACGTGTGCCTGACGCAGTTTGTTCATTTCCGCCGGGTCGATATCCATATGGATTACGCTGGCGTTCGGCGCAAACGTATTCAGCTTACCGGTCACCCGGTCATCAAAACGTGCACCAACGGCGATCAGTAAATCACACTCTTGCACCGCGAAATTAGCCGCTTTAGTACCGTGCATTCCCAGCATGCCCAGATAGTACGGATAATCAGCTTCAACAGCCCCCAGCCCTTTCAGCGTGCAGGTAACTGGCATTTGCGTTACCGCGATAAATTTACGCAGCGCCGGAACCGCCTGCGCCATACCAACACCACCGCCGACGTACAGCATGGGTTTTTTCGCCTGTTCCAGCATCTGGCGCGCCTGTTCCACATCAGCCTGCGGGAAAGTCGCTTCGTTATCAACGGTAGTAAACCAGGGTTCCAGCTCACCGCTGGCCAACTGGATATCTTTCGGGATATCCACCAGAACCGGGCCAGGACGGCCAGCGTTGGCGACTTCAAAAGCCTCTGCCATGATACGAGGCAGCTCTGCCAGCGACTGCACCAGGAAGCTGTGTTTGGTACAGGCCAGCGACAGGCCTAACACATCCACCTCCTGGAACGCATCAGTGCCGATGAACGGGGCGGAAACCTGACCCGTGATCGCGACGACGGGGACCGAATCTAACAACGCATCCGCCAGGCCAGTGATCAGGTTAGTGGCGCCAGGGCCGGAAGTGGCGATACAAACACCGGTTTTGCCGGTAGAACGGGCATAACCGATTGCCGCCATTGCCGCACCCTGTTCGTGTCGGCACAACAAATGCTCCACACCACCGTCATACAACGCGTCGTAAACCGGCATAATTGCTCCGCCAGGATAACCAAATACGGTTTTCACCCCCTGCGCTCGCAAAGCATGTACCACCCACTGTGCCCCGTTCATAGTTACATCCCCGTCGTAAATCTTGAGAAACAGAATTTTATGCTGTTATTCACGTTCTGCTCCTCGCTTAAGTTTTTCAGGCCAAAAAAAACCCCCGGACCTTTCGGTGCGGGGGTCTTAGTTCGTTAAGGCTTGATTTCTAAGCCTTTCCTCGTCCAAGTGCAGCCCCGCACGGTGGGATAATAATCACCACCACGCTAATCACGACCAGGCTAATCACTCGTAGAAGGGCTGTCATTTTTGTCTATTCTTGCATCTTGTTCGAAGGAATACCTAAAGAGTTACCATAGGTTTTGCCAATAGCACAAGATATTTTTTTAACCACGTTTCAGATAATGCAGGTGAATGCCTAAAAGTGCTTTGTTTTTTATAAGAAAAATTAGCAACTGAAAAATTTTCACGTTTTCCTCCCCCTTTTGGCGCGCTTTACACCCTGTTTTCCTTCTTTTCGCTTCTGCGAGCGTTCTTCTAGTTTGATGTTTCTTACCTGAAAATGACGCCAAAATTCAGGAAGCAGCCGCTAAAAAACAAAAAGTCAGTAATTCGATTTTCTCTTCTATCCCGCATAATCCACGTAACAGGAGGGATTATGTCACTGGCGATTGTTCATACTCGCGCCGCACTTGGCGTCAATGCGCCGCCTATCACTATAGAGGTGCATATCAGTAATGGATTACCGGGATTAACCATGGTTGGCCTACCGGAAACCACGGTAAAAGAGGCGCGTGACCGGGTACGTAGTGCGATTATTAATAGCGGATATGAATTTCCGGCTAAAAAAATAACCATTAACCTTGCTCCAGCCGATCTACCGAAAGAGGGCGGAAGGTATGACCTGCCTATTGCTGTTGCGCTTCTGGCCGCGTCTGAGCAGCTTACAGCGTCGAATCTTGAGGCATATGAGCTGGTGGGTGAGTTAGCGCTTACAGGCGCATTACGCGGCGTTCCTGGCGCAATATCAAGTGCAACGGAAGCCATCAGGGCCGGCAGAAATATTATCGTCGCAACAGAGAACGCGGCGGAGGTTGGGCTTATCAGCAAAGAAGGATGTTTTATCGCCGATCATCTACAAACCGTCTGCGCCTTTCTGGAAGGGAAACACGCCCTGGAAAGACCTTTAGCTCAGGATATGGCATCGTCTACCGCAACTGCCGATCTTCGCGATGTGATCGGTCAGGAGCAGGGTAAACGCGGCCTGGAGATTACAGCGGCAGGGGGACATAATCTGCTATTGATCGGCCCGCCGGGTACGGGTAAAACCATGCTGGCCAGTCGACTGAGCGGGATTCTTCCACCATTAAGCAATGAAGAGGCGTTGGAAAGCGCCGCGATCCTCAGTCTGGTTAATGCCGATACGGTACAAAAACGATGGCAGCAACGTCCCTTTCGCTCACCTCATCATAGCGCCTCACTTACTGCTATGGTCGGCGGCGGCGCAATACCCGCCCCGGGAGAGATATCGCTGGCGCACAACGGAATTTTGTTCCTTGATGAATTGCCTGAATTTGAACGACGCACACTGGATGCGCTACGTGAACCTATAGAATCCGGTCAAATTCATTTATCCCGTACCAGAGCGAAAATAACGTACCCTGCCAGGTTCCAGTTAATCGCCGCAATGAATCCCAGCCCGACCGGACATTATCAGGGAAACCATAATCGCTGCACGCCAGAACAGACACTACGTTACCTTAATCGGTTGTCAGGCCCGTTTCTTGATCGTTTTGACCTTTCGCTTGAGATACCGCTTCCACCGCCCGGGATTCTTAGCCAACACGCCTCAAAGGGTGAGAGCAGCGCTACGGTAAAAAAGCGGGTCATCGCCGCCCATGAACGGCAGTACCGACGGCAGAAGAAGTTAAACGCGCGTCTGGAGGGTCGCGAAATCCAAAAATATTGTATTTTGCATCACGATGACGCCCGCTGGCTTGAAGACACGCTGGTGCATCTTGGATTATCCATTCGCGCCTGGCAGCGTTTACTAAAAGTGGCCAGAACCATTGCCGACATAGAACTGGCTGACCAGATCTCGCGTCAGCATTTGCAGGAGGCGGTAAGCTATCGGGCGATAGACAGATTGTTAATTCATTTGCAAAAGCTGTTGGCGTAAAAAAAGGGCATTACGCCCTTTTTATTAATCATCAGCTTCGGTGTAGTCTTCTGCGCCTTCAACTTGCGGCTTGCCGCCAGACAAGGTGTGGAAGCGTTTTGGACGCTTGATACGCGTCATATACTTGGACCAGACGCGTTCTGCATCCGTTACCGGCTCGCGTTCGCCGCGACATACCGCTACAAACAGCTTCTCTTCTTCAGTCACAGGCTCACGCTTGCCAAGATCCAGATCATTAAAGGCATGACCATGACGCTCAAGCAGTTGTGCCTCTTTAATCGTGAAATCACCGTGACGAGAGAATCCACGTGGATAATGTTTATTGTCAAAATATCGATTAGTCGTCGTAAAGCTTTCCGCCATCCTGCACGCTCCTAATTCTTTGTCTGAGCTATTTATGGCGCGGAGTATTAGTTACGCTTGACAGAGTGTAAAACAAAACATTTAAATCATAACGACAAATAATTTTGTGGAGAGCACAGTGGATACGGAATTGTTAAAAACTTTCCTGGAAGTTAGCCGGACACGCCATTTCGGGCGGGCCGCAGAAGCACTTTACCTGACGCAATCCGCGGTGAGCTTTCGTATCAGGCAACTGGAGAATCAACTGGGCGTAAACCTTTTTACGCGGCACAGAAACAATATCCGTTTAACCACGGCTGGCGAAAAACTTTTACCGTATGCGGAAACGCTGATGAATACGTGGCAGGCGGCACGTAAAGAGGTGGCGCATACCTCACGCCATAACGAGTTTTCCATCGGCGCCAGCGCGTCTTTATGGGAGTGTATGCTTAACGCCTGGCTGGGGCGACTGTACCAACTACAGGAGCCGCAAAGCGGCCTGCAATTCGAAGCCAGAATCGCTCAACGGCAATCGCTTGTGAAGCAACTTCATGAACGCCAGCTTGATCTCCTCATTACTACCGAAGCGCCCAAAATGGATGAGTTCAGCAGTCAGCTGTTAGGGCACTTCACTTTGGCGTTATATTGCAGCAGCCCTGCCCGTAAGAAATCAGAACTCAATTATCTGCGGCTGGAGTGGGGCCCAGACTTCCAACAGCATGAAACCGGGTTGATCGCAGCAGATGAAGTGCCGGTATTAACAACCAGCTCAGCCGAACTCGCCCGACAGCAGCTTAGCGCATTAAATGGCTGTAGCTGGCTTCCTGTAAACTGGGCAAATGAAAAGGGCGGATTACATACCGTTGCCGACAGCGCAACGCTTTCACGGCCGCTATACGCCATTTGGCTGCAAAACAGCGATAAATACTCGCTGATCTGCGATCTGTTAAAAACGGATGTGCTGGATGAACAATGAAAATGATGAAAAGAAAAAGAAGGGAACTTACGATTACCTGATCAGATAATCAGGTAATTTCAGGCAAAAAAAAAATCCTTAGCAGATGCTAAGGATTATTTCTGGCAGGGGCGGAGAGACTCGAACTCCCAACACCCGGTTTTGGAGACCGGTGCTCTACCAATTGAACTACGCCCCTAATTAGGGTGGCGGAACGGACGGGACTCGAACCCGCGACCCCCTGCGTGACAGGCAGGTATTCTAACCAACTGAACTACCGCTC
>NZ_JAMMKR010000011.1:127598-130380 GCF_051703725.1 Salmonella sp. NW645 | reverse complement strand
GTGGTGGGTGATGACGGGATCGAACCGCCGACCCCCTCCTTGTAAGGGAGGTGCTCTCCCAGCTGAGCTAATCACCCCCGCTGTGTGGAGTCGCATTATAGGGAGAGTTGAAAATGAGTCAACGCATTTTCTAAAGTTTTTGTTTGTTCGTCGTAAAATTAAACAAAACGATCGTGAATTACCCCGCGCTGCATGATTTCTATACGGAAATAGCAAAGCGCAGCGTTCTGACCGGATCAACATTGAGGAATCAAGCCACAGTGATAGAATACAAGGCTATTCATCTTTCCAGGATTTGCCGGTTGTCGGCATCTTTATAAACGTAAGGCCATTTCATGAAAATCAAAACTCGCTTCGCGCCTAGCCCGACAGGTTATCTGCACGTCGGCGGCGCGCGTACTGCTCTTTATTCCTGGCTTTTCGCACGTCACCACGGCGGTGAGTTCGTGCTGCGTATTGAAGACACCGATCTTGAGCGTTCCACGCCGGAAGCCATTGAAGCCATCATGGATGGTATGAACTGGCTGAACCTGGAATGGGACGAAGGCCCATATTTCCAGACCAAACGTTTTGATCGCTATAACGCGGTGATTGACGAGATGCTGGAGGCGGGAACGGCCTATAAATGCTACTGCTCTAAAGAGCGTCTGGAGCAACTGCGTGAAGATCAGATGGCGAAAGGCGAGAAGCCGCGTTATGACGGGCGCTGCCGCCACAGTCACGAACATCATGCCGACGATGAGCCATGCGTGGTGCGCTTTGCTAACCCGCAGGACGGTTCCGTTATTTTTGATGATCAGATCCGTGGGCCGATCGAATTCAGCAATCAGGAGCTGGACGATCTGATCATTCGTCGTACCGACGGTTCGCCGACCTACAACTTCTGTGTGGTGGTGGACGACTGGGATATGGAAATTACCCATGTGATTCGTGGCGAAGACCATATCAACAATACTCCGCGCCAGATTAACATTCTGAAAGCGTTAAACGCGCCGGTGCCGATGTACGCGCATGTGTCGATGATTAACGGCGACGACGGTAAAAAGCTGTCTAAACGTCACGGTGCGGTGAGCGTGATGCAGTATCGCGATGACGGTTATCTGCCGGAAGCGTTGCTGAACTATCTGGTGCGTCTGGGCTGGTCCAGCGGCGATCAGGAGATCTTCACCCGCGAAGAGATGATCAAGCTGTTCTCCCTCGGTGCGGTGAGCAAGTCTGCGAGCGCGTTCAACACCGATAAACTGCTGTGGCTGAACCACCACTATATCAATACGCTGGCGCCGGAATATGTGGCGACGCATTTGCAGTGGCATATCGAGCAGGAAAATATCGACACCCGTAACGGCCCGCAGCTTGCTGAACTGGTGAAGTTGCTGGGCGAGCGCTGCAAAACTCTGAAAGAGATGGCGCAGAGCTGCCGCTACTTCTATGAAGACTTCAGCGAGTTTGACGCCGATGCGGCGAAAAAACACCTCCGCCCGGTGGCGCGTCAGCCGCTGGAAGTGGTGCGCGACAAGCTGTCGGCGATTACGGACTGGTCAGCAGAAAACGTCCACCACGCGATTCAGGCCACGGCGGATGAGCTGGAAGTGGGGATGGGTAAAGTGGGGATGCCGCTGCGTGTGGCTGTGACCGGTGCCGGGCAGTCGCCTGCGCTGGATGTCACCGTACATGCGATTGGTAAAACCCGCAGCATTGAGCGTATCAACAAAGCGCTGGGCTTTATCGCCGAGCGTGAAAGTCAGCAGTAACGCCAGCTGAAACAGAATAAACGGCAGGGCAGACGCCTGCCGTTTATTCTTTGTTAGTCCGCCTCATTGATACCTAAACGCGTCAGAAATCCGCGAATACCTTCCCGCGATAAAAACAGCGCCAGTTTTTCCTGTTCCTGAGCAGACATATTTTCAACGGCATCAATAATTTGTCGATAAGCGTGACTGTGCGCCGCGTTCGCATATTCTGCGAAAGCCTCTTCCGCCTGATAAAACGCAGGCAGTTTGCGAAAAGCCGGAATATTGAGAATAAACTCCCGCACGCTGGCATCAATATGGATGAGTCTTGCGCGTCCGCCTTTGACGCCGGGAAATTTTTCGGTTTTCCAGTGTTGTTCTCTGATCCAGCGATTGACGGTTTGTCTGGCCACGCCGAGGCATTCAGCCAGCTCTTCAGTGGTCATTTTACTGCGTAATCTTTTCATATTATTTGCTATCGCGTATCCCTAAGCGTTGTAACAAACCGGTAATCCCTTCACGCACGAGGAGAGAGGTAAACTGTTTCTGCTCGGATGAGGTCATCTCTTTGGCGAGCGTCATAAGCAGCGCTTCAAGCGATGCGTTGCTGGCAGGCGTGAATGTGTCTGCGTGATGGTCAACTGAACGTTCAGCGCTGCGGATATATTCACGAACCTGTTCGTTTACATGAACCAGACGGGCTTTACCGCCCTGGACGCCAGGTTTGGGCGATGTTGCCCAGCCTTCTTTCCGTACCCATTTATTGATGGTTTGTCGGCTGTAACCGGTGAGATTAGCGAGTTCTTCTGGCGTCATCCGTTCCTTGAACATAACGATTCCCTGAATAGTCGTGGGGTTAATTAGTGGTTCATTTTATAGCACCATTTTAGTCGAAACCGTGACGTGTTTAACTACTGAATGCGAGTTGTGCCGCAATGTCCTTTATTTGAATGCTTTTTCAGCGATTGAATTCGGCAAGTTCATTTTGCCGTTGACACATGCCGAGGGAATTCATATGATGCCGCCCGTCAACTCGACAAGCTTTACGTAGT
>NZ_JAMMKR010000011.1:0-127498 GCF_051703725.1 Salmonella sp. NW645 | reverse complement strand
GGGGCTATAGCTCAGCTGGGAGAGCGCTTGCATGGCATGCAAGAGGTCAGCGGTTCGATCCCGCTTAGCTCCACCAAATTTACTCCCGATAAATTTGGCGTATACGTAAAAGCACTATGGGGCTATAGCTCAGCTGGGAGAGCGCTTGCATGGCATGCAAGAGGTCAGCGGTTCGATCCCGCTTAGCTCCACCAATATTCAAACCCTCGCTGAAAAGCGGGGGTTTTTGCTTTTTGTCACGAAATTCATGGCGTCTGATCTGTTCTTCAGGTGCGTTTGTTTGCCGCTGCTTTTGCGGTCAATATGAGCTTTTGTTAGATTGCTTCATAATGCGAATATACTTATTATTCATGCGCCTTATATAATGATGTGAGCATTAAAGCAATGCCGGATAAGTGTAACGTATTAAAAAATATAAAAATATTTTTACTGGCTTTCTGCCTGACCGTTCCGGCTATTCTGCTATCTCGTCTCATTTCTCCCCGCGCCACAATTGATTCCAGCTATATCTTTCTGGCCTGGCTACCGCTCTGCGTCATGTTTTCCGTGCTGTTCTTATTTGGCCGCCGTGGCGTCGCGCCGATGGTAGGCGGAATGATGTTGACTAATGAATGGAATTTTCATTTACCTCTGCCACAGGCGATGGTGCTGCTATTTTGCCAGACGTTTCCCGTGTTGCTGGTTTGCGCTATCGTACGCTGGCAGCTGGGCGCGCGCTGGCGCTACGGAATACCCAACCAAGGCATCTGGCTACGCGTTTTCTGGTTAGGGTTAATGACGCCGTTTGGCATAAAAATCAGTATGCATCTGGCGGGGCACTACCTGGCTTTCCCGGTGACCATCTCTACCTTCTTTGGCACCGGCACCGCTATTTTCTCGATTGTTGATTTATTGAGTCTGATTTCTGCCGCGCTTATTTTTACCCTCTTTTTCTATTATCCGCTGCGGATGATAGTCAGCCCGCACTATATTCGTATTTTCTGGCGGAGGGATATCGCTCCTTATCTCGCCAAAGAAAAACGCCTGTTTACGCTTCTCTGGTTTGCCACTCTGGCGACGCTATTAGCGGTGCTGTGTACGCCTTTCGAGACAAAGTATATTGCTGGCTATCTGGTGCCAGTCCTGTTCATTGGATTTACCATCGGCGTGGGGAAAATCAGCTATCCGCTATTGAATTTTAGTTGGGCTCTCACTGCGCTATTCCTGCTTAGCTATAACCGCAATTTTCTGCAGGGCGTGGGCTCAGAATATTCGCTGGCATTTATCCTTTCAGTTCTCATTTCTTTTAGTATTTGTTTGTTGTACATGGCGCGGATTAATCAGCGTAGCGAATGGTTGAATCGACAATGGCACTCGCAGGCGTTGACCGATCCGTTGACGCAGCTGCCTAACCTGCGTGCGCTGGAGCAGTTTCTTTTACAGGATGCCGGGCAAAGCGTGTGTTATTTACGCATGGAAAACTTGGAATTTCTGAGCCGTCATTACGGTATGCAGATGCGCGTGCATTGCGAACGCGAGGTGTTTCGCGTGTTGCAGCCGCTGCTGCTGGAAAAGGAGAAAATTTTCCATCTGCCGGGCAGTGAGTTATTGCTGGTATTGACGGGACCGGAGACGGAAGCCCGCCTGCAATATATGCTCAATGTGCTTAATAACCGCAAAATTTACTGGAACAATACCGGTCTGGACATGGAATACGGCGCATCGTGGGGAACATTCGATGGTCGCCAGGAAACCTTGCAACCGCTGTTGGGGCAGTTAAGCTGGCTGGCGGAGCAATCTTGTTCGCATCGTCGGGTGCTTGCACTGACCCAGAGTATTGAAGCCGCTTCCGGGCAGACGACGGAACGGGTGCTGCGGTTGCAGAAAATCCGTCAGGCGCTGGAGCGTGGTGCGCTGGTTTTGTATGCGCAACCCATTCGCGACGCGCAGGGAAAAGGGTATGACGAGATTCTGACGCGGCTTCGGTGCGACGACGGTATCATGATGCCCAATCAGTTCATTCCGCTTATCGCCCAGTTTAACCTGAGTGTACGGTTTGATATGCAGGTGATGGAAGCGCTCCTGCAATGGTTGTCCGCGCATCCTTCGGCGGAGCAGGGGGCGCGTTTCTCGGTTAATTTGATGCCGCTGACGCTGCTGCAAAAAGAGACGGCGTCGCGCATTATGCAGCTTTTTAAACGCTATGGCGTCCCGCCAGCTTCGGTCATCATCGAAATTACTGAAGAACAGGCCTTCTCTCATTCCGAAATCAGTATGCACAATATCAACCAGCTGCGTAAGTTTGGCCTAAAAATCGCCATTGATGATTTCGGTACTGGTTATGCAAACTATGAACGGCTAAAACGCCTCAAGGCGGACATCATTAAAATCGACGGTTGTTTCGTAAAAGATATTCTGACGGACTCCCTGGATGCGATGATCGTGAAATCCATCACTGATTTAGCGAAAGCGAAATCGTTGAGCGTCGTGGCTGAGTTTGTTGAAACGCCTGCGCAGCGCGATCTGCTATTGCAGCTTGGCGTACACAGTTTGCAGGGATATCTGATTGGCCGCCCGCGCCCGTTAGGTAAATAAGCGGCATAAAAAAACCGGGGATAGCTCCCCGGTTTCTACATTAAACGCAGACTTACAGTACCAGCGCCGCGATAGAGGCGGACAGTACGCTCACCAGCGTAGAACCGTACACCAGCTTCAGACCAAAACGGGAAACCACGTTGCCTTGCTCTTCGTTCAGGCCTTTAATCGCGCCCGCAATAATACCGATGGAAGAGAAGTTCGCGAAGGACACCAGGAAGACGGAGATAATGCCTTCAGCGCGTGGAGAGAGGGTAGAGGCGATTTTCTGCAGATCCATCATCGCCACGAATTCGTTGGAAACCAGTTTGGTCGCCATGATACTTCCTACCTGCAGCGCTTCACTGGACGGTACGCCCATTACCCATGCGACCGGGTAGAAGATGTAACCCAGAATGCCCTGGAAGGAGATGCTGTAACCGAACCAACCGGTAACCGTTGCGAACAGCGCGTTCAGCGCCGCGATCAGCGCGATGAAGCCGATCAGCATCGCCGCGACGATAATCGCCACTTTAAAACCTGCCAGAATGTACTCGCCCAGCATTTCGAAGAAACTTTGGCCTTCATGCAGGTTCGACATCTGAATATTTTCTTCGCTGGCATCAACGGTATAGGGGTTGATCAGCGACAGTACGATAAAGGTGCTGAACATGTTCAGAACCAGCGCTGCGACCACATATTTAGGGTCCAGCATGGTCATATACGCGCCCACAATAGACATGGAAACGGTCGACATCGCCGTTGCAGCCATGGTGTACATGCGGTTACGGGACATTTTGCCGAGGATATCTTTATAAGCGATAAAGTTCTCAGACTGGCCGAGGATCAGCGAGCTGACGGCGTTAAAAGATTCCAGTTTGCCCATACCGTTTACTTTGGACAGCAGGAAACCAATAGCGCGGATGACCACTGGCAGAACACGGATATGCTGAAGAATACCGATCAACGCGGAAATAAAGACGATCGGGCACAATACTTTCAGGAAGAAGAACGCCAAACCTTGATCGTTCATACTGCCGAAGACGAAGTTTGTCCCTTCGTTGGCAAATCCGAGCAGTTTTTCAAACATCTCGGAGAAACCTTTTACGAAGCCAAGGCCAACATCCGAGTTCAGGAAGAACCAGGCCAGTAATACTTCGATAACAAGTAACTGAATGACGTAACGAATGCGAATTTTTTTACGGTCGCTGCTAACCAGCAGTGCGAGTACCGCAACAACGGCAAGCGCCAGGACAAAATGAAGGACGCGGTCCATATTTGCTCCAAATATGAGGCAGGTTTAATTTTCGTGCACATTCTATGCAACAGCCGTAAAGAAAACGAGATCCAACACACACTATAATAAGGACCTGTGACGAGATTCAAAATTAGTGATCTGTAATACACTTTTACTGTACTGAATATGAAAATGAAAAGTTATATCAGTGTGCTAATCTTGTAATGTTAAGCCAAACTGTTCTGATACAGGTCGCCATCGTATCGGTCTATCGTTTCACACTATCAAAGTAATCACCCGTACCCATTGAAATGCACTTGATAATCATTATCAATGAACATAGCATAAAACATAGCAAAGGCTATGTTTTTGAGGCAAAAGATGACTGACAATCGCGTAGAGAATAGCAGCGGACGGGCGGCGCGCAAGCTAAGGCTCGCATTAATGGGACCTGCGTTCATTGCCGCGATTGGTTATATCGATCCCGGTAACTTCGCGACCAATATTCAGGCCGGCGCCAGCTTTGGCTACCAGCTACTCTGGGTGGTGGTCTGGGCGAACCTGATGGCGATGCTGATTCAAATCCTTTCGGCAAAACTCGGAATCGCCACGGGCAAAAACCTGGCGGAGCAAATTCGCGACCATTATCCGCGCCCGGTAGTCTGGTTTTACTGGGTACAGGCGGAAATCATCGCGATGGCCACCGATTTAGCTGAATTTATCGGCGCGGCAATAGGTTTTAAGCTGATCCTGGGCGTCTCTTTATTACAGGGCGCGGTATTGACCGGTATCGCGACGTTTCTGATTTTAATGTTACAACGCCGCGGTCAAAAACCGCTTGAAAAAGTCATCGGCGGTTTACTGCTTTTTGTCGCCGCTGCTTACATTGTGGAGCTGTTTTTCTCTCAGCCTGATATGGCGCAGCTCGGAAAAGGAATGGTTATCCCGGCGCTACCGAACCCGGAAGCCGTATTCTTAGCCGCCGGCGTGCTTGGCGCGACGATTATGCCGCACGTGATTTATCTGCACTCGTCATTAACGCAGCATCTGCACGACGGAACGCGGCAACAACGGTACTCAGCAACAAAATGGGATGTCGCTATTGCCATGACGATTGCCGGTTTTGTCAATCTGGCAATGATGGCGACCTCCGCGGCGGCGTTTCATTTTAGCGGCCACACTGGCATCGCCGACCTCGATCAGGCATACCTGACGCTGGAACCGTTACTAAGCCATGCGGCGGCAACGGTGTTTGGTCTTAGTCTGGTAGCGGCAGGGCTTTCCTCCACCGTGGTAGGGACTCTGGCGGGGCAGGTGGTGATGCAAGGGTTTGTCCGTTTTCACATTCCGCTGTGGGTACGGCGCACCATTACCATGCTGCCCTCATTTATTGTGATTTTGATGGGGCTGGACCCTACCCGAATTCTGGTGATGAGCCAGGTGCTGCTGAGTTTTGGTATTGCGCTGGCGCTGGTGCCGCTCCTGATTTTCACCAGTAACGCTACGCTAATGGGCGAGCTGGTGAACACGCGGCGGGTAAAACAGATTGGCTGGATAATTGTCGTGCTGGTCGTCGCCCTGAATATCTGGTTGCTGGTTGGAACGGTAATGGGATTGTCATAAAGACAGAAAGATAGCAGGCCCGATGCGTGGGCGTCATCGGGCTATTATTCAGCAGGAGGCTTAGTGATGATGTTTGTGACCCCGGCCTCGCCCACGATGATCGTCGCGATCGCGCCAGCCTTCCCGATAACCGCGTTCATACGCTTTACGCTTATCCCAGCCGCGATGATAGCCGTTGTCATGACGCCACCAGCGATTTTTACGCCATTCATAATGGTTGTGCCAGTAATCACGGTCGCGCCAGCGACCACCGTCCCAGTAGTTACCGTAATCATCGCGATCGCCAATCTGTAATTTAATTGAGGGCAACAGGGTGATTTCGCCCGCATTCGCGGCAAGCGGTGTAAAAGCCAGCAAGGCTGCCGCCAGAATCAGTGACCTGAACATACTTTCTCTCCTTCACGATCGAGCCGTCGCCGGCCTGTTAATGCAATATTACAAAGCAGTAAAGATTTGTTTCATCGCCTTAACTCTTAAATCATGAAGGAGAGCATTTTTTGCTAAAACCGGCCCTCCAGAATAGCGTCAATTTCTGCACATTCCGCCGCTGAAAAACGGCGATTGGCCAGCATTCCCACGGCGTCTTCGATTTGCGACGGTTTGCTGGCGCCAATCAGTACCGAGGTAACGTTATCGTTACGCAGCACCCAGGCGAGCGCCATCTGAGACAATTTTTGGCCCCGTCGCGCAGCCAGTTCATTCAACTGGCGAACTTTTTCCAGTTTGTCGGCGGTAATCTGTTCTGGTTTAAGGAAACGGCTTCCGCTCGCCGCGCGGGAATCTTCCGGAATGCCATTCAGATAACGGTCAGTGAGCTGCCCGCCCGCCAGCGGCGAGAAGGCAATACTACCGACGCCTTTTTCCTGCAACAGCGCCAGCAGCCCGTCCTCTACCCAACGCTCAAAAAGCGAATATTTAGGCTGATGAATCAGGCAAGGCGTGCCGAGATCCTCCAGAATATCGATAGCTTGTCTGGCCAGATCGGCAGGATAGTTAGAGATCCCCACGTACAACGCTTTGCCCTGGCGCACAAGGTGATCTAACGCTTTCATCGTCTCTTTAAGCGGCGTTTCGGGATCGGGACGATGGTGATAAAAGATGTCGACATACTCCAGCCCCATACGTTTCAGGCTTTGATCGAGGCTGGCGATAAGGTATTTCCGTGAACCCCAGTCGCCATAAGGGCCATCCCACATGGTGTAGCCCGCTTTGGTGGAGATGATCAATTCATCACGCCACGGTAAAAAATCTTCCTGCAGAATGCGGCCAAAATTGCATTCTGCGGAGCCCGGCGGCGGCCCATAATTATTGGCGAGATCAAAGTGGGTAATGCCCAGATCGAACGCGCGTTGCAGCAGCGCCCGGCTATTTTCTACCCGTGTCGCATCGCCGAAGTTGTGCCATAACCCCAGCGAAATGGCGGGAAGTTTGACGCCGCTGCGCCCGCAGCGACGATACTCCATTGTGTGATAACGATTTTCATCGGGCTGATAAATCATGACCTTTCCCCCTGTGGCGTGAATAAATAGTGTATACGGTTACACTCGCCAGGCGGTATCCGGATTTTACTGTTCGCCGCTGTAAACATTGTTTTCCAGGCTTTCATCCCCGTCGTGCTGGACAGCCATCGCCATTCCTTAATACTCAACATAATGTCAACGTCAGAAGGAAAGCTGTCATGCAAAACCCCTATACCGTGGCCGACTATTTGCTGGACAGACTGGCAGGATGCGGCATTGGCCATCTTTTTGGCGTACCGGGCGATTATAACTTGCAGTTTCTTGACCATGTGATTGACCACCCGACCTTGCGTTGGGTGGGATGCGCTAATGAGCTGAACGCCGCTTATGCCGCGGACGGTTATGCGCGCATGTCGGGCGCTGGAGCGCTACTCACCACCTTTGGCGTGGGAGAACTTAGCGCTATTAACGGTATCGCGGGCAGTTACGCGGAATATGTCCCGGTCTTGCATATCGTCGGCGCGCCCTGTAGCGCTGCGCAGCAGCGTGGCGAATTGATGCACCATACCCTCGGTGACGGCGATTTTCGTCATTTTTATCGCATGAGTCAGGCGATATCTGTTGCCAGCTCAATATTGGATGAACAGAACGCCTGTTTCGAGATTGACCGTGTATTGGGTGAAATGCTTGCCGCACGCAGGCCAGGATACATCATGTTGCCCGCCGACGTGGCGAAAAAAACGGCCATCCCGCCTACGGAGGCGCTGGCGTTGCCCGTGCATGAAGCGCAAAGCGGTGTGGAGACGGCTTTTCGTTACCACGCCCGTCAGTGCCTGATGAACAGTCGGCGCATTGCGCTATTGGCCGACTTTCTTGCCGGGCGTTTTGGTTTACGACCACTGTTGCAGCGCTGGATGGCGGAAACGCCCATCGCTCATGCGACACTACTGATGGGGAAGGGGCTTTTTGATGAGCAGCACCCGAACTTCGTTGGCACCTATAGCGCTGGCGCCAGCAGCAAAGAAGTGCGTCAGGCCATAGAGGACGCCGATAGGGTTATCTGCGTCGGCACCCGTTTTGTCGATACCCTTACGGCCGGATTTACCCAACAATTGCCGGCGGAACGCACGCTGGAGATTCAGCCTTACGCGTCGCGCATCGGCGAAACCTGGTTCAACCTCCCGATGGCGCAGGCGGTGTCTACGCTGCGCGAACTGTGCCTGGAATGCGCTTTTGCGCCGCCGCCGACGCGTTCCGCCGGACAGCCAGTGCGGATTGATAAGGGAGAACTGACCCAGGAAAGCTTCTGGCAAACTTTACAGCAGTATCTCAAACCCGGCGATATTGTCCTTGTCGACCAAGGGACCGCCGCCTTTGGCGCTGCCGCGCTGTCGCTTCCTGACGGCGCGGAAGTTGTGGTTCAGCCGCTGTGGGGGTCTATCGGCTATTCCTTGCCCGCCGCGTTTGGCGCGCAAACCGCCTGTCCCGATCGGCGGGTGATTCTGATTATCGGCGATGGCGCGGCGCAGCTCACGATTCAGGAGATGGGCTCGATGTTACGCGACGGGCAGGCGCCGGTCATCCTGCTGCTCAACAATGACGGCTATACCGTAGAGCGCGCCATTCACGGCGCGGCCCAGCGGTATAACGACATCGCGAGCTGGAACTGGACGCAGATACCATCGGCGCTAAACGCGGCGCAACAGGCGGAGTGCTGGCGGGTGACGCAGGCTATCCAACTGGCGGAGGTCCTCGAACGTCTGGTGCGCCCACAACGTCTGTCATTTATTGAAGTGATGTTGCCAAAAGCCGATCTGCCGGAATTACTGCGTACCGTGACCCGGGCGCTTGAAGCTCGCAACGGGGGATAATGGCCCCCGCTGCGCCGGATTAGGGTTCGTGACGGTTGGCGGCCAGCAACGGTTTTCCCGCCAGCAATAGCCAGGCGGGGAGCATCACAATGCAGAGCAGCGGCAGCAGATTGGTATCCGGTACGACGACTGCCGCCATAAACAGACTGAGCCAGCCGTCACGTGTCACTACCAGCACTAAGCCAAGAATCGCGCAGGAGACGGTAATCGCCGCGGGTACGGCCTCAACATGGGCATGGAGCATGAGCCCCAGCGCCGCGCCGATAAACACAGCCGGAAAAATGCGCCCGCCGCGAAAGCCGCTCGCCGCCGCGATGACCAGCGCGGCGAGTTTGACGACGGCTAAGGTAAAATAATCTCCCGCGCCCAACGTCTGGCTAAACGCCATTTGTTGCATTTCGTCCAGTCCTTTAAAGAGGGTAAGCGGCCCGCCAATGACGCCCAGAATACCCAGTATAAAACCGCCAATGCCGAGAATCAGGACCGGATTTTTCAGGCGGTGCAGCAACTCATGCAGACGCGGAAGGCACCAGACGGCGACCATCCCGGCGGCAATGGCGATCGCCGCGACGATCGCTCCGCTGGCAATGTCCACCAGCCGCATCTGCGTGTAATGGGCGATGGGTAACGAAAAATGCGGATGAAAGAACAGGCTGGTGGTGAGTGACCCCGCCGCTGCCGCCATTAACGGCGCAAACAGGCGATCCCACATGGGAATATCGTTAGAGCCGCTAAGGGTTTGCGAAAAAATCAGCGCTGCGGCGACGGGCGTGCCGAATAGCGCGCCGATGGTGCCCGCTGAGGCCAGAATCGTCCAGTCTAACGCCGTGATACGCGGAAACAGGCGGGAACCGAAAGCCGCCGCCAGCGCGATATTTATTGTCATTATCGGATGCTCTGGCCCCAAACTTACCCCACCAGCAAGGCCGATGATTAAGGCGAGAAGCAGCCCGGGCAGCGCAGATGGCGAGACCGGCATACTGATTAACGGTTCGATGGCCGGATCGGGGCCAGCGTGTCCGGGACTGTAACGGATAATCAAACCCACCACGATCCCGGTTAGCGTGAGCATACCCACTATCCAGAACGGCGAATCATAAGCGATGCCGATGCTGGCGGGCAGTCGTTGCCAAAGAAATTGCTGAAAAACCGACGCGACTTTCATCGAGGCGATTAAAACCAGGCTTGACGCTACGCCAATAATCAGTGCGGGGAGCGACAGCAGCAGCATCGTTCGGGCACGCGGGTGGAACATAATCTCTTCCTTACACGGGGTCGTATACCTATTTTGCACAGCCTGCCCGACGGCATTGCTGCAATTGGTGCTGAAACAAGAAAGTAATTCTGTGATGAAGATCTATATTTATAGGCAGTCAGCCTGATGGCCGTTGTTGTTATGCCCCCATGAATTTACAGTGTGACAAAGACTTATTTTGACTTTAGCGGAGCAGTAGAAGAATGACAAAGTATGCTTTAGTAGGAGATGTAGGCGGCACGAATGCGCGTCTTGCCCTGTGTGATATCGCCAGTGGAGAAATCTCGCAGGCCAAAACGTATTCCGGCCTGGATTATCCCAGTCTTGAGGCCGTGGTGCGCGTTTATCTCGATGAGCATAGCGTCAACGTGGAAGATGGTTGTATCGCCATAGCCTGCCCGATTACCGGTGACTGGGTAGCGATGACTAACCATACCTGGGCTTTTTCTATTGCGGAAATGAAAAAAAATCTCGGCTTTAGCCATCTGGAAATCATTAACGATTTCACCGCCGTGTCGATGGCGATCCCGATGCTAAAAAAAGAGCATTTAATTCAGTTCGGCGGCGGCGAACCGGTAGACGGCAAACCTATTGCGGTGTATGGCGCGGGAACCGGCTTGGGCGTGGCGCATCTGGTGCATGTGGATAAGCGTTGGATTAGCCTTCCGGGCGAAGGCGGGCATGTCGATTTTGCGCCTAATAGCGAAGAAGAAGCTATGATTCTGGAAATATTGCGCGCCGAAATTGGCCATGTTTCCGCCGAGCGCGTGCTGTCTGGCCCCGGGCTGGTGAATCTTTACCGGGCGATTGTTAAGTCCGACAACCGTCTGCCGGAAAATCTGCGCCCGAAAGATATTACCGAACGCGCCCTGGCGGATAGCTGTATCGATTGTCGCCGCGCGTTATCGCTCTTTTGCGTCATCATGGGGCGATTTGGCGGCGATCTGGCGTTAACTATGGGGACATTTGGCGGCGTTTATATCGCTGGCGGTATTGTCCCGCGCTTCCTGGAATTTTTTAAAGCGTCCGGCTTCCGTGGTGGCTTTGAAGATAAAGGCCGCTTTAAAGATTATGTACACGGTATTCCGGTCTATCTGATTGTCCATGATAATCCTGGCTTGTTAGGTTCCGGCGCGCATCTGCGCCAGACATTAGGTCATATTCTATAAGCCAGATGGTGGCATAAATGCCTTATCCGGCCTACAAAAGTGTGTCATCTGTAGGCCTGATAAGCGCAGCGTCATCAGGCAATTAATCATTCTCTTGCCAGTCTCAAACCGCGTGCCTCACGCGGTTTTTTTCATTGCCGTTCCTGTGCATGAATACTTCAACTGACTGAATTATTTCACTTTACTCTTGCTGAGCGAAAGGTCAAACACCAGTGCGTTGAGTCATCACGTCATGGCGGTTAGTCAGGCGAAAACAGGGATTTATTTTATTATACGTACCCGGTTCGCTGCCTTATTTACGGTTTTATCGCGGCAGCTTGCCGGAAAGGATCTTTATTTTCGGGGAAATGTCTCTGAAAAATACCGCAATATGACATGATCGAATACCATTAGCGTTAGTAAGGGTTTTGATTAAAGAGGAAAAACCACAAAATCAAAAGGGGATTATTTGAGATAAGGTTTATTGACAGGAAATTATCGTCGGCTGCGCCACGTTACGTAAATTCAATGATATCAATTTGTTAATAATATGATTTATTTGATGTTATAACGGACACGCTTAAAAAGTAAGTTTTTACGCTTGTTCCTCTTTTTTGTCGCTAAAAATATTTTCATTAGCCTCTCGACAGGAAGAAAATTTTCAGGCTATTTTCTAAAGGAGCCACCATCGTGGCAGCGTCGCTCGGACGGTCCGGGCGCTAACGTTAATCTGAGGATATTATGGCTGACTTCCGCCCTGAACGTCGCTTTACGCGTATCGATCGCCTTCCGCCCTATGTTTTTAACATCACCGCTGAACTCAAAATGGCTGCGCGTCGGCGCGGCGAAGATATTATTGATTTCAGTATGGGTAATCCTGATGGCGCAACCCCTCCCCACATTGTCGAAAAACTTTGCACCGTCGCGCAGCGTCCGGATACGCACGGTTATTCCACGTCTCGCGGCATACCGCGCTTACGCCGCGCGATTTCTCACTGGTATCAGGAACGTTATGATGTCGATATCGATCCGGAAACCGAAGCGATTGTGACCATCGGTTCCAAAGAGGGACTGGCGCATTTAATGCTGGCGACGCTGGATCATGGTGATACGGTTCTGGTGCCGAACCCCAGTTACCCGATTCATATCTATGGCGCCGTTATCGCCGGGGCGCAGGTGCGTTCGGTTCCATTGGTAGAGGGGGTGGATTTCTTCAACGAGCTGGAGCGCGCTATTCGCGAAAGTTATCCGAAACCGAAAATGATGATTTTGGGTTTTCCGTCTAACCCTACGGCCCAGTGCGTCGAACTGGAATTTTTTGAAAAAGTGGTCGCTCTGGCTAAACGTTATGATGTGCTGGTAGTGCACGATCTGGCGTATGCCGATATCGTGTACGACGGCTGGAAAGCGCCATCCATTATGCAGGTGCCTGGCGCGCGCGACGTGGCGGTCGAATTTTTCACACTGTCGAAAAGCTATAATATGGCGGGCTGGCGTATTGGGTTTATGGTGGGCAATAAAACCCTGGTCAGCGCGCTGGCGCGCATTAAAAGTTATCACGATTATGGCACCTTTACCCCGCTTCAGGTGGCGGCTATCGCCGCTCTGGAAGGCGATCAGCAGTGCGTGCGCGATATCGCCGAGCAGTATAAACGTCGTCGCGATGTGCTGGTGAAGGGGCTGCATGAGGCGGGCTGGATGGTTGAAATGCCGAAAGCCTCAATGTACGTCTGGGCGAAAATCCCGGAGCAATATGCGGCGATGGGATCGCTTGAGTTTGCCAAGAAGCTGCTGAATGAGGCGAAGGTTTGCGTTTCTCCAGGGATAGGCTTTGGTGATTATGGCGACACCCATGTACGCTTTGCATTAATAGAGAATCGCGACCGCATTCGCCAGGCCGTCAGAGGGATTAAAGCGATGTTCCGCGCTGATGGCGTGCTGCCGTCACATCCAAAACCCGTTGAAGCGAGCACGGAGTAGAAAAGCAAACAGGAGCCCCATGGCTCCTGTTTTTCTTTGCATTGTACTTTTAAATCATCAGGGCGAAAGTACCGGCCCAAACGATGACCATAAATGAAATGCCCATAAAGAAATATTTCACGTTTCATCTCTCCGCGTACCTGTCGTACGCCTAAATGAACTTACACTTACCTGATTATAGAGAGTTGATGCCGGACAATACGAAATTGAGAATTATTCGTGTTTCGACCGCCTGCATCACCTCAGAATTCTGCGCGTCATCGCTCCAGACGGCGCTAATGTACGCCTAAAAATGAGGTGAAACAAGAGGCATTTTCTTATTTACTTTTAGTAACTTACAAGTGTCGGGAATCGGCGACAGTTTAATTTCTGACAGTGATGAATCGCTATTGAGCGACGCCGCCGACACAGTAAAAAATCGCCTGTAAACAGGAGACTTATCGCTAAAAGCAGGAATGAGTAATTTACGATATGAATATTATGGCAATGCGGAATGACAAAATAAAAGGCCTTGCGGCCTTTTTCAGATGTAGAGTGACGCTTCTCCCAACGGGCGAGTCTTGAAACGGCGATGAATCCAGAGATATTGCTCCGGGGCGCGCATGATCTCTTTCTCAATAATTTTATTCATATAGGCAGCGGCTTGATTTTCATCTGCCGGGTAACCTTCCATTTCAGGGGTAATATACAGACGATAACCCGAGTTATCGGATTTCCTTACCATTGTAACGGTCAACATGGCGGCGCCAGACAGCCTGGACAGTACATAGGTACCGTTGGTGGTGGCGACGTTTTCAACCGCGAAAAATGGCGCAAAGGAGCTGCCTTTAGGACCGTAGTCCTGGTCGGGAGCAAACCAAACGGCTTCCCCTTTTTTTAGCGCGCCCACAATGCCGCGCAGATTGTTTCTGCCGATCATCGCTTTATTTGAGCGCATACGACCGCGCGTCTGCACCCACTCCATGAGCGGATTGTTATGCGGACGATAGGTCGCCATCATCGGCTGGCAGAGACCCATTACCCGGCCTCCCAATTCCAGCGACATAAAATGCACGCCAACGACCATTACGCCGCGATTTTGCGCCTGCGCACGGGTAAGGTTGTCCAGCCCGTCCACATCAAACCATTTGCGAACCCGGCTATCAGGCCAGAACCAGGCCATGCCCGTTTCAAGCAGCGCCATGCCAAGAGAGTGGAAATTCTCGGCGATCAGTTTTTCCCTTTCTTCCCGGGAGAGGGTCGGAAAACAGAGTTCAATATTTTTCTGGGCGATCGACTCACGTCGCTTCAGGAAGGGGCGCGCCAGTTTACCGGTGCGGGTGCCCAGAAAACGCAAAACCGGGTAGGGAAGCTGCACCAGTAACCAGAGGACGCCAACGCCAAACCACGTCAGCCAGTAGCGCGGGTGCAAAAACGCGCGTGAAAATTTGCTTTGAGAAAACATAAAATACCTTCTGTAGATACGAAAATAATGTATCGCAGAAGAGTCATTATCCGCAGCGGTACACTCTGAAATACGCATCATCCTTCAAGTTGCGTTCGCTTATCCGAAGCACTTACTTGAGTAAGCTCATCAGGGTAACTTGAATGATTTGCGTATAGTTAGGCCATCATGTACGACAATGGTTCCCGTAAGGAGTGTAAAACTAAGTCAGTACTAAACCACGAGGGCATGAACGCCAGGCAGGCTAATGTACCACCAGTTATTTACTCGCGCCCAGAAATTCTTTATCAAGAAGCGTAAATATTTCTTCCGTAGCAAAAATAAGCTAATCATTATTTTTAATGCATTGTTTTTACAGTAATAATTTTATTTCAGACGAAGGTCATTGAAAAATGATTAGAAAAATAAAATGTGAGATAAATGTTATGGAAATGACGTGCTGATAAGGTTTATCTTAAAGGAGAAGTGAGAGGGACCGTAAGGCTATATGGAAGCCTTGCCATAGACAGGAGGTATTATAGATGATCTATTTATGGACATTTCTTGCAATAAGTATACTTGCCGTGAGTGGCTATATCGGTCAGGTGATGGGGGCTTTTTCTGCGGTTTCTTCTTTTACGGGAATGGTTATCCTTGCCGCGCTGATTTATTTACTCAATGTATGGCTGCAGGATGGCGATGACATCGTTAGCGGATTATTGCTTTTTCTCGCACCGGCATGTGGGTTAATTATTCGCTTTATGGTGGGATACGGTAAGCGTTAGTCAGTACATACCCTTCATACTTCAAGTTGCTGATGTGTTGGCTATGGATTACTCGGCCCATTCATGGGCCTCGCCCTGACGGGACGTCGCTCACCCCAGTCACATCGTTATCTATGCTCCCGGGGACTCACTCCCTTGCCGCTTTTAAGCAACTCGAATTATTTTTGGTATACACGATGTCAGCGAATAGATAGCGCCGACAATGTCGGCGCTTCTGTTCCCCGGGAAGGCTAATCGTTTATTGCGCGTCCGCAAGCTGCAGCGAGTCCTGATTATGTAACGCATTCTGGCGCTGACGTTCTAGTTCCAGCGCGCCGCGATGGGAGAGGTAACAGAATAGAATGCAGCACACAATACCGCCCATCAGAAGATAAAATCCGCCGTACCAGCCCAGTTTATCCACCATGACGCCAAACAGGCTGGTGCCCAACGAGGCGCCGAAAATATAGCTCATGAACCCACGTAATCCGACGGCGGAACCTACGGCAAAGCTGGGGACTATCTCCATTGTCTGTACGGACGCGAGGAATTGCGGGACGTAAATCAGACAACCTACAATGGCGGCGAAAATCGTTACCATCAGCAAAGATTCACTTTTCCAGTATCCGATCAGACAGACAAAAATCAGCGCCATGCAAATCATGGCTAACGGCATTCTGCGGCCCTTAAACAGTTTATCTGACAGCCAGCCTGCCAGTAGCGTAGAGGGAATCGCCGCCCATTCGAAAAAGAGAAACGCGACGCTCATCTGTTCTTTTGAAAAGTGTTTTACTGTCAACAGATAGATAGGCAACCAGCTAATCATGCCAAACCGCACCATATAGACGAAGACATCCACCAGCGAAATATACCAGGCATTTTTATTGCGCAGCACATAAGTACAGAAGATTTGCCATGCGCTCATATTTTCCGGCGCTTTTGCCGTATTCTTCGTTTTCAGTACGACTTTTTCTTCCGGCATCATCTGTTCCAGGGAGGGAAGACCTTCTTCGCGCGGCGAACCTTTTCCCAATACCAGAACAATTAAGGCAAAAATGACGGCGACGCAGGCCGGAACGATATAACTGGCGCTTTGCCAGTGTTCGCTGCCCAATATCGCAAAAGCCGCACCGACGATAGGCGCGACGATCCCGCCGCCAACGTTATGCGAGATATTCCAGAAGGCGCCTACGCGTCCGCGTTCCCGGCGAGGGAACCAGTTTGCAATGGTAATAAACGAGGGGCCGACGCCCATGCCCTGAAAAAGGCCATTGAAGACCACCAGAGCGGCAAATATCCAGAATGCGCTACTGAATCCCAGCCCAACGTTAACAATCGCGCAGAGTACCAGACCGCACGCCATGAAGACTTTTGGGCTGGCTTTATCCGCCAGACTGCTCATTACGCCTTTACTGATTCCGTAAGCAATAAGCATACAGCTACTCAGCAGGCCGATTTGCGTAGCGCTGAGATCCAATTGCTCTTTTAAATAAGGCGTCGATAATGTGAAGTTGTTTCTGACTATATAGTAAGCGAGATATCCCAGAAATACGCTTAACAATGCCTGTATACGATATCGACCATACGTAGCCTGGACTTTTTCCGGTGGGACTTTATGCGCCGATTGCCCTGTTTTTAATATTGTTAACATGGAGTCACCTGTATTTTATAGTGAGATGAACATCAGGAGGTTTTGTCGGTAGAGTGAAAGGAGTGACAATAAAATTCAAGTCGAAGAAATGTGTCAAAATTGACTCAATTGGGTGAATTTAAAGGTTATTTTTGACCCATCCTGAAGGGGGTGGTGAAACTTTAATTATTGGCATGGCCGTTTTATCGTTAGCATGTGCGGATATTAACAAATTTGCTGCCAGTAATCTGATACGCTTTATTGATGTTTTCGAGCGACGGACCCGTTATTATTCAAATAACGCTGTTCTGGATGCCAACAGAAATAAAAGGGTAAGTTTTGTCTCAATATTTTCTTTATGTGATATCGATATTTATGAACGGGATCACAAATCGACTTTTCTCATGCTGTGGTCGTTTCGCCAGAGTGGGCGCTTTTACGCTATGGCTGGCGGCGATGTTCGGTTCTTGCCAGGCGTACAGCCGCGAGCTGGTGATGGCAACGACCTTTTCACCCAGCGCGACCGCCTGGATTATCCAGCGCTGGCAGACGGAGCCGGGTTCCGTCATGATTCGTACGCTCAACCGCACCAGCGGTTCTTTAGAGCAATTACTTGATACGGCGAATGCGGAAAATGTCGATCTGATCCTGACGTCATCCCCCATGCTGTTGCAACACCTTCAGGAGCACCAAAAGCTGGCGCTATTAGATAGCGCGCCTGCCGCCAGCCAGAAGCTGGTGCCGCGTTCTATCCGCTCAACTTCAGTGGCGGTAGCGGTATCCGGATTTGGGCTATTGATCAATCGTTCAGCGCTCGCTGCGCGCCATCTTCCGCCGCCTGCCGACTGGCAGGATATGGGCCTGCCCAGTTACCAGGGCGCTCTATTAATGAGCAGTCCGTCACGCTCAGACACCAATCATTTGATGGTGGAGTCGCTGTTGCAGCAAAAAGGCTGGACGGCAGGATGGGCGACGCTGCTGGCAATCTCGGGTAATTTGGTCACGATTTCCTCTCGCAGTTTCGGCGTAGCGGATAAAATCAAAAGCGGGCTTGGCGTTGCCGGGCCGGTCATTGATAACTATGCTAATTTGCTACTTAACGATCCTAATCTTACTTTTACCTATTTCCCGTATTCTGCGGTGTCGCCCACTTACGTCGCGGTGTTGAAAAACAGCCGTCATGCAGACGAAGCGCGTGCTTTTATTCATTACTTATTAAGTCCGAAAGGGCAAAGGATACTGGCTGACGCGAATACCGGTAAGTATCCCGTCGCACCGCTTAGCGCCGATAATCCTCGCGCCGCGCAACAACAGCGTTTGATGGCCCAGCCGCCGTTGAACTATCGTCTGATCCTGAAGCGTCAGCAACTGGTACAACGCATGTTTGATACCGCGATCAGTTTTCGTCTCGCGCAGCTTAAAGATGCATGGCGAGCGTTGCACAGCGCAGAAACGCGGCTTAAACGCCCCTTACCTGAAATCAGAGCCTTATTGACCAGCGTCCCGGTGGATGCGGCAAGCAGCGAAGATGAAACCTGGCTGGCGCAGTTTGATAATAAAAGCTTTGCCGAACAAAAAATGATGGAGTGGCAGATCTGGTTTCTGAACAATCAGCGGCTGGCGATTCACAAACTGGAAGAGCTGAAATGAAGGGGAGATTATTGCAACGGCTTCGTCAGCTCAGTATCAGCAACAGTTTACGGGGCGCATTTTTAACGGGCGCATTACTGACGCTGATTGTCAGTATGGTCAGCCTTTATTCCTGGCATGAGCAAAGTTCGCAGGTTCGCTATTCGCTTGATGAATATTTTCCTCGCATCCACTCCGCTTTTTTAATTGAGGGGAACCTGAATCTGGCCGTGGATCAGCTCAATGAATTTTTGCTGGCGCCGAACACGACGGTACGTTTGCAGTTACGTACGCAGATTATTCAGCATCTGGATAAGATTGAGCGTCTCAGTCAGGGGCTTCAGCTTGCTGAACGCCGGCAACTGGCCGTCATTTTACAGGATAGCCGGACCTTGCTGGCGGAGCTGGACAACGCCCTCTACAACATGTTTTTGGTGCGGGAGAAAGTCAGCGAGCTTTCCGCTCGTATTGACTGGCTCCATGATGATTTCACCACGGAGCTAAATTCGCTGGTACAGGATTTTACCTGGCAGCAGGGGACGCTGCTCGATCAAATTGAGGCGAATCAGGGCGATGCAGCGCAGTACTTGCAACGTTCGCGCGAGGTGCAGAACGAGCAGCAACAGGTATATACCCTGGCGCGAATTGAAAATCAGATTGTTGACGACCTGCGCGACAGATTGAATGAGCTCAAGTCCGGCAATAATGACGGGATGTTGGTGGAGACCCATATTCGCTATCTGGAAAACCTAAAAAAAACGGCGGATGAGAATATTCGTGCGCTGGATGACTGGCCCAGTACGATCACGCTGCGGCAAACCATCGACGAACTATTGGAAATCGGGATGGTAAAAAATAAGATGCCCGATACCATGCGCGATTATGTTGCGGCGCAAAAAGCCTTACTGGACGCCAGCCGCGCCAGAGAGGCTACGCTAGGGCGCTTTCGCACGCTGCTTGAGGCGCAGTTAGGTAGTAGTCACCAGCAAATGCAGACGTTCAATCAACGCCTGGAACAGATTGTTCGCGTTAGCGGCGGGCTTATTTTAGTGGCGACGCTCCTGGCATTGCTGCTGGCCTGGGGACTCAACCACTATTTTATCCGTTCCCGGCTGGTAAAGCGTTTTACCGCGCTTAATCAGGCTGTGGTACAGATAGGGCTGGGGAGAACCGACTCGACTATCCCGGTTTACGGGCGCGATGAGCTAGGACGGATAGCCCGTTTGCTACGTCATACGCTGGGCCAGCTCAATATGCAACGCAGGCAGCTTGAACAAGAGGTCGCCGAGCGCAAAGAGATAGAAGCCGACCTGCGCGCCATGCAGGATGAGTTGATTCAGACGGCGAAACTGGCGGTAGTCGGCCAGACCATGACCACGCTGGCGCATGAAATTAACCAGCCGCTGAATGCGCTTTCAATGTATTTATTTACGGCGGGACGCGCGATTGAACAAGGTCAGAGCGGACAGGCGAGAAATACGCTCACCAAAGCGGAAGGGCTCATTAACCGGATTGACGCCATTATCCGTTCGCTGCGGCAGTTTACCCGCCGGGCGGAGCTGGAAACGCCATTGTATCCCGTTGATCTGCGCCAAACCTTTGTGGCGGCATGGGAGTTATTAGCCATGCGCCACCAATCCCGGCAGGGAGCGCTTTCACTGCCAACCGACACCGTATGGGTTAGCGGCGATGAAGTGCGTATTCAGCAGGTTCTGGTGAATGTGCTGGCGAATGCGCTTGACGCCTGTTCGCATGATGCGGCGATCGCGGTGACGTGGCAGACGCAGGGAGAGGCGCTGGAGGTTTATATTGCAGATAACGGCCCTGGCTGGCCTGTGGCGCTGTTGCCCTCTTTACTCAAGCCATTTACTACCAGTAAAGCTGTCGGATTGGGTATTGGGCTGTCGATTAGCGTGTCGCTGATGGCGCAAATGAAGGGCGACCTGCGTCTGGCGTCGACGCTGACGCGTAACGCTTGCGTGGTGCTGCAATTCTCGGTAACGGATGTCGATGATGTTGAATGATGAATGTTCTATTTTGCTGATTGATGATGACGTTGATGTACTTGACGCCTATACCCAAATGCTTGAGCAGGCAGGCTACCGCGTGCGTGGCTTTACCCATCCTTTCGAGGCCAAAGAGTGGGTAAAAGCGGATTGGGAGGGGATCGTTTTGAGCGATGTATGTATGCCGGGGTGTTCCGGTATCGATCTTATGACGCTGTTTCATCAGGATGACGATCAACTGCCAATCTTATTGATTACCGGACATGGCGATGTACCGATGGCGGTTGATGCGGTGAAAAAGGGCGCCTGGGATTTTCTGCAAAAACCCGTCGATCCGGGCAAGCTGTTGATATTAATTGAAGACGCGCTACGCCAGCGCCGGTCGGTCATTGCACGGCGGCAATATTGCCAGCAGACGTTACAGGTTGAACTGATTGGGCGCAGCGAGTGGATGAATCAGTTTCGACAACGGTTACAACAACTGGCGGAAACGGACATTGCCGTATGGTTTTACGGTGAGCATGGCACTGGACGTATGACTGGCGCCCGTTATCTCCATCAACTGGGGCGTAACGCGAAAGGGCCGTTGGTACGCTATGAACTCACGCCGGAGAATGCCGGGCAGTTGGAGACATTCATCGACCAGGCGCAAGGAGGTACGCTGGTGTTGAGTCATCCCGAATATCTGACACGCGAACAGCAGCACCATCTGGCGCGTTTACAAAGCCTGGAGCATCGGCCTTTTCGTTTGGTGGGCGTTGGCAGCGCTTCGCTGGTGGAGCAGGCGGCAGCTAACCAGATTGCGGCCGAGCTTTACTACTGTTTCGCCATGACCCAAATCGCCTGCCAGTCTCTTTCTCAGCGACCGGATGATATCGAGCCGTTATTTCGCCATTATCTTCGAAAAGCCTGCCTGCGACTCAATCATCCAGTGCCGGAAATAGCGGGGGAATTACTGAAAGGAATAATGCGACGCGCCTGGCCAAGCAATGTGCGCGAACTGGCTAATGCGGCAGAGCTTTTTGCTGTTGGCGTGCTGCCGCTGGCGGAAACGGTCAACCCGCAGTTGCTTCTTCAGGAGCCGACCCCGCTTGACCGGCGCGTTGAAGAGTATGAGCGACAAATTATTACCGAAGCATTAAATATTCATCAGGGACGAATTAATGAAGTGGCGGAGTACCTGCAAATTCCCCGTAAAAAACTTTATCTGCGCATGAAAAAATATGGTTTAAGTAAAGAGCATTATAAATTCTGATATTACAGTTACTTTCAATCTGGCTGACAACATCAGCAACGATGTCGTTAGCCAGATAACGCCGCATCACCGTAATGGTAAATCATTCCATCATGATTATAGCTTGCTTATTATTCTCCTGAGCATCGAATTCTATTTCTTAACTTCAATATAAAGTAAAAATGCGTCAATTTCTCTGGCGTAATAAATGTACTCTTGTCCGACGATTTGACAAGATGAAAACTTCATTACCTCTCCAGATTACATCTGAATATGAGGACAAGAGAAATGAAAAAACATGCTATTGCAGTAATGATGATCGCCGTATTTTCTGAGTCGGCTTATGCGGAGTCTACCTTATTTATTCCGGACGTCTCTCCTGAGAGCGTCACGACATCCCTTTCCGTGGGAGTGTTAAATGGTAAATCCAGGGAGCTGGTTTATGATACCGACACCGGGCGGAAGCTGAGTCAACTGGACTGGAAAATAAAAAATGTCGCCACGTTGCAGGGGGATTTATCATGGGAACCCTATTCGTTCATGACGCTGGACGCCCGCGGCTGGACGTCTTTGGCGTCGGGATCTGGTCATATGGTTGACCATGACTGGATGAGCAGTGAGCAGCCAGGCTGGACCGATCGTTCAATTCATCCGGACACCAGCGTCAACTATGCTAATGAATACGATTTGAACGTGAAAGGTTGGTTATTGCAGGGCGATAACTACAAGGCGGGCGTAACAGCGGGCTATCAGGAAACCCGTTTTAGCTGGACGGCAAGAGGCGGGTCTTATATTTATGATAATGGTCGATATATTGGTAATTTTCCTCATGGCGTGCGCGGCATAGGTTATAGCCAGCGTTTCGAAATGCCCTATATCGGGCTGGCGGCTGATTATCGTATTAATGACTTTGAGTGTAATGTACTGTTTAAATACAGCGACTGGGTAAATGCGCATGATAATGACGAACACTACATGCGCAAACTTACCTTCCGTGAAAAAACGGAAAATTCACGATATTATGGCGCTTCTATTGACGCCGGATATTATATTACCAGTAATGCAAAAATCTTTGCTGAGTTTGCTTACAGTAAATATGAAGAAGGTAAGGGCGGTACGCAAATCATAGATAAAACCAGCGGTGATACGGCTTATTTTGGTGGCGATGCCGCAGGTATAGCTAATAATAACTATACGGTTACCGCGGGGTTGCAGTACCGCTTCTAGACCACATCAGGATGTCATCGGTCATAACCGGCCGATGACGACTTTTTGCTGAACGTATGGCATGTCCGGTGATATTGCATAGGGGCAATAAAAGCAACATGAAAGGGGAACCGCTCGAAAGGTTATGCAGCAAGAAGAGAATGTCCTGGGTATCAATGGTGTCCCCTGCAGGAATCGAACCTGCAACTAGCCCTTAGGAGGGGCTCGTTATATCCATTTAACTAAGGGGACAACGCGGCGCCAGTATAGCGTTTTTTATTCGCCGGAGTAAGTGTAGCGCCGCCTGACTGGTTAAACCGTCGCCACTCAGCGCTGTTTTTCCGCTTTTTTCCGCTCCCGTTCCAGGCGCTCGCCGCGTAGCCTCGCTTCTTCCTTACGCTTATTGCTCATATCGTTGCGGATCTGCGCGTGGCTCATCAATGCGAAAATAAAGGTGCCGCCGCAGATATTTCCGGCAAGTGTGGGAAGGGCGAAGGGCCAGAGAAAGTCGCTCCAGGGCAGCGTGCCGTTGAAAACCAAATACAAAATTTCAACGGAACCGACGACAATATGGGTGGTATCGCCCAGCGCGATAAGCCAGGTCATCAAAATAATGACCACAATCTTTGCCCCGCCTGCAGCAGGAAACATCCATACCATTGTGGCGATGATCCAGCCAGAGATAATCGCGTTGGCAAACATCTCCGTTGGGCTATTTTTCATGACCTCCATACCAATTTTGACAAAGGCGTCGCGGGTCTCTTCATCAAATATAGGCATATATTCAAATGCCCACGCCGCAACCCCGGTGCCAATAAGGTTGCCCAATAAGACTACACCCCATAAGCGCATCAGCAGGCCAACGTTACTCAGAGTGGGATTTTGCATTACCGGCAATACGGCAGTAACGGTATTTTCAGTAAATAATTGCTGGCGGGCCATGATGACAATGATAAAACCAAAGGTATAGCCGAGATTTTCCAGTAAAAAGCCGCCGGGAACGCCTTCAAGCTGCACGTGGAAAATTCCTTTCGCCAGGAGTGATGCCCCCATAGAAAGTCCTGCGGCAATGGCTGACCAGAGCAAAGCCATCGCATCGCGTTCCATCTCTTTTTCACCATCCTGGCGAATATGTTCATGAATCGCCATGGCGCGGGAGGGAAGACGATCTTCATCCACTTCAATCTCTTTACCGCTTTGTTTTTCTTCGCTTTCAACTTCCAGGTCACTGCTGTGCCGGTTAATTTTATCGTCGTTAAGGCTATCCATGATGATCCCTGCTGATTAACACATATTAATAAAGCGTAGCGGTTTTTCATTTACCCAGGCCGGGGCATTCTCCGAAAAAATAAAAATGATCACGCTCGTTTTTATCTGTTTCGTTAGAATGGGGCCGTCACGTTGTTGCGTTACCAGGCTATGCTCAGAGCAATGAGATCGCGCATATAGACATCGTTTGACGTGCTGTTAAAATCGCTCACACCTAAACAGGCGGATACGGTAGCGTTCCGTCATGGATGGCAATCAGCGATAGCCATAATTCACAGGGAGACATCTATGAAGCTTCGCCTGTCGGCGCTGGCGCTGGGAACCACACTGCTGGTCGGGTGTGCGAGTTCCGGTACAGAACAGCAGGGGCGTTCAGACCCATTTGAAGGGTTTAACCGCACCATGTACAACTTCAACTTTAATGTGCTGGACCCGTATGTTGTTCGGCCGGTCGCGGTCGCCTGGCGTGATTATGTTCCACAGCCTGCGCGTAACGGTTTAAGTAATTTCACCGGCAACCTCGAAGAACCGGCGATCATGGTGAACTATTTCCTGCAGGGCGATCCTTATCAGGGTATGGTGCATTTCACCCGTTTCTTCCTGAATACCTTATTAGGGATGGGCGGCTTTATTGACGTCGCGGGAATGGCGAATCCTAAGCTGCAGCGCGTTGAACCGCATCGCTTTGGCAGTACGCTGGGCCATTATGGCGTGGGGTATGGGCCTTATATGCAACTTCCGTTCTACGGCAGCTTCACGCTGCGTGAAGATGGCGGGGATATGGCGGATACCTTGTATCCGGTGCTCTCGTGGTTGACCTGGCCAATGTCCATAGGAAAATGGACTGTCGAAGGGATAGAAACCCGCGCGCAGTTGCTGGACTCCGATGGTTTGCTGCGCCAGTCTTCCGATCCTTATATTATGGTGCGCGAGGCGTACTTCCAGCGTCATGACTTTATCGCCAATGGCGGAAAACTCAAGCCGCAGGAAAACCCGAACGCGCAGGCGATTCAGGACGAACTCAAAGAGATCGACTCGGAATAAACGGCAGTAAATAAAAAGGTGAGCGCAATGCTCACCTTTTTGATCCGTTTCAGAAAGAGATTAGAACGCGTAGTTAAAGTTAGTACCGAACAGCCAGGCTTTCCCTTCAGATTCAAACTGATAAGGGCCTTCATTAATTTTCACGCTCTGACCATGCATATAAGAGACGCCAACGTCGACAGACGCATCTTTATTAAAGGCGTAAGTCGTACCGGCGCTCAGCCAGAAACGGTCCTGGTCCGGAATAGAGATAGAACGGTTTTGCGCTGGTACCGGGCTGTCATCGAAGGCGATACCGGTACGGAACGTCCAGTTGTCATCGTAGTAATAGGTGGTGCCCAACGCAATGCGATAAGCGTCTTTAAAGCCTTCATGCTTCTCAAAGAGCGTATCGCCAGCGGTCGATTTTGCCTTCAATTCCTGGAACTGGCTCCAGCTGGTATAGGCCAGGCTATAGTGGATGGCCCACTGTGGCGCCACACGGTTATAACCGGACACTTCCCACATTTCCGGCAGATTCAGCGTCAGGTAGCCTGACTGCGTCGCGCCGCCGGTTGCCGTTGGGATGGGCAGATTAAATTGGTTTATAGCGATGGGAAGATCGCTACTGTAGTTGCCTTTAAAGTCAATTTTGACTTCCGAGCGGTAGGTCAGCGCGTAGCGGTTATTTTTATCCAGTTCATAAAGGATCCCGGCATTCCAGCCAAAGCCCCACTGATTACCGTTCAGGTGGGCAATCTTGGTGTCGCTGGGAATCCGACCCGCGACCGGCGCCAGCGCCGGATTCTGTGCCGCGACCAACTGGCCTAAATCGCCCGCAAAACGTTCGATTTTCGCGCGCGCGTATACCGCATCAAAGCCAAGGCCGAAGCTCCAGGCCTCATTTAAGCGATAAGCGCCGCTTAAATTCAGGTTCATGGTTTCAAGATCGGTCGTACCGCCAACCGAGCCGCCGGCGTATGTGTCGTTAAACTCTGTCGCCAGACCATAGTTAGAGGTAATAGAAGCCCCCCAGCCAAACTGATCGTTAATCGGGGCGACAAAATGGACGTTCGGCACCCAGGCCGTCGGTGCGATGTTATCCGCATCTAACGTCCGACGAGATGGCGATGTCCCGCTAATATTAACATCAGGATCTATATAAACCGCGCCCGCTGAAAACGTCGGGCGGTCAAACATGGTAATTAACGCCGGGTTGCGGCTAACGTTACCCGCATCATCTGCGATTGCGCCTTCACCCGAATAGGCCCGGCCAAGGCCAGAGGAAGAAAATTCGTTTAACTGAAAGCCTGCAGACCAGGCTTGGGTGGAGATGATTGCCACTGCGACTGCGAGAGCAGACTTTGTAAACAGGGTTTTCTGGCTCATGACCATAACCTCATTGATTATTTTTATACAAACTATGTTACATGCTGTAACAGGAGCGCGAAGTGTAGGGTCTGCGGTACGACTTAGAAATCAGACCAGTGGCGAGAGTATAGGTCTGACCAGCTAGAATGTTGCAAGTATGTTTATAAGTTTTTTCAATTGTGATCTTAGAAACGAGATCTGGCTGGCAAAATCGGCGGGCTTAACGGTCACCCGATCGCGCGATTTTTGTTTTAGATCATTTTTAAGTGTGATTTCGGTCACTTAACGCGTTTCCCTCCATTAACGACTGGAGAGGCGAATGCCGGGAGCGTAAAATATCCCCATCGTTTATCTGGCACCCTGGGTGCAAATACAGAGGAAATCTACAATGAGTAAATGCAGTGCTGATGAAACCCCGGTTTGCTGCTGTATGGACGTTGGAACCATCATGGACAACTCCGATTGCACCGCGTCATACAGCCGCGTATTCGCTACCCGCGCAGAGGCTGAAGAGACGCTGGCGGCGTTAACCGAAAAAGCGCGTAGCGTGGAGTCTGAACCTTGCCAAATTACGCCAACCTTTACCGAGGAATCCGAAGGCGTTCGTCTGGATATTGATTTTGTTTTCGCCTGCGAAGCAGAAACGCTGATCTTCCAGCTCGGCCTGCGTTAATCCGTTCATTCACGACGCCTCCGTCATCATCTGGCGGAGGCGTTTTCTTTTTTTGTCGCTTCCCTTCACTGTGCCTTAGCTCCCACTTTCTTTTCTCTCTGCTTGGCTAAATGTAAAAAATTGGTTAAGACTGTGATCAGGTCAGACCACTAATTTATTTTTTTACAGGGGAGTACTATGCGTCAGGCTTTACCGTTGGTCACCCGTCAGGGCGATCGCATTGCTATTGTCAGTGGGTTACGAACCCCCTTCGCTCGTCAGGCCACTGCATTTCATGGTATTCCCGCTGTTGATCTCGGCAAGATGGTGGTAGGCGAGCTGCTGGCGCGCAGTGAAATTCCAGCCGATGCCATTGAGCAACTGGTTTTTGGTCAGGTAGTACAAATGCCGGAAGCCCCCAATATTGCGCGCGAAATTGTGCTGGGTACGGGGATGAATGTTCATACCGATGCCTATAGCGTAAGCCGCGCCTGCGCCACCAGTTTTCAGGCGGTAGCGAATGTGGCGGAAAGCCTGATGGCCGGCACGATACGCGCGGGTATCGCTGGCGGCGCAGATTCGTCGTCGGTACTGCCAATAGGCGTGAGTAAAGCCCTGGCGCGGGTACTGGTTGATGTCAATAAAGCCCGGACGACCCGCCAACGGCTGACGCTTTTTTCTCGTCTGCGCTTACGCGACCTGCTGCCCGTTCCTCCCGCCGTTGCTGAGTATTCCACCGGTCTGCGCATGGGCGATACCGCCGAACAGATGGCGAAAACGTATGGTATTACGCGTGAACAGCAGGACGCGCTGGCGCATCGTTCACATCAGCGCGCCGCGCAGGCATGGGCGGAGGGTAAACTGGCGGAAGAAGTGATGACGACCTATGTGCCGCCGTATAAAAACCCCTTTGCAGAAGACAACAACATTCGCGGCACCTCCACGCTGGCGGACTACGCTAAACTGCGTCCCGCTTTTGACAGAAAACATGGCTCCGTGACCGCCGCCAATAGTACACCGCTGACCGACGGCGCTGCCGCCGTTATTCTGATGACCGAATCCCGCGCTAAAGAGCTGGGGCTGCACCCGCTTGGTTATCTGCGCAGCTACGCCTTTACCGCTATTGATGTCTGGCAGGACATGCTATTGGGGCCGGCCTGGTCAACGCCGCTGGCGCTGGAGCGGGCCGGGTTGACGATGGCCGATCTGACGCTTTTTGACATGCATGAAGCGTTTGCCGCCCAGACTCTGGCGAACTTACAACTGCTGGGCAGCGAACGATTTGCCCGTGAGGTGCTTGGTCGTGCGCAGGCAACAGGGGAGGTGGATGACGCTAAATTCAACGTGCTCGGCGGCTCAATCGCCTACGGGCATCCTTTTGCCGCAACGGGCGCGCGGATGATAACCCAAACGTTGCATGAATTACGGCGTCGGGGCGGAGGTTTTGGCCTGGTCACGGCCTGCGCGGCTGGCGGTCTTGGCGCGGCGATGGTTCTGGAGGCGGAATAATGACTACCACATCAGCTTTTATGCTTAACGTGCGTCTGGATAATGTCGCGGTTGTCGCTATTGATGTCCCTGGAGAAAAGGTGAACACCCTGAAAGCGGAGTTTGCCGCGCAGGTACGCGCCATCCTGAAGCAGATCCGGGAAAATAAAGCGTTGCAGGGCGTTGTTTTTATCTCAGCCAAAGCAGATAACTTTATTGCTGGCGCTGATATCAACATGATAGGCCACTGCCAAAACGCGCAGGAAGCGGAAACGCTGGCGCGTCAGGGGCAACAACTGATGGCGGAGATCCAGGCGTTGCCTGTTCCGGTTATCGCCGCCATTCATGGCGCCTGTCTGGGGGGCGGCCTTGAAATGGCGCTGGCCTGCCATCGGCGCATCTGTACCGATGACGTTAAAACCGTTCTTGGACTGCCGGAGGTACAGTTAGGGCTTTTACCGGGATCGGGCGGAACGCAGCGACTTCCACGGCTGGTGGGGGTCAGTACCGCGCTGGATATGATCCTGACAGGTAAACAGCTTCGCGCCAGACAGGCGCTTAAAGCCGGGCTGGTTGATGATGTGGTGCCGCAAACTATTTTACTGGAAGCGGCTGTCGAGCTGGCTAAAAAAGAACGTCTGGCGCAACGGACATTACCGGTCCGTGAACGTATCCTGGCGGGGCCGCTGGGGCGCGCGCTGTTATTTCGCCTGGTGCGTAAAAAGACGGCGCAAAAAACGCAGGGTAATTATCCGGCGACGGAGCGGATCATTGATGTGATTGAAACCGGACTGGCGCAGGGCAGCAGTAGCGGCTATGACGCGGAAGCGCGCGCTTTCGGCGAGCTGGCGATGACGCCTCAATCGCAGGCGCTGCGTGCTATTTTCTTTGCCAGTACCGAGGTGAAAAAAGATCCCGGTAGCGATGCGCCGCCCGGCCCGCTGAACAGCGTGGGCATCTTAGGCGGCGGGTTAATGGGCGGCGGTATCGCCTGGGTTACGGCCTGTAAAGGCGGCTTGCCAGTACGAATTAAGGATATAAATACTCAGGGGATCAATCATGCTCTGAAGTACAGCTGGGATCTGCTTGAAACAAAAGTACGCCGCCGCCATATCAAAGCCAGCGAACGCGATAAACAGTTGGCGTTGATATCAGGTTCGACCGATTACCGTGGTTTCAGTCATCGTGATCTGGTCATTGAAGCGGTGTTTGAAGATCTGCCGTTAAAACAACAGATGGTGGCGGAAGTGGAACAAAATTGCGCTGCTCACACCATTTTTGCCTCCAATACTTCTTCCCTGCCGATTGGCGATATTGCGGCGAATGCGGCCAGACCGGAACAGGTGATTGGATTGCACTTTTTTAGCCCGGTCGAAAAAATGCCGCTGGTTGAGGTCATTCCTCATGCGTCTACTTCCGCGCAGACCATCGCCACGACCGTTAAGCTGGCGAAAAAACAGGGTAAAACCCCGATAGTCGTCAGCGATAAAGCCGGGTTTTATGTTAACCGAATTCTTGCGCCATATATCAATGAGGCGATTCGGATGCTGACTGAAGGCGAACGCGTCGAACATATTGACGCCGCCCTGGTAAAATTTGGTTTTCCGGTGGGGCCAATCCAACTTTTGGATGAGGTAGGAATCGACACGGGCACTAAAATTATTCCTGTGCTTGAGGCGGCGTATGGAGAACGTTTTAGCGCGCCTGCAAATGTTGTCGCTTCAATTTTGAATGACGATCGCAAAGGTAGAAAAAATGGTCGCGGTTTCTATCTTTATGGCGAAAAAGGGCGTAAAAGCAAAAAACAGGTTGACCCTGCTATTTATAAGCTTATTGGCGTGCAAGGGCAGAGTCGATTGTCTGCGCAGCAGGTGGCAGAGCGCTGTGTCATGTTAATGCTTAACGAAGCGGCGCGCTGTTTCGACGAAAAAGTGATTCGCAGCGCGCGCGATGGCGATATCGGCGCCGTGTTTGGTATCGGTTTTCCGCCGTTTCTCGGTGGCCCGTTCCGCTATATGGATGCTCTCGGGCCGGGTGAAATGGTGGCGACATTACAGCGCCTGGCCGCACTTTACGGTCCTCGTTACGCGCCTTGTGAACAATTAGTGCGCATGGCGGAGCGCAGGGAGCATTTCTGGACGAATAGGGAAACTGACCAAGGAAATTGAGGTCAAAGAGAATATGAATCCGCACTGAATGCCTCCTTGGTGGCGAAATAATAATCAAGGATTGACTATACTTACGCCATTGAGGTAAAAAACAGCGTTTCATTCGGTGAATGGATAAGGCACAATGCCGGCCACCGCATTTTTGCCGCAGCCAATAGGGGCATGTGGTAAGCGTGTTGGTGAAACTGGTTAACAAAAGCGGTGCAATATGCAAGTTTTTATCATGCGTCACGGCGACGCAGCCCTCGATGCCGCCAGTGATTCGGTTCGTCCCTTGACCCCTTGTGGGTGTGACGAGTCTCGCCTGATGGCGAACTGGCTGAAAGGTCAAAAAGTGGATATCGAACGTGTTCTGGTGAGTCCGTTTCTTCGGGCCGAACAGACGTTAGATGTGGTCGGCGATTGTATGAATCTGCCGGCTCAGGTGGATGTCCTGCCGGAGCTAACGCCCTGTGGCGATGTCGGTCTGGTCAGCGCCTACCTCCAGGCGCTGGCCAATGAAGAGATCGGATCGGTGCTGGTGATTTCTCACTTACCTCTGGTCGGATACCTGGTATCTGAGCTTTGTCCGGGCGAAACGCCGCCGATGTTCACGACGTCCGCAATTGCCAACGTTACGCTTGATGAAAGCGGCAAGGGGACATTCAACTGGCAAATGAGTCCCTGCAATCTGAAAATGGCGAAAGCGATTTAATCTTTGCTGCCTGATGGCGCTTCGCTTATCAGGCCTACGACAGCGCTGGCTGTTCGTAGGCTGGATAAGGCGCTTGCGCCGCCATCCGGCAATTCCGCATCAGGGTAATTCGGGCGGTTGCCACTCTTCCACTTCAATCAACACCAGCAGCGCGGCGTCGCCGCCGTACTCTTTTGGCGCCTGGTGAAAGGCCATCACATGCGGATGCTGCGCCAGCCATAACGGCGTTTGCTGTTTCAGAATATGTTTACCGTGTCCATGCATGACGCAGGCGCAAAAAATATGTTCCCGACGGCAGGCGGCAATCAGCGCCCCCAGTTCCTGCTTGGCCTGAAGCTGCGTTAAGCCGTGTAAATCCAGAAACAGTTCTGGCGAATAGTCGCCGCGGCGCATTTTTTTTAGCTCGAAATGGCTGACATCTTCACGGACATACTTTACCGGCCCTTCCGTATTGAGCAGCGGCTGGAACTCATCGGAAAAATAGTGGCTGGCGTCCGCCTGTTCCTGAATTAACCTTCGGGTAGGGACTTCCGTGATTTTCTTGCGCAGCGGCCGATGGACGATAGTATCCTGTTTAATCTTTCGGGTGCCGACCATCAGCTGACGGAACAGCGCCTGGTCCTCCTCGCTGAGCGATGTTTTCTTTTTCATTCGTGGGTCTCGTCTGATCTTTTGCCTTAGTTTACCCGACCCGGAGGATATCCGAACGGTCAAAACGGATTTTTCGTATTCTCCCGCCGCGTCAATGCTGATTTATCCCTGTCTTCGTGGCAAACTAGCCGCCGAATTTAATGCGAGCATGCCCTGGAGGAATACGTGGATAAAATTTTCGTCGATGAAGCAGTAAGTGAACTGCATACCATTCAGGACATGTTGCGCTGGGCGGTAAGCCGCTTTAGCGCGGCGAATATCTGGTATGGACACGGTACCGATAACCCGTGGGATGAAGCGGTACAACTGGTGTTGCCGTCTCTTTATCTGCCGCTGGATATTCCGGAAGATATGCGGACCGCGCGGCTGACGTCCAGCGAAAAACACCGCATTGTCGAGCGAGTGGTTCGTCGCATTAACGAGCGTATCCCGGTCGCCTACCTGACCAATAAAGCCTGGTTCTGCGGCCACGAATTTTATGTCGATGAGCGCGTGCTGGTGCCGCGTTCGCCGATTGGCGAGCTGATTAATAACCACTTCGCCGGCCTTATTAGTCAACAGCCGAAATATATTCTGGATATGTGTACCGGTAGCGGCTGCATCGCCATCGCCTGTGCTTATGCTTTCCCGGACGCAGAGGTTGATGCGGTCGATATTTCGCCGGATGCGCTGGCTGTCGCCGAGCATAACATTGAAGAACACGGTCTTATCCATCACGTGACGCCAATCCGTTCCGATCTGTTCCGCGATCTGCCGAAAGTTCAGTACGATCTCATTGTCACTAACCCGCCTTATGTCGATGCGGAGGATATGTCCGATCTGCCGAACGAATATCGCCACGAACCTGAGCTGGGGCTGGCGTCCGGCACTGACGGCCTCAAATTGACCCGTCGTATCCTGGGAAATGCGCCGGATTATCTGTCCGATGACGGCGTTCTGATTTGTGAAGTCGGAAACAGCATGGTACATCTGATGGAGCAGTATCCGGATGTGCCGTTCACCTGGCTGGAGTTTGACAACGGCGGCGATGGCGTCTTTATGTTGACCAAAGCGCAGTTGCTCGCGGCCCGTGAACATTTCAATATTTATAAAGATTAAAACACGCAAACGATAACAACGATAACGGAGCCGTGATGGCAGGAAACACAATTGGACAACTCTTTCGCGTAACCACTTTCGGCGAATCACACGGGCTGGCGCTTGGGTGTATCGTCGATGGCGTGCCGCCCGGCATCCCGTTGACGGAGGCCGATCTGCAGCACGATCTCGACAGACGCCGCCCCGGCACCTCGCGCTATACTACCCAGCGCCGCGAACCGGACCAGGTAAAAATTCTCTCCGGCGTGTTTGATGGCGTGACGACCGGCACCAGCATTGGCCTGCTGATTGAAAACACCGATCAGCGCTCGCAGGACTACAGCGAGATTAAAGATGTTTTTCGTCCGGGACACGCGGATTACACCTATGAGCAGAAATACGGCCTGCGCGATTACCGTGGCGGTGGACGTTCTTCCGCGCGTGAAACCGCGATGCGCGTAGCGGCAGGGGCGATTGCCAAGAAATACCTGGCGGAAAAGTTCGGCATCGAAATCCGCGGCTGCCTGACCCAGATGGGCGATATTCCGCTGGAGATTAAAGACTGGCGTCAGGTTGAGCTTAATCCGTTTTTTTGTCCCGATGCGGACAAACTTGACGCGCTGGACGAACTGATGCGCGCGCTGAAAAAAGAGGGTGACTCCATCGGCGCGAAAGTGACGGTGATGGCGAGCGGCGTGCCGGCAGGGCTTGGCGAACCGGTATTTGACCGACTGGATGCGGACATCGCCCATGCGCTGATGAGCATTAATGCGGTGAAAGGCGTGGAGATCGGCGAAGGATTTAACGTGGTGGCGCTGCGCGGCAGCCAGAATCGCGATGAAATCACGGCGCAGGGTTTTCAGAGCAACCACGCTGGCGGCATCCTCGGTGGCATCAGTAGCGGGCAACACATTGTGGCGCATATGGCGCTGAAACCTACCTCCAGCATTACCGTGCCGGGACGTACGATCAACCGGATGGGTGAAGAAGTCGAGATGATCACCAAAGGGCGCCACGATCCGTGTGTGGGGATTCGCGCAGTGCCGATCGCAGAAGCCATGCTGGCGATCGTGCTGATGGATCACCTGCTGCGCCATCGGGCACAGAATGCGGATGTAAAGACAGAGATTCCACGCTGGTAAGAAATGAAAAAAACCGCGATTGCGCTGCTGGCATGGTTTGTCAGTAGCGCCAGCCTGGCGGCGACGCCGTGGCAGAAAATAACTCATCCTGTCCCCGGCGCAGCCCAGTCTATCGGTAGCTTTGCCAACGGATGCATCATTGGCGCCGACACGTTGCCGGTACAGTCCGATAATTATCAGGTGATGCGCACCGATCAGCGCCGTTATTTCGGCCACCCGGATCTGGTCATGTTTATCCAGCGGTTGAGTCATCAGGCGCAGCAACGGGGGCTCGGAACCGTCCTGATAGGCGACATGGGGATGCCTGCCGGAGGCCGCTTTAATGGCGGACACGCCAGTCATCAGACCGGGCTTGATGTGGATATTTTCTTGCAGTTGCCGAAAACGCGCTGGAGCCAGGCGCAGCTATTGCGCCCGCAGGCGTTAGATCTGGTGTCCCGCGACGGTAAACATGTCGTGCCGTCGCGCTGGTCGTCGGATATCGCCAGTCTGATCAAACTGGCGGCACAAGACAATGACGTCACCCGTATTTTCGTCAATCCGGCCATTAAACAACAGCTTTGCCTCGATGCCGGAAGCGATCGTGACTGGCTACGTAAAGTACGCCCCTGGTTCCAGCATCGCGCGCATATGCACGTGCGTTTACGCTGCCCTGCCGACAGCCTGGAGTGCGAAGATCAACCTTTACCCCCGCCGGGCGATGGATGCGGCGCTGAACTGCAAAGCTGGTTCGAACCGCCAAAACCTGGCACCACAAAGCCTGAGAAGAAGACACCGCCGCCGTTGCCGCCTTCCTGCCAGGCGCTACTGGATGAGCATGTACTCTGATGGACAATTTTTATGATCTGTTTATGGTCTCCCCGCTGCTGCTGGTGGTGCTGTTTTTTGTCGCCGTACTGGCAGGATTTATTGATTCTATCGCCGGGGGCGGAGGGCTGCTCACTATCCCTGCGCTGATGGCCGCCGGGATGTCGCCGGCAAACGCGCTGGCGACCAATAAATTACAGGCGTGCGGCGGCTCTCTCTCGTCTTCGCTCTATTTTATTCGCCGTAAAGTGGTAAACCTGGCCGAGCAAAAGCTCAATATTCTGATGACGTTCATTGGTTCGATGAGCGGCGCGCTGCTGGTGCAGCACGTGCAGGCGGATATTTTGCGCCAGATCTTGCCCATCCTGGTGATTTTCATCGGCCTCTATTTTTTATTGATGCCGAAGCTGGGCGAGGAAGATCGCCAGCGCCGCCTGTATGGATTACCGTTCGCGCTGATAGCCGGGGGATGCGTCGGGTTTTACGACGGCTTTTTCGGGCCTGCCGCCGGGTCGTTTTACGCTCTGGCGTTTGTCACCTTATGTGGCTATAACCTGGCGAAATCCACGGCACATGCCAAAGTGCTTAACGCTACCTCCAACGTTGGCGGCCTGCTGTTATTTATCATCGGCGGCAAAGTGATCTGGGCGACGGGCTTCGTGATGCTGGTTGGTCAGTTTTTAGGGGCGCGAATGGGGTCGCGTCTGGTATTGAGCAAAGGCCAAAAGCTTATCAGACCGATGATCGTTATTGTCTCGGCGGTGATGAGCGCCAGGTTACTTTATGATAGCCACGGACAGGAGATCCTCCACTGGTTGGGGATGAATTAATGAACAGTACGCACCATTACGAACAGTTAATTGAGATTTTTAACGGCTGCTTTGCCGAAGAATTTAATACCCGTCTGATTAAAGGCGACGACGAACCGATCTATCTTCCTGCTGACGCGCAGGTACCGTATCACCGCATCGTCTTTGCGCATGGGTTTTACGCCAGCGCGCTGCATGAGATTTCTCACTGGTGTATCGCCGGCAAGGCACGCCGCGAACTGGTTGATTTTGGTTACTGGTACTGCCCGGACGGACGCGACGCGCAGACCCAAAGTCAATTCGAAGACGTTGAGGTGAAGCCACAGGCTTTCGACTGGTTGTTTTGCGTGGCGGCGGGGTATCCCTTTAACGTCAGTTGCGACAATCTGGAAGGCGATATTGAGCCGGATCGCGTGGCGTTTCAGCGCCGGGTTCATGCGCAGGTAATGGCGTATCTGGAGCAGGGCATTCCTGAACGTCCGGCCCGCTTCATCAAAGCGCTACAGAATTACTATCACACGCCCGAACTTAAGGCGGAACAGTTCCCGTGGCCGGAAGCGCTTAATTAAAGCCAGCGCCACGTTTACAATGAGGAAAGAAGATGATCGCGGAGTTTGAATCACGCATTCTGGCATTAATTGACGATATGGTAGAGCACGCCAGCGACGATGAGCTTTTTGCCAGTGGATACCTGCGTGGCCACCTGACGTTAGCCATTGCCGAGCTGGAGAGCGGTGATGACCACTCCGTCGAGGCGGTCTATGCCAACGTTAGCCAAAGTCTGGAAAAAGCGATCGGCGCCGGTGAACTGTCGCCGCGCGATCAGGCGTTAGTCAAAGCGATGTGGGACAATTTGTTCGACAAGGCAAAACAATAACGCCGTGGGCCGGAAGGCGACGCTTGCCGCCTTCCGCTATTGACAGGCCCATTACTTCACCGCTTTTCCCTTCAATAACTTTCTCACCCATAACCGATTCGGATTTAACGCCGCCAGCGTACCGGCATCCAGTGGAATCGGCTCGTTACTCATCTGCGCCGCCAGAATTTCTGCGCATAATGGCGCTGAGCACAAACCGCGCGATCCCAGCGCGCCGAGCATAAATAAACCCGGATACACAGGCGCAGGTGCCGCCGACGTTTTATTATCGGCTAAATCGGCGTAATGCGTCAGCGTGGCGTGGTAATCGGGGACATTGCCCACCATCGGCAGATGGTCGCGGGTGGCGCAACGCACGCCGCAACGGGCGCTGTTGCCGCTAACGTCAACCTCTGTGGCCCAGTTCGCATCCGGAAAACAGTCAAGCAGACGCTGTCGGTTCTGACGCTGATCTTCTTCGCGCCAGACGGTGCTTTCGTCGCCCCGGTGATAGCTGGCGCCAATACAGTGCTGCTGATTATGCGGATTTTGCGGCGTCAGGTAGCCGTCGTAGCATAACACCTGACGCAACGCCGAGAGGGCGGGGGTGGTGGGAATATGACTGACCTGCCCCCCGACGGCATACACCGGCAGCGGCCGGGTCTGATCAAAACGGTTAATCTGATGGCCGTTCGCCAGGACGACGGTCTCATGGCTGGCGGTTTCACCTGACGTAAAGCGCAGTTGCCAGCGCGACTCCTGCGCAACGAGCGACGTGAGCGTATGGCGAAAGCGCGTTTGTAAACCTTGTTCGGTCGCCAGTGCGATGACTGCGCGAGTTAATTGTTCCGGGCACAGCCAGCCGCCTGCCGGATAGGTAATTCCTCCGCAGCGTGTCGTCACGCCAACCGCCTGTTCCGCCTCTTCGGCATTGAGCGCCGAGGCCAGTCCGGCGGGCAGCGCCAGGGACAGCATCTGGGCAATTTTCTGCTGGCTTTTCTCATCCCATCCGAGCTGTGTCACGCCGCACCAGGCATGATCAAAAGAGACGGGCAGGGCATCATACAGGCGACGGGCAAAGGTGAATGCGGTCGGGAAAAAGCGATTAATGGCGGCGTCATGTTTGCTAAGGAGCGGATAAAGTGCGCCCTGTCGATTACCGGAAGCGCCCTGGGCGGGCTGATCATCTGCGCAATAGAGCGTCACCTGCCAGTCGCGACGCAGTAACGCCAGTGATAACAGCGCGCTGGCGATGCCGCCGCCAATGATCGCCGTTTCACGTTTTTCGCTTCCGCTGCGGTAAAACCAGGGCGCGGAAAGGGTCGGCATGAGGTGTTGTTCCATCACTCCACAAAGCATCTCGCGTTTACGTCCGAAGCCTTTGCGTTTTTGCATGGTAAAACCGGCTTCCTGTAATCCCCGACGAACGAAACCCGCCGAGGTAAACGTCGCCAGCGTTGCGCCGGGCCGCGCCAGCCGCGCCATCGCGTTAAACAGGTTTGACGTCCACATATCCGGATTTTTCGCCGGGGCAAAACCGTCGAGGAACCAGGCGTCGACTGTTTGATTCAGCGTGGCGTCCAGTTGGTCGGTCAGTTCATTAATATCGCCAAACCACAAATCCAGCGTCACCCGACCCCGATCCAGCAATAGGCGGTGGCATCCCGGGAGCGGCAGCGGCCATTGCGCCTGCAGCTGCTCTGCCCAGGGCGCGAGCTCCGGCCAGTGTTGGTGCGCCAGCGCCAGATCGCCGCGCGTTAACGGGAATTTCTCAAAACTGATGAAATGTAACCTTTGCAGCGTCGCCTGTGGATGCTCAGAACGAAAGCCGTCAAACGCCTGCCACAGCGTCAGGAAGTTGAGTCCGGTGCCAAAACCGCTTTCCGCGACTATAAATAATGGATGTGAATGTACGGAAAATCGCTCCGCAAGACGATTGCCGCCAAGAAAAACGTAGCGTGTCTCTTCGAGTCCATTGTCATTAGAAAAATAGACATCATCAAAATCTCGGGAAACAGGTGTACCCTCAGCGTTAAATTCGAGTGTGGCGGGTTGTATGGCGTATTGTTTCACGTAAGTTACTCGTCTGACGGGCGGTATCGCGATCTTAACGATGTGTGCCTGATGGCGCAAATTTCCGTACTAAATGGCTGATCGGACTTGTTCGGCGTACAAGTGTACGCTATTGTGCCAATCGAAACTTAAAAATAGTGCGAATTACAGAGGTATTGAATGAAACGTGCAGTGATTACTGGCCTGGGCATCGTTTCCAGCATCGGTAATAACCAGCAGGAAGTCCTGGCATCTCTGCGTGAAGGACGTTCAGGGATCACTTTCTCTCAGGAGCTGAAGGACGCCGGCATGCGTAGCCAGGTATGGGGCAACGTAAAACTGGATACCACTGGCCTCATTGACCGCAAAGTCGTGCGCTTTATGAGCGACGCCTCCATCTATGCTTATCTGTCTATGGAGCAGGCAGTGGCCGACGCCGGTCTGGCGCCGGAAGTCTATCAGAATAACCCGCGTGTCGGCCTGATTGCAGGTTCCGGCGGCGGCTCCCCGAAATTCCAGGTCTTTGGCGCAGACGCCATGCGTAGCCCGCGTGGTCTGAAAGCCGTGGGCCCGTATGTGGTGACGAAAGCAATGGCATCCGGCGTTTCCGCCTGCCTCGCTACGCCGTTTAAAATTTATGGCGTGAACTACTCCATTAGCTCCGCTTGCGCGACCTCCGCACACTGTATCGGCAATGCGGTTGAACAGATCCAACTGGGCAAACAGGACATCGTTTTTGCTGGCGGCGGCGAAGAGCTGTGCTGGGAAATGGCCTGTGAGTTCGACGCGATGGGGGCATTGTCCACCAAATATAACGATACGCCTGAAAAAGCGTCCCGTACCTATGATGCGCACCGTGATGGGTTTGTCATCGCAGGCGGTGGCGGTATGGTTGTTGTCGAAGAGCTGGAACACGCTCTGGCGCGCGGCGCGCATATCTATGCGGAAATCGTCGGTTACGGCGCAACATCCGATGGCGCAGACATGGTTGCTCCGTCTGGTGAAGGCGCAGTACGTTGCATGCAGATGGCGATGCACGGCGTAGACACGCCGATCGACTACCTGAACTCTCACGGTACCTCTACTCCGGTAGGCGACGTGAAAGAACTCGGTGCAATCCGTGAAGTGTTTGGCGATAACAGCCCGGCTATCTCCGCGACCAAAGCGATGACCGGCCACTCGCTGGGTGCCGCAGGCGTGCAGGAAGCTATCTACTCTCTGCTGATGCTGGAGCACGGTTTTATCGCGCCGAGTATCAACATCGAAGAGCTGGATGAGCAGGCCGCGGGCCTGAACATCGTGACCGAAACGACCGAGCGTGAACTGACTACCGTAATGTCTAACAGCTTCGGTTTTGGCGGCACCAACGCCACGCTGGTGATGCGTAAGTTGTAAGCCTGACTATTACGTTGTAGTATCAATAATGAAACAGGTCGCTAATGCGACCTGTTTTTTCATTCAGGGAACAACAAATTATATGGATATTATATAAATGCCAACTAATACATTAGATAAAATTAGGCATAGTTTGAGTTGCGTGGCTGTTTTATTTGGTTTGCTTGGCATTTTTGTTTTTTCCTCATTTTCGCCTTCCTATGCCTGGCTTTATTTGGCAGGTCTGGCTGCGCCTTTTATATATAGTATTGTTTTTGTCTATGCGATTGCCGCCTGGAGTATTTATTCAAAGTATTATCCGTTTTTATCATTGGGCCGCTTATCATTTGTGGAATGTTTTGTTCCGGCGCTGGCCCTGGTGTGCCTTACCGTTCTCTACAATGCTTTTAGTGGCCCGGAACCCTGGATGGCCGAGTTATCAAGGCAATTTTTTCTTCATAAATTTCTTAACACGCTGGCGATGTGCTTTCTGGCTCCTGTGGCGGAGGAAATTATATTCAGAGGGTTTTTATTAAACAGCAGTATCGGTTGGGGTCGGTACTCAAGAGTTTCCGGTATTATTATTACCTCACTCGCTTTTGCATTTATGCATACACAATATCTCTTTGCGGTGACTTTTGTTTATCTGTTTGTTTTTTCATCGATATTATGCGTTGTTCGAATGAGAAGTCGTGGGCTAATGATACCGATAATACTTCATATTTTAAATAATGCCTGGGTTATTTTCGGCTTACTGTTTTCAGCGACGGAATAAGCGCCTGATGCAATAGGCGCTTTAACCTCTCCGGTACGAACAAGAGACCGATGGCGGTTCCCTTTTTTAATGCTTCTTATATTCCGGCGCGACTTTCGCTGACCAGGCCTCAGCTTGGGTGATGGCGCCTGCGTCATAAATCGGCTGTTCATAACCCTTATCAGCATCCCGAACGCGGTAAATTTTCCAGCGTCCCTCTTCCCAACGGGTATAAACTTCCAGGTGGATGGGCGTTGACTCTGTAGCCAACAGAACATCCACTTTTTCTCCGCCGAGGAAAGGGTGTGCCTTCCCAACCCGTAACTGTGGAATCCACTCTGGCGCATAGTCCTGCGCATACATAAAATAATCAGCCCCCACAATCTCCTGTTCATAAAGGGACTGTATTAGCGCCAGGCGATGAATAACCTCTTTAGCGACGTAACGTTGCATTAAGGCGGTGGTGTCGTCAGGGGGATTCACATCGTTCGTGAACGTCGTCATCCATGAGGTATAGAACTGCTTCACGGCCTGCGTACTGTCGTGATGAGGCGCAGAGCAACTACAAAGCAACAGGATAAGCGCGACAAGGGAGAACGTTTTCATTAATTCTTCCTGTAGATGGTATATGAGGGCCTGGCTGCCCGGTAGCCCGGGCCGGCCCACATATCGCGTTGTTTAAAATCTGAATACCACTCTGTGCCATCATATATCGCCATGTGACCACTCGGGTTTCCGCCAGCGTAAGGTTGAATAATGATGACGTCACCCTCGCGCGGCATTTCATAGGTACCAATAGCGGTGAATCCGGCGCTTCTTAACATTGGGCCATAATCTTTCGCATGATATGTATGCCCCAGCGTGATACCGCCCGCCTGAATTGCCTTTCGGGTAAATTCCGCACACCGGCCTTGAGAATGAGAACCTGCATGTGTTTTGGCATAATTAACCGCCATTCTTTTATCCCAACTCATAATGATTCCTGTTAATAAAATACATAATAGCAATGACGTAATGCTTTAACAGTATTTAATTCGGGAAGCATGACAAATAGTGCTATTACTATTTTCAATAGAATAAGTTTAAATATTTATTAATTGTTGAGATTGATAAGTTAGGGCCAATTTATTCAACATTAATTATTATTCTGCGGTATTGGCATCATTTTTTATTTGCATATCGCCATAGCGCGACGGCCAGATCTCCTGCGGCGTGATGCCAAGCGCGTCCGCAATAATCCGTTCGGCTCTCGGCCAGGAGCGGGTAAAGACATTGCGCAGTGAATCAGGTGATAAACCGGCCTGACGAGAAAGATCTCTGAGCGTAATACCTCTTTTTTCCAGTGCACTTTTAATATCTGCACGATGCCAGTCTTGGCTTTTTGGTTCCATTCTGTAATCCTAAGAAGATGTGTTATCGGCACCGATATTTTTAAAGTGAAAATTAGCGTGAGAAAAAGAAAGTTACTTTCTTTTTCACTCTAAGAATAGTGCCAGAAAGAAAGCAAAATTTCGCGCAAAAGAAGAAATATTTTTATTTCATCAGAGGAAAGGAAAGAAACCGATGGCAAAGGAATGGTTCACGGTTAAGGAATGTCTTGGCTTACCGGGGTTTCCGGGAAGCGAGCCTGCGGTTCGCGAACGTTTGTATAAGTACAGCGAAGGGAAAGAGGGTGTCAGGCGTAAGCGTGTTAAATCAAAGGCCGAGGAGTTTCATATATCTGTTTTCCCTCTTTATGTTCATCGTTATCTGGACGACAGCGGAGAGGAACCGACGCCAGAACCCATTTCCTTACAGGAAGCGGAGCCTGAAGATATCTGGGAGATGATGTTCAGGTTACTGACGCCAGAACAGCGCAAGCAGGTGACCGGACGGTTTAAGGTGAGAGGGATGAAAGCGGTCTTTCCCTTTCTGTTTGATGACACGCCGCCGCGTTGATACCCTGGCTGCAATTTCAAGGTTGACAAGTTTCGCGTCTCACAGGCAGACTTCACTCTCTACATTATCCTTCCGATAATGCGTAAGCGTTTAACGTTATCCAACGCACCTTAATCCTGACGTTCAGGTAGAGGGGGGCGTGGCCTTTCCCCGCCTTACTCTGCATTCTGGAGTAATGCATGACAGCAGTTAGCCAAAAAACAACGACCCCGTCTGCGAATTTTTCGCTGTTCCGCATCGCCTTTGCGGTTTTCCTGACCTATATGACGGTCGGCCTGCCGTTACCCGTCATCCCGCTTTTTGTCCATCACGAACTGGGCTATAGCAATACGATGGTTGGGATCGCCGTGGGCATTCAGTTTTTTGCGACGGTACTGACGCGCGGCTATGCCGGACGGCTGGCGGATCAATATGGCGCTAAACGATCGGCGTTACAGGGGATGTTTGCCTGCGGGCTGGCGGGCGCCGCCTGGCTCCTGGCCGCGCTGTTGCCGGTTTCCGCGCCGGTAAAATTCGCGCTGCTTATTGTCGGGCGCTTAATTCTCGGTTTCGGCGAAAGCCAGCTGCTGACCGGAACCCTGACCTGGGGACTGGGGCTGGTTGGCCCAACGCGTTCCGGTAAGGTGATGTCGTGGAACGGAATGGCGATTTACGGCGCGCTGGCGGCCGGTGCGCCGTTGGGCTTGCTGATCCATAGCCACTTTGGCTTCGCGGCGCTGGCGGGAACGACGATGGTTTTACCGCTGCTGGCCTGGGCATTCAACGGCACCGTGCGTAAAGTGCCTGCGTATACGGGGGAGCGACCTTCACTGTGGAGCGTGGTCGGGCTTATCTGGAAACCGGGCCTGGGCCTGGCATTGCAGGGCGTGGGCTTTGCCGTCATCGGTACGTTTATTTCACTTTATTTTGTCAGCAATGGCTGGACGATGGCGGGATTCACCCTGACCGCGTTTGGCGGTGCGTTTGTACTGATGCGCATGTTGTTCGGTTGGATGCCGGACCGCTTTGGCGGCGTGAAGGTCGCCGTTGTCTCATTGCTGGTTGAGACGGCAGGACTGCTGCTCTTGTGGCTGGCGCCGACGGCCTGGATAGCGCTGGTAGGCGCGGCGCTCACCGGGGCAGGGTGTTCACTGATTTTCCCGGCGCTGGGCGTGGAGGTTGTGAAACGCGTACCTGCACAGGTACGCGGTACGGCGCTCGGCGGCTACGCCGCGTTTCAGGATATCTCCTACGGCGTTACCGGCCCGCTGGCGGGCATGCTGGCCACGTCATGCGGCTATCCTTCCGTATTCCTCGCGGGAGCGATCTCCGCGGTGGTTGGCATCCTGGTGACGATATTATCGTTCCGGCGTGGTTAAGAAACCAGCCAGAAAAGCGCCAGTACAATTATTAGCGCGATAAACAACAGGCCTGGTCGCGCAGACAGATTTTTCACGGTTTCAATCATCGGCGCGAACGGGCGGTAGATGGGTTGAATAGAGAGCGGTTCCAGCTCATTCGCCTCCCGCTCTACGCGACGCAGGAAAATATGGTTAAGTAAGTCCTGCACCTGGGCGGTGGTCAGCACCGTTTGCGGCTGAATTTGATAAGTGTGTTGGGCATACTCTTTGATCGCTGTGAGCTCGTCTGGCTCAAGCGGTTGTTTTAACGCAGCCTGCAGCGTATGTAGCGTAGGCGCGTGTTGTAGTGACAGCGTCTGCCGCGCCTGTAGCCATGTCGCCAGATGGGTAAACTGCTTTGCCGGAATGAGCTCGCCGCTTTTCACGCCGGAGAGTTCCAGCATTGATTGCCAGATAAGTTTGTTTGACTCGCCGGTCGCGGCCGCCAGCTTCGTCACCAACTGATTCAACGTATTATGTTCAGCAGGCAATAATGGCCGATCCGTTGCCGGACGTTGCTGCGGCTGCGGAATGGAAAGCTGCCCCTGTTGCAGGAGCGTCAGTACGTTTTTGAGTTGATCGGGCGTAAGCTGGCTAAGCGCGGTTTGACCGTATTGCTGACGGATAAAATCGCTGACGGCCTGACGATTATTCCCGACGCCAAGCAGCTCTGTTAGCTGTGAAAGTACCTGACGATTGGCGTGATTTTGCTGCGCTACGCCCAGACGCTGGGTAAGATTCTGTTCAGCGGCGGGGAAGTGGCGCGACAGTAGCGGCGCGTCATTTTTTATCCCCAGATCGTGTTTCATTCCGGCCCATACTTCCGCGCTTTGCTGCTGGGTCAGTGAAATCAGGCGCGTGATCAGCCTTTCCAGTACCGTACGCTGTTGCATGGAAAGCGGCTGCTCGCTCGCAGCGGAAAGAGGATTACGCCCTTCGCCTGGAGGCTGTGCAGGGGCACCGGAGATGGGATGCATAATTAATTATCCTTTAACCATAAATCTGAGCAATATATGCCTGGCGGCCAGATTATGGCACACTTGTTCGGTTAACTCTCGTTCTCAAACAGGTACGACAGTCGTGAAAATTCTCGTTGATGAAAATATGCCTTACGCCCGCGAATTATTTAGCCGCCTGGGTGAGGTAAAGGCAGTGCCGGGTCGCCCGATCCCCGTTGAAGAATTGAACCATGCCGATGCGTTAATGGTGCGTTCGGTCACGAAAGTGAATGAATCGCTGCTGAGCGGCACGCCGATTAACTTCGTTGGTACTGCTACGGCAGGCACCGATCATGTGGATGAGGCATGGCTGAAGCAGGCGGGCATCGGTTTTTCAGCCGCGCCCGGCTGTAATGCTATCGCCGTGGTGGAGTATGTGTTTTCCGCGCTGTTGATGCTGGCCGAACGTGACGGCTTTTCGTTACGCGATCGCACTATAGGGATTGTCGGCGTGGGTAACGTCGGAAGCCGGCTACAGACCAGGCTTGAAGCGTTGGGTATCCGCACGTTGCTGTGCGATCCGCCACGCGCCGCACGCGGGGACGAGGGTGATTTTCGTACGCTGGATGAGCTGGTGCAGGAAGCGGATGTCCTGACTTTCCATACGCCGCTTTATAAAGACGGACCGTACAAAACGCTGCATCTGGCCGATGAGACGCTGATCCGTCGACTGAAACCCGGCGCCATTCTCATTAACGCCTGCCGCGGTCCGGTGGTGGATAACGCCGCGTTGTTGGCGCGACTTAATGCCGGGCAGCCGCTGAGCGTGGTGCTTGATGTGTGGGAGGGCGAACCGGATCTTAACGTCGCGCTACTGGAAGCCGTGGATATCGGCACGTCGCATATTGCCGGCTATACGCTGGAAGGCAAAGCGCGCGGCACCACCCAGGTCTTTGAGGCGTATAGCGCGTTTATCGGTCGCGAGCAGCATGTCGCGCTGGAGACATTACTGCCTGCGCCTGAGTTTGGTCGTATTACGCTTCACGGCCCGCTGGATCAACCGACGCTGAAAAGACTGGCGCATTTGGTGTATGATGTGCGCCGCGACGATGCGCCACTGCGTAAAGTCGCTGGAATTCCGGGTGAATTTGATAAATTGCGTAAAAATTATCTTGAGCGCCGTGAATGGTCGTCTTTATACGTGATGTGTGACGACGAAACGGCAGCCGCCTTGCTGTGTAAGCTAGGTTTTAACGCTGTTCATCACCCGGCACATTAATGTCTTCTTAATGCTCCCTGTCGAATAATGCGACAGGGACGCTTATGTATTTCTGGAGTAAATCACCATGTCTGAAGGCTGGAACATTGCCATTCTGGGCGCAACGGGCGCCGTAGGCGAAGCCCTGCTTGAAACACTGGCTGAACGCCAGTTCCCGGTCGGTGAAATTTATGCGTTGGCGCGTCATGAAAGCGCGGGCGAGCACCTCCGTTTTGGTGGCAAGTCGGTCATTGTCCAGGATGCGGCGGACTTTGACTGGACGCAGGCGCAGTTGGCGTTTTTCGTTGCCGGCGCAGAGGCATCGGCTGCCTGGATAGACGACGCGACCAATGCAGGCTGCCTGGTGATAGATTCCAGCGGTCTGTTCGCGCTGGAGCCTGATGTGCCGCTGGTCGTGCCGGAAGTTAACCCGTATGTACTGGCGGATTACCGTAACCGTAACGTGATTGCGGTCGCCGATAGTCTGACCAGTCAACTGCTCGCGGCGCTCAAGCCGTTAATCGATCAGGGGGGACTGTCGCGCATCGCCGTCACCAGTATGTTATCAGCGTCCGCACAGGGGAAAAAAGCGGTCGATGCGCTGGCCGGACAGAGTGCGAAGCTGCTTAACGGCATACCGATTGATGAAGATGATTTCTTTGGCCGCCAGTTGGCGTTCAATATGCTGCCGCTGCTGCCGGATCGTGAAGGCAGCGTGCGCCAGGAACGTCGTATCGTCGATGAAGTGCGTAAAATTTTGCAGGACGATGGCGTGATGATCTCCGCCAGTGTCGTGCAGTCGCCGGTGTTCTATGGCCATGCGCAGATGGTGAGCTTTGAAGCGCTCCGTCCGCTGGCGGCGGAAGAGGCGCGCGAGGCGTTTTCCCGCGGTGAAGATATCGTACTGTCAGAAGAGACGGATTACCCGACGCAGGTGGGCGACGCTTCCGGCAATCCACAGCTTTCTATTGGCTGTGTGCATAATGATTACGGTATGCCGGAACAAATTCAGTTCTGGTCAGTGGCGGACAACGTGCGTTTCGGCGGCGCGCTGATGGCCGTTAAAATTGCGGAGAAGCTGGTGCAGGAGTATCTGTACTGATGTCCGGACAGCAATCATCGCCGGTCTATAAAATTGCGCTGGGTATTGAGTACGACGGCAGCAAGTATTATGGCTGGCAGCGTCAGAATGAAGTGCGCAGCGTGCAGGAAAAGCTGGAAAAAGCGCTCTCGCAGGTGGCAAATGAACCTATTAACGTGTTCTGCGCCGGGCGTACCGATGCCGGCGTTCACGGCACCGGGCAGGTTGTCCATTTCGAAACGACCGCATTGCGCAAAGATGCGGCATGGACGCTGGGGGTAAATGCGAATTTGCCTGGTGACATTGCCGTGCGCTGGGTGAAAACTGTACCGGATGATTTTCACGCGCGATTTAGCGCTACGGCTCGCCGTTATCGCTATATCATCTACAATCATCGACTGCGTCCCGCGGTATTAGCAAAAGGCGTGACGCATTACTATGAGCCGCTGGATGCAGAGCGGATGCATCGCGCGGCGCAGTGTCTGCTTGGCGAAAATGATTTTACCTCGTTTCGTGCGGTGCAGTGCCAGTCGCGCACGCCGTGGCGTAATGTGATGCACATCAACGTTACCCGCCACGGCCCTTATGTGGTGGTCGATATCAAAGCGAATGCCTTTGTTCATCATATGGTCAGGAATATTGTCGGCAGCCTGCTGGAAGTAGGCGCTCACAACCAGCCGGAGAGCTGGATCGCAGAGCTGTTAGCGGCCAGGGACAGAACGCTGGCGGCGGCAACGGCGAAGGCGGAAGGGCTATATTTGGTTGCGGTAGATTACCCTGACCGGTTTGACCTTCCAAAACCGCCAATGGGCCCGCTATTTCTTGCGGACTAATCCGAATCGCACACCCGAAACGTGTCGGGTAGAAAGGCAAAGACAAATATGGACCTGATCTACTTTATTATTGATTTTATTCTGCACATCGATGTGCATCTGGCGGAGCTGGTCGCGGAGTACGGCGTCTGGGTGTACGCTATTTTGTTTTTGATTCTGTTTTGTGAAACCGGCCTGGTCGTCACGCCGTTCCTGCCGGGCGACTCGCTGCTGTTTGTCGCCGGGGCGCTGGCTTCGCTGGAAACCAACGATCTCAATGTGCATGTCATGGTGGCGTTAATGCTGATCGCCGCAATTGTCGGCGATGCGGTAAATTACACGATTGGTCGACTGTTCGGCGAAAAACTGTTCAGTAATCCGAATTCGAAAATTTTCCGCCGCAGTTATCTGGATAAAACCCACCAGTTTTATGAAAAACACGGCGGTAAAACTATCATTCTCGCTCGCTTCGTGCCGATCGTCAGAACCTTTGCGCCGTTTGTGGCAGGGATGGGGCACATGTCCTATCGGCATTTTGCCGCTTATAACGTCATCGGCGCGCTGCTGTGGGTGCTGCTCTTTACCTACGCCGGTTATTTCTTCGGTACGATACCGTTGATTCAGGATAACCTTAAGCTGCTGATTGTGGGGATTATCGTGGTTTCGATATTACCTGGCGTCATTGAGATTGTCCGGCATAAGCGCGCTGCGTCGCGTGCCGCAAAATAGAAAGTAACTCAGCGGTTCGACCACTTTTTTATCCAAAGTTTCGGGCTGTTATGTTTTAATGTGCAACATTCATGGTCTGTTGGGGGCAAAAATGGCATTATGCGCCCCTTATAATAAAGCTGACTAAGGTTCAGGCAGAAAGGTCACCAATGAGCTGGATTGAACGAATTAAAAGCAACATTACTCCCACCCGCAAGGCAAGCATTCCTGAAGGGGTGTGGACCAAGTGTGATAGCTGCGGTCAGGTTTTATACCGCGCTGAGCTGGAACGTAATCTTGAGGTCTGTCCTAAGTGTGACCATCATATGCGCATGTCGGCGCGCAATCGCCTGCATAGCCTGTTAGATGAAGGTTCCCTTGTGGAGTTGGGTAGCGAGCTGGAGCCAAAAGACGTGCTCAAGTTCCGCGACTCCAAAAAATATAAAGACAGACTGGCGTCCGCGCAGAAAGAAACCGGCGAGAAAGACGCGCTGGTGGTCATGAAAGGGACGCTTCACGGTATGCCGGTTGTCGCCGCCGCGTTTGAATTCGCGTTCATGGGCGGCTCAATGGGGTCTGTCGTTGGCGCACGCTTCGTTCGTGCCGTTGAACAGGCGCTGGAAGACAACTGTCCGTTAGTGTGTTTCTCTGCTTCCGGCGGCGCGCGTATGCAAGAAGCGCTGATGTCGCTGATGCAGATGGCGAAAACCTCGGCGGCGCTGGCTAAAATGCAGGAACGTGGTCTGCCCTACATCTCGGTATTGACCGATCCGACAATGGGCGGCGTTTCCGCCAGTTTTGCGATGCTGGGCGATCTCAACATCGCCGAGCCAAAAGCCCTGATTGGCTTCGCCGGCCCGCGCGTTATCGAACAAACCGTTCGCGAAAAACTGCCGCCGGGATTCCAGCGCAGTGAGTTCCTGATCGAAAAAGGCGCTATTGATATGATCGTCCGCCGCCCGGAAATGCGCCTGAAGCTGGCGAGCATTCTGGCGAAGCTGATGAATCTGCCCGCGCCGAACCCGGACGCCCCGCGTGAAGGCGTGGTGGTGCCTCCGGCGCCGGATCAGGAGTCTGAGGCCTGATAACTGAAAAGGGCAGGGCCGCAGGCTCTGCCCTTTTGCTTTTCACCGTAAAGAAGCAGCGGAATCAATGAAAAACAAATCTATACCTCAAGCTGCGTCGCCCCTGGCCTCGTGGCTTTCTTATCTGGAAAACCTGCACAGCAAGAGTATCGATTTAGGCCTTGAGCGCGTAAGCCAGGTGGCAGCGCGTCTGGACATCCTCAAGCCTGCGCCGTTCGTTTTTACCGTGGCGGGAACCAACGGTAAAGGTACGACCTGTCGAACGCTGGAGTCGGTGTTAATCGCGGCGGGATACCGTGTGGGCGTCTATAGTTCGCCTCATCTGGTACGTTACACCGAGCGCGTGCGCGTGCAGGGGAAAGAATTAGCGGAATCCGCGCATACCGCGTCCTTTGCGGAAATAGAAGCGGCGCGCGGCGATATTTCATTGACCTATTTTGAATATGGCACGTTGTCGGCATTGTGGCTGTTTAAACAGGCTAACCTTGACGTGGTGATTCTGGAGGTCGGGTTGGGCGGGCGCCTGGACGCCACGAACATTGTGGATGCCGATGTAGCGGTAATTACCAGCATCGCGCTTGACCATACTGACTGGCTGGGGCCGGATCGCGAAAGTATCGGCCGCGAGAAGGCCGGGATTTTTCGCGCGGAAAAAACCGCTATTGTCGGCGAACCGGAAATGCCGGCAACCATCGCGGATGTCGCGCAGGAGACCGGCGCGCTGTTGCGGCGTCGCGGCGTTGACTGGCGTTATGAGGTGACAGCGACCCAGTGGGCGTTTACCGATGGCGACGGCACGCTTGCCGGACTGCCGTTGCCGCAGGTTCCCCTGCCGAATGCCGCCACCGCTCTGGCCGCGCTGCGCGCCAGCAGGTTGAACATTGACGAGCAGGCGATTCGCGACGGTATTGCGCAGGCTACCTTGCCGGGACGTTTTCAAATCGTGAGTGAGTCGCCGCGCGTTATCTTTGATGTCGCCCATAATCCCCACGCGGCGGAATACCTGACGGGTCGTCTGAAAATGTTGCCGAAACGCGGGCGCGTGCTTGCGGTGATTGGTATGCTGCATGATAAAGATATCGCCGGCACGTTAGCCTGGTTGAAAAGCGTGGTTGACGACTGGTATTGTGCTCCGTTAGAGGGGCCGCGCGGCGCGACGGCGGAACAACTTCTGGAACATCTGGGGAAAGGGAATGTCTATGATAGCGTCGCGCAGGCATGGCAGGCCGCTATCGACGCGGCGCAGCCAGAAGATACCGTGCTGGTGTGCGGATCGTTCCACACCGTCGCACATGTTATGGAAGTGATAGACGCGGGGAGAATCGGTGGCGAGTAAGTTTCAGAATCGTTTAGTCGGCACGATTGTGTTAGTCGCGCTGGGGGTTATTGTGCTTCCCGGTCTGCTGGACGGACAGAAAAAGCATTATCAGGATGAATTTGCTGCGATTCCACTGGTACCGAAGCCTGGCGACCGCGATGAGCCGGATATGATGCCTGCCGCAACGCAGGCGCTGCCGACACAGCCGCCGGAAGGGGCGGCTGAAGAGGTGCGGGCGGGAGATGCGGCAGCGCCGTCTCTGGACCCGTCGCGCATGGCGTCTAACAATGTCGAGCTTGATCCGATACCGGTGGAGACGCCTAAACCGAAGCCGGTTGAAAAACCGAAGCCGCAGCCTAAACCGCAACAGCCGGTTGTCGTCGCTTCCACGCCGACGCCCGCGCCGAAACCGGCCGCCGACGATAAACCTGCGCCGACCGGCAAAGCTTATGTCGTACAGTTGGGCGCGCTGAAAAACGCGGATAAAGTCAACGAGATAGTCGGCAAGCTTCGTTCCGCCGGGTTCCGGGTTTATACTTCCCCCTCAACGCCGGTACAGGGTAAAATAACCCGTATTCTCGTCGGGCCGGATGCGTCGAAAGATAAGATGAAAGGATCGCTTGGCGAGCTCAAGCAGATTTCCGGGTTAAGCGGCGTGGTGATGGGATATAGCCCGAACTAAGGCGCGTTTTGCCTGAGCGTGCAGCGTTAAAGCCTACGGTGTTCATCTGGTAATAGCCGAAGTTCTGTAGGCTGGATAAGGCGTTTACGCCGCCATCCGGCAGAAGGAATAAACCTGGTATCCTGCGCTTATCAGGCCGATGGCAGCTCTTCTGGTCGTGCCCGAAGAGATAAAAAGTGTGATGGCGTTGAATATTTTTTCAGCGCCATTTTTATTTACGCGTGGGAAGGAAATCCCTACGCAAACGTTTTCTTTTTCTGTTAGAATGCGCCCCGAACAGGACGACAGGGCGTAAAATCGTGGGACATCTATGGTCTGGATTGATTACGCCATTATCGCGGTGATTGCTTTTTCCTGTCTGGTTAGCCTAATCCGCGGCTTTGTTCGTGAAGCGTTATCGCTGGTGACGTGGGGTTGTGCTTTCTTTGTCGCCAGTCACTACTACACTTACCTGTCTGTCTGGTTTACGGGCTTTGAAGACGAACTGGTTCGTAATGGGATTGCTATCGCGGTACTGTTTATCGCGACGCTTATCGTCGGCGCTATCGTGAATTTTGTGATAGGTCAGCTAGTAGAAAAGACCGGCCTGTCGGGAACTGACCGGGTGTTGGGGATCTGTTTCGGCGCACTGCGAGGGGCGCTGATTGTCGCCGCCATTCTGTTCTTCCTTGATACCTTTACCGGCTTGTCGAAAAGCGAAGACTGGAGCAAATCGCAGCTCATCCCGCAGTTCAGCTTCATCATCAGATGGTTCTTTGACTATCTGCAAAGCTCGTCGAGTTTCTTGCCCAGGACGTAACAGGTTCTGAGATGTGGCTTAACGAGGAAAATGACGTATGTGCGGTATTGTCGGTATCGCCGGTGTTATGCCGGTCAACCAGTCGATTTATGACGCGTTAACAGTGCTCCAGCATCGAGGTCAGGATGCTGCCGGTATCATCACCATTGATGCGAATAACTGCTTCCGCTTGCGTAAGGCAAACGGACTGGTGAACGATATTTTTGAAGCTCGCCACATGCAGCGTTTGCAGGGCAACATGGGGATTGGCCATGTACGCTACCCTACCGCAGGCAGCTCCAGCGCTTCGGAAGCGCAACCTTTTTACGTTAACTCGCCGTATGGCATCACGTTGGCCCATAATGGCAACCTGACTAACGCGCATGAGCTACGTAAAAAGCTGTTTGAAGAAAAGCGCCGTCATATCAACACCACCTCCGATTCCGAAATCCTGCTCAATATTTTCGCCAGCGAGCTCGACAACTTCCGTCACTATCCGCTGGAAGCCGACAATATTTTTGCCGCGATTGCCGCGACCAACCGTCAAATTCGCGGCGCCTATGCCTGCGTGGCGATGATTATCGGTCACGGTATGGTGGCTTTTCGCGATCCGCACGGCATTCGCCCATTAGTGCTGGGCAAGCGTGACGTTGGCGATGGTCGTACGGAGTATATGGTCGCTTCTGAAAGCGTGGCGCTGGATACGCTGGGCTTTGAATTCCTGCGCGATGTCGCGCCGGGCGAAGCTATCTATATTACCGAAAAGGGGCAACTGTTCACGCGCCAGTGCGCGGATAACCCGGTCAGTAACCCCTGTCTGTTTGAGTACGTTTATTTTGCTCGCCCGGACTCCTTTATCGACAAGATCTCCGTCTACAGCGCTCGTGTGAATATGGGCACCAAACTTGGCGAAAAAATCGCTCGTGAATGGGAAGATCTGGACATCGACGTCGTGATCCCTATCCCGGAAACCTCCTGCGATATCGCACTGGAAATTGCCCGTATTCTCGGCAAGCCGTACCGCCAGGGATTTGTCAAAAATCGTTACGTGGGACGTACCTTTATCATGCCGGGCCAACAGCTACGCCGTAAATCCGTGCGCCGTAAGCTCAATGCTAATCGCGCGGAATTCCGCGATAAGAACGTCCTGCTGGTGGATGATTCCATCGTGCGTGGCACCACATCAGAGCAGATCATCGAGATGGCCCGGGAAGCCGGCGCGAAGAAGGTTTATCTGGCGTCCGCCGCGCCGGAAATTCGTTTCCCTAACGTCTATGGCATTGATATGCCGACCGCCAATGAGCTGATCGCGCATGGTCGCGAGGTGGATGAGATTCGTCAGATCATCGGCGCAGACGGGCTTATCTTCCAGGATCTAAACGATCTGATCGAAGCCGTACGCGCGGAAAACCCGGATATCCAGCAGTTTGAATGTTCGGTATTTAACGGGGTATATGTCACCAAAGACGTAGACCAGCAATACCTCGACTTCCTGGATTCATTACGTAATGACGACGCCAAAGCGGTGCTGTTCCAGAACGAAATGGAAAACCTGGAAATGCATAACGAAGGCTAATGGCTTTGCCAGCGGCGCAATGCCGCTGGCCGATGTCAATTACGCACCACGCCGAAGCGAATAGCGTATTTTTGTACTTTGTACTGTAACGTGGTGCGCGATACGTTAAGGCTGCGGGCCGCGGCGGCAATATTCCCCTGATGCGTATCCAGCGCGGTTTCTATTAAATGCCTTTCGTAGTTGGCAACCCGTACCTCCAGCGACCCTTCATACTGTGGATCGGGTGACGAGGGAAGGGGATTTTCCGGCGCGGTTTCCGGTACGCCTAAATTTAACTCGTCCTGTTCAAAAATGATGTGTTTCAGCAGCCCGTCTTTTTCCTGCATGATCATGCTGCGTACAATCGCGTTTTCCAGCATCCTGACATTACCCGGCCAGGCGTGATTGAGCAGATCAGCACGCGCCGTCTCGCTTAATCCGTGAATGTCCTGCGGCACGTCATTACGGTATTTATCAATAAAATAATTCGCCAGTAAGGGAATATCTTCCGGGCGGGCGCGCAGCGGCGGTAACGTCAACATTCCGACGCTCAACCGATAAAAAAGATCTGCCCGCAGACGTTCTTGTTGAATTAATTTGACGGGCGCTTCGTTCATGGCGGCAACGATCCTGACATCAGAGTGGAGTTGCTGTTGTCCGCCGAGCCGCCAGAAGGTTTTATCCTGCAAGAATCGCAGCAGCTTACTTTGCATCTCTATCGGCATGGCGTTCAGCTCATCAAGAAAGAGCGTTCCCCCGTTTGCCAGTTCCAGATAGCCCTGGCTATTTTCCGCGCCGGTATAGGCGCCGCGCACGGTGCCGAAAAGCGTACTTTCGATAAGCGTAGGCGGTAGAGCGCCGCAGTTCAGGGCGATAAATGGTTTATTCGCCCGCTTGCTGCATTGATGGATCAGGCGGGAAAATAGCTCCTTACCCGTTCCCGTCTCCCCGACAATCGTCACCGGAATATTACTGGCGGCCAGCCGTTTGGCTTTGGCGATATTACTGAGCATTTCCGGGTTTTCGGTAATAATGGCATGGTGCTTCTCATGGTGATCGGCATACAGCAGTTGGTTCAGTTCTACCACCTGCTCCTGGAGCCGCCTGACGCCAGACATATTCCTGCCGATTTCGATAACGCCGACCATGCCGCCATCGCTTGCATAGAGCGGCGCGGTGGTGTGCTGATAGTCAACGGCCTGGCCTCGCGCATTGTAATAAATTTGATAATGGCCAATGTATTCCACGCCTTTTTTTAACGATGAAAGCATCGTACTTTGGGTCTCTTTCATGCCCGGATAGACATCCAGCATATGTTTTCCCATTGCCCGTTCAATGCTGTAGCCGTCCAGATCCGCGCTTTCCTGATTGTAGTAAACGTATTCACCACGCTCATTAATGACGGCCAACGGCTGATGAATCAAATCGAAAAAGCGGGAAAACATCCTGAGCGCCGAGGCCAGTTCCTGATTGGTGGATGCCATACACGCATTCCTCATATCTATTGTTCATGTTGTCATTATAAAATTGACGAATTTTCGTCGTTGTGATGAATAGCAAACTCAATGACGAAAATGAGAAAAAGCTTATTTTTATAAGTGGTTGATTATTTTGATAAAAAATAGTGGCATGCCTTTTGCTTTATCCCTGTAAAGAATGCGGATTTTTACCATAAACATTAAGCAGAGGGCGTTATGACTGACTCGATTATGCAGAATTACAACCAGCTACGTGAGCAGGTAATCAACGGCGATCGCCGTTTCCAGCACAAAGACGGTCATTTGTGTTTTGAAGGGGTCGATCTGGACGCACTGGCGCGCCAGTACCCCACGCCGTTCTATGTGTTTTCTGAGCCGGAGATTATTCGTAACATTCATGAAATCCAGCAGGCATTTGCGGCGCATAAAAATACCAAAACCTTCTTTGCGTCAAAAACCTGCTCGGTCATGGGGGTGTTGAAAGCCATTCGTGACGCCGGAATTTGCGCGGAGGCAAACTCACAATATGAGGTTCGCAAGTGCCTGGAGATAGGCTTTCGCGGCGATCAGATCGTCTTCAACGGCGTGGTGAAAAAGCCTGCCGATCTGGAATATGCCATCGCCAACGATCTGTATCTTATTAATGTTGATAGCCTGTATGAGCTGGAACATATTGATGCCATCTCTCGCAAGCTGAAGAAAGTCGCCAATGTTTGCGTCCGTGTAGAGCCGAATGTTCCCTCGGCGACGCATGCGGAACTGGTTACCGCTTTCCATGCGAAGTCAGGTCTCGACCTGGAACAGGCGGAAGAAACCTGCCGCCGCATTCTGGCGATGCCTTATGTGCATTTGCGCGGCTTGCATATGCATGTGGGCGATCAGGTGCCGGAGTCAGAGCCTTTCGCAAAAGCTACTAAAGTGCTGGTGGATGAATCCCGTCGCCTGGAAGAGGTGCTCGGTATTAAATTTGATTTGATCAACGTGGGCGGCGGAATTCCGGTTCCCTATAAATATGACGACGAGAATGGCGACCCGTTAAAAGATAATATGTATGCCGGTATTACCGCCCAGGATTTTGCCGATGCGGTCATTCGCGAAGTGCATAAATGGCGTACCGATGTGGAAATATGTATTGAACCGGGACGTAAAGTGACCGGGTCGGCGGCGGTTTTACTGACGGAAGTCTCCTGCGAAAAACGTAAAACAAATTACGATCTTAACGGCAATGTGGAATGCCACGTTGAATGGAAATTTGTCGACGCTGGTTACAGCGTACTCTCTGACAGCCAGCATTTTGACTGGTTCTTTTATGTCTATAACGCCTCTCGCATGACGGCAGCGCACGACGCCTGGATAAAATTAGCCGGGCCGCTGTGTGATGGCGGAGATTATTTCCACATGGGAGTGAAAGGCGAAGAGTTTTTACTGCCGAAGGAGACTCATGTTGGCGATATTGTCGCGTTTCTTGATGCCGGGGCATACACCATTGAAAGTCAAACCGTTTATAACAACCGTCCGCGCACGGGCGTGGTGATGATCGATAAAAATGGTGAAACGCGTCTGATTCGTCGGGAAGACAGTTACGAAGACATGGTCAAGTACGACATTTATTAATACTGTTTTGGGCTTCAGTTTCATGCTGAAGCCCGTCGTCAGATGATAAGAAGAGGGCAGTGATGCCTGAATGCATAACAGGAGATGGCCATGAGTAACACGAATTCTGGCTTACTTGGCATCAAAGACATTGTCTTTATGAATGTCATCGCTATTCTGAGTTTGCGGCAAATCCCTAACGTGGCGCCTTACGGGGCATCGGCCATGTTGCTATGGGTGATAGCCGCATTCTGCTTGTTTTTTCCTTTAGCGATGGTATGCGGCGAGCTGTCAACCGGCTGGCCGAAAGATGGCGGGATATTTGTCTGGATTAAAGAGGCATTTGGTAAACGTATTGCATGGATTGTCGTGGTTTGTTTTCTCTTTTCCTGCGTACTGTTTTTCCCATTAATGCTGCAATTCGGCTTTACCGCGTTGGGCTATATGATCGGCGGCGGCCTGGCGGAAAATAAAGCATTTATCGGTATTGGTTCCGCGGTAATTTTCTGGCTATTAACGCTGATGAATATCCGCGGGATGGAATGGACAAAAATTATTAATAGCATCAGCGCCTGGTGCGGCGTATTTATTCCCTCCGCCATCCTCATTTTACTGGCGGTGGTATGGCTATGTACCGGACACCAGATGCAGACGGACTACACTACAGCGAAAAACTGGATTCCGGATCTCGGACACTGGGATACGATCGTTTTCTTATCCAGCATGATGTTTGCGTTTGCCGGACTGGAGGTCGCCCCGATGATTGCCGGGCGTACCCGTAATCCACAGCGTGATTTTCCGCGAGCGATGGCCGTCTCCGCCGCCGTTATCGTTGGGATCTATATGGTCGGCACCTGGGCGCTAAACACGCTTTTACCCGCCGGGAAAACCGACATCGTGGCAGGCGTCATGCAGGCTATGCATGCTGCTGCGGACACGCTGCATATGCCGTGGTTAATTCCTGTTATGGCCATCTGTATGTTTTTTGGCGCACTCGGGCAGATTAACTCCTGGCTGGTGGGGCCGATTTATATGCTCCAGGAAGCCTCGCGTGAAGATAATCTGCTGGGGGACCGAATCGGCAAATTACATCCGGTGTGGAAAACGCCCGCCTTTGCCTTGACTGTACAGGCGATTATTGTCACGGTCCTGTGTTTTTCGACTTTTATTTCGCCAAGCGTTGCGGCGGCTTACTGGATGTTAACGGCGCTAACGACCATCACCTATTTTATTCCTTATCTGGTGATGTTCCCGGCGTTCTGGCGTTTACGTAAGACTCAGCCGGATACGCCAAGAAGTTTTAAAATTCCGGGCAAGGTTTTACCGGCTATTTTACCCGCGCTGGGTTTTCTTTCTATCGCCTTTGCCGTTGCGCTGTTATTTATTCCGCCTTCTCAAATTGATATGGGCGGATATTTCCAGTACGCCGGGAAGATTATTGGCGGAGCCGTGCTGGCGGTTGTCGTCGCGGAGTACATTTACCATCGGGCGCAGAAACGTAATGCCCGTTTAAGCATGGCGGGAGGAAAATAAAATGTATATGCCAGTTCTGGAAATAAATCTACGCAAGCTGGAAGAAAACGCCCGCACGGAAAAAGCTCTGCTGGCAAGCAGCGGTATTGACGTGATGGCTGTCAATAAAGTTTTTGACGGCTGCGTGGAAACCGCGCAGGCGGTATTCAACGGTGGAATTACCGTTATTGCTGAATCACGAACCTATAATTTGAAAAAAATACGCGAGACAGGATGTACGACCTGCCTGTTACGCAGCCCGTGTCTGAGTGAAATCGAAGATGTGGTGCGCTACGCGGATATTAGTTTAAATAGCGAGCCGGTGGTATTACGGGCATTATCGCAGGAAGCCCAACGCCAGGGGAAAACGCATCAGGTATTACTGATGGTGGATATGGGCGATTTACGCGAGGGTATCTGGTTTGGTGAATATCAACGCATTCTTGAGACCGTGACTCTGATTACTGGTCTGCCCGGTCTGGAATTATATGGACTGGGCACCAACTTTAATTGTTACGGCACCGTGTTGCCAACGGTAAAAAATGGCGAGGATTTTCTGGCGCTGGCCGCCCGGCTGGAAGCCGACAGCGGTATTCCTGTCCGGCGGCTTTCTGCGGGAAATTGTACCAGCTATCACCTGCTGGATAAAGGTATCTGGCCGCAGGGACTGAATCATCTGCGCATCGGCGGACTGCATGAATTCGGCATTGAATATGTGGACATGAAATACCTGAATGAATTTCACCACTCCGCAAAACCGGTCGATAAAGCCTGTTCCGATATGTATATCCTGGAAGCGGAAATCATCGAACTGAACAGTAAACCGACCGTCCCGGTCGGGGAGCTGGGCGTCGATGCCTTTTTGCAAAGTAAAACCTTTGTCGATCGTGGCATACGCCGACGCGCATTGCTGGCGTTTGGTCGTCAGGATGTGCCATCGGATAACTGTGTGCCATGCGACGACGCTATCACTATCTTAGGGCAAACCAGCGATCATACGCTGGTGGATATTGAAGATTGTCGTCAGTCGCTAAAAGTAGGCGATGTGGTTCGCTTTGAGCTGGATTATACGGGCCTGTTAATGGCCTGCCAGACCAAAGGCGTCGCCTGGAGGTTTACGCGTTAACGCATAACCGCCGCGGCTATGTCGCGGCGGCATCTTTGACCTCACGAAAGACAGGGAGTAACGATGGATACCCTGCAACAATCACCGCCAGCAGAGCCTGAAGGCGGTCTGCGGCGTAACCTGAAGAAACGGCATCTGCTGATGATGTCGCTGGGCGGCACGATTGGCACCGGCTTATTTATCGGCATTGCCGAACCGTTAAGCAGCGTCGGGCCGGCGGGAACCTTACTGGCCTATCTGTTTGCCGGAACCATTATGCTGGCAACGATGATGTGTCTTGGCGAATTATCATGCGCCTTTCCTCACTCCGGTTCATTTCAACATTACGCGCTGATGTTTATGCCGTCACCTTGCTGGAGCTATACCATTGGCTGGCTTTACTGGTTTAGCTGGGTCTTTTCCCTGGCAGCCGACCTCACTGCCGCAGGGTTTATTGCTCACCAGTTTTTCCCTGCGGTTCCGGTATATATGTTCTGCCTGGCGATTCTGCTCATCCTGACGGCTATCAATCTCACCTCCGCAAAAAGTTTTGGCGAATGCGAATACTGGCTTTCGGCCATTAAGGTCTTCGCGATCGTGCTGTTTATCTGCGCGGGCGGGGTCATGATCTACTCGCTAATGGGCCATAGTGACTGGCACCCGACGTTAAAAACAGACGGAATGTGGTTTCCCCACGGTTGGGAGCAAATTGTGGTCTGTATGACGATCGTGATTTACTCCTTCCAGGGGGTGGAACTGGTAGGAAATGCGGCAGGGGAGACCGAATCGCCGCACATTATTTTACCGAAAGTGATCCTGGGGATCGGTCTCAGAATCATTTTGTTTTACGGCCTGGCGATTGCGGTGCTGGCGCTGGTCTATCCGCATGAACTGACGCCAAATGGACAAAGTCCCTTTGTATGGGTATTCTCCCACGCGGGCATTCCGGGGGCGGATACGCTGATGACGCTGGTGATCTTTTCCGCCGCGGTTTCTGCCGCTAACTCGGCCATTTACGCCAGTTCGCGTATGCTGTGGTCTATGGCGGGCGATCGCTTTGCGCCAGCCTGCTTTGGTAAAACGAACGGCGGCGGCGTGCCGGTGTATGCTATTTTAATCACGGCCTTGCTGGCGTTGGTGTCGTTGCTGACCCGCTATATTCCCGCACAGCAATTTTATTTATATCTGATCGCCAGTACCGGGCAGGTGGGTTGCCTGGCATGGATAACCATCGGATGGTGCCAGTATCGCTTCCGACAATCGGTGCGTAATGGAACGTACGCCAGCGATTTGCTACGCTATCGATCGCCGCTTTTCCCCTGGACGGCCCGATTTGTCATTATCACCAATTTTGCCATTATGGTCGGCACCTGGTTTAGTGAGCAAGGGGTAGTGATAATGTTGGTTGAGCTGGCTTTTATGATAGGGATTCTTTTGTCATGGTATCTCTTCAGACCCACTTTGAGCCGATTACGTAACACAGTGGGATGAATGGTGCTCGTAAACGGTAAGAGAACATGAAACGACTCATTGTAGGAATTAGCGGCGCCAGCGGAGCGATTTATGGCGTGCGCTTATTACAAATTTTGCGCGATGTCGATAGCGTGGAAACGCATCTGGTGATGAGCCAGGCGGCCCGGCAAACGCTGGCGCTGGAGACCCATTTTTCGCTGCGCGAGGTGCAGGCGCTGGCCGATGTGACGCACGATGCGCGCGACATTGCCGCCAGCATTTCCTCGGGCTCTTACCCGACGGCGGGAATGGTTATCTTGCCCTGTTCGATTAAAACGCTGTCGGGGATTGTCCACAGTTATACTGACGGACTGCTTACCCGCGCGGCGGATGTGATATTAAAAGAGCGGCGACCTCTGGTGCTGTGTGTGCGCGAAACGCCGCTGCATATCGGGCATTTGCGTTTAATGACCCAGGCCGCTGAGATAGGCGCGGTGATTATGCCGCCGGTTCCGGCTTTTTATCATCTTCCTCAGACGTTAGATGATATTATAAATCAAACGGTTAACCGAGTTTTGGATCAGTTTGATATCCCCCTTCCGCACGATCTTTTTGTTCGCTGGCAGGGCGCATAGCGTTGTCTGTTTAGCGTGCATTATTGTCCCTGTTGCCCTGTTTCAGGGCAATTTTGTAACCGCGATCATATCCTCAACATTTAATTCGTTAAAAGCCGCCGAAACGCTGCGGTTCAACCGTCATACCTGCTATCTTCAACATCAGGACAATATTGCAACGTTTTATTAACAAATTTAACGTCGAATCGTTTTGCTGACGTGAAAATGGCATAAGACCTGCATGAAAAAGTCTGCAAACACACAACACCACGTAAAACATAAGAAAATGACGCCACTTGAGGGGTATGTATGAAGAAGACCGTTCTCGCTTTGTCTTTGCTGATAGGTTTGGGTGCGACGGCGGCCAGTTACGCCGCGCTCCCGCAAACGGTTCGTATTGGAACAGATACCACCTACGCGCCTTTCTCATCAAAAGATGCCAAAGGCGAGTTTATTGGCTTTGATATCGATCTCGGTAATGAAATGTGTAAGCGTATGCAGGTGAAATGTACCTGGGTCGCCAGCGACTTTGATGCGCTTATTCCCTCACTAAAAGCGAAAAAAATTGATGCCATTATTTCATCGCTCTCTATAACCGATAAACGCCAGCAAGAAATTGCGTTTTCCGACAAACTTTACGCTGCGGATTCACGCCTGATTGCGGCAAAAGGGTCTCCCATTCAGCCGACGCTGGAATCGCTGAAAGGCAAGCATGTCGGCGTGCTGCAAGGGTCCACGCAAGAGGCTTACGCCAATGATAACTGGCGCACTAAAGGTGTGGATGTGGTGGCTTATGCCAACCAGGATCTTATCTATTCCGATTTAACCGCCGGTCGCCTGGATGCTGCATTGCAGGATGAAGTCGCCGCCAGCGAAGGATTCCTGAAGCAGCCAGCGGGCAAAGAGTATGCGTTTGCCGGTCCTTCCGTGAAGGATAAAAAATATTTTGGCGACGGGACGGGGGTTGGGCTGCGCAAAGACGATACCGAGCTAAAAGCCGCGTTTGATAAAGCGCTGACCGAACTGCGCCAGGACGGAACTTACGACAAAATGGCCAAAAAGTACTTCGATTTTAATGTCTACGGCGATTGAGAAAAGGGGATAACGCGCCGCGATGGGGAACTATCACGGTGCAAAATAGATGTTTTGCACCTTTTTGGTGCATAAGCCGTTGCGGAACAGGCACATAAATGCATACTTAATCGATTTTTATGCAAAATAAACCGGCTGACAAGGTAGAATGCTTTGCCTTGTCGGCCTGATTAATGGCACGATAGTCGCATCGGATCTGTAAAGATCTCCTGGAAAGACAGTCTGTTGAGGATAGTTATGAAAAAACTGGCGTTATCCCTTTCTCTGGTGCTGGCATTTTCCAGCGCTACCGCAGCATTTGCCGCTATTCCACAAAAGATTCGTATCGGTACCGATCCTACATACGCACCGTTTGAATCCAAAAATGCACAAGGTGAATTGGTCGGTTTTGATATCGATCTGGCCAAAGAGCTGTGCAAACGTATCAACACACAGTGTACGTTCGTGGAAAACCCGCTGGATGCGCTGATTCCGTCTTTAAAAGCGAAGAAAATTGATGCCATCATGTCCTCGCTGTCCATCACTGAAAAGCGCCAGCAGGAAATCGCGTTTACCGACAAGCTTTACGCCGCTGATTCCCGTCTGGTGGTGGCGAAGAACTCTGATATTCAGCCGACCGTCGCGTCGCTGAAAGGCAAGCGCGTCGGCGTGCTACAGGGGACAACGCAGGAGACCTTCGGCAATGAGCACTGGGCGCCGAAAGGGATTGAGATCGTCTCTTACCAGGGGCAGGACAACATTTATTCCGATCTGACGGCTGGCCGTATTGATGCAGCGTTCCAGGACGAGGTCGCGGCCAGCGAAGGTTTCCTTAAACAGCCCGTCGGAAAAGACTATAAATTCGGCGGCCCGGCGGTGAAAGATGAGAAGTTATTCGGCGTAGGAACCGGTATGGGGCTGCGCAAAGAGGATAACGAGCTGCGCGAAGCGCTGAACAAAGCCTTTGCTGAAATGCGTGCTGACGGTACTTACGAAAAGCTGGCGAAAAAGTACTTTGATTTTGATGTTTATGGCGGTTAATCACCGTCGGTGCAGATAAAGCCCAAAGAATGTTGACTGTCTGCATTGCCTGATGGCGCTGTGCATGTCAGGCCTACGGAGCATCGTAGGTCGGGAAAGGCACAGCCGCCATCCGGCGTGATGTGAGGCAAAAATGCAAAAGAGGCTTCTTACTTCACCACACACAACAGGACAGGCTGCATGTTGTACGGGTTTTCAGGCGTAATTTTACAGGGCGCGATCGTCACGCTGGAACTGGCGCTCAGTTCCGTGGTGCTGGCCGTGCTTATCGGTCTTGTCGGCGCGGGGGCGAAGCTTTCGCAAAACCGGGTAACGGGGCTTATTTTTGAAGGATACACCACCCTGATTCGCGGGGTGCCGGATCTGGTCTTAATGCTGCTGATATTTTACGGATTGCAAATCGCGCTTAACGTGGTGACCGATTCGCTGGGTATCGACCAGATAGATATTGATCCGATGGTGGCCGGTATTATCACCCTTGGTTTCATCTACGGCGCCTATTTTACCGAAACCTTTCGCGGCGCGTTTATGGCGGTGCCGAAAGGCCATATCGAGGCGGCGACGGCTTTTGGTTTTACCCACGGGCAAACCTTCCGGCGGATTATGTTCCCGGCGATGATGCGTTACGCCCTGCCGGGGATCGGCAATAACTGGCAGGTGATACTCAAAGCGACGGCGCTGGTGTCGCTGCTGGGCCTGGAAGATGTCGTCAAAGCCACGCAGCTTGCCGGTAAAAGTACCTGGGAGCCTTTCTATTTTGCCGTGGTCTGTGGACTTATCTACCTGGTATTTACCACCGTTTCCAATGGTGTGCTGCTCTTACTTGAGCGTCGCTATTCCGTGGGCGTGAAGAGGGCCGATTTGTGATTGAGATCATTGAGGAGTACTGGAAATCCCTGCTGTGGACGGATGGCTATCGTTTTACCGGCGTGGCGATTACGCTGTGGTTGTTAATTTCATCGGTGGTGATGGGCGGTCTTCTGGCGGTGGTTCTGGCGGTAGGTCGCGTTTCCAGTAATAAATTCATCCGTTTTCCCATCTGGCTGTTTACGTATATTTTTCGCGGTACGCCGCTGTACGTACAGCTACTGGTGTTCTATTCGGGGATGTATACGCTGGAGATAGTCAAAGGCACCGATCTTCTTAACGCGTTTTTCCGCAGCGGACTGAACTGTACCGTACTGGCGCTGACGCTGAATACCTGCGCGTACACCACGGAAATTTTCGCCGGGGCGATTCGCTCGGTGCCGCACGGTGAAATTGAAGCGGCACGGGCCTATGGCTTCTCGTCATTTAAAATGTATCGCTGCATTATTTTGCCGTCGGCATTACGCATCGCCTTGCCTGCCTACAGCAACGAAGTGATTTTAATGCTGCACTCTACGGCGCTGGCGTTTACCGCGACGGTGCCGGATTTGTTGAAAATCGCCCGCGATATTAACTCAGCGACTTACCAGCCGTTTACCGCGTTTGGCATTGCCGCCGTGTTGTATTTACTCATTTCGTATGTCCTGATAAGCCTGTTCCGTCGGGCGGAAAGACGCTGGTTGCAGCACGTGTCCTCTAAATAATTCGAGTAACATGATGTCAGAAAATAAATTACACGTTATCGATTTGCACAAACGCTACGGCGGTCATGAAGTGCTGAAAGGGGTATCGCTGCAGGCCCGCGCCGGAGATGTGATTAGCATCATCGGCTCGTCCGGCTCCGGTAAAAGCACTTTTTTGCGCTGTATTAACTTCCTCGAAAAACCGAGCGAAGGCGCGATTATCGTGAACGGTCAGAACATTAATCTGGTCCGCGATAAAGACGGGCAGCTCAAAGTGGCGGATAAAAATCAGCTACGCTTGTTGCGTACCCGCCTGACGATGGTGTTTCAGCACTTCAACCTCTGGAGCCACATGACGGTGCTGGAAAATGTGATGGAAGCGCCGATTCAGGTACTGGGATTAAGCAAGCACGACGCGCGCGAGCGGGCGTTGAAATATCTGGCGAAGGTGGGGATTGATGAGCGCGCTCAGGGCAAATATCCCGTCCATCTCTCCGGCGGCCAACAGCAGCGCGTTTCTATTGCGCGCGCGCTGGCGATGGAACCTGACGTTTTACTGTTCGATGAACCTACTTCGGCGCTCGATCCTGAACTGGTCGGCGAAGTGTTGCGCATCATGCAACAACTGGCGGAAGAAGGCAAAACGATGGTGGTGGTCACGCATGAAATGGGCTTCGCTCGCCATGTCTCTTCGCACGTTATTTTTCTGCATCAGGGGAAAATTGAAGAAGAGGGCGATCCGGAGCAGGTGTTCGGCAATCCGCAAAGCCCGCGTTTACAGCAATTCCTGAAAGGCTCGCTGAAATAAAAGAAGCCCGGCGGCGCATCGCTTACCGGGCAGGATACGGCGCTTTGGGAACTAGCGAATCACATCCGCCAGCGCCTCTTCTAAATCATACCAGCGAAATGCGAATCCGGCGGCTTCAAGCCGTTTTGGCAGCGCCCGCTGTCCGCCCAGCACCAGCACTGACGACTCTCCCATCAATAAGCGAATTGCCGTCGCCGGAATGCGAATAATCGCTGGACGGCGCAGCGCGCGACCCAGCGCATGAGCAAAATGCTCATTATGGACGGGATACGGCGAGACCATATTGAAGGGACCGCGAAGATCGTTATCCAGCAGCCACAGAATGCCGTTGACCATATCGTCGATGTGAATCCAGGCCAGATATTGCCGACCATTACCCACCGGACCGCCGAGTCCGAGGCGAAACGGCGGAACCATTTTCCCCAGAATCCCGCCTTGCGGCGCCAGGACAACGCCGGTACGCAGCAGGCAGACGCGGGTCTGGTCGCTCTGCGCACGACAGGCAATCTGTTCCCAGCGGGCGCAAAGTTTATGCGTAAATTCGTTGTGCGGCGGCTCATCTTCAGTGACGACAACGTCGCCCAGATCGCCGTAATAGCCCGTGGCGGAGCCGGATATCAACACCGAGGGCGGCGTTGCGCTGGCATGAATTAAATCCACCAACTTTTGCGTGATAGCCCAGCGGCTTTGGCACAACCGTTCTTTTTGTTGCGACGTCCAGCGCTTGTCGGCAATCGGTTCGCCCGCCAGATTGATGATGGCATCAATCTCATTGAGGTGCTCACGTTCCGCCAGCCCTTTCCATAATGTCACTCTGGAATCGAGAATCTGACGCGCGTTATCGGGATTGCGCGTAACGACCGTCACCTGGTGCCCTAGTGTTAACAGCCGGGGAATGAGATGACGCCCTATCAGGCCCGTACCGCCGGTAATCAGAATCTGCATATGACCTCCAGAGTAGGGAGGATTTCCTCTTCCCTAATGTCAGGTTTTTAATACGAATAAGGGTGCCGGACGCAGGTTTTTTCCGTGTATACACCTCTACATCATACATGATGTATGCTACCGCGTTACGCTTTCGTACTGTTACAGTGCAGTTGCGCTTGTAACAGTGCGCGCGCTGTCGCAGGACGCGTGCGAATGCGTTCAAACCAGTTATACACCGCCGGGTAGGTATCAAGATCGATTCGCTGACGCTGATGTGCGTTAACCCACGGCCAACTGGCGATATCCGCAATACTGTAGTGGTCGCCGCCCAGCCACGGGGAGGTTTCCAGGCGTTTATTCAGGACGTTGTATAAGCGTTGCGTTTCAACCTGATAGCGTTCAATCGCATAGGGGATGGCCTGCGGCGCAAAGTGGTTAAAGTGGTGATTCTGGCCCAGCATCGGCCCTAACCCGCCGACCTGCCAGAACAGCCATTGCAGCGTGGTATGGCGTTCACGCAGCTCCCCGCTAAGCAGTTTGCCGCTTTTTTCCGCCAGGTAGAGAAGAATTTCGCCGGATTCAAAAAGACTAAGCGGTTGACCGCCGTCTGCCGGGGCGTGATCGACGATGGCAGGAATTTTATTATTGGGAGAGATAGCCAAAAAATCAGGGCGAAACTGATTGCCCTTGCTGATATCTACTTTTAGCAAACGATACGCCAGCTCCGCCTCTTCCAGAAACAGCGTTATTTTATGCCCGTTGGGCGTGGGGGCGTAGTAAAGGTCAATCATTTTGGCTCCTGCATGTGCGTAAAGAGTCTGGGCTGAATTAAGTATAGAAAGCCTCCTGATGTGTGTGAGTTTTCATCAGGTGACAGCAGGCGAAAGACGCTATATTTTGGGAAGAAACCTAATACGCCCTCAAGAGGACATTATGAGTAAGCCTGTTATTGTGCTGTGGTCGGATGCGAACTTTTTCTCTCCCTACGTCTTGTCCGCCTGGGTGGCATTACAAGAAAAAGGGCTTTCCTTTACTCTGAAAACTCGCGATCTGGACCAGGGAGAACATCTGCAACCTGGCTGGCGGGGATATGCGCTGACGCAGCGCGTACCGGTGCTTGAGGCCGACAATTTTGAGCTGAGCGAGTCGTCCGCTATTGCGGAATACCTGGAGGAGCGTTTCGCGCCGCCGCAGTGGGAGCGTATCTACCCGCACGATTTACAAAAACGCGCCCGCGCGCGACAGATTCAGGCGTGGCTACGCAGCGATTTACTGCCGCTTCGCGAAGAACGGCCTACCGACGTGGTGTTTGCCGGGGCGAAAAAAGCGCCGCTAAGCGAGGCTGGAAAAGCCAGCGCGGCAAAACTGTTTGCGACGGCTGAAGCGCTATTGGGGCAGGGAACGCAAAATTTATTTGGTGAATGGTGCATTGCCGATACCGATCTGGCATTGATGATCAATCGTCTGGCGCTGCATGGCGATGACGTGCCGGCGTCGCTGGCGGCGTATGCGACATTCCAGTGGCAGCGTGCTTCCGTACAGCGTTTTATTGCGCTTTCCTCGAAGCGTTCAGGCTGAAAATCTATTCATATTCCAGTATCATAACGCCGTTTTTCACAACAAGGAGTGAGCGATGAAACTGATGTTCGCATCGGACATTCATGGTTCTTTACCTGCCACGGAACGCGTGCTTGAGCGGTTCGCGCAAAGCGGCGCGCGTTGGCTGGTGATATTAGGCGATGTCCTTAACCACGGGCCGCGCAATGCGCTGCCTGAAGGCTATGCGCCCGCCCAGGTCGCCGAACGCCTGAACGCGGTGGCGACGCAAATCATTGCCGTGCGCGGCAACTGCGATAGCGAAGTGGATCAGATGCTGCTGCATTTCCCGATAACAGCGCCGTGGCAGCAAATATTGACGCAAGAGAGGCGGCTATTTTTAACGCATGGGCACCTCTTCGGGCCGACGAATCTGCCCGCTCTGCATACTGGCGATGTGTTGGTCTATGGTCATACGCATCTGCCGGTGGCGCAACAGCAGGAAGGACTGTATCACTTTAATCCTGGGTCAGTGAGCATCCCGAAAGGCGGGTATGCGGCAAGCTACGGTATTCTGGATGATAATGTGTTGAGCGTAATCGCACTCAATGATCAAAGTATCATTGCGCAGGTTGCAATTAACTCGTAATTTACCTCACAAACGTAAATGCGCCGTAAGAGCGCCAGAAATAAGAAGGTTTCCTGATGGTGGAACAGCGTCGTTTGGCAAGTACGGAATGGGTGGATATTGTGAATGAAGACAATGAAGTCATTGCACAGTCCAGCCGGGAACAGATGCGTGCGCAACGCTTACGGCATCGTGCGACGTATATCGTCGTTCATGATGGTATGGGTAAAATTCTGGTGCAGCGTCGTACCGAAACAAAAGATTTTTTGCCCGGTATGTTAGATGCTACCGCAGGCGGCGTGGTCCAGGCTGATGAGCAGCTACTGGAATCTGCCCGCCGCGAAGCGGAAGAAGAGTTGGGTATTGCAGGCGTGCCGTTTGCCGAACACGGTCTGTTTTACTTTGAAGACCCACATTGCCGGGTTTGGGGCGCTCTGTTTAGCTGCGTTTCCCACGGGCCTTTCGCGCTTCAGGAAGATGAAGTCAGCGAAGTGTGTTGGCTGACTCCGGAGGAGATCACCGCGCGCTGTGATGAGTTTACGCCGGACTCGCTCAAAGCGCTGGCGCTGTGGATGACCCGCAACGCCAAAAACGAAGCCGCGCTCCAGGAGAAACCGGAAGAGACGGAATAAGCGTTTTAGCAGCTTTCCCGCATACATAAACTGGAGGCGATGGATTTTCGATCGCTCCAGTTTCCCTGATTTAACCTTTCCAACAGCGCCCGTCCGGCTTCACTGCCAATCTTACGGTGCGGTACGGCCATGGTGGTTAACGGCGGCTGGCAGACCCGGCTGACATCGCTATCGCCAAACCCGACCACCGCTAAATCGTCCGGAACTTTGATCCGCCGTCGTTGGCACTCGTATAACGCGCCGCAGGCCAGCTCATCCGATACGCATACCAGCGCGTCCAGCTCCGGCCACGCCAGTAAAAACTCCGGCAGTTGCGACGCGCCGGTAGAAAAATTGGGCGGCAAGGCGGCATTAATCACCCGGTTTGGCGACATATGGTGGCGAAGCATCGCTTTGTACCAGCCGTGCAGATGTTGCTGAAAAATCCACTGCTCCTGATTGGCGCATAGTAGCCCGATATTCTGATAACCGCGCTGAATCAGCATTTCCGTCAGCTCATACATTGCCGCAACGTTATCAATACCGATATTCATATCAATAGGATCGCTGCGAATCGCGCCCATTTCCATCACCGGGATAGAGGCATTTTTCAGCCACTGGCGCACGGTAGTGCTATGTTCGACGCTAAGCAGAATCGCCGCGGCAATGTTGGAGGCCAGCAGCGTTTCGAGCAGCTTCTTCTCTTGTTCCACGCGATGCTGCGATTCCGCCAGCATAATCTGGTAGCCAGCGGGCTGTAAAATTTGTTGCAGCCCGGCGAACATTTCAGAACACCCCGCTTCCGCAAGGTTCGGTACGACCATCGCGATGGTGTGCGAGGAGGCAGACGCCAGCGCGCTGGCGGCGAGATTAGGCATATAGCCCAGCTCATGCACTGCCGCTTCGATTTTTTCCCGGAGTTTATCAGAGACCTGTTCCGGCGTGCGTAAGGCTCGTGATACGGTCATCGTGCCTACACCGGCAAGTTGGGCTACATCGGCGATAGTCACTTTACCGGTACTGCGCCGTTTACGGGGTATCGACATACAAATTCCTGCGTCATTACAACATGTTGAGATGCTTTTTTATTGTCGTTCTTTGCTTCGCATAATTGGCAGTATACGCCTTAAATCCGCTTTTTTGCTGTGATTTCACACCATGATTTTAATTTGATAGCGCTATCACAATTCTGAGTAATAGTCGCTGGTAGCGCTATCTTTGTGATAACGATCGCAGCTAATATCGAATGGCTTGAATAAAGTTTGTTCATAATTTCATACACCGTGGGGGCGAATAACATGCTGGGAACCTGGTTATCTGACGCAACCATCACGCTACAGGAGAGCGTGGAAACGTGGCCGCAGGCGCTGGAAATTTGCGGCAAACCCCTGCTGGACGCAGGTGTTATCGCACCGGAATACATTACGGCGATTGTTCAGCAGCACCAAAAGCTTGGGCCGTATTATGTATTAGCGCCAGGGTTAGCGATGCCGCATGCGAGGCCGGAAGAGGGGGCGAAAGGGTTAGGTTTATCGTTACTGAAACTACAGCGCGGCGTTTCATTTGGCGCAGACGAATTCGATCCGGTTGACATCATTATTATGCTGGCGGCGCCTGATAAGCACAGTCATATCGAAATGATATCGGCGCTGGCGGAATTATTTTCCAGTGATGTAGATATGGAAAAATTACATCAGGCAAAAAACCTGGAGGACATTAAAACGATTATTGACCGTTTCTGATTTTATTCCATTTTCTTGCGGTAAATAACATTACGCCCGTGCGTGATGCAGACCAACTCTACTTTTAAAAGGTGACAATAATGAAAATCATGGCAATTTGCGGTTCCGGCCTGGGTAGTAGTTTTATGGTAGAAATGAACATTAAAAAAGTATTAAAGAAACTCAATATTGACGCTGAAGTGGAACACTCCGATCTCTCATCGGCCACGCCCGGGGCCGCCGATCTTTTTGTAATGGCCAAAGATATTGCGGCCAGCGCTAGCGTACCGGAAAGCCAACTGGTGGTGATCAATAACATCATCGACATCAACGAACTGGAAACGCAGCTGCGCGCATGGTTCGCTAAACAATAATTATTGCTGGCGAGGTGGATATGTTTATCCTTGAAACGCTGAATTTTGTTGTTGATATTTTAAAAGTGCCATCGGTGCTTGTAGGGTTAATTGCGCTGATTGGTCTGGTGGCGCAGAAAAAAGCGTTTTCCGATGTGGTAAAAGGCACGATTAAAACTATTTTAGGTTTTATTGTGCTTGGCGGTGGCGCAACCGTACTGGTGGGTTCATTAAACCCGCTAGGGGGTATGTTTGAACACGCTTTTAATATTCAGGGCATTATTCCTAATAATGAAGCGATAGTTTCAATCGCGCTGGAAAAATATGGCGCGTCCACGGCGTTAATTATGGCATTTGGTATGGTGGCCAATATTGTCGTGGCGCGCTTTACGCGTCTTAAATATATCTTTTTGACCGGGCATCACACCTTTTACATGGCCTGTATGATTGGCGTAATCCTGACCGTGGCGGGGTTTGAGGGTGTAGGGCTGGTCTTCACCGGATCGCTGATCCTGGGGCTGGTGATGGCCTTCTTCCCGGCGTTGGCCCAACGTTATATGAGGCGGATTACCGGTACCGATGACATTGCGTTTGGTCACTTCGGTACCCTGGGATATGTGCTTTCCGGCTGGATTGGCAGCCTGTGTGGTAAAGGTTCCCGCTCCACGGAAGAGATGAACCTGCCGAAAAACCTCAGTTTTTTACGCGACAGTTCTATCTCGATTTCGCTGACCATGATGATTATCTATCTGATCATGGCAGTCAGCGCAGGGCGTGAGTATGTCGAAGCGACGTTTAGCGGCGGGCAAAACTATCTGGTGTACGCCATCATCATGGCAATCACCTTCGCCGCCGGCGTATTCATCATTCTGCAAGGCGTCCGTCTGATTCTGGCGGAAATTGTTCCGGCCTTTACCGGATTTTCAGAAAAACTGGTGCCAAACGCGCGTCCGGCGCTGGACTGCCCGGTGGTGTATCCCTATGCCCCTAACGCGGTACTGATTGGCTTCCTGTTCAGTTTTCTCGGTGGGCTGGTGGGGTTGTTCCTGCTTGGACAGATGAAGCTTGTGTTGATCCTGCCAGGCGTTGTGCCGCACTTCTTTACCGGCGCGACCGCAGGCGTCTTTGGCAATGCCACCGGCGGTCGCCGCGGGGCGATGATCGGCGCATTTGCTAATGGTCTATTAATCACTTTCCTGCCAGTGCTGTTACTGCCGGTTCTCGGCGCGATCGGCTTCGCCAATACCACGTTCTCGGATGCTGACTTTGGCGTAATCGGTATTTTGCTGGGTAACCTGGCGCGTTATCTGTCGCCGATGGCTATCACGGGGCTGGTGGTGGCGCTATTCGCGCTACTGGTGGCGTACAACGTGTTGGCCAAAAACAAAAAAGCGACTGCCGAAGTGCAGGAAAATAGCGGAGCGAAAGAATGAACGTAACCGAAATCACCCAACTGGCGCGCGACATTCGCGTCGCCACGCTCAAATCCTTAAACCATCTTGGCTTTGGTCACTATGGCGGCAGCATGTCGGTAGTGGAAACTCTGGCGGTTCTGTACGGCGCGGTGATGAAAATCGACCCTGCCGACCCGGACTGGCCGGAGCGCGATTACTTCGTACTGTCGAAAGGCCATGCGGGCCCCGCGTTGTACAGTACCCTGGCGATTAAAGGCTATTTCCCGCGCGAAGAGCTGAATACGCTTAACCAGAACGGCACCCGTCTTCCCAGCCATCCGGATCGGCTAAAAACGCGCGGCGTGGACGCCACGACCGGCTCACTGGGACAGGGCATCTCTATTGCGGGCGGTATGGCGCTGTCGCATAAACTGGCGCGGCGATCCAACCGGGTATTTTGCATTGTCGGCGATGGCGAGCTCAATGAAGGGCAGTGCTGGGAGGCGTTTCAGTTTATTGCCCACCACCGCCTGAATAATCTGACCGTTTTCATTGACTGGAACAAACAGCAGCTTGACGGCGAGCTGGAGGAGATTATCAATCCATTCGATCTGGAAGGGAAATTCCGCGCGTTTGGTTTCGATGTCGTCACAGTCAAAGGCGATGATATCGCCGGACTACTGGCGGTGGTTCAGCCTGTGCCACCCGCCGATGCCCAGCCACGGGTTGTGATCCTTGACAGCATTAAAGGGCAGGGGGTGCCATGCCTGGAGCAGTTAACGAATTCTCACCACTTACGCCTGACGGATGGCATGAAGCAGACGCTCAATGAGGCCATTCATCAACTGGAGGTCATGCATGATTAAGCTTGCGCCCGCAGGGCTTAAAGACGATATCGAAATGCGCAAAGTTTACGCCGGTTTTGTCGCCGGGCAGATTGAGGCCGGAAGCCCAATTATTGCGCTTGAGGCTGATTTAATGAGCTCAATGGCGATGGACAGCGTGGCGCGTGACTACCCGCAGCATGTCATTAACTGCGGTATTATGGAGGCGAATGTGATTGGCACTGCGGCGGGGCTGGCGCTGACCGGTCGTAAACCGTTTGTGCATACTTTTACCGCTTTTGCCAGCCGCCGCTGTTTTGATCAGCTTTTTATGGCGCTGGATTATCAGCGTAACAACGTCAAAGTGATCGCCTCCGATGCCGGAGTGACAGCGTGCCATAACGGCGGCACCCATATGTCTTTTGAAGATATGGGGATTGTTCGCGGGCTGGCGCACTCCGTAGTACTGGAGGTGACGGATGCGGTGATGTTCGCGGATATTTTACGCCAGCTAATGGACCTGGACGGTTTTTACTGGCTACGTACCATCCGTAAGCAGGCGCGGAGTATCTATGCGCCAGGCTCTACCTTTACCATTGGCAAGGGCAACGTACTGCGCGAGGGCGATGATATTACGCTTATCGCCAACGGCATTATGGTGGCGGAGGCGCTGGAGGCGGCGCGCCAACTGGAGCAGGAAGGCGTGAGCGCCGCAGTCATTGATATGTTCACCTTAAAGCCTATCGATCGCATGTTGGTGAAAAACTACGCGGAAAAAACGCGGCGTATCGTCACGTGTGAAAACCACAGCATCCATAATGGACTGGGATCAGCGGTGGCGGAAGTGCTGGTGGAAAACTGCCCGGTGCCGATGCGCCGTGTTGGCGTCAAAGAGCGTTATGGGCAGGTAGGAACGCAGGATTTCTTACAACAAGAGTACGGACTCACCGCCGCAGCGATTGTAGAAGCCGCGAAATCACTGCTTTAATCATGGAGATATTGCCGGATGGCGCTGATGCTCATCCGGCATTTTGGATCAATGATATCCCATCATCTGCGCGCCAATGACGACCACGCTGGACATAATAAACAGTAGTCCCAGCAGCGACGCTCCCACTTTCAGCCAGTTGCGAAAATCGACCCGGCACACGCCCAGCGTGGCCATCAGCGAAGCTGATGTCGGATAGATAATATGGCTGAAGCCATCGCCAAACTGGAAGGCCAGAACAGTCACCTGACGGTTAACACCGACCAGATCGCCGAGCGGCGCCAGTAATGGCATGGTTAATGCCGCCTGACCCGAACCGGACGTGACAAAGAAATTAAATACCGCCTGGAAGAGCAGCATAAACCAGGCGGCGATAGCATTATTAAGCCCGCTGATGCCATGCGCGATACTGTTAAGCAGCGTATTGAGCACGCTGGGTTCCCCGGCTTCGCCGTTGCCGACCAGCAGCAGAATGCCTTTGGCAAAACCCACCAGCAAGGCGGGCGCGATCATCATCCTCGCCCCTTCGGTGAATGAGGACGCCATCACGTTGACCGTCATACCGTTGAGGCGGAAGATAACGCCGATGAGGCCGATCACCACGCCCATGGTGAAAAACTGGCTGGCGATCTCCGGAATAAACCAGGCGTGGACAATCACACCCCAGACGACCCAAATCATTACGCCGGTCAGGACCAGCAGTACCAGCCAGTCACCGAAGGTGAAAGGGCGCTGGACGACTTCATCCTGCTGTTCGCGGAAATAGCGATCGGATTCGTGGACGCGGGAAAGCAGCGGGTTCTTTTTCACGCGTGAGGCGTAGACCAGCGTAAAAACCAGCCCAATCAGCGTGGCGACAATCCAGACCACAATACGCAGCCCGGAGCCGGAAAGTACCGGCACGCCGGCAATCCCCTGGGCGACGACTACGCAGAAAGGGTTCATCCACGAACTGGCAAAGCCAATTTGGGTGGCGATATAGGTCACCAGGACGGTGGTAATGCTGTCATAGCCCAGCCTGACCATCAGCGGGGCTATGATAATTGCAAAGGCGACCGCCTCTTCGCCCATGCCAAATACGGCGCCCCCTAACGAAAAGAGGACAAATAGCACCGGAATAAACAGGACTTCGTTGCCCCGCGTGTGGCGAATAAGCGCCAGAATGCCGTTATCCACGGTGCCGGTACGCATCACGATGCCGAATGCGCCGCCAATCACCAACATAAACATAATAATGCCGACGGCAGTGCCGAATTTCGATCCGGATGTTAACCCTTCAAACGGAAAATTCATCAGCCCTGGTCTTTCATCGCCGGTAGTGAAAAATTGTACGCGATGATACTGCGCTTCCCCGGCCTCATTGGTCACAATGCGAAAAGAGTGCGGGTCGACGACTTTGCGGGTTTTTGTCTGGCCATCGACCTGATACTGCACTTCCTGGCTATCAAACATCCCAACGGGGACGACCCAGGTGGCGATACTGGTTAAAATGGCGACAAAAAAGATGATGACCAGCGTATCGGGCATTGCCCATTTTCTGGCTGTTTTTGATTCTGTAACGACAGACATGACAGACTATCCCTGTTGCAAAGCAAAGAGGCTAAGTATGAGAAGAAGGGAATAGTTATTCATTGATGCAGCGCAGTTAAGCAAAAAATTCCGCTTTGCAGGGTAAATAGCAGAATGCCGGATGGCGATGCTAACGCGTCTTATCCGGCCTACAACGGTATTTCCCCTGTAGGCCGGACAAGGCGTTCACGCCGCCATCCGGCATTGGCTTTTACTGTTACTGCTGCTGTTGAGAAGCCTGGATCGCCGTCAGGGCGATGGTGTAGACGATATCGTCAACCAGCGCGCCACGGGACAGGTCGTTCACCGGCTTGCGCATACCCTGCAGCATCGGCCCGATGGAGATCAGGTCGGCAGAACGTTGCACCGCTTTGTAGGTGGTGTTACCGGTGTTCAGATCCGGGAAAATGAACACGGTAGCGCGACCCGCAACCGGCGAGTTCGGCGCTTTGGATTTCGCGACGTCAGCCATGACCGCGGCGTCGTACTGCAACGGACCGTCGATCATCAGGTCAGGACGTTTTTCCTGCGCCAGACGCGTCGCTTCACGTACTTTCTCTACGTCGCTGCCTGCGCCAGAGGTGCCGGTGGAGTAGGAGAGCATTGCCACACGCGGTTCGATGCCGAAGGCAATGGCGGAATCCGCAGACTGAATCGCGATTTCTGCCAGCTGCTCTGCAGTCGGGTCTGGGTTGATTGCGCAGTCGCCGTAAACGTAAACCTGTTCCGGCAGTAGCATAAAGAACACAGAAGAGACCAGGGAGCTACCCGGCGCCGTTTTAATAAGCTGCAGCGGCGGACGGATGGTGTTGGCGGTGGTATGAACCGCGCCGGAAACCAGGCCGTCGACTTCGTCTTGCTCCAGCATCAGCGTGCCGAGCACCACGTTGTCTTCCAGCTGTTCGCGGGCAACCGGTTCGGTCATGCCTTTGCTCTTACGCAGCTCAACCAGGCGAGCGACATAGCTTTCACGCACCACTTCCGGATCGACGATTTCAATACCTGCGCCCAGCTCAACGCCCTGAGATGCCGCGACACGGTTGATTTCATCCGGGTTGCCCAGCAGTACGCAAGTGGCGATGCCGCGTTCAGCGCAGATTGCCGCCGCTTTGACGGTACGCGGTTCGTCGCCTTCCGGCAGCACTACGCGTTTACCGGCTTTACGCGCCAGCTCAGTCAGTTGGTAGCGGAACGCCGGCGGAGAGAGACGACGGCTACGCTCGGAAGTGGCGGTCAGCGACTCGATCCAGTCAGCGTTAACGTAGTTCGCGACGTATTCCTGAACTTTCTCAATGCGCTCATGGTCATCAACCGGGACTTCCAGATTGAAGCTTTGCAGGCTCAGTGAAGTCTGCCAGGTGTTGGTGTTCACCATAAAGACCGGCAGACCGGTGGCGAATGCGCGTTCGCACAGTTTAGAAATGCGCGCGTCCATTTCATAGCCGCCGGTCAGCAGCAGGGCGCCGATTTCTACGCCGTTCATCGCGGCCAGGCAAGCTGCGACCAGTACGTCCGGACGGTCAGCGGAGGTCACTAACAACGATCCTGCGCGGAAATGTTCCAGCATATGCGGAATACTACGCGCGCAGAACGTGACGGATTTAACGCGGCGGGTTTTGATATCGCCTTCGTTAATGATGGTGGCGTTCAGGTGACGCGCCATATCGATAGCGCGGGTCGCAATCAGGTCGAAACTCCACGGCACCGCGCCCAGAACCGGCAGCGGGCTGGATTCCTGCAGTTTAGCAGGATCGATTTTGATCACCTGTGCTTTGGAAGAGTCGTCAAAGATCTCCGACAGATCCGGGCGAGTACGGCCTTGTTCATCAACCGGCGCATTCAGTTTGTTGATGATAACGCCGGTGATGTTGGTATTTTTCGCGCCGCCGAAGCTGCTGCGCGTCAATTCGATACGCTCGTTCAGCTGTTCTGGCGTGTCGGTCCCCTGAGACATGACAAAAACGATTTCCGCATTCAGCGTTTTCGCGATTTCATAGTTCAGAGACTGAGCGAACTGATGTTTACGGGTCGGAACCAGACCTTCAACCAGCACCACTTCCGCGTCTTTGGTATTCGCATGGTAGTTCGCGATGATCTCTTCCATCAGCACGTCTTTCTGGTTGCTGGAGAGCAGAGATTCAACGTGGCTCATCTTCAGCGGTTCAGCCGCCGGCAGGGTAGAGTTCGCGCGAACGATAGTGGTGGTCTGGTCAGGCGCATCGCCGCCAGCGCGAGGCTGGGCGATAGGCTTAAAGACGCTCAGACGAACGCCTTTGCGTTCCATAGCACGGATGACGCCGAGGCTGACGCTGGTCAGGCCGACGCTGGTTCCGGTAGGGATCAGCATAATAATACGGGACACGGTTTATCCTCTTTCGTTACCGTCTTTTGGAGACGGGTTACAAAACAGCACCGCCAGCGAGGCTGGCGGTGTCAAATCAGGCAGTCAGACGGCTCGCGTCCTGCGCGATAACCAGTTCTTCGTTGGTTGGGATCACCACCGCCGGACGGGTACCTTCTTTGTTGATGAAACCAGATTTGCCGAAGCGGGCCGCCAGGTTACGTTCGTGGTCGACTTCAAAGCCCAGCACGCCCAGTTTACCCAGAGACAGTTCGCGAACCATCGCGGCGTTTTCACCGATACCGCCGGTGAACACGACTGCATCCAGACGACCGTCCATCAGAGCGGTGTAAGAACCGATGTACTTCGCCAGGCGGTGGCAGTAAACGTCCATCGCACGTTTTGCGTCTTCTTTGGTGGCGTAGTTGTCTTCAACATAACGGCAGTCGCTGGTCACTTCAGTCAGACCCAGCAGACCGGACTCTTTGGTCAGCATTTTGTTGATCTGATCTACGCTCATGCCCAGAGTGTCGTGCAGGTGGAAGATAATCGCAGGGTCGATATCGCCGGAACGGGTACCCATGACCAGGCCTTCCAGCGGGGTCAGACCCATAGAGGTATCCACGCATTTACCGTTACGGATAGCAGAAACAGAACCGCCGTTGCCCAGGTGGCAGGTGATAATGTTCAGTTCTTCTACCGGCTTGTTCAGCATTTTTGCCGCTTCCTGAGTTACATAGAAGTGGCTGGTGCCGTGTGCGCCATAGCGACGAACGCCGTGTTCTTTATACAGGCTGTACGGCAGGGCATACAGGTAAGATTCTTCCGGCATGGTCTGATGGAAGGCGGTGTCGAATACTGCAACGTTTTTATCTTTCAGCTGCGGGAAAGATTTCAGCGCTTCGGCGATACCAATCAGGTGAGCCGGGTTATGCAGCGGTGCGAAAGAGGCGGAATCTTTGATGCCCTGAATGACGGACTCATCAATGACTACGGAACTGGTATACTTCTCGCCGCCGTGTACGATACGGTGACCAATTGCAGTTAACTGCGCAGACAGTTCTGGTTTTTGTGCCAGAATAGTGTTAACGATAAAGTTCAGCGCTTCACTGTGAGCGGCGCCTGCACCTAAAGCCGCTTCTTGTTTACTGCCGTCCATTTTCCATTTGATGCGTGCTTCTGGCAGATGGAAACATTCGGCTAAACCAGAAAGGTATTCATCACCATTAACTGCATCAATAATTGCAAATTTCAGTGAAGAACTACCGCAGTTCAGAACCAGTACTAACTTACTCGACATGGAAGTACCTATTTATGATACGTGGCTAAAAAAACGTCAGTGAGCCATAGAGCGTAGCGCATGATAGCCCTGACATTTATGATTAACATCATGCGCAGGAGTTTTTTTGGGCATGATGGAAGAAATACCTTTGAGTCTATGCCATTTTGCGTATTTTTCAGCCAATGGCATACTATGTGTAATATTGACGACTCAATGATTTTAAACTACCGGCCTTTGACAGGCCGACACAGGATACCTGATAGTGGGTATCGAAGACAAAATGTTTTGAACGTTGTCCCTCGCAGTTGTTGTTTTGCACAAATTTTTTAAATTTTATATGTGAAGTTGAGGTAGGCCATGTCGACACCGGATAATCGCTCCGTAAATTTTTTTAGCTTATTTCGCCGGGGGCAGCACTACGCGAAGACGTGGCCGATGGAAAAACGGTTGGCGCCCGTTTTCGTCGAAAACCGCGTCATTCGTATGACGCGCTATGCCATACGATTTATGCCGCCTGTCGCCGTTTTTACATTATGCTGGCAGATAGCGCTGGGCGGTCAGTTAGGTCCGGCCGTGGCGACCGCCCTGTTCGCCCTGAGCTTGCCTATGCAGGGATTATGGTGGTTAGGGAAACGTTCCGTGACGCCGTTGCCGCCTTCAATCCTTAACTGGTTTTACGAAGTTCGCGGTAAATTGCAGGAGGCTGGACAAGCGCTGGCGCCGGTAGAAGGAAAGCCGGATTACCAGGCATTAGCTGACACGCTTAAGCGCGCCTTCAAACAACTGGATAAAACTTTCCTGGATGATTTGTAATTGACCCCGGATTACGCATATAAAAGAAGGCATACCAATGCCTTCTTTTTTTCATCGCTATAGCGTGATACAGGAGTTCAAAATGGAAATGACCAACGCGCAACGTCTGATTTTGTCTAACCAGTACAAAATGATGACGATGCTCGATCCCACCAACGCCGAGCGTTACCGTCGCTTACAAACAATTATTGAACGCGGCTACGGCCTGCAGATGCGCGAGCTGGATCGCGAGTTTGGCGAGCTGACGGAAGAGACCTGTCGTACCATCATCGATATTATGGAGATGTACCATGCGCTGCACGTCTCCTGGACCAACCTCAAAGATACGCAAGCCATCGACGAACGTCGCGTCACCTTCCTGGGGTTTGACGCTGCGACGGAAGCGCGTTACCTCGGCTATGTCCGTTTTATGGTGAATATAGAAGGACGCTACACTCACTTTGACGCCGGGACGCACGGCTTTAATGCCCAGACGCCGATGTGGGAAAAATACCAGCGGATGTTGAATGTCTGGCATGCCTGCCCGCGTCAGTACCACCTGAGCGCGAATGAAATCAATCAAATCATTAATGCCTGAGGAGGCTCGCGTGCAGTGTAAAGGTTTTCTGTTTGATCTGGATGGAACGTTGGTTGACTCATTACCTGCCGTCGAACGCGCGTGGTGTAGCTGGGCCGATCGTTTTAACCTTGCTCATGATGAGGTGCTGGGCTTTATTCATGGCAAACAGGCGATCACCTCGTTGCGGCATTTTATGGCGGGTAAATCGGAGGCGGAAATTGCCGCTGAGTTTACGCGCCTGGAGCAAATAGAAGCCACTGAAACCGCAGGGATCACCGCGCTGCCGGGGGCAGTCGATTTACTCAATCACCTGAATAAAGCGGGCATTCCGTGGGCTATCGTCACCTCCGGTTCAATGCCGGTCGCGCGTGCGCGCCATCAGGTCGCGGGCCTTCCAGCGCCAGAGGTGTTTGTCACCGCCGAACGAGTCAAACGCGGCAAACCGGAGCCGGATGCGTATTTGCTGGGCGCACAACTGCTTGGCCTGGCCCCTCAGGAGTGCGTCGTAGTAGAAGATGCCCCGGCTGGCGTGCTGTCCGGACTGGCTGCGGGCTGCCACGTCATTGCGGTCAATGCGCCGGCCGACACGCCGCGTCTGGCGGATGTTGATTTTGCGTTGGATAGCCTGACGCAATTATCGGTCGCTAAACAACCAAACGGCGATGTGGTGGTGTTAAGAAAGACCTGATCATGATATCGCCCCGCTTTGGCGGGGCATATTTATGGCAGAATCTCGTTATCTTCTCATCTGACAAGGATATGTTGTGAACGGTGAATTGATTTGGGTTCTCTCTTTACTGGCGATTGCCGTCGTGTTGTTTGCGACGGGCAAAGTACGTATGGATGCGGTAGCTTTATTCGTCATTGTTGCTTTTGTCCTTAGCGGTACCTTGACCCTTCCGGAAGCCTTCTCCGGCTTTAGCGATCCGAATGTCATTCTTATCGCCGCCTTATTTATTATTGGCGACGGCCTCGTGCGCACCGGCGTTGCTACGGTGGTCGGTACCTGGCTGGTTAAAATGGCGGGCAGCAGTGAAATCAAAATGCTGGTTTTACTGATGATCACTGTCGCCGGACTTGGTGCTTTCATGAGTTCAACCGGCGTGGTGGCGATTTTTATCCCCGTTGTTCTTAGCGTTTCTATGCATATGCAGACCTCGCCTTCGCGCCTGATGATGCCGCTGAGTTTTGCCGGGCTTATCAGCGGAATGATGACGCTGGTGGCGACGCCGCCGAACCTGGTGGTTAACAGTGAACTGCTGCGTGAAGGCCTGCACGGGTTCAACTTTTTTAGCGTGACGCCGCTGGGGGTAGTGGTGTTGGCGCTCGGCATTGTTTATATGCTGGTGATGCGCTTCATGCTAAAAGGCGATGCGCCCGGACAACAGGCCGGTAAGCGGCGCACTTTCCGCGATCTTATCCGCGAGTACCGTCTGACGGGGCGCGCTCGCCGTCTGGCGATTCGCCCCGGTTCGCCGATGGTGGGACAGCGACTGGACGACCTTAAACTGCGCGAACGTTACGGCGCCAATGTCATCGGCGTTGAACGCTGGCGGCGCTTTCGGCGGGTTATCGTCAATGTGAACGGCGTATCGGAGTTTCGCGCTCGCGACGTTCTGCTGATTGATATGTCGGCGGCGGAGGTTGACCTCAGAGAGTTCTGCGCCGAGCAACTGCTGGAACCGATGGTATTGCGTGGAGAATATTTTTCCGATCAGGCGTTGGATGTCGGGATGGCGGAAATTTCGCTTATTCCGGAGTCTGAACTGATTGGCAAGTCGGTGCGTGAAATCGCCTTCCGTACACGTTACGGGCTGAATGTGGTCGGCCTGAAACGCGACGGCGTCGCGCTGGAAGGGTCGCTGGCCGATGAGCCGTTATTGATGGGCGATATCATTCTGGTCGTGGGGAACTGGAAGTTAATCAGCCTGCTGGGGCAAAAAGGCCGCGACTTTGTGGTGCTGAATATGCCGGTCGAGGTCAGCGAAGCCTCTCCTGCGCACAGCCAGGCGCCGCACGCCATTTTCTGCCTGGTACTGATGGTGGCGCTGATGTTGACCGATGAAATTCCCAACCCGATCGCGGCGATTATCGCCTGCCTGCTGATGGGAAAATTTCGCTGTATTGATGCTGAAAGCGCGTATAAAGCGATCCACTGGCCGAGTATTATCTTGATTGTGGGTATGATGCCGTTTGCGCTGGCGTTGCAAAAAACCGGCGGCGTCTCTCTGGTCGTGCAAGGGTTAATGGATATCGGCGGCGGCTATGGGCCGTATATGATGCTGGGATGCCTGTTCGTGCTGTGCGCCGTCATAGGACTGTTCATTTCTAACACGGCAACGGCGGTGCTGATGGCGCCGATTGCGCTGGCGGCGGCGAAATCGATGGGGGTGTCGCCCTATCCGTTTGCGATGGCGGTGGCGATGGCAGCCTCCGCCGCCTTTATGACGCCGGTTTCATCGCCGGTCAATACTCTGGTTCTGGGGCCGGGAAACTATAGCTTTAGCGATTTTGTGAAGCTTGGCGTGCCGTTCACGCTTATTGTGATGGCGGTTTGTATTGTGATGATTCCGATGTTGTTTCCGTTTTAACCCCAGACAGGAAAAGGCCTGATGGCGTTGCGCTTATCAGGCCTGCGGATATCACGCTACGTCCAGGCCGGATAAGACGTTGACGTCGTCATCCGGCACAACCGTTTAAAGCGGTGAATCCTGGCTTATCTCGTCAAGAGAGAGATGGAAACTTGGTACGAACACCGCCATAAAATAGTCCATCTCCTGGCTGCGACGTAATTCCAGCGTTTTTTCCAGCCGCGTTTTTGCCAGTCCAAACTCATTGTTTCCCGCCGATAGCTCCTCCAGGCATTTCAGGTAGGCGCAAAGCGCATCGGCCTGTTTTACGATTGCCTGTTCTTCTTCGCTCCAGGCATTCTCATCAATAAGCGGTGCGAAAATATCGCGCAATTCATCCGGCGCCATATCAACCAGCTTTTGCTGGGCGATTTTTTCGATCGCTTTATATTCCTGGGCTATCTGGGAATTAAAATATTTTACCGGCGTCGGCAGATCGCCGGTCAGTACTTCCGAGGCATCATGATACATCGCCAGAAGCGCGATGCGTTCAGCATTGAGCTGACCGCCAAATTTACGGTTTTTTATCGCCGCCAACGCATGGGCGACCATCGCCACCTGCAGACTATGTTCGGAGACGTTTTCCGTACGCACGTTACGCATCAGCGGCCAGCGGTTAATCAACTTCATGCGGGAGAGATGGGCGAAAAAATGGCTCTGCTTCATAGATTACCTTTTGTTTTCACTGCGGCAGACTTCATTGTGCGGGGAGGGAGATGAAGATGCAATTCAGGCTACCGAAGTAGCCTGAATTTAAGATTATTGATGGTAACCTGAGAGGAAACGCCCAAAACGGTTGATGGCCATCTCCAGGTCATCTTCACGCGGTAGCGTCACAATGCGGAAGTGATCCGGCCACGGCCAGTTAAAGGCGGTACCTTGCACCAGCAGCACCTTTTCCTGTAGCAGGAAGTCCAGCACCATCTTCTGGTCATCGTGAATATTAAAACGTTTAGCGTCGATCCTGGGGAACATGTACAACGCGCCGCGCGGTTTTACGCAGGAAACGCCGGGGATATCGTTAATCAACTCCCAGGCGCGGTTACGCTGTTCATACAGTCGGCCGCCCGGCAGAATAAATTCGCTAATGCTTTGATAGCCGCCGAGCGCGGTCTGAATAGCATGTTGCGCCGGGACGTTGGCGCACAGGCGCATTGAGGCTAACATCTCCAGTCCTTCAATATAGCCCTTCGCATGTTTTTTCGGCCCGTTCAGCACCATCCAGCCCTGGCGGAAGCCGGCGACGCGATAGGTTTTAGACAACCCATTAAAGGTGATGGTCAGCAGATCAGGCGCCAGTGCGGCGATAGAGTGATGCTCGGCATCGTCATAGAGAATCTTGTCATAAATTTCATCGGCGAAGATGATGAGATTATGCTCGCGCGCAATGTTGACAATTTCCATCAACAATTCTTTAGAATAGACGGCGCCAGTAGGGTTGTTTGGATTAATAATGACAATACCACGCGTACGTGGGGTGATTTTGGCGCGGATATCGTCAAGGTCCGGGAACCAGTCGGAAGATTCATCGCAAAGATAATGTACCGCCTTGCCGCTGGAGAGCGATACCGCCGCTGTCCATAACGGATAATCGGGCGCGGGAACCAGCATTTCATCGCCACTGTTAAGCAACGCCTGCATCGCCTGAACGATCAGCTCGGAAACGCCGTTACCGATATAGATATCTTCCACGGTTACATCGCGCATTCCACGGGCCTGATAATGCTGCATAATTGCTTTACGGGCGGAATAAAGCCCTTTCGAGTCGCAATATCCTTGCGCCGTCGGCAAATTACGAATGACATCGACCAGAATTTCGTCCGGCGCTTCGAATCCGAAGGGGGCGGGGTTGCCGATATTCAGTTTAAGAACTTTATTACCTTCTTCCTCAAGGCGTTTCGCTTCTTTCAGAACGGGGCCACGAATGTCATAACAGACATTTTCGAGTTTGCTGGATTTTTCAATGGGGGACATGAATCTTGACCTTTTAGCTGTTATTGCCACTCCCTGCCGTGGAAGTCAGCACGAAACAATGTACTCCCACGACGGTGAGTTTTGAAGAGTGAACAGAAGAAGATTTTGTTTATTTTTAACGCGCTTTCGTACTGTTTAAAACTTCATAAAATCATTTGGTTAGATGCATTTTCTATTTTTGTCTGTATGTATAGTGTTTTATTCTATGTAATTGCGCGTAATGTGGTTTTTTATGTTGTTAGAAATTATCTGTTTTATGAGAGATAAGCATTCATCATTAGTGTCGCGCTGGCTATTTCGGAAATACTGAGTATTAAAGGTAAAATGAGAAGGTTAGACCTTTCCGGCGGCGGGGGGTGTGAAACTATTGTTAAGTATAATTAATGAATGGTAGAAATCTTAATTAATTATTATTTAATATTTAAAAAGCATTTACTAAAGTCGTAATAATATCTTTCTGGTCCGATTAGTATAACATATCCCAGGTTAAGATTATTCGTAATAATACTTATAAATATAGCGGTTTTAGGTTAAGATAATGATCCGAAACGGGGGCGTAGTCTGCGTTGTCTGCTAATTTTCATGACGCGATTTTATACATAACCTATTGTTCAATATATTGTTTTTGTATCTGTGCGTCTCGGTAAACTATTTGACGCTGTTACAAGATTTACACGTCCATCATTAGCAGAAATCTGTAGACGCCTAAAGGTATGACACATTCTCTTTGATATATCCCGATCAGTTGCATTTGGTATTATATCAGTAAGTAAGAGAAGTGTTTTGGTCGTATTTTCAATTACATTCTAACATTTACCTGGGTAACCAGGCGGTACTGCGAAGGATGCACATTACAAATGGAATTGCTTGTTTCTGAATGCACAGCATTAACCAGGTCAGCCCGATATGACCCGCCAGTAAGTGAAAAATTATGATAAATGCAAATCGTCCGATAATTAACCTCGATCTCGATCTGCTGAGAACGTTCGTGGCCGTTGCCGATCTGAACACCTTCGCCGCGGCGGCGGCGGCGGTATGTCGTACTCAGTCTGCGGTCAGTCAGCAAATGCAGCGTCTTGAGCAACTCGTGGGAAAGGAATTGTTCGCCCGCCATGGTCGTAACAAGCTTTTGACCGAACACGGTATCCAGCTTCTGGGGTACGCCAGAAAAATCCTGCGTTTTAATGATGAGGCGTGTTCATCATTAATGTTCAGTAATCTTCAGGGAGTGTTAACAATTGGCGCTTCTGATGAATCAGCTGATACTATCCTGCCTTTTTTGCTTAGCCGAATCAGCTCGGTTTATCCGAAACTCGCGCTTGATGTACGGGTAAAACGCAACGCCTATATGGTGGACATGGTTAAATCGCAGGAAGTAGATTTGGTGGTGACGACTAACCAACCTCATTCGCTGGATTGTCTGAATTTGCGGACCTCGCCCACCCATTGGTATTGTGCGGCTGAGTATGTTTTGCAAAGGGGAGAGCCCGTACCATTAGTCCTGCTGGACGATCCCAGCCCATTCCGCGATATGGTGCTGGAGACGCTAAATGCAGCGGGTATTCCCTGGCGGCTGGCCTATGTGGCGTCTACATTACCGGCGGTACGCGCGGCCGTTAAAGCCGGTCTTGGCGTAACGGCTCGACCTGTCGAAATGATGAGTCCCGACCTTCGCGTGCTGGGTGCCGCAGACGGATTACCGCCTTTGCCGGATACGGAATATCTGTTGTGCCGCGATCCCAATAGCCAGAACGAGCTGGCGATGGTGATTTTCCATGCGATGGAAAGCTATCAAAACCCATGGCATTACAACCAGTTTTCTGCAGAGGGCGGAGATGATCCGCTGATGGTGGAAGGGGGTTTTGAGTAGCTCGCAGGCAAAAGGCGCTAAGTCGTAAATGTAAAAAAGAGCCGCTGGCGATGAAAAAACGCTCAGTGGCTCTTTTTTTGTGCCCATCTGTACGCGCTTAACCGCACAAATTGTAAAAGTTGCGGTAAATCAGCCAGTAGCGATTCGCAGTTCAATGTGGGTAAAAAATAACCAGAACATCCATTTTATGAATTTGCATGTTAAAAAACTAGAGAAATTGTTGCTGTTTTAGGGGGTGAATTAACAAAAGCGTGTCACAGATCAAGAAAATACTCCCATTTAGGGGGAGGCATCTTCACAAATTCCTGTCAAAATAGGTGTGTGTTATTTCTTTTGCTTCACAACGGACACGATTCAACAACATAAAATCCCCCCTGGCCGAAGAGTCATTTTCTCCAGGATGGCACTTAATGTTAATGGTGATGAATTGATGTAAATTAATGTGAAGGAACTTTTGTTAAAGTTGACAAAAGGTTATAGAAAGGAGTAAAAAACCACATCAATTAGCTGTTTTTATCATTTTCTACAGTAATTGTAGGGTTTTTTTTATTCCTCCCCATGAATCGATGTGGCGCCCATCTGCCGTAAAGAGCAGAGAAACTGGCGCTACTTTTGATGAGTAAGCAATGAGTATGTCAACATCCACTGAAGTCATCGCTCATCACTGGGCATTCGCTATCTTTCTTATCGTTGCCATTGGCCTGTGCTGCCTGATGCTGGTAGGCGGTTGGTTTTTGGGCGGTCGCGCACGCGCGAGGCACAAGAACGTTCCGTTTGAATCAGGTATCGACTCGGTCGGCACCGCCCGCTTACGCTTGTCTGCCAAGTTTTACCTGGTAGCCATGTTCTTCGTTATCTTCGACGTTGAAGCGCTGTATCTGTTCGCATGGTCGACTTCTATCCGCGAAAGCGGCTGGGTTGGCTTTGTGGAAGCTGCAATTTTTATTTTTGTGTTACTGGCTGGTCTGGTTTATCTGGCGCGTATTGGCGCGTTGGACTGGACGCCCGCGCGTTCACGCCGCGAGCGTATGAACCCGGAAACGAACAGTATCGCTAATCGTCAACGCTAACCGCGAGGCATTAAGATGGATTATACGCTCACCCGCATAGATCCTAACGGTGAGAATGACCGTTACCCCCTGCAAAAACAGGAGATCGTAACTGACCCCCTGGAGCAGGAAGTTAACAAAAACGTGTTCATGGGCAAACTGCATGACATGGTTAACTGGGGCCGTAAAAACTCAATTTGGCCCTACAACTTCGGCCTTTCTTGCTGCTATGTAGAGATGGTGACCTCTTTTACCGCAGTGCATGACGTCGCCCGTTTCGGCGCGGAAGTGCTGCGTGCGTCGCCACGTCAGGCTGACCTGATGGTGGTGGCCGGTACCTGCTTTACCAAAATGGCCCCGGTTATTCAGCGTCTGTATGACCAAATGCTGGAGCCAAAATGGGTCATTTCTATGGGCGCCTGCGCCAACTCCGGCGGCATGTACGATATTTATTCGGTAGTGCAGGGCGTTGATAAGTTTATCCCGGTGGATGTGTATATCCCTGGCTGTCCGCCGCGTCCGGAAGCGTATATGCAGGCGTTGATGCTGCTGCAAGAATCGATTGGCAAAGAGCGCCGTCCGCTCTCATGGGTGGTGGGCGATCAGGGCGTGTATCGCGCCAATATGCAGCCAGAACGCGAACGTAAACGCGGCGAGCGTATTGCCGTCACGAACCTGCGTACCCCGGACGAGATTTAATTTGCGCCTGTCGGCAGCAGCACTTCACTTCGCTAACCACTATTTTAATAGCGCGAAGCACTGCCGACCACCACGGACCATTTGCAATGGTGAACAATATGACCGACTTAACCGCGCAAGACGCTGCATGGAGTACCCGCGATCATCTTGATGATCCGGTTATCGGCGAACTGCGCAACCGTTTTGGGCCGGATGCCTTTACCGTTCAGGCGACCCGCACCGGTATCCCCGTTGTTTGGGTCAAGCGTGAACAACTACTGGAGGTTGGCGATTTCTTAAAGAAACTGCCGAAACCTTACGTCATGCTGTTTGACTTACACGGCATGGATGAACGCCTGCGTACGCACCGTGACGGGTTACCCGCCGCGGATTTTTCCGTTTTCTACCACCTGATTTCCATTGAGCGTAATCGCGATATCATGCTCAAGGTGGCGTTGTCTGAAAACGACCTGCGCGTGCCGACCTTCACTAAACTTTTCCCTAACGCCAACTGGTACGAGCGTGAGACCTGGGAGATGTTTGGCATTGATATCGAAGGCCACCCGCACCTGACGCGCATCATGATGCCGCAAACCTGGGAAGGCCATCCGCTGCGTAAAGATTATCCGGCGCGCGCGACCGAATTCGACCCGTTTGAGCTGACCAAAGCCAAGCAGGATCTGGAAATGGAAGCGCTGACCTTTAAGCCGGAAGACTGGGGGATGAAGCGCGGGACTGACAACGAGGACTTTATGTTCCTCAACCTCGGCCCGAACCACCCGTCTGCGCACGGTGCGTTTCGTATTATCCTGCAACTTGACGGCGAAGAAATCGTCGACTGCGTGCCGGATATCGGCTATCACCATCGCGGCGCCGAAAAAATGGGCGAGCGCCAGTCCTGGCATAGCTACATTCCCTATACCGACCGTATCGAATACCTCGGTGGTTGCGTCAATGAAATGCCGTACGTGTTGGCGGTAGAAAAGTTGGCAGGGATCACCGTCCCGGATCGGGTGAACGTCATCCGCGTGATGCTCTCCGAACTGTTCCGCATTAACAGTCATCTGCTGTACATCTCGACCTTTATTCAGGACGTCGGCGCGATGACGCCGGTCTTCTTTGCCTTTACCGACCGGCAGAAAATTTATGACCTGGTGGAAGCCATTACCGGTTTCCGTATGCACCCGGCCTGGTTCCGTATCGGCGGCGTCGCGCACGACTTGCCGCGCGGTTGGGATCGCCTGCTGCGAGAGTTCCTTGAGTGGATGCCGAAGCGTCTGGATTCTTACGAGAAAGCCGCGCTGCGTAACACCATTCTGAAAGGGCGTTCGCAGGGCGTTGCCGCTTACGGCGCGAAAGAAGCGCTGGAGTGGGGCACCACCGGCGCAGGGCTGCGCGCGACCGGGATCGACTTCGACGTGCGTAAATGGCGTCCATACTCTGGCTACGAAAACTTTGACTTTGAAGTGCCGGTGGGCGGCGGTGTTTCCGACTGCTATACCCGCGTGATGTTGAAAGTGGAAGAGCTGCGCCAGAGTCTGCGCATTCTTCAGCAGTGCCTCGATAACATGCCGGAAGGCCCGTTCAAAGCGGATCACCCGCTGACCACGCCGCCGCCGAAAGAGCGCACGCTGCAACATATCGAAACCCTGATCACCCACTTCCTGCAGGTCTCCTGGGGCCCGGTGATGCCGGCGCAGGAGTCCTTCCAGATGGTGGAAGCGACGAAGGGGATTAACAGTTACTACCTGACCAGCGACGGCAGCACTATGAGCTACCGTACCCGCGTGCGCACGCCGAGCTTTGCGCACCTGCAGCAGATTCCCTCGGCGATCCGCGGTAGCCTGGTTTCCGACCTGATTGTCTATCTGGGTAGTATCGATTTTGTTATGTCAGATGTGGACCGCTAATTATGCACGAGAATCAACAACCACAAACCGAGGCTTTTGAGCTGAGTGCGGCAGAGCGTGAAGCGATAGAGCACGAGAAGCACCACTACGAAGACCCGCGTGCGGCGTCCATTGAAGCGCTGAAAATCGTTCAGAAGCAGCGTGGCTGGGTGCCGGACGGCGCGATCTACGCTATTGCCGATGTGCTGGGTATTCCGGCGAGCGACGTCGAAGGCGTCGCCACATTCTACAGCCAGATCTTCCGTCAGCCGGTCGGTCGCCACGTGATTCGCTACTGCGACAGCGTGGTGTGCCATATCACCGGCTATCAGGGGATTCAGGCCGCGCTGGAAAAAAATCTCAACATCAAACCGGGGCAGACGACCTTTGATGGTCGCTTTACGCTGCTGCCGACCTGCTGCCTGGGGAATTGCGATAAAGGGCCGAACATGATGATTGATGAGGATACTCACAGCCATCTGACCCCGGAAGCCATTCCTGAACTACTGGAGCGGTATAAATGAAAAACGTTATCCGTACTCCCGAAACCCATCCGCTGACCTGGCGTCTGCGCGATGACAAACAGCCGGTCTGGCTGGATGAATATCGTAGCAAAAACGGCTACGAAGGCGCGCGTAAGGCGCTGACCGGCCTGTCTCCGGATGAAATCGTCAGCCAGGTAAAAGACGCCGGTCTGAAAGGGCGCGGCGGCGCGGGCTTTTCCACCGGTCTGAAGTGGAGCCTGATGCCGAAAGATGAATCCATGAACATCCGTTACCTGCTGTGTAACGCCGATGAAATGGAGCCGGGCACCTATAAAGACCGTCTGCTGATGGAACAACTGCCGCACCTGCTGGTGGAAGGCATGCTGATCTCCGCGTTCGCGCTGAAAGCGTATCGTGGTTACATCTTCCTGCGCGGCGAATATATCGAAGCGGCTGTACATCTGCGCCGTGCGATTGCTGAAGCAACCGAGGCCGGGCTGCTTGGCAAAAATATCATGGGCACCGGGTTCGACTTTGAACTGTTTGTCCACACCGGGGCAGGGCGTTACATCTGTGGTGAAGAAACGGCGCTGATTAACTCCCTCGAAGGCCGCCGCGCGAACCCGCGCTCCAAGCCGCCCTTCCCGGCGACCTCCGGCGTATGGGGCAAGCCGACCTGTGTGAATAACGTCGAAACGTTGTGCAACGTCCCGGCAATCCTCGCCAACGGCGTGGAGTGGTACCAGAACATTTCGAAAAGCAAAGATGCGGGTACCAAGCTGATGGGCTTCTCAGGCCGCGTGAAGAATCCGGGCCTGTGGGAATTACCGTTCGGCACCACCGCGCGTGAGATTCTAGAAGATTACGCGGGCGGTATGCGCGATGGCCTGAAATTCAAAGCCTGGCAACCGGGCGGGGCGGGAACCGACTTCCTGACCGAGGCGCATCTTGACCTGCCGATGGAGTTCGAAAGCATCGGTAAAGCAGGCAGCCGTCTGGGCACCGCGCTGGCGATGGCGGTAGACCACGAAATCGGCATGGTATCGCTGGTGCGTAACCTGGAAGAGTTCTTTGCCCGCGAATCCTGCGGCTGGTGTACGCCATGCCGCGACGGTCTGCCGTGGAGCGTGAAAATTCTGCGCGCGCTGGAGCGTGGCGAAGGCCAGCCGGGGGATATCGAGACACTTGAGCAACTGTGTCGTTTCCTCGGACCGGGTAAAACCTTCTGCGCGCATGCGCCGGGCGCGGTTGAGCCACTGCAAAGCGCAATTAAGTATTTCCGCGAAGAATTCGAAGCTGGCATCAAGCAGCCGTTCAGTAATACCCATTTAATCAATGGTATTCAGCCGAACCTGCTCAAAGAGCGCTGGTGAGTTAACGATTTTTAATTTGGAAGCATGCTAATGGCTACGATTCATGTAGACGGCAAAGAATACGAGGTCAACGGCGCGGACAACCTGCTACAGGCATGTCTGTCCCTGGGCCTTGATATTCCGTATTTTTGCTGGCACCCGGCGCTGGGAAGCGTCGGTGCTTGCCGCCAGTGTGCGGTGAAGCAATACCAAAACGCGGAAGATACGCGTGGTCGCCTGGTGATGTCCTGTATGACGCCAGCCACCGACGGTACCTTTATCTCTATTGACGACGAAGAAGCGAAACAGTTCCGTGAAAGCGTGGTGGAGTGGCTGATGACTAACCACCCGCACGACTGTCCGGTTTGTGAAGAGGGCGGTAACTGCCATCTTCAGGATATGACCGTGATGACGGGTCACAGTTTCCGTCGCTACCGTTTCACCAAACGTACCCACCGCAACCAGGATCTGGGGCCGTTCATCTCTCACGAAATGAACCGCTGCATCGCCTGCTACCGTTGTGTGCGTTACTACAAAGATTATGCCGACGGCACCGATCTGGGCGTCTATGGCGCGCATGACAACGTCTACTTCGGGCGTCCGGAAGACGGTACGCTGGAAAGCGAATTCTCCGGTAACCTGGTCGAGATTTGCCCGACCGGCGTCTTCACCGATAAAACGCACTCCGAGCGTTACAACCGTAAATGGGACATGCAGTTTGCGCCGAGCATCTGCCAGCAGTGTTCCATCGGCTGTAACATCAGCCCGGGCGAGCGCTATGGCGAATTACGCCGTATCGAAAACCGTTACAACGGTACCGTTAACCACTACTTCCTCTGCGACCGCGGTCGTTTCGGCTATGGCTATGTGAACCTGAAAGACCGTCCGCGTCAGCCGGTTCAGCGCCGTGGCGATGACTTTATTACTCTCAACGCCGAGCAGGCGATGCAGGGCGCGGCGGATATTCTGCGCCAGTCGAAGAAAGTGATCGGTATCGGTTCGCCACGCGCCAGCATTGAGAGCAACTTTGCGCTGCGTGAGCTGGTTGGTGCGGAAAACTTCTACACCGGTATCGCGCGCGGCGAGCAGGAACGTCTGCAACTGGCGCTGAAAGTGTTGCGTGAAGGCGGAATTTACACCCCGGCGCTGCGGGAAATCGAATCTTATGACGCGGTACTGGTATTGGGCGAAGACGTTACCCAGACCGGCGCGCGCGTTGCGCTGGCGGTACGCCAGGCGGTGAAAGGTAAAGCGCGTGAAATGGCGGCGGCGCAGAAAGTAGCCGACTGGCAGATTGCGGCCATCCTTAACATCGGCCAGCGTGCCAAACATCCGCTGTTCGTGACCAACGTGGACGGCACCCGTCTGGATGATATCGCCGCCTGGACCTATCGCGCGCCGGTGGAAGATCAGGCGCGCCTGGGCTTTGCGATTGCTCATGCGCTGGACAATACAGCGCCTGCGGTTGACGGTATCGACAGCGACTTACAAAACAAAATTGATGTCATTGTGCAGGCGTTGGCCGGCGCGAAAAAACCGCTGATTATCTCCGGCACTAACGCCGGTAGCAGTGAGGTGATTCAGGCGGCCGCCAACGTGGCGAAAGCGCTGAAAGGCCGTGGCGCCGACGTCGGTATTACTATGATTGCTCGTTCCGTGAACAGCATGGGGCTGGGTATGATGGGCGGCGGTTCGCTTGATGATGCGTTGGGCGAGCTGGAAACCGGCAGTGCGGACGCGGTGGTGGTGCTGGAAAACGATCTCCACCGTCATGCAAGCGCTACGCGCGTGAACGCTGCGCTCGCCAAAGCGCCGCTGGTGATGGTGGTTGACCATCAGCGCACGGCGATTATGGAAAACGCGCATCTGGTGCTTTCCGCGGCAAGCTTCGCCGAAAGCGATGGTACGGTCATCAACAACGAAGGCCGCGCGCAGCGCTTCTTCCAGGTTTATGACCCGGCCTACTACGATAACAAGACGATTATGCTGGAAAGCTGGCGCTGGCTGCATTCGCTGCACAGCACCGTCGAAAACCGCGAAGTGGACTGGACACAGCTTGACCATGTGATCGACGCGGTCATTGCCGCCATGCCGCAATTTGCCGGCATTAAAGACGCCGCGCCGGATGCGACCTTCCGCATTCGTGGGCAGAAGCTGGCGCGCGAACCGCATCGTTACAGTGGCCGTACGGCGATGCGCGCCAATATCAGCGTGCATGAACCACGTCAGCCGCAGGATAAAGACACCATGTTCGCCTTCTCAATGGAAGGGAATAACCAACCGACTGCCCCGCGATCTGAAATTCCGTTCGCCTGGGCACCGGGCTGGAACTCCCCGCAGGCGTGGAACAAATTCCAGGATGAAGTGGGCGGCAAACTGCGTCACGGCGATCCGGGCGTGCGTTTGATTGAAGCGACTGAGGGCGGTCTGGATTATTTCACTACCGTGCCGGCAAGCTTCCAGGCGCAGGACGGTCAGTGGCGTATTGCGCCGTATTACCACCTGTTTGGCAGCGACGAATTGTCTCAGCGTTCTCCGGTCTTCCAGAGCCGTATGCCGCAGCCGTATATCAAACTTAACCCGGCGGATGCCGCGAAGTTGGGTGTCAATGCCGGGACGCGCGTCTCCTTTAGCTACGATGGCAATACGGTGACGCTGCCGGTTGAAATCTCTGAAGGGTTAGCGGCAGGGCAGGTAGGGCTGCCGATGGGTATGCCTGGCATCGCGCCGGTTCTGGCTGGCGCGCGTCTTGAGGATCTGCGGGAGGCGCAACAATGAGTTGGATTACACCGGATCTGATTGAGATCCTGCTGAGCATTCTCAAAGCGGTGGTGATTCTGCTGGTGGTCGTCACCTGCGGGGCCTTCATGAGCTTTGGCGAACGTCGTCTGCTGGGTCTGTTCCAGAACCGTTATGGACCAAACCGCGTTGGCTGGGGCGGCTCGCTCCAGCTGGTCGCGGACATGATCAAGATGTTCTTTAAAGAAGACTGGATCCCGAAATTCTCGGATCGCGTCATCTTTACCCTGGCGCCGATGATCGCGTTTACTTCGCTGCTGCTCTCCTTCGCCATTGTGCCGGTTAGCCCTAATTGGGTGGTGGCCGATTTAAACATCGGGATTCTGTTCTTCCTGATGATGGCCGGTCTGGCGGTTTACGCGGTGCTGTTCGCCGGTTGGTCGAGCAACAACAAATACTCGCTGCTGGGCGCGATGCGTGCGTCTGCCCAGACGGTGAGCTACGAAGTGTTTCTTGGTCTTTCCCTGATGGGCGTGGTGGCGCAGGCCGGTTCATTTAATATGACCGATATCGTCAATAACCAGGCGCATCTGTGGAACGTGATTCCGCAATTCTTTGGGTTTGTTACTTTCGCCATCGCGGGCGTAGCGGTCTGTCACCGTCACCCGTTTGACCAGCCGGAAGCCGAGCAGGAACTGGCGGACGGTTACCACATCGAATATTCCGGTATGAAATTCGGTCTGTTCTTTGTGGGGGAGTACATCGGCATCGTCACCGTTTCCGCGCTGATGGTAACGTTGTTCTTCGGTGGCTGGCATGGCCCGTTCTTACCGCCATTCGTCTGGTTCGCGCTGAAAACCGCGTTCTTCATGATGATGTTCATTTTGATTCGTGCGTCGTTACCGCGTCCGCGTTATGACCAGGTAATGTCCTTCGGCTGGAAAGTTTGCCTGCCGCTGACGCTCATCAACTTGCTGGTAACGGCGGCTGTCATTCTGTGGCAGGCGCAATAAGGGACACAAAGACCATGACCTTAAAAGAATTATTAGTAGGTTTCGGCACTCAGGTACGTAGTATCTGGATGATCGGCCTGCATGCGTTCGCCAAACGCGAAACGCGGATGTATCCGGAAGAGCCGGTCTATTTACCGCCCCGTTACCGTGGCCGTATCGTGCTCACGCGCGACCCGGACGGTGAAGAGCGCTGCGTTGCCTGTAACCTGTGTGCGGTAGCCTGTCCGGTAGGCTGTATCTCTCTGCAAAAAGCGGAGACCAAAGATGGCCGCTGGTATCCGGAATTTTTCCGCATTAACTTCTCACGCTGCATCTTCTGCGGCCTGTGCGAAGAAGCGTGCCCGACCACGGCGATTCAGTTGACCCCGGACTTCGAACTGGGCGAATACAAACGTCAGGATCTGGTGTACGAAAAAGAGGATCTGCTGATTTCCGGTCCGGGCAAATACCCGGAATATAACTTCTACCGGATGGCGGGTATGGCAATCGACGGCAAAGATAAAGGCGAAGCAGAGAACGAAGCCAAGCCTATCGACGTCAAGAGCCTGTTACCGTAAGGAGAGGGCAATGGAATTCGCTTTTTATATCTGTGGCCTGATAGCCATCCTCGCGACCCTGCGAGTGATCACCCATACCAATCCGGTACACGCGCTGTTGTATCTGGTGATATCGCTACTGGCGATTTCCGGGGTGTTCTTTTCGCTGGGCGCTTATTTTGCCGGTGCGCTGGAAATTATCGTCTACGCAGGCGCCATCATGGTGCTGTTTGTGTTCGTGGTGATGATGCTCAACCTCGGCGGCAGCGAAATTGAACAGGAACGCCAGTGGCTGAAGCCGCAGGTGTGGATTGGTCCGGCGGTTTTGTCGGCCATTATGCTGGCGGTCATTGTGTACGCCATTCTGGGCGTTAACGACCAGGGCATCGACGGCACGCCGATTAGCGCGAAAGCGGTGGGCATTACGCTGTTCGGGCCTTATGTTCTGGCGGTCGAACTGGCATCTATGCTGCTGCTGGCAGGCCTGGTGGTGGCGTTCCACGTCGGTCGTGAAGAGCGTGCGGGCGAAGTGCTAAGCAACCGCGCCGATGACCGCGTGAAAAGAAAAACGGAGGAGCGCGCATGATCCCCTTAACACATGGACTGATCCTCGCTGCGATTTTATTCGTCCTGGGTTTAACCGGTCTGGTTATCCGCCGCAATCTGCTGTTTATGCTGATTGGGCTGGAAATCATGATTAACGCCTCCGCGCTGGCTTTTGTGGTCGCCGGGAGCTACTGGGGCCAGACCGATGGTCAGGTGATGTACATTCTCGCCATCAGCCTTGCGGCTGCGGAAGCGAGTATTGGACTTGCGCTGTTGCTGCAACTCCATCGCCGTCGCCAGAACCTGAACATCGATTCAGTAAGTGAGATGCGTGGATGAACATGCTTGCCTTAACCATTATTCTGCCATTGATTGGCTTTGTACTGCTGGCGTTCTCTCGCGGACGCTGGTCGGAAAATCTCTCCGCGACCATTGGCGTGGGCTCCGTTGGTCTGGCGGCGTTGGTGACAGCGTTTGTCGGGATGGATTTCTTCGCCAACGGCAAACAGGCGTTCAGCCAGCCGCTGTGGACGTGGATGTCGGTCGGTAACTTCAACATCGGTTTTAACCTGGTGCTGGACGGCCTGTCGCTGACCATGCTCTCTGTGGTCACCGGCGTCGGCTTCCTGATCCACATGTTCGCGTCCTGGTACATGCGTGGAGAAGAGGGTTACTCCCGCTTCTTCGCTTATACCAACCTGTTTATCGCCAGCATGGTTGTTCTGGTGCTGTCCGATAACCTGCTGTTGATGTACCTCGGCTGGGAAGGCGTGGGCCTGTGCTCTTATCTGTTGATCGGCTTCTATTACAGCGATCCGAAGAATGGCGCAGCGGCAATGAAAGCCTTCGTGGTGACCCGTGTCGGTGACGTATTCCTCGCCTTCGCGCTGTTCATCCTCTACAACGAACTGGGCACGCTGAACTTCCGCGAAATGGTCGAGCTGGCGCCAGCGCACTTTGCTGACGGCAACAACATGCTGATGTGGGCGACGCTGATGCTGCTGGGCGGCGCGGTCGGTAAATCTGCGCAGCTTCCGTTGCAGACCTGGCTTGCCGACGCGATGGCCGGCCCGACGCCGGTCTCCGCGCTGATCCACGCCGCTACCATGGTGACCGCCGGTGTCTACCTGATCGCTCGTACCCATGGTTTGTTCCTGATGACCCCGGAGATTCTGCATCTGGTGGGCATTATCGGGGCGATTACGTTGGTCATGGCGGGTTTCGCCGCGCTGGTGCAGACCGACATCAAACGCGTGCTGGCCTATTCCACCATGAGCCAGATTGGCTACATGTTCCTGGCGCTCGGCGTACAGGCGTGGGATGCGGCGATTTTCCACCTGATGACGCACGCCTTCTTTAAAGCGCTGCTGTTCCTGGCGTCCGGCTCGGTCATTCTGGCCTGCCATCACGAACAGAACATCTTTAAGATGGGCGGTCTGCGTAAGTCGATTCCACTGGTGTATGCCTGCTTCCTGGTGGGGGGCGCGGCGCTGTCGGCGCTGCCGCTGGTCACTGCGGGCTTCTTCAGTAAGGATGAGATCCTGGCTGGCGCGATGGCGAACGGTCATATCAATCTGATGGTGGCGGGCCTGGTCGGCGCGTTCATGACCTCCCTGTACACCTTCCGGATGATTTTCATCGTCTTCCACGGTAAAGAACAAATTCACGCTCATGCAGGGAAGGGGATTACCCACCATCTGCCGCTGATTGTCCTGATGATTCTGTCTACCTTTGTTGGCGCGCTGATTGTGCCGCCATTGCAGGGGGTGCTGCCGCAGACAACTGAACTGGCGCATGGTCGCGTCATGACGCTGGAAATTACCTCTGGCGTAGTGGCGATTGCCGGCATCCTGATTGCCGCATGGCTGTGGCTGGGTAAACGCACGCTGGTGACGTCGATCGCCAACAGCGCGCCGGGCCGTCTGCTGGGGACCTGGTGGTATAACGCCTGGGGCTTTGACTGGCTGTACGACAAAGTATTCGTCAAGCCATTCCTCGGTATCGCCTGGCTGCTGAAGCGCGACCCGCTTAATGCGTTGATGAACATTCCGGCTATCCTTTCCCGTTTTGCAGGCAAAGGCCTGGTACTGAGCGAGAACGGTTATTTGCGCTGGTATGTGGCATCCATGAGCATCGGCGCGGTTGTGGTGCTGGCGCTGCTGATGGCACTGCGTTGATCGTAAAGTGAATTTTATCCAAATTCGTTGAAAATCAGGCCTCTGTCAGAGGCCTTAAAAAGGAATAAAAATCGCCATGTTACTACCCTGGCTAATATTGATTCCCTTTATCGGCGGCTTTCTGTGCTGGCAGACCGAACGCTTTGGCGTGAAGGTGCCGCGCTGGATAGCGCTGATTACCATGGGGCTGACGCTGGCGCTCGGTCTGCAATTGTGGTTGCAGGGCGGCTACTCACTGACGCAATCCGCCGGTATTCCACAGTGGCAATCTGAATTTGTCCTGCCGTGGATCCCGCGTTTTGGCATCTCTATCCATCTGGCGCTCGACGGACTGTCGCTGCTAATGGTGGTGCTGACCGGCCTGCTCGGCGTTCTGGCGGTGCTTTGCTCCTGGCGAGAAATCGAAAAATATCAGGGCTTCTTCCACCTGAACCTGATGTGGATCTTAGGCGGCGTTATCGGCGTGTTCCTGGCCATCGACATGTTCCTGTTCTTCTTCTTCTGGGAAATGATGCTGGTGCCGATGTACTTCCTGATAGCGCTGTGGGGGCATAAAGCTTCTGACGGGAAAACGCGTATCACGGCGGCAACCAAGTTCTTCATTTATACCCAGGCGAGTGGTCTGGTGATGTTGATTGCCATCCTGGCGCTGGTCTTTGTGCACTACAACGCGACCGGCGTGTGGACCTTCAACTATGAAGAGCTGCTGAACACGCCGATGTCCCACGGTGTGGAATATCTGCTGATGCTGGGCTTCTTCATCGCCTTCGCGGTGAAAATGCCGGTGGTGCCGCTGCATGGCTGGCTGCCAGATGCGCACTCCCAGGCGCCGACCGCCGGTTCCGTCGACCTGGCCGGTATCTTGCTGAAAACCGCCGCTTACGGTCTGCTGCGTTTCTCCCTGCCATTGTTCCCGAACGCGTCGGCGGAGTTTGCGCCGATCGCCATGTGGCTGGGCGTTATCGGCATTTTCTACGGCGCGTGGATGGCCTTTACCCAATACGACATCAAGCGCCTGATTGCCTATACCTCCGTTTCGCATATGGGCTTCGTGCTGATCGCTATCTACACCGGTAGCCAACTGGCGTACCAGGGCGCGGTGATTCAGATGATTGCGCACGGTTTGTCCGCAGCCGGTCTGTTCATTCTGTGTGGCCAGTTGTACGAACGTCTGCATACGCGTGACATGCGTATGATGGGCGGCCTGTGGGGCAAGATGAAGTGGTTGCCTGCGCTGTCCATGTTCTTTGCGGTGGCGACGCTCGGTATGCCGGGCACCGGTAACTTTGTCGGCGAATTTATGATTCTGTTCGGCAGCTACCAGGTGGTGCCGGTGATTACCGTGATCTCCACCTTTGGGTTGGTATTCGCCTCTGTATACTCGCTGGCGATGCTGCATCGCGCTTACTTCGGTAAAGCGAAGAGCCAGATTGCCAGCCAGGAACTGCCAGGGATGTCGCTGCGCGAGCTGTTTATCATTCTGTTGCTGGTGGTGCTTCTGGTACTGCTTGGCTTCTATCCGCAGCCGATTCTGGATACCTCGCATTCTGCGATGAGCAACATCCAGCAGTGGTTTGTTAATTCCGTTACTACTACAAGGCCGTAAATCGCCATGACAATAACTCCACAACACCTGATTGCGCTGCTACCGCTGCTGATCGTCGGCTTGACGGTGGTGGTTGTGATGCTCTCCATTGCGTGGCGACGCAATCACTTCCTCAATGCCACGTTGTCGGTCATTGGGCTTAACGCTGCTCTGGTTTCGCTTTGGTTTGTCGGCCAGGCCGGGGCAATGGACGTCACGCCGCTGATGCGCGTTGACGGCTTTGCGATGCTCTACACCGGGCTGGTGCTGCTGGCGAGCCTCGCCACCTGTACCTTTGCCTACCCGTGGCTGGAAGGCTATAACGATAACCAGGAAGAGTTCTACCTGCTGGTGTTAATCGCCAGCCTGGGGGGAATTCTACTGGCGAACGCTAACCATCTGGCGGCGCTGTTCCTTGGTATTGAACTGATCTCGCTGCCGCTGTTCGGCCTGATTGGTTATGCTTTCCGCCAGAAGCGCTCGCTGGAAGCCAGTATCAAATACACCATCCTCTCCGCCGCCGCCTCGTCTTTCCTGCTGTTCGGGATGGCGCTGGTCTATGCGCAGTCCGGCAACCTGTCTTTCGAAGCGCTCGGTAAGAGCCTCGGCGATGGTATGCTGCACGAGCCGTTGCTGCTGGCGGGCTTTGGCCTGATGATTGTCGGTCTGGGCTTTAAACTCTCTCTGGTGCCGTTCCACCTGTGGACGCCAGACGTATACCAGGGGGCGCCTGCGCCGGTTTCCACCTTCCTGGCGACGGCGAGCAAAATCGCTATCTTCGGCGTGGTGATGCGTCTGTTCCTCTATGCGCCGGTAGGCGACAGCGAAGCGGTACGCGTGGTGCTGGGCATTATCGCCTTTGCCTCTATCATCTTCGGTAACCTGATGGCGCTGAGCCAGACCAACATCAAACGTCTGCTCGGTTACTCTTCTATCTCTCACCTCGGCTATCTGCTGGTGGCGCTGATTGCCCTGCAGAGCGGCGAGATGTCGATGGAAGCGGTTGGCGTTTACCTGGCCGGTTATCTGTTCAGCAGCCTCGGCGCGTTTGGCGTGGTCAGCCTGATGTCCAGCCCGTTCCGCGGCCCGGATGCGGATTCTCTGTACTCTTACCGTGGTCTGTTCTGGCACCGTCCGGTTCTTGCCGCAGTGATGACGGTGATGATGCTGTCGCTGGCAGGTATCCCGATGACGCTGGGCTTTATCGGCAAATTCTACGTGCTGGCGGTCGGCGTTCAGGCCAGTCTGTGGTGGCTGGTCGCCGCCGTGGTGGTGGGTTCCGCGATTGGTTTGTACTACTACCTGCGCGTTGCGGTGAGTCTCTACCTGCACGCGCCGCAGCAACCGGGACGCGACGCGCCGACAAACTGGCAGTACAGCGCAGGCGGGATCGTGGTGCTGATCTCCGCGTTGCTGGTGTTGGTACTGGGCGTCTGGCCGCAGCCGCTGATTAGCCTTGTGCAGTTAGCGACGCCGTTGATGTAAGCAATAAGTAAAAACGAAAAACCCGCTTCACGAAGCGGGTTTTTTATTATCTGATGTAATGCGTTGAAATAACTATGGATTGTAGGCCGGATAAGGCGCTTGCGCCGCCATCCGGCAGGTAAGGTCTCAGCGACCGGAATTTAACTTAGCAACTGCCGGCTTACCAACGGGCCGCTGACGTTTTGCGCCGCGCGCTCCATCACTTCCTGTATCACTGAAGAGAGTTCATTGATTTCAAATTTGGCGACGTAGCCGTCGGCCTTCACCTTACGCACATGATCTTCGTTGGCGCTGCCGGAAAGGGAAGAGTGAATAACGACCGGGATCTTTTTCAGCCGTTCATCGGTTTTAATTTTACGCGTTAACGTAAAGCCATCCATCTCCGGCATCTCAAGATCTGTCAGGACCAGCGCGATTTTCTCGCTAATTGGCTTACCTTCGGCCTCCGCTTCCTGCGCCAGTTGCTGGATTCTCTCCCATGCATCCTTGCCGGTCACATGCATCTGATGCGGAATTCCCATTGCGTTCAGCCCTTTTTCCAGCATCGCGCGGGCGACTTTGGAGTCTTCCGCCACAATGGCTACCGCGCCTGGGGTAATATAAAATTTATTGGTCTTCAGATTGGTGGCGCGCAGATCGTGGCTGGAGGGGACAATATCATAAAGGATCTGCTCAACGTCGAGCACCAGCGCCAGGTTGTTGGTTTCTTTGTTGTCATCCAGGCAGGCAATACTGGTGATGTAGCGACCGTTGACGGCTTTCTCGGCGGTATGCACCTGCTGCCAGTCAAGACGCATAATATTTTCCACCGACTCGACGGCAAATGCCTGTACGCTGCGCGCATATTCGGTGATCAGCAAAATGTTCAGCCCGGTTTCCGGCTTGCAGCCCGCTACCGCTGGCAAATCAATCACCGGAATGACCTGATCCCGAATATTGACCATGCCCAATAGCGGCGCTTTCATGCCTGCCGGGCGCGTAAAGGCGGGCATCGGTACGATTTCGCGCAGCTTAAATACATTGATGCCGAACAGCTCTGACTTCTGTTCATGCAGCGATGTACCAAGACGGAATAACAGCAGCTCAAAACGGTTTGACAGGGTTAAATTCGCCCTGTCATCAATATCTTTCTGAAAATTGTCCATCCTCACCTCATTATGAAAGCCTGCCTTTTTTAGTGTTATCGGCAATGAGGACAAAAAATGGAGCGCTAAACCGGGAAAACAGAAAAATCGTAAGCCAGTTCCGTCGCCGGGAAAATAGCGCGGCATTCCGCCAGTAAGCGCTGACAGCCTTTATCGTCATAGCGTGAGCTAATATGGGTCATGATCAGCCGACCGACGTCAGCTTCCCGCGCCAGCGTCGCGGTTTGACGGGTGGAGCTGTGTCCGCGAGCGTTGGCTTTCTCCTCCATTGACGCATCCAGCGTGGTTTCATGTACCATCACATCCACGCCTTGCGCCAGCGCGAGGGCGGCCTCGCAGGGCGCGGTATCGCCGAAAATCGCCACTGATTTCCCGGCCACGGCGGGAGCAAGGTAGTCGGCGCCATTGATCTGCCTTCCATCGGCAAGCGTGACGGTTTTTCCTGCCTTCAACGCCTGAAATAGCGGGCCGGGCGTAACGCCTGCGGCTTTTAACGCCCTGGCATTCAGCGCGCCAGGCTTGTCATGTTCAACAACGCGATATCCGTAGCACTCCAGTGGATGCTCCAGCCTGAACGCGGTCACTTTACGCAGACCGTCGTCAAGAATATCTCCTGCGCTAATTTCTTCAATTTGCAACGGAAAATCGGTCCATGAACCGCTAAGGCGCAGTGTGGTTGCAATAAACTCACGCACGCCTTGAGGCCCGTATACGGTTAGCGGATAAGGATTCCCCGCCATCGACCGGCTGCATAGCAGACCCGGCAGGCCAAACAGATGATCTCCGTGAAGATGGCTGATAAAAATGCGCTCAAGCTTACCGGGATGAAACGCGGTATTAAGCATTTGATGCTGTGTCCCTTCGCCGCAATCAAAAAGCCACACTCCCGGCTGCGTTGGATGTTGCAGATGTAATAAAATTGCCGTTACATTGCGTGAGCGCGTGGGAACGCCTGCGGACGTACCTAAAAAAATTAATTCCATCTTGTCCATACACGTTTGGTTATCGTTTAACCCAAGATTACCACAACACAGGAGCGCATCATGATTGACTGGCAGGATCTCCACCATAGCGAACTTACCGTTCCTCAACTTTACGCGTTACTCAAATTGCGCTGCGCGGTCTTTGTGGTAGAACAGCGCTGTCCTTACCTGGATGTGGATGGCGATGATTTAGTCGGCGACAATCGGCATATTCTGGGCTGGCATCAGGATGAGCTGGTGGCGTATGCGAGGATTCTGAAAAGCGATAACGAATCAGACCCGGTTGTTATTGGCCGGGTGATCGTCAGCGATGCCTGGCGAGGGGCGAAACTGGGCCAGCAATTAATGGCGAAAACGCTGGAATCTTGTGGGCGGCACTGGCCGGATAAGCCGCTATATCTGGGGGCGCAGGCGCATCTGCAACCTTTTTATGCGCGGTTTGGTTTTATTCCGGTCACCGATGTTTATGACGAAGATGGCATTCCGCACCGGGGAATGGCGCGGGAGGTTCATCAGGCATAAACCGAAACCGTTGACTATAGTTAGGAGCAGGTGTTAACACAACGGAGAATGAGAATGTCATATCAATTTGGTGAATCACGTGTTGATGATGATCTGACTTTGCTCAGCGAAACGCTGGAAGAGGTTTTACGTTCCTCAGGCGATCCCGCCGATCAAAAATACATTGAGCTGAAAGCCCGCGCGGAACAAGCGCTGGAAGAGGTGAAAAACCGCGTAAGCCATGCGTCGGATAGCTATTATTACCGGGCAAAGCAGGCCGTTTATAAAGCGGATGACTACGTTCATGAAAAACCCTGGCAGGGTATTGGCGTAGGCGCGGCGGTAGGACTGGTACTTGGACTGCTGCTGGCGCGGCGCTAAATCCCCCCACTGAACAGAATTGCAACCCTCCCTAAATGAGGTACTGCTTTTTTAGGGCAGTACCCCGTATAATGTGGGGTTTTTAACAGGGAGGGTCCGCGTGCATTCTATTACTACTGCGCTGGAAAATCTGACGCGTCAGCTATCGCAAGAGATACCGGCGACGCCAGGGCTTTGCGTTTTCGATGCGCCTTTCCCTTTAAACGATGCCTTCGATGCATTGAGCTGGCTGGCCAGCCAGTCATCCTTTCCGCAATTCTACTGGCAACAGCGCAATGGCGACGAAGAAGCTGCCGTTCTCGGGGCAATCACCGTCTTTTCATCGCTCGATCTGGCGCAACGGTTTTTACGTCAGCACGCGCAGCCTGACCTGCGTATTTGGGGGCTGAATGCGTTCGAGCCGAAAGAGGGCTACTTATTGCTGCCGCGGCTGGAGTGGCGACGTAGCGGTGGTACGGCGACCTTACGCTTACATCTGCACAGTGACGTTTCGCTACGCGATGATGCGCGCCAGGCGAAAGCGTTTCTCGCTTCTCTGGTCGGTATTAAGCCTGTTCCGGCGCTGCGCCTTTCGCTCACGAGCGAACAGCACTGGCCGGACAAAGACGGTTGGGTGAAGCTGATTCAGCAGGCCACCCACACCATTGCGCAAGAGGCGTTTGATAAAGTTGTGCTGGCGCGGGCCACCGACTTACAATTCTCCCGTCCGGTCAATGCCGCCGCGATGATGGCGTCCAGTCGTCGTTTAAATCTCAACTGCTACCACTTTTTTATGGCCTTTTCCGCCGATACCGCCTTTCTGGGATCATCGCCGGAGCGGCTCTGGCGGCGGCGTGAAACGGCGCTACGTACCGAAGCTCTGGCCGGGACGGTGGCGAACCATCCGGATAACCATAAAGCCTGGCAGCTTGGCGAATGGTTAATGAAAGACGATAAAAACCAGCGAGAAAATATGCTGGTTGTCGAAGACATCTGCCAGCGACTGCAAAACTGCACCCACTCGCTGGATGTGCTGCCGCCGCAGGTGCTCAGACTGCGCAAGGTACAGCATTTGCGCCGCTGTATCTGGACGGCGCTTAATCAGGCGGACGACACGCTCTGCCTGCACCAGTTACAGCCTACCGCAGCGGTCGCGGGGATCCCTCGTGAACCCGCGCGTTGTTTTATAGAACAACATGAGCCGTTCGAACGTGAATGGTATGCCGGGTCGGCAGGCTATCTCTCCACGCGGCAAAGTGAGTTTTGCGTGACGTTACGTTCAGCCAAAGTGACGGCCAATGTGGTGCGATTGTATGCCGGCGCGGGAATCGTCCGCGGCTCCGATCCGGAACAGGAATGGCAGGAAATAGATAATAAAGCGGCCGGGTTACGTACCTTATTGCAGATGGATGTGTAATGAGTCACATATTCCCGACCCATATCAATAATCCATTTTTGCAGCTCTTTATACTTAGTCCCAATGATTGATACCGGACAAACTCATGTCAGTAAGTGCATTTAACCGGCGCTGGGCGGCGGTCATCCTGGAAGCCTTAACCCGTCATGGCGTCAGGCATGTTTGTATCGCCCCTGGTTCCCGTTCCACGCCGCTCACGTTGGCGGCGGCAGAGAATCCTGCTTTTATCCACCATACGCACTTTGATGAGCGTGGGCTTGGTCATCTGGCGTTAGGGCTGGCGAAAGTCAGCCAACAGCCTGTTGCCGTTATTGTCACTTCAGGTACTGCCGTGGCGAACCTCTATCCGGCGTTGATTGAGGCGGGTCTGACGGGCGAGAAGCTCATTTTACTTACCGCCGATCGCCCGCCGGAGCTGATTGACTGCGGCGCCAACCAGGCGATCCGTCAGGCGGGGATGTTTGCCTCGCACCCCTCCCAAACTCTGTCGTTGCCGCGTCCCACGCAGGATATTCCGGCGCGCTGGCTGGTGTCGACCATCGATAATGCGCTCGCCATGCTTCATGCGGGCGCGCTGCACATTAATTGTCCTTTTGCCGAACCGCTGTATGGCGATATGAATGACACCGGTCTGGTCTGGCAGCAGCGTCTCGGCGACTGGTGGCAGGATGAAAAACCCTGGCTGCGCGAAGCGCGTCGACTGGAAAGCGACAAACAGCGCGACTGGTTCTTCTGGCGACAAAAACGCGGCGTTGTCGTCGCCGGGCGTATGAGCGCGGAAGAAGGCAAAAAAGTGGCGCAGTGGGCGCAAACTCTGGGATGGCCATTAATTGGCGACGTATTGTCGCAAACCGGGCAGCCGCTGCCGTGCGCCGACCTGTGGCTCGGCAACGCCAAAGCGGTGACCGAACTGCAGCAGGCGCAGATTGTCGTCCAGCTTGGCAGTAGCCTTACCGGAAAACGCTTACTGCAATGGCAGGCAACCTGCGAGCCGGAAGAGTATTGGGTAATCGACAATATTGAAGGTCGTCTGGACCCGGCGCACCATCGTGGACGCAGACTGGTAGCGAAAATCGCCGACTGGCTGGAGATGCATCCGGCGGAAAAACGTAAACCATGGTGTGTAGAGATCCCGCGTCTGGCGGAACTGGCGTGGCAACGGGTGGTCGCGCAGCGAGACACCTTTGGCGAAGCGCAGCTGGCGCACCGTATCCGCGATTATTTGCCGGAGCAGGGGCAATTGTTCGTGGGCAATAGTCTGGTGGTGCGTCTGATCGACGCGCTGTCACAGTTGCCGGCCGGCTATCCGGTATACAGCAATCGCGGAGCGAGCGGCATTGACGGCCTGCTTTCCACGGCGGCGGGCGTGCAGCGCGCCAGCGCCAAATCGACGTTGGCTATCGTCGGCGATTTATCCGCGCTGTACGATCTTAACGCGCTGGCGTTACTACGTCAGGTATCCGCGCCGTTTGTGTTGATTGTGGTCAACAATAACGGCGGGCAGATCTTTTCCCTGCTGCCGACGCCGCAAAGTAAGCGTGAGCGCTTTTATCTGATGCCGCAAAACGTCCATTTTGACCATGCGGCCGCCATGTTTAACCTGCGCTATCATCGCCCGGAAAACTGGGAAGAACTGGAATCTGCGCTGGCTGGCGCGTGGCGAACCCCGGCGACGACGGTGATCGAGCTGGTGGTAAACGATACGGACGGCGCGCAGACGTTGCAGCAACTTTTGGCTCAGGTAAGCCATCTATGATGTTGCACGCGCAGCACATGCCCGGACAGCCTGGGGCGCCCTCGCTGGTTTTCCTGCACGGTTTTTCTGGCGATTGCCGTGAATGGCAGCCGGTTGGTGAACAGTTTCACGGCTGTTCGCGGCTCTATATTGACTTACCGGGACATGGCGGATCTGCGGCTATTCCGGTCGGCGGATTTGCCGATGTCATCAGATTGCTGCGCGCTACGTTAATTAGTTACAACATCCTAAAGTTTTGGTTGGTGGGATACTCCCTTGGCGGCCGGGTGGCGATGATGGCAGCCTGCCAGGGAATACCAGGCCTGTGCGGCCTGGTGGTCGAAGGCGGTCATCCGGGGCTGCAAAATGAACAGGCGCGCGCTGAAAGACGATTGTCCGACGGGCGCTGGGCAGAGCGTTTTCGTCGTGAACCCCTGACTGAGGTTTTTCACGACTGGTATCAGCAGCCGGTGTTCGCCTCGCTGACGGCGCAGCAAAGGCAGGCGCTGACGGCGCTGCGTAGCCAGAATAACGGCGAAACGCTGGCTGCGATGCTGGAGGCGACATCGCTTGCCGCCCAGCCGGATTTACGCGAGGCGCTCAACGCGCTGGCATTTCCGTTTTATTATTTATGTGGCGAACGCGACAGCAAATTCCGCGCCCTGGCGCAGGAAGTGGCGGCGACATGCCATGTTATTCGTAACGCCGGACACAACGCGCATCGGGAAAACCCCGCTGGCGTGGTAGACAGTCTGGCTCAGATTCTGCGTCTCTGACTAAAGGACACACTATGATCTATCCTGATGAAACAATGCTTTACGCACCGGTAGAATGGCACGACTGCTCGGAGGGTTACACCGACATTCGTTATGAAAAATCCACCGACGGTATTGCAAAAATCACCATTAATCGTCCGCAGGTGCGCAATGCATTTCGTCCGTTGACCGTCAAAGAGATGATTCAGGCGCTGGCGGATGCCCGTTACGACGACAACGTGGGCGTGATTATTCTGACCGGCGAAGGCGATAAAGCGTTTTGCGCGGGCGGCGACCAGAAGGTGCGCGGCGATTACGGCGGTTATCAGGATGACTCCGGCGTGCATCACCTGAACGTGCTGGATTTCCAGCGCCAGATTCGTACCTGTCCAAAACCGGTTGTCGCGATGGTCGCGGGTTACTCCATCGGCGGTGGGCATGTGCTGCACATGATGTGCGACCTGACCATCGCGGCGGAAAACGCCATCTTCGGCCAGACCGGTCCGAAAGTCGGCTCCTTTGACGGCGGCTGGGGCGCTTCGTATATGGCGCGTATCGTTGGTCAGAAGAAAGCGCGTGAAATCTGGTTCCTGTGCCGCCAGTACGATGCGCAACAGGCGCTGGACATGGGGCTGGTTAACACTGTCGTTCCGCTGGCGGACCTGGAAAAAGAGACCGTGCGCTGGTGTCGCGAAATGTTGCAAAACAGTCCGATGGCGCTGCGTTGCCTGAAAGCGGCGCTGAATGCCGATTGTGACGGTCAGGCCGGGCTGCAGGAGCTGGCGGGCAACGCTACCATGCTGTTCTACATGACCGAAGAAGGGCAGGAAGGCCGTAACGCCTTTAACCAGAAGCGTCAGCCTGACTTCAGCAAATTCAAACGGAACCCATAATGCGTAGCGCGCAGGTATACCGCTGGCAGATCCCCATGGACGCGGGGGTGGTTCTGCGCGACAGGCGGTTAAAAACTCGCGACGGGCTGTATGTTTGTCTGCGTGACGGCGAGCGTGAAGGGTGGGGAGAGATCTCTCCGCTGCCGGGGTTCAGTCAGGAAACGTGGGAAGAGGCGCAGACGGCGCTCCTGACATGGGTGAACGACTGGCTTCAGGGGAGCGAGGGATTACCGGAGATGCCTTCGGTCGCGTTTGGCGCAAGCTGCGCGCTGGCGGAACTGACTGGCGTCTTGCCGGAGGCGGCGGACTATCGCGCCGCGCCGTTATGCACTGGCGATCCTGACGATTTGGTGCTGCGGCTTGCCGATATGCCCGGTGAGAAAATCGCTAAGGTCAAAGTGGGTCTCTATGAAGCGGTACGTGACGGCATGGTGGTTAATTTGCTGCTGGAGGCGATCCCGGATCTGCATCTGCGTCTGGATGCGAATCGCGCCTGGACGCCGCTAAAAGCCCAACAGTTCGCAAAGTATGTTAATCCGGACTACCGCGCTCGTATCGCCTTTCTCGAAGAACCGTGTAAGACGCGGGATGATTCCCGCGCCTTTACCCGTGAAACCGGCATCGCGATTGCCTGGGACGAAAGTCTGCGCGAAGCGGATTTCACCTTTGAAGCCGAAGAGGGCGTCAGGGCTGTGGTTATCAAACCTACGCTGACCGGATCGCTTGATAAAGTGCGTGAGCAAGTCGCTGCCGCCCATGCGTTGGGACTGACGGCGGTCATCAGCTCTTCGATCGAGTCCAGCCTCGGCCTGACGCAACTGGCGCGGATTGCCGCCTGGTTGACGCCGGGAACGCTGCCCGGACTGGATACCTTGCATCTGATGCAGGCGCAACAGGTTCGCCCCTGGCCCGGTAGCGCGTTGCCTTGTCTGAAGCGTGATGAGCTGGAACGACTGTTATGACATTCACGGACTGGCCGTGGCGCCACTGGCGTCAGGTTCGCAGTCAGGCGCCCGCTCTGCGCCTGAACGATGAAGTGCTAAGCTGGCGCGCCCTCTGTGAGCGTATTGATGCGCTGGCGGATGGGTTTGCCGCGCAGGGCGTACGGGAGGGCGACGGTGTCCTGCTGCGCGCCGGGAATCAGCCGCGCACTCTGTTGGCATGGCTTGCGCTGATGCAGTGCGGCGCGCGGGTTCTGCCCGTCAACCCGCAGTTGCCCCAGACGTTGCTGGAGGCGCTGTTACCGGAGTTAACGCTGCGTTTTGCGCTGACACTGGAAGGCGAAAACGTATTTTCCGGGTTAACCGCGTTGCAGATACAAAAGAGTACAGCGGCGTATGCCGTGGCCTGGCAACCGCAGCGTCTGGTTTCTATGACGCTGACATCGGGTTCCACAGGATTGCCAAAAGCGGCTGTACATACGTGCCAGGCGCATCTTGCCAGCGCGCAGGGGGTGCTTTCGCTAATGCCGTTTGGCCCTCAGGATGACTGGCTGCTATCGCTGCCGCTGTTTCATGTATCCGGGCAGGGTATTATGTGGCGTTGGCTCTTCGCCGGGGCGCGCATGACGGTACGCGATAAGCAACCGCTGGAGCAGATGCTGGCAGGGTGTACTCATGCTTCGCTGGTGCCGACGCAGCTATGGCGGTTGCTGGCGAATCGGGCGGCGGTGACGCTAAAAGCCGTTTTGCTCGGCGGCGCGGTGATTCCGGTTGAACTCACCGACCAGGCCAGCAAACAAGGGATTCGCTGCTGGTGCGGGTATGGGCTCACGGAGTTCGCGTCTACGGTATGCGCCAAAGAGGCCGATGGTTCGGATGATGTGGGCGCGCCGCTCCCCGGCAGAGAGATCAGAATCGTCGATAATGAAGTCTGGCTGCGTGCCGCCAGTATGGCAGAAGGTTACTGGCGTGATGGCAAGCTGATCCCGCTGGTTAATGACGAGGGCTGGTTTGCCACGCGCGATCGCGGCGAGCTGAACCACGGCAGGCTAACCATCGCCGGGCGGCTGGACAACCTGTTCTTTAGCGGCGGCGAAGGCATTCAGCCGGAGGAAGTCGAACGCGTTATTAACGCGCATCCGCTGGTGCAACAAGCCTTCGTCGTGCCGGTAGAAGATAAAGAGTTTGGTCATCGTCCCGTTGCGGTTGTGGAGTATGCATCGCAGGCCGGAGACGTGAACCTCGCTGAATGGGTCCGTGATAAGCTGGCGCGTTTTCAGCAGCCGGTTCGCTGGCTAACGCTGCCGTCAGAACTGAAAAACGGAGGGATTAAAATATCTCGCCGTGCGCTCCAGCAGTGGGTGTGTGAGAGCTGTAAAAATTAATGTTAGGTTAATATACAACCATTCCATCGCTATTGCCGTTTTGTTTATCCGTTGATGTGTAACGTGTTATGAACAATCAGCGTGAAACGGGGGCGCTATGGAATGGTTGGTTAAGAAATCGCATTATGTCAAAAAGAGGGCGTGCCATGTTCTGGTGCTGTGCGATAGCGGCGGTTCGCTAAAAATGATCGCCGAGGCGAATTCCATGATATTACTGAGTCCCGGCGATATCCTGTCGCCTTTACAGGATGCGCAGTATTGTATTAATCGGGAAAAACACCAGACCTTAAAAATCGTTGATGCACGCTGTTATTCCTGCGACGAATGGCAGCGGTTGACGCGCAAGCCTTCATGATCTGGCGGGCAGAAAAATCAGCATTACCCCCGCCATAATACACAATACGCCGAGCATCGCTTTTAGGCTGAAGGCGCCTTGCAAACCGGGTAACAGCATTGAGGCTACCCAGACAAGCACATAGCTGAGACTCAGCAGCGCATAGGCTTTGCTGAGCGCGAGCGTGTGTAATGTTTTCTGCCAGCAGAAGACGGAAACCAGATACCCCGCCAAACCGGCGAATAGCGCCAGGGTCGCGGCATTAAATGCGCCCAGTCCGGAAATAAACGCCAGTGGATGCGCTATCGATGGCAGCCGCATCATGGCGAATCCTAAACTCAACTGGGCGAGGGAGGCAATCGCAACGCTTATCAGTCCCCACATTACGCCCATTATGCCGCACTCCCCAGAATGATAATGCCGCTGATAATCAATGCGACGCCCAACCAGTGGCGGGGCGGAACCTGTTCATGCCAGATTTTCCATGCCGCCAACGTGACCCAGACAAAATTCAGACTCAACATCGGGTAAGCAATTCCCACCGGCAGGGTTTGTAGCACCAGCAGCCACAGCACCATCGCTGCACCCATGCATATCAGCGCTAGGCCCAGCCACAGCATCAGGTGGCGGCGGCGTCCGCCTGTCGTCAATGGCCGTGTCGCTTGCTTCTGGCAGAGCTGACCGCCAACGCTGAGCAGACTGGCAAGCACCAGAACGACGCCGATCATTTAGGCCGATACTGAATTAACACCAGACGCCCCTGATAATCAATATTGTCCGCAGGGGGAAGGGAAAGAGCGCTGATGTCTTCATCTTTGGCTATTGAAAGTACTAGCGTAATAATGCCCTCCTGACGATGCTGGTTGAGCCAGGCGTTAAAATCGTCGGCTTTAACGAATTTATCCTGCACATCAGGATAGCTAAGACCATACCTGAGTTCGCCCGCGTGTCCGTAGAGCATAATATCGTCTCGTTTCAGACTCCAGGCCAGCCCGGCGGCGACGCCCACGTTGTCGACAAGAATATAGCGGCTTGATGCCAAAGGCGCCTGGGTCATTTCGACAAAAAACTGTGGCTGTTTGGACTCCATCACCCTGTCGGGGACGGAAAAGCCGAACAGCAGCGCCAGTCCCAGCGGACAAAACGCGGGTAATAGGTATTTTTGGCTATGACAGAGGCTATACCAGCCCACAAACGCCCAAACAGTAAAGACGCCCCAGACGCAAAAAACTTTATAGGTTTCGATATGCGTCCACACCGGCGATTTCATCGGGCCCCATGAGGAGACGACAAACGCTGCGACGATCCCGACTAACCCGAACACCAGGTTGATCCCGCCGTTGACACGTAGCGCGGCGACGCCTTCTTTTACGTTATGCAGGACGAAGCGCGCCATGAGTATCGCTATCGGTGCGAAACAGGAAAGAACATAGGTAGGCAGTTTCCCTTTCGCAATGCTGAAAAAGAGAAGCGGCATGATCGTCCATCCGAGCAAATAGAATGCGCCGTTTCGCTCGCGCCAGCCCAGTTTAAGCGCGCCAGGCAGTAACCCCAGCCACGGTAAACTTCCCGCGAGCAGTACCGGCAGATAGTACCAGAAAGGGGCTTTATGCTGGGCATCGCTCATGGCGAATCGCTGGATATGCTCCACCCAGAAAAAGTAATGCCAGAAATCGGCTTCGCGTCGCGCAATGGCGATCGCCCAGGGAAGGACAACCACAAAGCAGCTCAAGACCGCCAGCCAGCCGTAAAGCAAAAAGTCCTTCCAGCGTTTCTGAACAATGACCCACGGCAACACGCTCACCACCGGTACGGCCAGGGCGAGGAAGCCTTTAGTTAATACACCCAGACCGCAGGTTGCGCCCAGTAGCAAAAACATCCCAATCTTGCCCGTTCGGGTCGTGGCCTGCATCCCCTGCCAGAAACAACACATCCCGGCCGTAAGCCAAAGGGCGATCATCGGGTCGAGTACCGCATACGTCCCGATACTGTAAACGGCAAAGAGGGAGAGAAATATAACGGAGGCGAGCAACGCGGTACGTTTATCCCGCCATAAGCGGAACGTCAGCCACGCCACCAGCGCTGCGGCCAGCAATGTCGTTAAAATAGCGCCAGCCCGCACGCCAAAATTGGTAGCGCCAAAAAGCCACTGACCCAGACTGTTTATCCAGTAACCGGCTATCGGTTTTTCAAAATAACGTAATCCCAGAAAATGCGGCACGATCCAGTCGCCAGACGCCAGCATCTCCCGACTTATTTCGGCATAGCGCGTTTCATCCGGCTGCCAGAGCAGGCGGCTATTGACAGGAATAACATAGTAGAGCGCGATAAATGCGGCGAAAGCCAGATAATAGCGTATCGATTTCATCATGAGGCGCTCGCTGCCTGTTGGCACCCCAGCCAACCTTCACGGCCAGGGATGTGTCCACGTACAATTTGCCCCAACGGCAGAGACTCAGGCGATGTCGGCAGCAGTTCGCCCAGAGGACAAAAGGTGATCCCCGCGTCACGTGCACGAACGAGCAAATCTTCAAACAGCGGCTGATGGACAATACCTTCGACTTCCGCATGGATGGTATATACCGGCGTGCCTTTGTCCTGCAACATACGGGAGATAATCCAGGTATTGAACGACTGTGCCTGAACGGCGGGGCCGATAACCTCATCCCATGTGGGTAAGGTGACGGGGATTTGCGGCGTCCCTGTCTGGCCCGGCATCAGTAGCGGACGGAATAAGGTGGTTCCACGGCAATCGCTGTTATACCGCAGGTTGAACGGTTCTTTCGCACGAACAACGCGCCCATCCGCTCGCCAGCCGGCCGCGGCTGAGCAGGTGACGGGTTTTCCGATAATGGCCTCAAGCGCCGTTATGCCGCGCGCAATATCTTCTTCAAGCTGGCGGATACTCCAGTGGCCGCTGTGAGTCTGCCACGCATGGTGATCCCAGGCGTGTAGTCCCGTCTCATGGTATGTTGCCGTTTCACGAATAATCCCGGCATTGGCGTTGCCGATATTTTTTCCCGGCCAGGCGGTACCGGCCAGCAGGATATCCCAGCCGTAGAGTGAAGCGGCGTTTGAACGTAGCATTTTCCATAAAAATCGCGGTTTTATCAGACGCCAAAGATGACGTCCCATATTGTCCGGCCCGACGCTGAAGAAAAAGCTGGCCTGAACGCCGTGGCGATGCAATGTCGCCAGCAGCCGGGGAACACCTTCACGCGTTCCTCGCAAGGTATCAACGTCAATGCGTAAACCGACTTTCGTCATGATGCGCGTTCCGCGATATCGACGCTACGCAGAAAGAAGTCCAGCGTTTCTTCAACCGTATCACGCATCGCAATAGACGGCTCCCAGTCCAGACAGCGCCTGGCATTGTCGATACTGGGTTTCCGGTGTGCGACATCCTGATAACCCTTGCCGTAATAACTACGGCTTTCGACGACCTGGAAACCGGCAAACGGTGGGAAATGGCAGCGCAGCGGATGCTTATCAAAACTGTCGAGCAACAGCGTCGCCAGTTCCTGAATACTGGCTTCGTTGTCAGGGTTGCCGATATTAATGATTTTGCCATCGCACCGATCGCCATCATTCACAATAATGCGGAATAATGCTTCGATCCCATCGCGAATATCGGTGAAACAGCGCTTCTGCTGACCGCCGTCGATAAGCTTGATCGGCGTCCCTTCTACCAGGTTCAGAATCAACTGCGTTATCGCGCGTGAACTGCCGATACGCGCCGCGTTCAGGCTATCCAGCCGCGGCCCCATCCAGTTAAAGGGACGGAAAAGCGTGAAGCGCAATCCCTCTTTTTCGCCATAAGCCCAAATCACCCGATCGAGAAGCTGTTTGGAAACGGAGTAAATCCAGCGTGGCTTATTCACCGGCCCGACGATCAGATTCGATTTGTCCTCGTCAAAAGAGGCGTCCGTACACATGCCGTACACTTCAGAGGTAGACGGGAAAACCACGCGTTTACGGTATTTCACGCAATAACGGATAATCCGCAGGTTTTCTTCAAAATCAAGTTCAAAGACGCGCAGCGGGTTGCGGGTGTATTCAATCGGGGTAGCAATCGCTACCAGCGGCAGTACGACATCGCATTTTTTGACATGATATTCGATCCATTCTGAGTGGATGCTGATATCTCCCTCCACGAAATGAAAGCGAGGGTGGAGCAGGAATCGGCTAATGGCGTTGCTGCCGATATCCATACCGTAGACCTCGTAATTCTCTTCATTCAGTAACCGTTCGGTCAAATGATTGCCGATAAAACCGTTGACGCCGAGGATGAGAACGCGAATGCGACGTTTACCGCTGGTCGCTGGTGGACGGTTCAAACGCGCGCCCGCCACCAGACCAAGCGTCTGTGCAAGCTGCGAGCCCTGTACAGTAATACCGTCTCCGGCCTGGCCGGTAATAATCTCCAGCGCGCCATCGGCGCAGGCGACCCGCAGCGGAGAGACCGAAATTACCGAGCCGGGAAGCGCGCCCTGCGCATCCGGACAAATTCGGGAAGACCAGATAGTGAATTTTTGCGAGCCGTTATAGCTGAACGCGCCGGGCCAGGGGGCGGCTACCGCCCGCACCAGGTTATGCACCGTGGAAACCGGTTTGTGCCAGTCGATAAGGCCATCTTCCGGCCTGCGGCGACCATAATATGTAGCGTCAGACTCTCGCTGGGGAACAGAAGGTATATCGCCGCATTTCATGGTGGGCAGGATGCTATTAAGCAACTGGCGCGCGGCCTGACATAGCTTATGATGCAGGGTAAGCGCAACATCGTCCTGCGCAATAGCGACGCGTTGACTGGCGACAATCTCTCCGGCGTCGGCACGTTTGACCATACGATGTAGCGTTACGCCCGTTTCGCTTTCGCCGTTAACCAGAACCCAGTTTAGCGGCGCACGGCCACGATAGGCAGGCAATAGAGAACCGTGCAGATTGAACGCGCCAGCCGGGGCGAGGTGCAGAATTTCTTCGCTTAACAGGTTACGGTAATAGAACGAAAAAATAATATCCGGCGCAAGTTCAGCGATGCGGTCGACCCAGATAGGATGATTTACGTTATCCGGCGCATAAACCGGAATACCTAATTCTGCCGCCAGCCGGGAGACGGAGCCAAAAAAGGTGTTTTCCGCAGGATTATCGGCATGAGTGAAAATCGCGGCAATCTCATACCCGGCATCCAGTACGGCTTGCACGCCCTGACATCCCATATCGTGATAGGCAAAAATAACGGCTTTCATTGGTGACTTTCCTCAGTAAACGGCGTGCTTTCCGGGTAGATAACTTGTTGAACAAAATAGCGGGGGCGGGCGCGGACATCGTTATAAATGCGACCGATGTATTCGCCCAGCAGTCCCATACCGATGAATTGCGCGCCGATGAAGGTAAACAGGACGGCAAAGAGCATAAATACGCCTTCCGCCGCCCACTGCGGCCCCAGCGCCAGGCGAAGTACAATAAGCAATACCGACAGGCTAAACCCGCCGATGGCGATAACGCTGCCCAGCAGGCTCAACAGGCGCAGCGGCGTCGTCGTCAGGCAGGTCACCAGGTCATACATCAGGTTAATGAGACGCATAAAACTGTATTTAGAGTCGCCAAATTCACGTTCAGCGTGATGCACCGGGATCTCGGTAGCCCGACGAGCGAAAATGTTGGCCAGAATAGGGATAAAGGTGCTGCGTTCATGGCAGCGCAACATGGTATCGATAATAGGGCGGCGATAGGCGCGTAACATGCAGCCGTAATCGCCCATCGCTTTGCCCGTTGTGCGCTGGATCAGCAGATTAATGATTTTTGACGCCGATTTGCGAAACAGGCTGTCCTGTCGGTTCTGTCGCACGGTGCCTACCACATCGAACCCTTCATCGGCTTTCGCCACCAGACGTGGGATCTCTTCCGGCGGGTTTTGCAGATCGGCATCCAGCGTAATGATAAGATCGCCGCTTACATGGCTAAACCCCGCCATAATCGCTGCATGTTGACCGTAGTTACGGTTGAGTAAAATAGAGATGATATGGCTATCGGCCTCCTGGGACGCCTTAACCATCAGCTCCGCCGAGCTATCGCTGCTACCATCATCTATCAATAAAATCTCCCACGCTTTGCCCAGACTCTCGCAGGCGGTGGTGGTGCGTCTTATCAATTCCGGCAGGCTTTCCTGTTCGTTATAGACAGGAATAACCACCGAGACTTTTTTTATGGGGGCGGCGTCAAACATGCTTATTGTCCTGCTATCTGATGAAGGGCGGTAATGACCCGATCAAAGTCACTCTCGGTCATGTCCGGGAAGAGCGGCAGTGAGCAGATCCGCTCGCTGTTCCACTCGGTGTCAGGCAGCGTGAGCGTTGGGAAACGTTCGCGATAATATTTTTGCGTATGCGCGGCGCGGAAATGCAGCCCTGTGCCGATGCCTTTCGTTTTCAGCGATGCCATCAGAGCATCCCGGGTAATACCGCAGCGGGCTTCATCGACCCGGATAATGAATAAATGCCAGGCGTGAATATGCTCCCACGACGGAAGGCTCAGAGGCTGAAAAGGCAGGTCTGCCATTGCCTGGTGGTACTGCGCTGCGATGGCGGCGCGGCGAGCGTTAAGCGCATCCAGTTTCTGTAACTGGGCAAGCGCGATAGCGGCGTTGAGGTCGGGCAAATTATATTTGTAGCCCGGCGCCAGGACTTCCGCTTGTGGCGCGCGTCCTCCGCTCTGTCGATCCCAGGCATCAACGCCAAGCCCGTGAAACTTGAGACTGCGCAGTTTATTGGCGAATTGCGGGTTATCCGTGACGACGATACCGCCTTCAGCGCAGGTAATGTTCTTAATGGCGTGGAAGGAGAAAATCGCGGTGCCCCGGGTGCCAATGTGGCGACCTTTGTAGCTGGTTCCTGTCGCGTGCGCCGCGTCTTCAATCACCGGAATGCCATAACGCTCGCCAAGAGCGTAAATAGCGTCCAGATCGGCGGGCGCGCCAGCGTAGTGGACGGGGATAATTGCTTTGGTTTGTGGCGTAATCGCGGCTTCAATATGTTCAGGCGTGACCATCAGCGTATCGCGATCGACATCGACCATGACGGGGTTCGCGCCGAGTAAAACGATCATATTTAGCGTAGAAACCCACGTCATTGACGGTGTAATGACCTCGTCGCCTTCACCAATGCCCTGCGCCATCAACGCGATGTGCATACCGGCAGTGGCTGAACTGACGGCAACGGCATATTGATTGCCTGTTAGCCGACAAAACTCCGCTTCCAGTTCCTGATTTTTCGGGCCGGTTGTTATCCAACCTGAGTCCAGTACGGTCTTAACGGCAGCGAGCTCTTCCGCGCCCATCGCCGGACGAGAGAAAGGCAAAAAGTCCGACATCATTTTTCCTTCAGCTATTGAAAGCCGCTTTTCAAATATTTCGGGAATAGAAAAGGGCTTATTTTTTAACGCATTTAACTGAACCCTACTGGATGAATATTAAATTAACATTAAGAAATTAAGGTGAAGTAAAAAGATAATTTTTAACGGAATTATGCTTTGCTTTCGCCGAAAGTTTAAGGCATTTTATGCATGCCCAAAAGCTGTTTTTATGTTTCTGGCCTGGTCTTCCGTTGCGGAATTTCATTTTAATCGTATTGCTATTAAGTTAGCTGCACTGTCTGCCTGAGAGGTTAATGTGCTGGCATTTACCCTACGCTTTATTAAAAACAAACGCTATCTCGCGACTCTGGCGGGGGCGTTGGTTATTATCGCCGGGTTGACCTCACAACATGCCTGGAGTGGTAACGGTCTACCGCAGATTAACGGTAAAGCGCTGGCGGCGCTGGCGAAACAGCATCCGGTAGTCGTGTTATTCCGCCATGCCGAGCGGTGCGATCGTTCCGATAATACCTGCCTGTCAGACAGCACGGGGATTACGGTCAACGGTGCGCAAGACGCCAGAGCGCTGGGTAAAGCCTTTAGTGCCGATATACAAAATTACAATCTCTATTCCAGTAATACGGTGCGCACCATCCAGTCGGCAACCTGGTTTTCTGCGGGCAGGTCGCTTACGGTGGATAAAAAAATGATGGATTGCGGCAGCGGTATTTATGCTTCAATCAATACGTTGCTGAAAAAGTCGCAGAATAAAAATATAGTCATTTTTACCCATAATCATTGTTTGACGTATATTGCAAAAAATAAGCGCGGCGTAAAGTTTGATCCGGACTATCTTGATGCGCTCGTTATGCATGCGGAAAACGGAAAACTCTTTTTAGATGGTGAATTTGTTCCCGGCTAGCCGGCATGTTAAAAGCGTAAAGACAGCCTGAAGCGGCTGTCGTCATTATAATAACCCTTTCAATGCTAATGTGTGGCGTGTCGCTACATTCAAATCATACAGCGCCAGTTCTTCTGGCTTGACCCAGGCGTAGTCCTGAAATTCGTCGTTAATACATATATCGCGATTAGCGGAAACACAGTCGAAGATGAGATAAATCATATAAATCTCTTCTTGTCTGCCATCAGCGTACGTTTTAACACGGATATCGTCGCGGAAGGTCCATGGCGTAATATCGCTCAGAATCAGTTGTTCGCCGAGTTCTTCCCGAATCTCCCGACGCAGCGCCTCTTCAATGTGTTCGCCTGGCTCGACCCCACCGCCCGACAGCGCCCACTGACCGGGAAAGACGCCGCGGTTGTCGGCCATTTTGCACAGCAGATAACAGCCATCATTTTGAATTAATGGGCAAACTATAGTTCGTTGACGCATAAGTCGCTTCCTTAAACCACTAGGTCATCAGCTTAACAAATCATTGTGCGAAATTCTTTGTGAAAAATGGAAGCGATAACGCAGACTGCGTTTTTGGTTAATTTTGTTGATGCAGGCGTCGCCATGTGATGGCGCAATGATGCGTCATGGCGAAAGTAGTATTTCGTTACAATATGTTTTTGGAATGGTTTCTTAGTGCATTGATTCCTCAGCGTCTGGCAGTACAATTCTGCCGTTTTGGGGAGTTTTTCTTTATGTGCTTGCTGGAAAGGGTAAAAATGAAAAAAAGCATATTATTAGGTTTTGCCGGAATGCTGTTCGTTTCTGCATCGGCGCAGGCTATCAGTATTAGCGGCCAGGCGGGCGAAGATTACACCAACATTGGCGTGGGTTTTGGTACGGAATCGACGGGACTGGCGCTAAGCGGTAACTGGATGCACAACGATGATGATGGCGATGCTGCGGGCGTGGGTCTGGGGCTGAACATTCCGGTGGGACCGCTGCTGGCGACGGTCGGCGGTAAAGGTATTTATACCAATCCGAAAGACAGTGATGAAGGCTATGCGGCGGCTGTCGGCGGTGGGTTACAATGGAAAATCGGCGACAGCTTCCGTCTGTTCGGCGAGTATTATTATTCACCAGATTCGCTGTCCAGCGGTATCGAAAGTTATGAAGAAGCGAATGCAGGCGCGCGTTTCACCATTATGCGCCCGCTGAGCATTGAAGCCGGTTATCGTTACCTGAACCTGGCGGGTAAAGACGGCAACCGCGATAATGCGATTGCTGACGGCCCTTATGTTGGCGTAAACGCCAGCTTTTGATGCTAACGGCGCGGCAATCGTCGCGCCATATTCCTCCTTTTCCCGTCATTCTTCTTTCCACGTCATATTCGTCTTTGCGTTATAGTGTTTTCATCATAAGAGCAGGAGAACACAATGCTAAATGTGGAAATGCTATCCACCGGGGATGAGGTGTTGCACGGACAAATCGTTGACACCAATGCCGCCTGGCTGGCTGATTTTTTCTTTCATCAGGGCGTTCCGTTATCACGGCGAAATACGGTAGGCGATAACCTGGACAGTCTGGTCGCTATCTTGCGTGAACGCAGTCAACATGCTGATGTTTTGATTGTTAATGGCGGGTTAGGGCCGACCAGCGATGATTTAAGCGCGCTCGCCGCGGCAACGGCAAAAGGCGAAGGATTAGTACTGCACCAGGCGTGGCTGACCGAAATGGAACGTTACTTTCAGCAGCGCGGTCGTGTGATGGCGCCGAGCAACCGTAAACAGGCGGAACTGCCTGCCAGCGCGGAGTTTATTAATAATCCGGTCGGCACTGCCTGTGGATTTGCGCTACAGCTCAACCGCTGCCTGATGTTTTTCACCCCCGGCGTACCGTCTGAATTTAAGGTTATGGTGGAGAAGGAAATCTTACCGCGGTTACGCGCGCGTTTTTCGCTGCCGGAGCCGCCGCTTTGCCTGCGGTTAACGACTTTTGGACGTTCAGAAAGTGACCTCGCGCAGCGTCTCGATTCACTGCCGTTGCCGCCCGGCGTGACGATGGGGTATCGCTCATCAATGCCTATCATTGAACTGAAGTTGACCGGCCCGGCGACGCAACGGGAGGCGATGCTGGCGTTATGGCCAGAGGTCAAACGGGTTGCCGGGCAGAACCTGATTTTTGAAGGTACGGAAAACCTGCCGGCGCAAATAGCCCGCCGCCTGCAGGAAAGGCAGTTGAGTCTGACGTTGAGCGAGCAATACACCAGCGGCTTACTGGCGCTACAGCTTTCTCGCGCCGGGGCGCCTGTTCTTGCCAGCGAAGTCGTTCCTTCTCAGGAAGAGACGCTGGCGCAAACGGCGCACTGGACGACAGAACGGCGCAGCAATCATTATGCCGGTCTGGCGCTGGCCGTGTCGGGGCTGGAAAACGAACATCTTAATTTCGCGCTGGCGACGCCGGATGGCACGTATGCCTTACGCGTGCGTTTTAGCGCCAATCGGTATAGTCTGGCAATACGTCAGGAGGTCTGCGCGATGATGGCGCTAAATATGCTGCGCCGCTGGCTTAATGGCGAGGACATTACCAGCGAGCATGGCTGGATAGACGTGGTTGAATCATTGACGGCATAGAACTTTTAGTGGGAAGGCCTGGCCTTCCCACCCTTATATACTTATAAACTCTTCGCAGAGCATCATTTCAGGATAAGAGCCTATCCCACCAGGCGTAATTGTGGGGCCGGCCAGCGCGCAGAAACCGGAGCGTACACGTAGTACGTGAGGATTTTGAGCACTGCCCGGTCCCAAAATGGCGAATAAAATAGCCTAATGGGATAGGCTCTAAGTACTCACCATTACTGGAGACTGTATTCATATATTTGTCGCCGGGTTTGGGTGTTAAATAGTGTTTGTTCCTCTACTGAAAGCGTTAAGAACTTTTCCGCAAAATCTCGTAGTGTGGTAGCAGGATCGTTTTGTCCGGCATTCGATAAGAGTTGAATTGTATGGTAACAAAATAGACCACAGCCGTTGGGTACATTATTTTGTAAATTCATTTCGATAAAATTAACATCATCGCTTTCTGATATGCCTGCAATTGTTGCTGCTTCTATAATCTCTTGCTTAGTATTTTCATTTAAATCATGATAAGTATTAAATATAAGGCATTTTATTTTTTCTGCAAGTTTATAAAATAAACAGATAAGCCAGTGATCTCCTGTATTTATCAGAAAGACTTCATTTTCAGATAATCCTGATTGAGCCATCTTTTCAAGTAGCAGAGTGCTTAATATATTTTCTTTGGTGGTAGGATGAATAAGCCCAATAGGATAGTTTACCGAGAGAAAAGGTGATTCTTGAACCAGGCCTTGCGTTGCAGCTGCCAGCTCATCTGACGACAACATTCGCGCACTACACCAAAGATTTTCAACTCCTACCTGTTCTTGATCTGTCTGAGCGAACTGGTCGCCCATAATTTTATGTGCTATTTCTATTTTTTTAGAAAGGTCGGTTGTCGCGGAACCGGCCATATAAAGTAATCTGGAAGGGGCATGTAGCTTTTTCCACTCAGTATTATTTTTTGTTATATCGTTATTGGCGATTTGATGTAATACAAGGCAAGCCTGATTGATTTTTTTGTCTATATCTGGTGATCCCGATCTTTTTCCGCTAAAGAGATCAAAAAGTAATTTCTCAACTTTATGTCCCAGGTCATCGTTGCGTAACGCAAGATTGCATAACAGATCAATACAATTCTGATTACCATTCTCTACTTCGCCAATCAACAACGCAAGCGTCTCATCGCTCACCTCTTCTGCATATAAACTGTGAAATTGCGGTGTGCTCAATCGGTAAAGTGAATTTACACATATATTCATTTTGCTCTGTTTCCTGGTAGGTGAAAGTAGCGAATATGATGTAATTTATAATTATTTGTAAAAATATTATTGTTAGTGGGGGATATATTAAATCAGGCATAGACCTGATTTTATTATTATTCACATAACATTCAATTATTATTGGGATATTCAGTTATCCCCCCTATTTAAAGGGGGCTGGTAACGCGTCGATACAAGAGATATTGCTCTATAAACAGTAACGTCGTTATCTGTCATGCCACCGTGGGTTAGCGGTCATGGTTAACCAAATAGGGCAGGTTATTGCAAAGAGACATCCGCGTTTATACCCAAAATAATCCGTAGCCAACACATAAGCGGTAATGACTCCAACTTATTGATAGTGTTTTATGTTCAGATAATGCCCGATGACTTTGTCATGCAGCTCCACCGATT
>NZ_JAMMKR010000010.1:0-133248 GCF_051703725.1 Salmonella sp. NW645 | reverse complement strand
AAACGCCGTAGCGCCGATGGTAGTGTGGGGTCTCCCCATGCGAGAGTAGGGAACTGCCAGGCATCAAATAAAACGAAAGGCTCAGTCGAAAGACTGGGCCTTTCGTTTTATCTGTTGTTTGTCGGTGAGCGCTCTCCGGAGTAGGACAAATCCGCCGGGAGCGGATTTGAACGTTGCGCAGCAACGGCCCGGAGGGTGGCGGGCAGGACGCCCGCCATAAACTGCCAGGCATCAGACAAGTGAAGAAGCCCGTCCGTCAGGACGGGCTTTTTTGCGTGTGTGGTAACTGTAAAAATGTAGGCCTGATAAGCGCAGCGCCATCAGGCAACCTGCACCGCCGGATGGCGGCCCCGCCTTATTCGGCCTACAAGGAACGTGCTTTCTCTAACCACCGTAAAATGAAGACAGAAATCTGCGATACATCATTAAGATCCAAAACGGGTACCGCTACTGCAAGTGGAATATCACTGGCAACCGCAATAACATGCTCATCAAGAATTAATTCTTCCTCGTTGTGCCCACATCCCTGACGAAAAAGTAAGATCTTCGCAACTGCTTCGTGTTTAAACCCTTCTACCAGCACCATATCCAGCTTTGATGCATCCATCCGGCTCACCAGCCATGCCAGATCCAACTCTTCTTGCCCCGGCGTTTCAGTCATTAACGCCCAGCGCTGCTGACTGGCAACCAGCGTTTGTGCTGCCCCGGCCTTACGTAATTCGTAGCTATCTTTACCCGGTTTATCGACATCCATATCATGATGGGTATGCTTAATCAGCCCTGGCCGAATACCGTGCGCACAAAGTGCTGGGATCAGTTTTTTCAGCAGTGTTGTTTTTCCCGTGCCGCTCCACGCGGCAATGGCGAGTAGCGGTATCATGGTCTCTTTTGCCATTTCGCGAGTTCCTCCGGCGTGTTGACGTTCACAAATGCCTCCTTACAATCGCTGAAATCAACGGCGTGTCCGCCTACCTGGCGCATAAAAATCATTACTCGCCGTTCGCCTGCTTGCAAATAAGCTGTCAACTGGGGCTCAACGGCACGATTAATCAACGCGATCGTTGGATGATCGCGTTCTCCATCATGAACCCAAACCACGGGTGCGCCATGACGCTGCGCTGCTAAACGATCGACCAGGTTGTGGGGGATACAGGGATTGTCACAGGGACAAAACAGAAACCAGTCGCCTGCTACCTGCTGAAAAACGGAAAGCATACCCGCCAGCGGACCGGGAAAGTCAGCGATTGAATCCGGAATGACTTTCAGGCCGCTGGCCTGGTAGATATCCAGATGGCGATTAGCACTAATGACGACCGTAGCAAGTTGTGGCGCGAGCGCGTCGGCAACGTGTCGCCAGAGCGGTTTCCCGTCCAGTTCAAGCAAACCTTTATCCGCACCTCCCATCCGCCGGGCTTTACCGCCTGCTAGCACCACGCCGGTTATTACTTCATCCAGATTCACCGATATCGCCTCTTTTATTGTGGGATTGACCCTGCTACCGTGTCTGTATCAAGAATAAGGAGCACAGCTATGAAATGTAAACGCCTGAATGAAGTCATTGAACTCCTCCAGCCAGCCTGGCAGAAAGAGCCTGATCTTAATCTGACGCAATTTTTGCAGAAACTGGCGAAAGAGTCAGGTTTTGACGGCAAACTGGAAGATTTAACTGATGATATCCTGATCTACCATCTGAAAATGCGCGATTCCGCCAAAGACGCCGCCATTCCAGGGATTCAAAAAGACTATGAAGAGGACTTTAAAACGGCGCTTTTACGCGCCCGCGGCGTTATTAAAGAGTAAAACCTTGTAAGCGGCGCCACCGAAATCGTCACGAAATGATATCCTGAATCATTCGTAGTATTTTCCGGATGATGGGATGAACGACAACGCTTTTACTTTCCAGACGCTACACCCGGAAACCATCATGGATGCGCTGTTTGAACAGGGGATCAGGGTGGATTCCGGGCTGACTCCACTAAACAGTTATGAAAACCGCGTCTATCAGTTTCAGGATGAAGACCGTCGACGTTTTGTCGTTAAGTTTTATCGTCCTGAACGCTGGTCTGTTGATCAAATTCGGGAAGAACACCAATTCGCGCTTGAACTGGTGAAGGATGAGGTTCCGGTTGCTGCTCCGCTCGCGTTTAATGGCCAGACGCTGTTAGCGCATCAGGGCTATCATTATGCCATTTTCCCCAGCGTAGGCGGTCGTCAGTTTGAAGCAGACAATATTGATCAGATGGAGGCGGTAGGGCGTTATCTTGGCCGATTGCATCAGACGGGGCGAAAACGTCCTTTCACTTTCCGGCCTGACATTGGGCTTGCAGAGTATCTTTTTGAACCTCGCCAGGTATTCGACGATGCCGCACTGATTCCCTCCGGGCAAAAAGCGGCTTTCCTGAAAGCCACTGATACTCTACTGTCTGCAGTTACCGAATGCTGGCGCACCGATTTCGCCACGCTGCGATTGCACGGCGATTGTCATGCCGGCAACATTCTATGGCGTGATGGACCGCTGTTTGTCGATTTAGATGATGCCCGTAACGGTCCGGCGATACAGGATTTATGGATGCTGCTGAACGGCGACAAAGCCGAACAGCGAATGCAGCTTGAAACCATTATTGAAGCTTATGAAGAAGTTAGTGAGTTCGATACGGCTGAAATTGGCCTCATTGAACCTTTACGCGCCATGCGTTTAGTTTATTATCTTGCCTGGTTGATTCGTCGTTGGGGCGATCCTGCGTTTCCAAAAAACTTTCCCTGGTTAACAGGGGAAGATTACTGGCAGCGACAGACAACGACTTTTATTGAGCAGACTAAAATTTTGCACGAACCCCCTTTACAATTAACGCCAATGTATTAATCGGAGAGAGTTGATCATGAAAAAGATTTGGCTGGCGCTGGCTGGTATGGTTTTAGCTTTTAGCGCCTCGGCAGCACAGATCAGCGACGGTAAACAGTATATCACGCTGGATAAACCGGTCGCTGGCGAACCCCAGGTACTGGAGTTTTTCTCCTTCTACTGCCCACATTGTTATCAGTTTGAAGAAGTGCTTCATGTGTCTGACAATGTGAAGAAAAAGCTGCCGGAAGGCACCAAAATGACCAAGTACCACGTTGAGTTCCTGGGGCCGTTGGGCAAGGAGCTCACCCAGGCATGGGCGGTGGCGATGGCGTTGGGTGTAGAAGATAAAGTCACGGTCCCGCTGTTTGAAGCCGTACAGAAAACCCAGACAGTACAATCTGCCGCGGATATCCGTAAAGTGTTCGTTGATGCGGGCGTCAAAGGCGAAGATTACGATGCGGCATGGAACAGCTTCGTGGTGAAATCACTGGTTGCGCAACAGGAGAAAGCCGCGGCTGACCTGCAACTGCAGGGCGTTCCGGCGATGTTCGTCAATGGCAAATACCAGATTAACCCACAAGGCATGGATACCAGCAGCATGGATGTTTTTGTTCAGCAGTATGCTGATACCGTGAAATATTTGGTTGATAAAAAATAAAAAGAACGCCGGTCACTGACCGGCGTTTTTATAAGATGTTTTAATCTCTTCTATCTGTATATCTTTCTTATCCCACAGCGTATTAAGCCAACGTTGAAAACGGCGTTTGAATGTTTTGTCGTTCACGTAATCGCCGTGCAGTTCTTCATTTATGGGTTCCAGTTGCACCCGAATAACAATACGCGTCAGCCTACCGCTTAGCATATCGTAGAAGGGGTGACTATCGTTGTTTGGGTAACACAACGTAATATTAAGCAGCTTATCGAACTGTGAGCCTAAAACATTAATCGCCATTGCAATCCCGGCTGCTTTTGGCGGCAACAGATGTTGATAAGGTGAATGCGTTTGCTGACGTTTCTCATGCGTAAATCGCGAGCCTTCAACAAAGTTAACGATAGTGGTGGGATACCGACGAAACTTTTCGCAAGAGCGACGAGTTGTTTCAACATCTTTGCCGCGTCGATCGGGGTGGCGGAGCAGGTAGCTACGGGAGTAGCGCTTCATAAACGGCATATCTAATGCCCAGCACGCCAGGCCAATGAACGGCACCCAGGCCAATTGCTGTTTAAGAAAGTACTTATTCATTGGGATATGCTTGCGGAACAGAACGCAAAGCACAACGATATCGGCCCAGCTACGATGATTACAAATCAGTAAATACCAATTTTTCTTGCTCAGCCCTTCTAACCCTTCTACATCCCATTGCAAGTGCGGATTAAGGCGTAACAGCGCTGCAAGACCAGCACACCAGCAATACATCATGAAATTGCAGAAAATGGAGACCTTGCGCCAGATACCGGGAACAGGCAAAAGGAGCTTTACCATACCGGCAATGATGATCGGTACTGAGCAAACAATAGTGACCAGGATGGTCAATACGATACTCAATGGGAGCGTGATAGCCGCGAGTATTCTCGTCATAATAAATTATTCAAAAGTTAGCCATAAACGGTGCGCGAAAAGGGCGCAAGAGGCTGATTCTATCAGAAAACGATGCTAATGATGGCGCTGAGTGAAATAGAAACACTCGTAACAACTATCCACATTATGATAACGGCATGAATCAGATAATCAGAAAAACGTGATGTTAACAACTCATTGAAAATAATGGGTAATTATTAAGGGGAGAAGGCTATCGCGCTGATTTTAAAGTAATGGTAAGAATTTACACACAAAGTTATCCACAGGTTTTTTTGCGAGCGATCCTGAAGATCGACAAAACTTTTCCGCAAATGCGGCGAAAAACTCAAGTTTTCCTCCTGTATGTGGCATCCTTTAACCATAATCTGTTAAACAGGCACGGACATTATGGTTCAGATCCCAGAAAACCCACTTATTCTCGTAGATGGCTCATCCTATCTCTATCGCGCCTATCATGCGTTTCCGCCGTTAACCAACAGCGCGGGAGAACCTACGGGCGCAATGTATGGTGTCCTCAACATGTTGCGCAGCCTGATCATGCAGTATCAGCCGACGCATGCTGCGGTGGTGTTTGACGCCAAAGGAAAAACCTTCCGTGATGAGCTCTTTGAACATTACAAATCGCATCGCCCTCCGATGCCGGATGATCTGCGTGCGCAAATAGAGCCGTTACATGCCATGGTTAAAGCCATGGGGCTACCTCTGCTGGCGGTCTCTGGCGTAGAAGCGGATGACGTTATCGGTACACTGGCGCGAGAAGCGGAGAAGGTGGGGCGTCCGGTATTAATCAGCACTGGCGATAAAGATATGGCACAGTTGGTGACGCCGAATATTACGCTGATCAACACCATGACTAACACCATCCTCGGTCCGGATGAAGTCGTTAATAAGTACGGCGTGCCGCCTGAGCTAATTATCGACTTTCTGGCGCTGATGGGGGACTCCTCGGATAATATTCCAGGCGTACCTGGCGTGGGTGAGAAGACGGCGCAAGCTTTGCTTCAGGGATTGGGTGGCCTGGATACGCTGTACGCCGAGCCGGAAAAAATTGCCGGTCTCACTTTCCGCGGCGCCAAAACGATGGCCGCTAAATTAGCGCAGAATAAAGACGTAGCGTACCTGTCTTATAAACTCGCCACCATTAAAACGGATGTTGAACTGGAGCAGACCTGCGAACAGCTTGAAGTACAGCAGCCGATTGCGGATGAACTGCTGGGCCTGTTTAAAAAATATGAGTTTAAGCGCTGGACGGCGGACGTTGAGTCCGGCAAATGGCTACAGGCAAAGGGCGCGAAACCGGCGGCCAAACCGCAGGAAACGGTCGTTATTGATGAATCGCCCAGCGAACCGGCAGCGGCGCTCTCTTATGAAAATTATGTCACTATTCTGGACGACGTTACGCTGGAAAGCTGGATTGAAAAGCTGAAAAAAGCGCCAGTTTTTGCTTTCGACACGGAGACCGACAGACTGGATAATATCGCCGCCAACCTGGTGGGCCTCTCGTTTGCCATCGAACCTGGCGTTGCCGCGTATGTACCTGTCGCGCATGATTATCTGGACGCTCCGGATCAAATTTCCCGCCAGCGTGCTCTGGAACTGCTGAAGCCGCTGCTGGAAGATGAAAAAGTGCGCAAAGTGGGGCAAAACCTCAAGTACGATCGCGGCGTCTTGCAAAATTACGGTATTGAGCTGCGCGGTATCGCCTTCGATACCATGCTTGAGTCTTACATTCTGAACAGCGTCGCCGGACGCCATGATATGGACAGCTTGTCCGATCGTTGGCTGAAGCACAAAACTATCACCTTTGAAGACATTGCCGGTAAAGGTAAAAACCAGCTCACCTTTAACCAGATCGCACTGGAGGAAGCGGGGCGCTATGCGGCAGAAGATGCGGATGTCACGTTACAGTTGCATCTCAACATGTGGCCAGAGCTCCAGCAGCACAAAGGCCCGCTGAATGTTTTCGAAAACATCGAAATGCCGCTGGTGCCGGTGCTGTCACGCGTTGAGCGCAATGGCGTAAAAATCGATCCTGCCGTCCTGCACAAACATTCGGAAGAAATCACACTACGTCTGGCGGAACTGGAAAAGAAAGCGCATGACATTGCGGGCGAGGCGTTCAACCTGTCCTCAACGAAGCAGTTGCAGACCATCCTGTTTGAAAAGCAGGGTATTAAGCCGCTGAAGAAAACGCCTGGCGGCGCGCCGTCAACGTCGGAAGAGGTGCTGGAGGAGCTAGCGCTGGACTATCCGCTGCCGAAAGTGATTCTGGAGTATCGTGGTCTGGCGAAGCTAAAATCCACCTATACCGATAAGCTGCCGCTGATGATTAACCCGAAAACCGGGCGCGTCCACACCTCCTATCATCAGGCGGTAACGGCGACGGGACGTTTATCGTCCACCGATCCGAACCTGCAAAATATTCCGGTGCGCAATGAAGAAGGCCGCCGCATTCGTCAGGCATTTATTGCGCCTGAGGATTATCTCATCGTATCTGCGGACTATTCACAGATTGAGCTGCGTATTATGGCGCATCTTTCCCGTGATAAAGGACTGCTTACGGCGTTCGCCGAAGGGAAGGATATTCACCGCGCAACGGCGGCGGAAGTCTTTGGCTTGCCGCTGGATAGCGTGACCGGGGAGCAACGCCGAAGTGCGAAAGCCATTAACTTTGGCCTGATTTACGGGATGAGCGCCTTCGGTCTTTCTCGCCAGCTTAATATTCCGCGTAAAGAGGCGCAGAAGTATATGGATCTCTACTTCGAACGCTATCCTGGCGTGCTGGAATATATGGAGCGCACACGCGCTCAGGCAAAAGAACAAGGTTATGTGGAAACGCTGGAGGGACGCCGCCTTTACCTGCCGGATATTAAATCCAGCAACGCGGCGCGGCGCGCGGGGGCGGAACGCGCGGCGATCAATGCTCCCATGCAAGGAACGGCTGCCGATATCATCAAGCGCGCCATGATTGCCGTCGATGCCTGGCTACAGGCCGAGCAGCCGCGCGTGCGGATGATTATGCAGGTACACGATGAATTAGTGTTCGAGGTGCATAAAGACGACTTAGATGCGGTAGCAAAACGTATCCATCAGTTGATGGAAAACTGCACGCGTATTGATGTGCCGTTGCTGGTGGAAGTCGGTAGCGGAGAAAATTGGGATCAAGCGCACTAAGCATTTAAGGAGTAACGCGCTTTTTTCGTAATTAAGCAACATAAGCACGGGGGTTTTGTGATGGGTATTAGAATTCCCTATGTAAAGAATGAAAAAAAATTACGAAAAGGTCTTTCTGTGTTGCTCAAAAAAGAGTAAAGTTATTCACGTAGGGTACAGAGGTAAGATGTTCTATCTTTCAGACCTTTTACTTCACGTAATCGGATTTGGCTGAATATTTTAGCCGCCCCAGTCAGTTTATGACTGGGGCGTTTTTTATTGGGCGTAAGAAAAGTTTCGCTCGCACCGTAGGCCGGATAAGACGCGCAGCGGCGCCATCCGGCATAGCGGATGATTATTCCCCGTCCTGAATCTCTTCGACCGGTGCCAGTTCGCTAAACCAGCTATCCAGCTTCTGACGTAACTTATCCACGCCCTGCTTTTTCAGCGAGGAAAACGCTTCTACCTGCACATCGCCATTAAAAGCCAGCACGGCTTCACGTACCATATTCAACTGCGCCTTGCGCGCGCCGCTGGCCAGTTTGTCCGCTTTGGTCAGCAGAACCAGAACCTGGATATTGCTCTCTACAGCCCACTGGATCATCTGTTGGTCGAGGTCTTTCAACGGATGGCGGATATCCATTAAAACGACTAAGCCCTGTAGGCTTTGACGTTTCTCCAGATATTCCCCCAGCGCGCGTTGCCACTTGCGTTTCATCTCTTCCGGGACTTCCGCGTAGCCATAGCCCGGCAGGTCGACCAACCGTTTGCCATCTACGACTTCAAACAGGTTAATCAATTGGGTACGGCCCGGCGTTTTAGAGGTGCGCGCCAGGCTTTTTTGGTTGGTCAATGTGTTCAGGGCGCTGGATTTGCCTGCATTGGAACGGCCAGCAAAAGCCACTTCAATTCCGCAATCGGAAGGTAAATGGCGAATATCAGGCGCACTCATCACAAAATGCGTCTGTTGATAATTCAGGTTAGTCAAAGCGGTCGTCTCCGTCAGTCAAAGCATTGTGGCGATTATACCTGAACGCCAGCAAAAGACGGATTTTTCGGCGCGGCGGTGCTGTAAGTAAAAGCCATACGCTTTGTGAGACATTGTCCATTGCACTTATGCGACATGACAGAGTCGTTGTCAGGCTCAAAGCCAGTTAATATAGTTAAATCATGAACTTATAGAAAGGTAATTGTCTGAAAAAAAGGGATTTGCCGTGTCGGTATCTTGTGAGTTTACCCCAAAAGAGTAAAGTAATGCACATAGCGAGGACGCTAACAGGATCAACGACTCAGGATGAGGGTCAGGAGCGCCAGGAGGCGAAGACACAGGATTGTCAGGAAGACAAACGTCCGGAGACGTTAGTAAAAGGAAATGGAAACAACATGGAATGTTCCAGGCTAAGGGAAAAACAGGGCGTGTTGATAGCCAACAGGGATGGTGGAACCCGTTAAGGGTCGTGAGTCAAGAAAAAAGGCGGCAGATTACTCTGTCGCCTTTTTTCTTTGCTTGCTTTCTGCTAGATTCCGCCTCAATTCTATACTGAATAAAACGGCTTAAAGATCTGACATCATGAAAAAACCAACCTCTGCACCGCGCAGTAAAGCCTTTGGCAAACAGCGTCGTAAAACGCGTGAAGAGTTAAACCAGGAGGCGCGCGACCGTAAACGCCTGAAAAAACATCGCGGTCATGCGCCGGGAAGTCGCGCGGCGGGCGGCAATTCCGTTTCGGGCGGCGGCAATCAGAATCAACAAAAAGATCCACGCATTGGCAGTAAAACACCTGTTCCATTGGGCGTGACTGAAAAAGTGACCCAACAGCATAAACCGAAAAGTGAGAAACCTATGCTTTCACCGCAGGCGGAGTTGGATTTACTGGAAACGGATGAGCGCCTGGATGCGCTGTTAGAACGTCTGGAAGCGGGCGAAACCCTGAGTGCGGAAGATCAAGCCTGGGTAGATGCCAAACTGGATCGTATTGATGAACTGATGCAGAAGCTTGGTCTGTCTTACGATGACGACGAAGAAGACGACGAAGAGGACGAGAAGCAGGAAGATATGATGCGCCTGCTAAGAGGCGGCAACTAACGGGTTTACACCGTGGGCTTGCCCGTCCTGCTTATAACCCTTCCGGTTATATGTTATCTGGTGTGGTTATTCGTTAAACTACAGCGATTGTCGCGGCGACAGAAATGGCTGCGCAGCCGGCTTGCCGCCCGTCATGGCGTGAAGCCGGTACGCCGTACCCGCCAGAGACGCCATCGGAAGGAGTGAGCATGTCTGAACAGCAAATAGACTGGGATCTGGCCCTGATCCAGAAATATAACTATTCCGGGCCACGATATACCTCGTACCCAACCGCGCTGGAGTTTTCTGAAGACTTCGAGGACGCCGCATTCTTGCAGGCTGTGGCGCGTTATCCTGAACGTCCGCTCTCGCTGTATGTGCATATCCCGTTTTGTCACAAGTTGTGTTATTTCTGCGGCTGCAACAAGATTGTCACCCGCCAACAGCATAAAGCTGACCAGTACCTTGACGCGCTTGAGCAGGAAATTCGTCATCGCGCGCCGCTGTTTGCAGACCGTCATGTCAGCCAGCTTCACTGGGGCGGCGGTACGCCTACTTACCTGAATAAAGCGCAAATCAGCCGCTTAATGACGCTGTTGCGTGAAAATTTCCACTTTAATACCGACGCGGAAATCTCGATCGAAGTCGATCCCCGTGAAATTGAGCTGGATGTGCTCGATCATTTACGTGCGGAAGGTTTTAACCGCCTGAGTATGGGCGTGCAGGACTTTAATAAAGAGGTGCAGCGCCTGGTTAACCGCGAGCAGGATGAAGAATTCATCTTTGCGTTGCTTAATCACGCCCGCGATATCGGCTTTACCTCGACCAATATCGATTTGATCTACGGTCTACCGAAACAGACGCCGGAAAGCTTCGCTTTCACGCTGAAGCGTGTGACGGAACTGAACCCCGATCGTTTGAGCGTCTTTAACTATGCGCATCTGCCAACGCTTTTTGCCGCCCAGCGTAAAATTAAAGATGCCGATTTACCCAGCGCGCAGCAGAAACTGGATATTTTGCAGGAGACGATCGTATCGCTTACTCAGGCCGGTTATCAGTTTATCGGGATGGACCATTTTGCCCGTCCGGACGACGAACTGGCCGTCGCGCAGCGCGAAGGCGTGCTGCACCGTAATTTTCAGGGCTATACGACCCAGGGCGATACCGATCTGCTGGGGATGGGGGTTTCTGCTATCAGCATGATTGGCGATGGCTACATGCAGAACCAGAAAGAGCTGAAGCGTTATTACCAGCAAGTGGATGAGCGGGGCAATGCGCTATGGCGTGGTATTACGCTGACCCGTGATGATTGCATTCGTCGCGATGTTATCAAGGCGCTGATTTGTAACTTCCGCCTGGATTTTAACGCTGTCGAACAGCAGTGGGGTTTGCATTTCGCTGAGTATTTTGCCGAAGATTTGCAGTTACTGTCGCCGCTGGCGAAAGATGGGCTGGTGGATATTAGCGAGAAGGGAATTCAGGTGACGGCGAAAGGTCGTTTGCTGATCCGCAATATCTGCATGTGCTTTGACGCGTATCTGCGCCAGAAAGCGCGGATGCAGCAGTTCTCGCGCGTCATTTAGCCGGGTTGCCCGGTGGCGCTGCGCTTACCGGGCCTACACGTTGCGACAACCTGTAGGCCGGATAAGCATTAGCGCCATCCGGCACATTGTCAGCTGAACAGTCCCACCAGCGCGGCACACAACACGGCGGCTAGCGCAGTTTGTGGCGTGTGGCTGTCGACCGCTCCACTCGATACCAGATTAATAATAGATTCTAACATAATGAATCCCCCCGTTTGCCGGGCATGATCATACTGAACTCATCGGAACAGTAAAGCGCAAAATAGCAGCGTTTTGCGCTCAATTATTAATCTTTACACTCGCGGGTAATGCTTACTCCATTCCCAGCTCTTTCAACTTCCGCGTTAGGGTGTTTCGCCCCCAACCGAGCAGCCTGGCGGCTTCCTGTTTATGACCCTGCGTATGGCGTAACGCCGTGGTCAGTAGCGTTCTTTCCAGTTCTGGCTGCGCTTCAGAAAGCAGGTTTTGATGACCGGATCGCAAGGCGCGGTCCGCCCATTGCGCCAGTAATGTAGCCCAGCTATCCGGCGGCAGGTGGGACGGGCTATCCGGCGCCGAGGCTTCAAACAGTTCGCCCGGTAAATCCTGGATCAATACCTCCTGTCCGGCGGCCATGACGGTGAGCCAGCGGCAGGTATTTTCTAACTGACGCACGTTACCAGGCCATGCCAGGCGCGTTAACGCCGTTTCGGTTTCCGGATGTAATAATTTGGCTTCCACGCCTAATTCACGGGCGGCGACCTGCAAAAAATGGCGCGCCAGGCGCGGAATATCCTCACGGCGCTCGCGCAACGGCGGAAGATGGATACGAATCACGTTCAGGCGGTGGAACAGGTCTTCGCGGAATTTCCCTTCCTGAACGCGTCGTTCGAGGTTCTGGTGGGTGGCGGCGATAATGCGCACATCCACTTTTACCGGCGCGTACCCGCCCACGCGGTAGAACTGTCCGTCAGCCAGCACGCGTAACAGACGAGTCTGGACATCCAGCGGCATATCGCCAATTTCGTCCAGAAACAGCGTGCCGCCGTCAGCCTGCTCGAAACGGCCCTGCCGGATGGTATTCGCCCCGGTAAAAGCGCCTTTCTCATGACCAAACAGTTCGGATTCAATCAAATCTTTCGGGATGGCCGCCATATTGAGCGCGATAAACGGCGCTTTGGCGCGTGGGCTATGGCGGTGAAGCGCATGGGCGACCAGTTCTTTACCGGTTCCTGATTCGCCGTTAATCAGCACGCTAATCGAAGAACGCGACAGCCGACCAATAATGCGAAACACATCCTGCATGGCGGGCGCTTCGCCTATCATGTCTGTTGTCGGGCCGTTAACCTCGATATTACGCGGCTGCTGCTGCTCCTGATAGTGGCTAATCGCGCGCTCGACCAGAGCGACGGCTTCATCAATATCAAACGGTTTAGGCAGATAATCAAACGCCCCCTGCTGATAGGCGCTCACGGCGGCATCTAAATCGGAATGCGCGGTCATAATGATGACCGGAAGCATCGGGTGACGCTGTTTAATCTGCTTTAATAGCGCCAGCCCGTCCATTCCCGGCATTCGGATATCCGACAGCAAGACGTCCGGCGTTTTACTGGCCAGCGCAGCCAGTACTTCATTACCATTCTCAAAGGTGGTACAGGTCAACCCTGCCCCGGCGAGAGCACGCTCAAGCACCCAACGGATGGAACTATCATCATCGACGACCCAGACTATTCCTCGTTGCATAAACACCTCTATTTCCGAATCGGCAGGTAAACCGAAAACTCGGTATGCCCCGGCCAACTGGTAAATTCAATTTTGCCGGCGTGTTGATCGATAAGATTGCGGGCGATAGATAACCCAAGCCCGGTGCCGCCTTCGCGACCGCTGACCATCGGGTAGAACAGCGTATCCTGTAAATGGGGAGGAATACCCGGCCCATTGTCTTCAACGTCTATACGCGCCGCCAGGCGATAGCGTTCGCCATGCAGCGTTAACTGGAAGGCGGTACGGGTACGCAGCGTAATTTCGCCGCCTTCCGGCCCCAGCGCCTGCAAGGCATTGCGGACAATATTCAGCAGTACTTGCTCAATTTGTTCCGGGTCGTGCGGCAGTTCTGGCAGACTGGGGTCATAATCGCGGATAAGCCGGACATTATCCGGCAGTTCCATCGACACCAGCGCCACTACGCGCTCCGCGACTTTATGTATGCTCTCGGTAATGTGCATTCCCGGGTGCTGCGGCCCCAGCAAGCGATCGACAAGGTTGCGTAGCCTGTCGGCCTGTTCAATGATGACTTTGGTATATTCCGTTAGCGCCGGGTCGGGCAGCGCCTTGCTGAGTAGCTGCGCCGCGCCGCGCAGGCCGCCGAGCGGATTTTTGATTTCGTGCGCCAGACCGCGCACCAGATCGCGGGCGGCGATTTGCTGCGCGTGCTGCAACTGCTCCTGACTCAGACGACGCTGGTTATCCATCGGTGCCATTTCGAGCAGTATAAAATCGTCGGGCAGACGTTGGGCGGTCAAAGAGAGAATATGCGAGCGACTATCAATCACCAGCGTCACTTCGTTATCGGTAAAGCCTTGCCCTGCCGCTAAACTTTCGCGCATCAGGTCAATGTTTAACGAAAAATAGCTCAACAGTTCAGGTAACGGCGTCCCGAACAGTTTGCGTGAGCTTTGCGCGAGCAACTGCTGCGCAGCAGGGTTGGCGTAATGGATTGCCAGCGCGTCGTCGACCACCAGCACGCTGTTGATTAACGAATTGAGGATCTGCCCAGCATCGGGCTGTATGCCGCTTGCCATTCAGCAGTCTCCTGGAAAAGGTTGCACCATTTTAGTGCATTATAGCTTTTTACCACTAAAAAGCGCGTGAGATCAGATTGTTGGTGGAGAAAAAAGCCCATCCTGGGATGGGCTGAAAGTTTCCACGGCAACTCAAAAACTCCTGACGCCTTTCACGCTGCTGCTGCGTTGGCTGCCTTCGCTTACCCCAGTCACATCGCTATCTATGCTCCTGGGGATGTGCTCAGTTGCTGCCTTGCAGCAACGCGAAATTCGTCGGATTTTTAATATACGATTAAACGCTGTAGTACAGCTCAAACTCTACCGGGTGCGGTGTCATGCGCACGCGGTCATCTTCTTCGCGACGCAGCGCAATATACGCATCGATCGCTTCATCCGTGAACACGCCGCCTGCTTTCAGGAACTCGCGGTCCAGGTCCAGCGCGTTCAGCGCTTCTTCCAGAGAACCCGCTACCTGTGGGATCTCTTTCGCTTCTTCCGGCGGCAGGTCATACAGGTTTTTGTCCATGGCTTCGCCCGGGTGAATCTTATTCTTAATCCCGTCCAGACCGGCCATCAGCAGGGCGGCAAAGCACAGATACGGGTTAGCCGCCGGGTCCGGGAAGCGAACTTCGATACGGCGCGCTTTCGGAGACGCCACCACCGGAATACGGATGGAGGCGGAACGGTTACGGGCGGAGTAGGCCAGCATCACCGGCGCTTCGTAACCCGGGACCAGACGCTTGTAGGAGTTGGTGGTCGGGTTCGCCAGGGCGTTGATGGCTTTGGCGTGTTTGATGACGCCGCCGATGTAGTACAGCGCCTGCTCAGACAGACCGGCATATTTGTCGCCAGAGAACAGGTTGGTGCCGTTCTTCGCCAGCGACATGTGGCAGTGCATACCGGAACCGTTATCGCCGAACATCGGTTTTGGCATAAAGGTCGCGGTCTTACCGAAGCGGTGAGCCACGTTATGCACGACATATTTGTAAATCTGAATTTCGTCGGCTTTTTTGGTCATGGTGTTAAAGCGGGTCGCCACTTCGTTCTGACCTGCGGTCGCTACTTCGTGGTGGTGCGCTTCAACGACCAGGCCCATCTGCTCCATGACCAGACACATTTCAGAACGGATATCCTGCGCGGAGTCAACTGGCGGAACCGGGAAATAACCGCCTTTCACGCCCGGACGATGGCCTTTGTTGCCACCTTCGTACTTGGTAGAGGAGTTCCAGGCGCCTTCAATATCGTCAATCGCCACATGTGAGCCGGAGATAGATGCGCCGAAGCGGATGTCGTCGAACAGGAAGAATTCAGGTTCCGGCCCAAACAGGACGGTATCGGCGATACCGGTCGCGCGCAGGTAGTCTTCCGCACGTTTTGCGATGGAACGTGGGTCACGGTCATAACCTTGCAGAGTGCCAGGCTCCAGGATGTCACAACGGATAATCAGGGTGGAGTCCGCGAAGAACGGGTCGATAACCGCAGTGGACGCATCGGGCATCAGCACCATGTCGGATTCGTTAATGCCTTTCCAGCCGCCGATAGAGGAGCCGTCAAACATTTTGCCTTCTTCAAAGAATTCGGCATTTACCTGATGAGCAGGAATCGTGACGTGCTGTTCTTTGCCTTTGGTATCGGTGAAGCGCAGATCGACAAACTTCACTTCGTGCTCGTTCAGCATCGTCAAAACGTGTTCAGCGGACATACTTGTACTCTCCCGGATTGGTCATGGTCGGTCGTCGTGGTAACGAGATCTTCAATTCTGCTGGCCGTGTCGCCGTAAAAATATAAAGCGAAATCTGTGCCAACTTTCACATTGCCCCCAAAAGGCGTTATCATGCGCACCATCGTGCAAAAGGGCTGCACCACGGTGACTATGTTGCACCAAAATAGTGCTTCAATGTGAACATTAAGCACCACATTGGTGCAATAGAACGCAAGCCACCCTTTTAACGCTCCGTGAAAGCGATCACAAAGAGACTCTGCAATACTTGTTTGCGGAGGATGTTTGTGATCCTGTTTTGTAGTGCGATTAATCCGTGTACAATAACGCGCTATTTCTAATGCCTGAGGCAAAGTTGTGATCGAAAATTTGCGTAACATCGCCATCATCGCGCACGTTGACCATGGTAAAACTACCCTGGTTGATAAGCTGCTCCAGCAATCCGGTACGTTCGACGCGCGTGCCGAAACTCAAGAGCGAGTGATGGACTCCAACGATTTGGAGAAAGAGCGTGGTATTACTATCCTCGCTAAAAACACCGCTATTAAATGGAATGATTACCGTATCAACATCGTTGATACTCCCGGGCACGCTGACTTCGGTGGTGAAGTAGAGCGCGTCATGTCCATGGTTGACTCTGTGCTGCTGGTGGTTGACGCATTTGACGGCCCGATGCCGCAAACGCGCTTCGTGACCAAAAAAGCCTTTGCTCATGGCCTGAAACCTATTGTGGTTATCAACAAGGTTGACCGTCCTGGCGCGCGCCCTGACTGGGTTGTTGACCAGGTATTCGACCTGTTTGTTAACCTCGACGCGACCGACGAACAGCTGGACTTCCCGATCATCTACGCTTCGGCGCTGAACGGTATCGCGGGTCTGGACCACGAAGATATGGCGGAAGACATGACCCCGCTGTATCAGGCGATCATTGATCATGTTCCGGCGCCGGACGTTGACCTCGATGGTCCGTTGCAGATGCAGATCTCCCAGCTGGACTACAACAACTACGTTGGCGTTATCGGCATCGGCCGTATCAAACGCGGCAAAGTGAAGCCGAACCAGCAGGTCACTATCATCGATAGTGAAGGGAAAACCCGTAACGCGAAAGTAGGTAAAGTGCTGACGCATCTGGGTCTGGAGCGTATCGACAGCGATATCGCCGAAGCGGGCGATATCATTGCGATCACCGGTCTGGGCGAGCTGAACATTTCCGACACCATCTGCGACCCGCAGAACGTTGAAGCGCTGCCGGCGCTGTCCGTTGATGAGCCGACCGTGTCTATGTTCTTCTGCGTTAACACCTCGCCGTTCTGCGGTAAAGAAGGTAAGTTTGTGACTTCTCGTCAGATTCTTGACCGTCTGAACAAAGAGCTGGTGCATAACGTGGCGCTGCGCGTTGAAGAAACCGAAGATGCGGATGCGTTCCGTGTATCCGGTCGTGGCGAACTGCACCTGTCCGTGCTGATTGAAAATATGCGTCGTGAAGGTTTCGAACTGGCGGTTTCCCGTCCGAAAGTTATCTTCCGTGAAATCGACGGTCGTAAACAAGAGCCGTACGAAAACGTGACGCTGGACGTCGAAGAGCAGCACCAGGGGTCTGTCATGCAGGCGCTGGGCGAGCGTAAAGGCGACCTGAAAAACATGAATCCGGACGGTAAAGGCCGCGTACGTCTCGACTACGTGATCCCAAGCCGTGGGCTGATTGGTTTCCGTTCAGAATTCATGACCATGACTTCCGGTACGGGTCTGCTGTACTCCACCTTCAGCCATTACGACGATATTCGTCCGGGTGAAGTGGGTCAGCGTCAGAACGGCGTACTGATCTCCAACGGTCAGGGTAAAGCGGTGGCGTTTGCGCTGTTCGGTTTGCAGGATCGCGGTAAGCTGTTCCTGGGTCACGGCGCGGAAGTTTACGAAGGCCAGATTATTGGTATTCACAGTCGCTCCAACGACCTGACGGTAAACTGCCTGACCGGTAAGAAGCTGACCAACATGCGTGCGTCTGGTACGGATGAAGCGGTGATTCTGGTTCCGCCAATTAAAATGAGCCTTGAGCAAGCGCTGGAGTTCATTGATGACGACGAACTGGTAGAAGTCACCCCAACCTCTATCCGTATCCGTAAACGTCACCTGACGGAAAACGATCGCCGCCGTGCGAACCGTGGTCAGAAAGAAGAGTAATTAACGTTCTTACGGATAAAAACCCTGCCGAAATGAAAGCTCGGCGGGGTTTTTTTATTCACGTTGAGAAAGGGATAAGGTTGCCAAAAAATCAGCAATCGCTGGCGTATTATGCCGACCAATGACAATGGTCAGTGAGCGAAGCTTTGGCAGATCTTCATCGGTTAAAATCAAATTAATGAGCTGTTCCTGGGTTAATTCATTGCCCCAATCAATATTAAATCGCTTATTCATTTGCTTCCCTTCTCTATAAGCATGAATACGGTAAAACGCTTTGTGAATATTATCATGGCGCTTAGGGGCAGGATATCGGGAGTCTGATTCAGGATGAATGAGCGGGCAGAACAACTACCCGCTGTGATGCAGATTCGGAAAATAGAGGCAATAATATCAGAAGAAATACTTCGCCCCGATACGAATCTGGTTTTGCTCTCTATGGTAGGGGCCCACGTTACGATCTAACCAGCGTAATTCAAAGTAGGGCAACCAGTGTTCATTGATACGATAACGGAAGGTATTAGTGATTTCCCAATGATGCTTCGTACCATTACTACTATTAAAATCATTAACGTTATAAAAATAGTGTGGTTCAAAGGTATAAGAAAATTTATCGGTAATGGTAAAATTCCAATAGTTACCGATTTCATAGCTGTCATTATTATCCAGTTCGCCATTCAAATCGGTTGAACTATAATTATTGTGATTATATCGGTTACGTACCGTAAGATTAAACCACGGGGTAAATTTATAGTTAACATCCAGATAGACGGCGCCGCCGGAACCAATGCTTTTGTCGTTTATTAACCCCCCTGGCTGAATGGTTAATTTATCTGTAGGTTTAAATAACGGATACCAGCCCTCAATCTCATTATAACCGTGCTTTAATTCATTATCACGCTGTAGCGTATAGGTATTGGTCAACATAATTCCGGCCCCCATATCGGAGTTATAGCCGACGCGCAGCATAAACTCCATTTGGTCAGACGCCAGGTTATAGGCCTCACGGTTTTCTACATAAGCGCCAGCAAAAACAGAGGTGGATATTACTGAAGTTAATATCACTAGAGTATTCAGAGATTTCATAATAAATCCATTTTTCAAATATAGGGAAGCCGCCATCCATCGGGATGGATAAAGCGGCAAGCGTCGTTTAATTATTTACAGTAGAAATACTTTGTTTATTATTAGTCGCGACAATTTGATTACCTGTTTTCTTTCGTTGGGCAATTTCCTCGATAATAAAAGCGAAACGTTGTTCATTGAGCTTATAAAAAAAGCCCATCGTTAGTGCTGCGATAATGGCAAGACCGCAAGGCCATAAAAAAATGAGCTGACGCAAACCAAGCAACGTGGTGTCACTTTGAGCTATGTTGGGGATATAACCGATTTGCGTCAGCATAATACCTGGCAAAAAGCCAGCAAGCGCAGCGGAAATTTTGCGGGAAAAGGTATAACCCGTATACACCGAGCCTTCAGCGCGAATACCCGTTTTCCATTCACCGTAGTCAACCGTATCCGGAACCAGCGCCCAGTTCAGGCTGTTGACGAAAGCGGTACCGAAGAAGGCGATACAAGAGAAAATAACAAACAGGAATGACGTTCCACCCCAGATAAAATTCAGGATATCGCCAACGGCCCACAATATCAGACCACCAAGATAAACCTGTTTTTTCCCGAAGCGTTTTACCGCAGCAGGTACTAATAAAACACCAATCAGGATACAGCCCATGCTGAAAAAACCCATCCATGACAACAAATGAATATCGTTCAGCACGTACTGAGTGTAATAAACCTGAATGGCCAGCTTGATATTAAAGGCGGCCAGCGTGCACAAATTGGCGACGCAGAGCACCAGCAGCGGCGGATTACGAAAAATCGCGCAGAAGGATTTCAATATGCTGGGTTTATGCGTGTCAGGCACGGTTTCGATATACCGTTCTTTCACCCCGCTAAAGCACCACCACATGCTGAACAGCCCGCAGACCGAAAAAATGACTGCTGCAATCAGATAACCCAGCGAAGGGGAACGGGTAAACAGCGCCTGAATGGGCATAAAACCTACGGTACAAAGAAGAAGGCCAATGGTAGCACCGCCTTGTCGCCATGCGGCGAGCTGGGCGCGCTCATGCGGATTTTTGGTAATAGCGGGTACCATCGCGCCGTATGAGCAGTTCATCAGGCTGTAGAACAGACCGAACAACATAAACAGCACCGTCGCGAAGGCTGTTTTAACGGGTAAAGTAAAGTGAGTGGCAAAGAATTGCGCAGTAGCAACCAGAGCGACCGGAAATGACGCATACAGAATAAAAGGCCGAAACTTTCCTTTTGCGCCAATATTACGGCGTGAGTCCAGCAATACGCCGGTGAGCATATCGGTAAAAGCGGTGAAGAATTTCGCCACCAGAAAGATAATTCCACCGTAATATGCAGGCATCCCGAGTTCATCGGTATAAAACTTCAGTAGATACAGCGTACCGATACACAGCATCAGATTTGAGCCGAAATCGCCCACGCCATAGGCGCATTTTTCCCGCAGGCTCAACTTTAGCGTTAGCGGATCATGATTAGACATAATCGCCTCTCAAAACGCCCCGCAGGGCGTTATATTTTATTGTTGTTAAACCGTATGTTTCCGGGCCTCAATCTCTTCCACAATTCGCACGTACATCTTTTCGTTGAGGTTGTAGAAACAGCCCATCGCAATAATGGTGATGACCGCCAGCACGCAAGGATAAATAAAGATCAACTGGCGTAGGCCTTCGACGGTGCCTGCCGATTGCACCACATTCGGGATATAACCGATTTGCGTCAGCATCCAGCCGGGGAAGAACCCTGCCAGCGCCTGGGAGACCTTACGGAAGAAGGTGAAGCCGGTGTAAACCGTCCCTTCCGAGCGGACGCCGGTGCGCCATTCACCGTACTCCACCGTGTCGGAAACCAGCGCCCAGTTCAGGCTGTTGACGAAGGCGGAACCGAAGAACGCCAGGCAGGAGAAGGCGACAAAACTGACCGAGCCGCCGCCAAAGAAGTAGTTGAGCAGATCGCCCGCCACCCATATTAACAGCCCGCCGATATAGACTTTCTTCTTGCCAAAACGCCTTACTGCGCCGGGCATCAAAAAGACGCCGATAAAAATACAGCCCATGCTAAAGAAGCCCATCCAGGAGAGGAGGATCGGGTCGTTAAGAACGTACTGTGTGTAATAAACCTGAATCGCCAGTTTGACGTTGAAGGCGCCGAGAGTACAAAGGTTGGCGATACACAGAATAAACAGCGGACGGTTACCGGCGATGGCGCGGAACGACTGCAATAATCCGGGCTTTTGCGCTTTATCGACAGGTTTCACTTCGACGTAGCGCTCTTTAACGCCGGCGTAGCACAGCCACATAAATAGCAGGCCAAACAATGAAAATAGCGTGGCGGCGAAAATATAGCTGAGTTGGGCATTGCCTTCGATCAGGTTCATGACCGGCACAAAGCCAACGGTACACAGCAGCAGGCCGAGAGTGGCGCCTCCCTGGCGCCAGGCAGCAAGCGAGGCGCGTTCATCCGGGTTCTTGGTAATCGCCGGCACCATCGCGCCATACGAGCAGTTCATCATGCTGAAAACCAGCCCGTACAGCATAAACAGTATCGTTGCGACGACGGTTTTTCCCGTCACCTCAAACGGTGTGCCGACAAAGTTAGCAATCGCCAGTAGCGTTACCGGAAATGCCGCGTAAAGCACGAACGGGCGGAATTTGCCCTTCGGACCAATTTTACGCCGCGAGTCGAGCATAATGCCGGTACCCATGTCGGTAAATGCGGTGAAAAATTTGGCGATCAGGAAAATGATCCCGCCGTAAGTCCCTGGTAAACCCAGCACATCGGTATAAAATTTGAGTAAATAGAGGGTCCCGATATCTAACAGGATATTGGAACCTAAATCCCCCAGTCCATAGGCAAGTTTTTCTTTAAACGGCAAGCGTAGGGTTGCCGGATTTGATGATGTTTGACTCATTATTCTTCTCCATCTGCCCGCAGGTTTCCCTGCGGGCGAGCCGTATTAGATATTCCGTAAAGAAGCAAAAAGTGAAGCCCACTCGCTCTTCGCGCGATAGAAGACCGGCGGCTTGCCAATGGGCGCATCCACGGTAATTTCACCGCCGTGGTGAGCTTCGCCGGTCCAGATATTCACCCAGTGATCTTCCGGCAGGTACAGCGTCCAGTCGCAACGCCCCTGCTCATGAACCGGCGCGACCAGCAGATCCTGACCGAGCAGATATTGATATTTCAGGGTGTAGGTTGCGGCATCGTTCTCGTAGTGCAGGAATAGCGGACGCATGACCGGCAGACCGGTAGCCGCGTTTTGCGCCACCGCCTGCTTGAGATACGGTTTCAGCGTGGTAAAGACGGTGGTCATGCGGGCAAAGTGGGCAATAGTTTCCGCGTCGCCGTCGAACTGCCAGTTATCGCCGGGGCGGTTGCCTTCATGGGTGCGCATCATCGGCGTAAAGGCGCTGAAATCGCACCAGCGCAGCAGCAACTCTTTGCTGCGTTTCATGTCAAACAGGGTGGTGTAGCCGCCGATATCGCTGTGATGCAGACCATGGCCGGTCATCGCCAGCGACAATGCCGCAGGCACGACAGAGGCCAGACCATCATCAAGGCTCCAGTCAACGTTCTGGTCGCCAGCCCACATCATGGTGGAATATTTCTGACTGCCGGTGTAACCCGCACGCATAAAGAACAGGATCTCGCCGAGCTTGCCGGTCTCCTGTAGCGCTTCGTAGTTACATTTCGCCCACAGCGCAGGCCAGGCGTTATGCATGATCTCGGCGCTGACGCCGTTGTGCAGATACGTGTCGGTCGGCAGATATTCGCCGAAATCCGCCATCCAGCCGCTGCAGCCGAGCGCGATCATGTTCTTTTTGATGACGTCTTTGAACCAGTCGTAAGCTTCAGGATTGGTCAGATCGACCACGCCGCCATAGAATTCGCCAAACTCGACCAGATAGTCGCCGCCCGTGGCGTCTTTCGCCAGATAGCCGTGTTTCGCTGCCTCGGCGCAGAGGTCTTTATCACTGGCGACGTATGGGTTGATATAAGAGAGGAACTGGACGCCTTCTTCTTTCCACTGTTTGATACGGCTATCCAGCTGTGGATAGTTGCCGCTATTCCACTTCCAGTTCCACATCACGCGCTTGCCAAAGGAGGTCATGCGGATACCAGACCAGTCCTGCGCCCAAATACCGTTCACTTTTACGCCTGCGTTGCGCATGGTATCCAGTTTTTGCTGGCAAACTTCCGTACCGCCCTGAATGCCTAGCGTGACGCCGTCGTAAACCCAGTCCGGCAGCTCCGGCTGGCGGCCTAACAGCGCAGTCAGTTTTTCCAGCAGGGCGATGTAGGTGTCGGCACACTCAAAACGTAGCGTAGTTTTATCTTCCCACAGCGCCAGTTCGTGATACTCGGGCGCGCTGAAGTCGAAATTCATATAACAGCTATTTTCAACGTGGCAGTAGTATTTTTGCGTGCTGACAAAGGTCGGTTGCGGGAAGAAGGTCCAGTAATAGTCGCCGCCGGCGTTCTCTTTACAGTCTGCCTGCCAGGTGACATAGCTGGTTTTATTACGGCCAACGCCCTGTTCGCTGGTCCACAGCGGGAACGGCTTGCCGCGCAAATCGAAATAAGAGAACTGTTCGCCGCAGCCGTAGATATGGTCGTCTGGATTAGCCGCGAGGCGTAACCAGATACGGTTATGGTGCAGGTCGTCGTTTTGCAGATCCAGCTTCAGGCGTCCCGCCTCATCGGCGGAGATGCGAAGGGTGGCGCTAATTGTTGCGCCACGGCTGAATTGTACCAGCCAGCCGTCGGGTAGCTCGCTGACCGTGGCCTCCGTTAATGCAATCTTCTCGTTAAGTTTGTCTTTGATGCTGAAGTTGCCGCGAAACATGTCAATGTCGGCAACGCCCGCGCCAATCCACAGACAGGGGGTTTCGGCGCTGTGGCGTAAAATCAGGCGCTGCTGCCAGCTAAGTGCAAAACCATCCTGTGATGTTGTCAGTTCAAAATCGGTTGACCGTTGTGGTAGAGAATTCATTGTAATCTCCGTGAATGTAGGGTAATTCGGTAATCCATTTGGGCTAGTCGCAGCCGATGGAAAAATGCAGTTGATGGATCGCTTTTGGGGCAAGATGAATCAGCGCGATCCCGGAATTAAATGCATCGGGCGGGCAGCTCATAGGCTCTACCGCGAGACCTTTTCGGCTGAGTTTTTCGCCGGTATAGATCTGTAGCCAGGGTTGATTGCTGCGTAAAAATGTAGACATGTTCTGCGTTGGGCTGGTAAGTCTGACCTCCCACTCAGCCGGGGTCGTCGCGGTCTTAACCGCATGATCAAGGCGCGTTTCGCCGAGCAGGCATGATGCGGAAAAATCCCTGCCTGCGGGCAATTCTTCGCTTGCAGGCAGTGTTAATACACAGCTATCGATGCTTTGCAAATTACAAGTCAAATAAGGATGTGCGCCCGCGCCATAAGGGGCTGATTCATCGCCAATGTTTTGCGTACGAATCAATACGCGCAGCCCACTGGCGGCATCTAACCGATAAATTACTTCCGATATCAACGCAAAGGGATAGCCGTAAGAGGGCGGCAGAAAAATCGTTAGCGACGCTTCCGTCGCCGACTGATAATTAATCTGCCAGTCTCGCCAGGCTAACAGACCGTGAATGGCGGTCTGCGAAACCGGGTCGTTAACGGCAAGCTGGAAAACCTTGCCGTTATAGGAGTAGCAGCCATTTGTCACGCGATTGGGCCAGGGAATCAATACTTTCCCCAGATGCGCCATGGGTATTTCTTCCGGTTTATGCGGGATGACCACATGGCGTCCATGATGGGTCAGTTCCGCCAGACCTGCGCCAACCGTGACGATTTTCGCCTGGTAATGGCCCGCATTAAGCTGAATAGTTTTTCCACCGCTGTGCATGGCTGCCATCCTCATGACCTATTTCGCGTTGATATCCAGGAGACCCGCCGCGACCGCTGGAGCCAGGCCTGGCGCCAGTGGCAGACGAGGAATGACCAGGCAGTGCAGCAGATGGTAAATATCTTGCTTGCCGTCCCACACTTTGGTGGTCACTTTGTTATCGGCGTCCAGCTCTTGCCACCAGGAACCATTTTCATAGTCCATCAGGTACTTAATGCAGTAGTCCCACCATTTCTGATACCACTCTTCATACTGGCTATCGCCCGTCAGGGTGTAGAGGGCGTAGGCCGTACCCATCGCTTCCACAATCGGCCAGCGCACGCGTTCACGTACGATAGGTTTACCGTCCCAGTCGACTGAGTAGACAAAGCCGTCTGCGCCATCTGGCGCCCAGGCGTCGCGGATAGTGGCATGGAACAGACCTTTCGCGTCTTCCAGCAGCCAGGCGGGTGGCGTTTCGAAGCGGGCCTCCAGCGCAGCATGGAGATGGAGCATCAGACGGCCCCACTCAATCCAGTGACCTGGCGTACCGCCGTAGGCGCGGAAACGGTGGGCAGGATTATCTTTGTTGTAGTCGCGGATAGGGTTCCACTGTGAATCGAAGTGTTCATTGACGCGGTAATCACCGTTGCGCGCCACATCATGAATAATTACCGACGCGATACGTAGCGCGCGATCCAGCCATTTTTTGTCATGGGTAACGTCATAAACAATCAGGAACGCTTCGACGGCGTGCATATTGGCGTTGCCGCCACGGTAGTCTTCGGTTTTGCTAAAGGCTTCATCCCAGGACTCCAGGCACATCTGCTCTTCTTCACTCCAGAAGTATTTCTCAATCACTTCTATGGTGTAATCCAGCAATTTCCTGGCTTCAGGATGCCCGGTCGTGACGGCGCTGGCCGCGCCCAGCAGGGCGAAGAAGTGTTGATAACCCTGCTTAGAGGCATCCACCACGCCCTGATCGTTAACGCAGGCATACCAGCCGCCGTATTTTTTATCGCGCAGCGCGCCGTTCATGGCTTTGATACCGTGATCGACCAGATCATAAGCGCCCGGTCGGCCCATCGACGCCGCCACGGAATAAACGTGCAACATACGCGCCGTGATCCAAAGATGGGTGCCCATCTCTTCTTTGATTTGCCCTTTATTTCCCAGCCAGCCGAAGCCTGTCGGCACCACGGCGTTTTTACCGAAATTAAAGATGCGGTCGGTTTCCTGCTCCAGCCAGCGGTTGTGGCTCAACGTGTTAAACCATTTCATTCTTTCATCCTCGTATTAACGACGTTTTGCCATCATTTCATCGACGATCTCGCCCAGACGTTGCAATTTAGGCGCGGAAACATCACGTAGCATCAGCTCGGTATCCGGTAAACCAATCACTGATGACCAGACCGCGCGTCCCGCCAGGAACCCGGATGCGCCAGCTTCCATGGCGACCCTGACCGCGCGAGGGAACAGTTTTTCGTCCACACCGGAAGAGAGGATGACCCACGGCATATTGATATGCCCATTCAGGCGTTGTGAGGCGGTAAGAAGATCGGAACGCGCGCCTTTGCCGTAGAGCGGCATTTCAACTTTGTAAAGATCGGCGCCGCTGTCGCCCAGCTCTTTGGCCGCATCGATAATCGCCTGCTCGCGATCGAACTTGTCGCCGCAGCGCGGCGGGCGTACAACCGGTTCGATAATGCTCAGCAAACCATTGGAGTGACATAATTCATTGAATTCTTTGACCATATCCAGACGCTGCTGCGCGTCTTCGTCGCTGCGCCACAGCACCAACAGTTTTAAGGCTTTCGCGCCATCCCGTTTTACCGCCTGCGCATTAATTTTTTTATCAATGACAACGTTATCAACGGGAATACCGTTGCCCGGGATGAAATCATCCGCCGCGACGATCATGGCGCAGCTTTTAGCGACCGCGTTTTGTTCTACGGCCTGGCGATAACAGAACTGCTGATCCAGCAGAACGGCAGAGGCATACGGGGAAAGAATTTTCGCCGCATTCACTTTGAAATCCGTCAGCACGCTATCGGCAACGGGTGTTTTCGCACCAGCAGCAGCAAACATTAAACGCATCGCCTCGCGCTGATCGACAGCCAGCATGGCAAACCCGCCGGACGCTCGCGTAATGTCTTTGATGGTGTAGTTGTTCATTCAATTTTCCTTTATACAGTCGTTACTTTTTTACGTTGGCGGTCAGCCCGGCGCTGATGCGCACCTGTTCCAGGATGGCGCTCCAGTCTTCCCGACCGCGGCCTGCGGCCCGCGCCAGGTTATAAACTTCCCGGGAGGCGGCACCGAGCGGCATCGGTACGTGCAGTTGATTGGCGACATCCAACGCGATGCCAAGATCTTTGTGCGCCAGATCGATCATGAAGGCGGGAGACAGATCCCCTTTCATCACTTTATTCGGCCAGGTGGTGGTGAAATGCCCTTTGCCTGCGGCAGTGCCGCTCATCACTTTTAAAGCCACGTCGAAGGAAAGCCCCAGCGCTTCACACAGCACGGCGGCTTCGGCGGAGAGCGCATTTAGCGCAATACTCATGTAGTTGTTGATCAGTTTTACGCGAATACCCATTCCCGGGCCGCCGGTGTTGACCAGCTCATTACCCATCGCCATCAGAACAGGGGTAGCGCGCTCTACTTGCTCCGCCGTACCGCCTGCCAGCAGCAACAATGTGCCGGTAATCGCGTTGTCGGATGTCCGGCCTACCGGCACGTCCATCATGCTGAACCCTTTGCTCTGCATGTCGGCAATCAGCTTATCGGTTTGCAACGGATGAATAGTGGACATATCAATGACCAGCGCTTCACGGGAAAGGGTTTCACAAACGCCTTGCTCGCCAAACAAAACGGAACGAACCAGATCGCCGTTCGGGAGCATGGTGATAACAAATTCAGCGCCGATGGTTGCCTGAGCCGGGCTGCTTGCAGGTTGCGCGCCTTTGTCTACCAGACGCTGTACGGCGTCGGGATTAACATCGAAGACGCTGAGTTGATGGCCCTGCTTTAGCAGATTGCTCGCCATAGGAGAGCCCATCTGTCCCAACCCGATAAATGCTATAACTGCCATATCGTTCTCCTGAACACGGTGGTGTCATTTTTTGTCATTAATGAGCCTTTTTCTGTCTGTTTGTGATCGTATTTGTAATTTATAGTCAAAAAATTGACAGCCGTCACTTTTTAAACATTTCGTGAAATTAAAATGAGCACATCGAAAATGCTTGAGGAATGACCATGGTTCGTATTGCTTGTGTAGGTATTACCGTGATGGATCGCATCTATTACGTGGAAGGATTACCGACAGAAGGGGGTAAATATGTGGCGAAGCGCTATACGGAAGTGGGCGGCGGGCCTGCGGCGACCGCTGCCGTGGCTGCGGCGAAATTGGGCGCGCAGGTGGACTTTATTGGCCGTGTGGGCGATGACGACACCGGAAACAGCCTGCTGGCGGAACTGGAATCCCTGGGGGTAAATACCCGCTATACCCGCCGCTACACGCAGGCCAGGTCGTCGCAGTCAGCGATTATGGTGGATGCCAAAGGAGAGCGGATTATCGTTAATTATCCCAGCCCGGATTTATTGCCTGACGCCGGCTGGCTTAACGACATCGATTTTTCGCAGTGGGATGTGGTGTTGGCGGATGTGCGCTGGCATGACGGCGCAAAACAGGCGTTTACGCTGGCGCGTCAGGCTGGCGTCATGACTGTTCTTGATGGCGATATTACGCCGCAGGATATTAGCGAGCTGGTGGCGTTAAGCGACCACGCCGCCTTCTCCGAGCCAGGGCTGGCACGCCTGACGGGGATGAGCGAAGCCATTGATGCGCTAAAAAAAGCACAAATGCTCACAAATGGACATGTCTATGTCACGCGAGGCAGTGAAGGCTGCAACTGGTTGGAAAAAGCGGCGGTACGCCACCAACCGGGTTTTACCGTGGAGGTGGTGGATACTACCGGCGCGGGCGATGTTTTTCATGGCGCACTGGCATTTGGCCTGGCAAGCGGATACGCCATCGAAGAGGCTGTCAGATTCGCCAGCGGCGTTGCCGCGCTGAAGTGTACGCGCCCAGGTGGCCGGGCGGGTATCCCTGATTGTGAGCAAACCCGATCTTTCTTGTCACTTTTTGTATAATATGAGCAGTAGGAAGCTTTTAGAGGAATGCTCATGAGTCTTACCGAACTGACCGGTAATCCGCGACACGATCGGCTGTTAATGCTAATTGATGAGCGCGGCTATATGAATATCGATGAGTTAGCCAGTTTGTTGGAGGTCTCTACCCAGACGGTTCGCCGCGATATTCGTAAATTAAGCGAGCAGGGGCTGATTACGCGTCATCACGGCGGCGCCGGCAGAGCGTCCAGTGTGGTCAATACCGCCTTTGAGCAGCGAGAGGTCTCCTGGACGCAAGAGAAAAAAGCCATTGCGGAAGCCGTGGCTGACTATATTCCGGATGGCTCCACGATATTTATCACGATTGGAACGACGGTTGAGCAGGTGGCGCGCGCGCTGCTCAACCATAATCATCTGCGCATTATCACCAATAGCCTGCGCGTCGCGCACATTCTTTATAATAACCCTCGCTTTGAAGTGATGGTGCCTGGCGGCACGCTGCGCCCGCATAATAGCGGCATTATCGGGCCATCCGCGGCGGCGTTTGTGGCGGGGTTCCGGGCTGACTATCTCGTCACCAGCGTAGGCGCGATAGAGAGCGATGGCGCGTTACTGGAGTTTGATGTCAACGAAGCCAGCGTAGTGAAAACCATGATGGCCCACTCGCGACATATTCTGCTGGCCGCCGATCATACGAAATACCATGCTTCTGCGGCGGTTGAGATCGGCAATGTGTCACAGATTACCGCTCTGTTTACGGACGAGTATCCCGGTCCGGCATTACAGAATTTACTTCAATCCCAGCAAATCGAAGTGGTTCAGGTGAGTCCTTCGCTGGACGACGCCGTTTCAGCGTGACAAGCGCCCTTGCGCCGGAGGGTCGCGTCAGCGCTTTATCCGGCCAATAAAACGGCGCTGTGATGCAGGCGATATTGGGCATCGTCTGCGTTTCTATTGTCTTTTTGTTAATTGATTTATAAAGGGATACATAGTCAAACTTCTCCTTTCCCGCTACAGTTATTCATCCCCGGTTAGCAAGGAGAATGACATGCTCTACATCTTTGATTTAGGTAATGTGATTGTCGACATCGACTTTAACCGCGTATTAGGTGTGTGGAGCGATCTGAGTCGAGTACCGCTGGCTTCGCTGAAGCAAAAATTTACGATGGGCGAGACTTTTCACCAACATGAACGCGGTGAGATAACGGACGAAGCGTTTGCTGAAGCTTTCTGTCATGAAATGGCGTTATCGCTCAGTTATGAACAATTTGCGCACGGCTGGCAGGCGGTATTTGTCGGATTACGGCCCGAAGTGATTGCTATCATGCATAAACTGCGCGAGCAGGGGCATCGCGTGGTGGTGCTATCCAATACTAACCGACTGCATACCCACTTCTGGCCGGAGGAATACCCGGAGGTGCGCGCTGCCGCCGACCATATCTATTTATCGCAGGATTTGGGAATGCGTAAGCCGGAAGCGCGTATTTATCAGCACGTCCTGCAGAAAGAAGGTTTTTCCGCTGCCGATGCGGTCTTTTTCGACGACAATGCCGATAATATAGAAGGGGCCAACCAGTTGGGGATCACCAGCATTCTGGTGAAGGATAAAGCCACCATCCCTGACTACTTCGCGAAGCTGTTATGCTAAAAACCGTTCACCAAAAAGCTGGACGCCATACGCGCCCTGTTCGGGCCTGGCTCAAGCTATTATGGCAGCGTATCGATGAGGATAATATGACGACTCTGGCGGGAAATCTCGCCTATGTCTCATTACTCTCCTTAGTACCGCTTATTGCCGTCGTTTTTGCCCTTTTCGCTGCTTTTCCGATGTTTTCTGATGTCAGCATTCAGTTACGCCATTTTATTTTTGCTAACTTTATGCCAGCCACCGGAGACGTGATTCAGCGCTATATTGAGCAGTTTGTCGCTAACTCCAACAAAATGACGGCGGTGGGCGCCTGTGGACTGATTGTGACGGCATTGCTGTTGATGTACGCCATTGATAGCGCCTTAAACACTATCTGGCGCAGCAAACGCACACGGCCAAAAGTGTACTCTTTTGCGGTGTACTGGATGATCCTCACGCTCGGCCCGCTTCTCGCTGGCGCCAGCCTGGCGATCAGCTCCTACCTGCTTTCTTTACGCTGGGCCAGCGATCTGAATACGGTCATCGACAATGTATTGCGCATCCTTCCGCTGCTGCTCTCGTGGATCTCATTCTGGTTACTTTACAGTATTGTCCCAACAACTCGCGTACCGAACCGTGACGCCCTTGTCGGCGCGTTTGTCGCAGCGTTGCTGTTCGAGGCCGGGAAGAAAGGTTTCGCGCTTTATATCACCATGTTCCCGTCATATCAGCTCATTTATGGCGTACTGGCAGTGATCCCTATCCTGTTTGTCTGGGTATACTGGACCTGGTGTATAGTCTTGCTTGGCGCAGAAATAACTGTCACTCTCGGGGAATACCGAAAACTCAAACAAGCCGCAGAACAAGAAGAAGCTGACCAACCATGATTGCATTAATTCAACGCGTAACCCGTGCCAGCGTCACCGTGGAGGACGAGGTGACGGGTGAAATCGGCCCAGGACTTTTGGTGTTATTGGGTGTCGAAAAAGAAGATGACGAACAAAAAGCGAATCGTCTGTGCGAGCGCGTGCTGGGATACCGTATCTTCAGCGATGCTGACGGCAAGATGAATCTGAATGTACAACAGGCTGGCGGCAGCGTGCTGGTGGTGTCGCAGTTTACGCTGGCGGCAGATACCGAGCGCGGTATGCGACCAAGCTTTTCCGGCGGGGCTGCGCCGGATCGCGCGCAGGCGCTTTATGAATATTTTGTCGAACGCTGCCGCCAGCAGGCGATAAACACGCAAACCGGACGCTTCGCTGCCGATATGCAGGTTGAGCTGGTTAATGACGGTCCCGTGACATTCTGGCTCCAGGTATGAGTCAGCTTCCGGCGTGGCCGCGGATAACAAGAGAGAGTACGGCTATGTATCACCTTCGAGTTCCGCAAACAGAAGAAGAATTAGAACGTTACTACCAGTTTCGCTGGGAGATGCTGCGTAAACCGCTGCACCAGCCGAAAGGGTCGGAACGGGATGGCTGGGATGCGTTGGCGCACCATCAAATGGTGGTGGACGAAGAAGGAAACTTAGTTGCAGTGGGCCGCCTGTATATCAATGCAGATAACGAGGCGTCTATTCGTTTTATGGCTGTACATCCCTCGGTACAGGATAAAGGGCTGGGGACATTAATGGCGATGACCCTGGAGTCTGTTGCCCGCCAGGAAGGCGTTAAGCGCGTCACCTGCAGCGCGCGCGAAGATGCGGTTGAGTTCTTTGCCAAACTCGGATTTGTCAATCAGGGGGAGATTACTACGCCCACAACCACGCCAATCCGCCATTTTCTGATGATTAAACCGGTAGCATCGCTGGATGATATCCTGCATCGCGGTGACTGGTGCGGGCAGCTTCAGCAGGCCTGGTATGAGCACATTCCATTGAGCGAAAAGATGGGGGTGCGCATTCAGCAGTACACCGGGCAAAAATTTATTACCACGATGCCGGAAACCGGTAATCAAAATCCGCATCACACGGTGTTTGCCGGCAGCCTGTTCTCCCTGGCGACGCTGACCGGATGGGGACTTATCTGGCTGATGCTCCGTGAACGCCACCTGGGCGGGACGATTATTCTTGCTGACGCCCATATTCGCTACAGTAAACCGATTAGCGGAAAGCCAAACGCCGTGGCTGATTTGGGCTCGCTAAGCGGTGATTTGGACAGGCTGGCGCGGGGTAAAAAAGCGCGAGTCCAGTTGCAGGTTGAACTGTTGGGCGGCGAGACCGCTGGGGCAATTTTCGAAGGCATTTATATCGTACTACCCGCGAAACCGTTCGGCCCGTATGAAGAGGGCGGCAACGAGGAGGAGTAGCTGGACATATCCAACTACTCGATGAAGGCATCCGCTGGTAGTTTAAAGCGTTGTGTAAGCGCTTTAATATGATTAACCGTTAGTGCTCTGCGGCCATTTAAGATGTTGCTGACGTTCGATTTAGAACCAAGTTCGTTGGCAAGATCTGCTGCTTTGAGACCGTATTGATCCATGAGCGTTCGCAATACTGAAACGCCAGGGGGCGTTTTCTCCAGGTGTTGGTTGAGTGCTTTGAATTCCGGCGCATGTTTTTCGTATTCACTGATTCGGGCACAGAGCAATTCAAATAGTGGGTTTTCAAGATCGTCGTGGTCGACCAGAAACTCCACTAGCGCTAGTGCCCTGCGATACTCATTGTCATTTCGGTCTTCCCCCATCAGTGGGACGGTTTTTACCGCATCGCTGAAGGTATCAACGATCTTTTTTGCGCTGGTTGCATCCATCTGACGATGAGTTCTCATTCTTTATTACCCCGATAATATGCGGTCAGTTTGTCATATTCGGCATGGGAAACGATATGTTTCACAAATATCTTATGTAACCTGAAATCTATGTAGGAAATGAGTCTCAGGCTGTTACCAGAAACATCAATCACCCACCATTTATCTCTGTACTTAAAATTATCCAGTGAAGGAATATACCGCTTCATCTCTTCAGGCTGAGTGAATGTTTTTTTCTCCAGAACATTCAGCAACTCAGTGAGAGCAAGCTCATGGTTTGGATACATGAGCATCGCTTCATTGAACGGTTTTCGGCTGATAACATGCACAATGTAGTTCCATTACAAAGTTTTCAACCTGAAAACAATTTAGCGCAACGTTATCCAGTTTTCAAGTTGAAAACAAAATTGAATTTTAGGTCATTTTGCCTGTTGATGGACTTACAACACGCCAGGCCACATCTCGCATGGCGCTTCGTGCCGCTTGGCTCACGCCTCCGAGCTGGAAAAACCCGTGGATAACGCCGAGATAGCGCTGGCAAGTACATTCCACACCCTGGTCGTTCAGACGGTGATATAGCGCTTCGCCTTCATCACGCAGTGGGTCGAACTCTGCGGTGAGGATATGCACCGGCGGTAAACCGGCAAAATCTTCACGCCATATCGGACTGGCTTCCGGGTGGCGGAGGTCGGTATCCTGGAGATACATTTCGAAACCCGATAACAGCGTATCGCGGGTGATGATGTAGTCTTGCCCGTTGCTGGCATAGCTGGGGAAACTGGCAGTAGCGTCAAGCATCGGGTAGATCAACAGCAGCTTCGCCGGAGACCAGTGGGCGGTGGATTTCAGGCGTAGCGCGCTGACCAATGCCAAGTGCCCGCCTGCGCTGTCGCTAGCAAGCGTGATACGTTCACGATCGATGCCTAACTGCTCCGCGTATTGATGGACGATATTGGCCCCGCGTTCAGCGTCGTCATGAGCCGCAGGGAAGGTGTGTTCTGGCGCAAGACGATACTGAATGGCAATCACCTTACAGCCGCTTTTCCAGGCCAGTTGCCGTAGCTGGGGGTCATGAGTCAGAAAGCCGCCGCTAACAAAACAGCCGCCGTGATAGTAGAGGATACAGGGTAGAGAACCGGATGCGTTTGGCGGCGAAACGACGCGAAATGTCATCCCTTCCAGCACGATATCTTCCGAACTCACCCGAATTTCTTTCTCACCCGCCAGCGACGTGCTGGCAATATAACCCGCTCTCCGGTCATCAATATTCTGCTCTCGTGAAGAGGGGCGGCCCGCAGCGATAAACCCGGCGACCAGTTCGGCAATTCCTTTTTCCAGTGGCATATAAGGCTCCTTAAGCTGTATGTATGTACAGTTTATAACCTGATTTGTTGGGGATGGAAAGTGGTGAAATGAGGGGATAATGATTCTGGATAGAGGTTCGCAAAAAATGGAATGCGGTTGGCGCTGGGTTTTTAATTTTTGTACTGTGAAACGATGATGCTATACGCCATTGACGTATAGATTATTTTCACTACTATAAGCCAATGGCGTATGGAATATGCAATTTATAGAAACGGAACTCTTTACTGAAGATGTTAAAAAACTGCTCGATGATGATGAATACCATAAGCTTCAGGTTTTTATGGCTCAGCATCCAGATTGTGGTGATGTCATTCAGGAAACGGGCGGCCTGAGAAAAATGCGCTGGGGATCGCGAGGCAAAGGAAAGCGTAGTGGCGTGCGAATTATCTATTTTCATCGTAGTCAACGGTATGAGGTTCGCTTGCTTCTGATTTATCAAAAAGGCATTAAAGATGATCTCACGCCGCAGGAAAAAGCGGTGCTTCGTATGCTGAATGAGAGGTGGTAGATGGATAAAGTGTTATTTGAGCGATTAACTCAAAGTATGTCTCAAATGAATGAAATCATTGAAGGGACCCGTGAGCCTTCTCGTACTTTTCATATTGATGCAATGAAGATTAAAGAAATACGGCAGGCATCTGGGTTGTCGCAATCTAAGTTTGCAGAACTGATTTCGGTCAACGTGGATACGCTGCGCAACTGGGAGCAAGGAAGACGTTCACCGACAGGGCCAGCCAAAGCGTTACTTCGCGCCATTGCCAACGACCCGAGAAACGTTATACAAGCATTGCGTTATTGAGCAATGATCCGGCTAACGTAGATTGCTAGCCGGTATACCAGAGAACTTATTCCCCTTCGCCAGGGAACAGGAACGGGTTGATGGAACTGCGGGCGAAGCCCTCCTGTTCCATGCGCGCGTCCAGCACCAGCGAGGCGAGGTCGTCGGCCACTGCTTCTACTTTCGGGTCTTTTTCCTGATACAGAATCTTCAGGTAAGTCCCGCAATCGCCGCAGCTTTCGGCTTTCACCGCAGCCTGCTCATTTTCCAGCGACCAGTAGTGTAAGTCGCGGCTCTGTTCGCAGTTACTGCATTTTACGCGCACGACATGCCATTCGGTTTCGCACAGGTTACAGTGCAGATAACGCAGCCCCTGCGTGGTGCCGATCTGCACCATGCTGGAGACCGGCATCGAACCGCACACCGGGCAATACTGGCGCGCTTCACCGTATTCCGCGCGGGCTTTGCCTGGAATCAAGCTGGCCATTTGCGCCCAGTAAAGGGAGAGCGCGGCCCAGATAAACGGGGCTTTATCGCTGCTGACGGAGGCAAAATCCGAGGCAAACAGCGCGCTGGCCATCTGCTCCAGCTCCTGCTCTGAGGCTTTCTCCAGGTTCTCGATCACTGCCAGCGCCGGGCCGCTCATCTCGGGTTTTAGCTCGGCAATTAACGAATGCAGCAGTTTTTGCCAGTGCTTATCACGCGGCAGCACGTGGATATCCAGCGGCGGCTTGCCCTGGTCGTTCGCTTCTTTAATACGTGCGGTCAGATCCATCTCCAGCGGATGGTCGTACAGCACCACTTCCTGCGCGTGCGCGATAAGCGCGGCAAAGCGCAGGTAATCGCCCAGCGGGTTATTTTCAGCCAGCTCGCGCAGACGTTCGGCGCGGCGGTTGTAGACGTTTTTGAGTCGGGGGAACAATAACGGCGGAATCATATCCGCCGTACGTTTCTCGCTCGACCCCAGCTCATCTTGCGGGATTATGCGAATACTCATTCAGTTTCTTTTTCCGTTGTCTTGCGGACTTCTCGGTACCAGCGCGGGTGATGTTTCTTCGCCCACGACCGGGTTACCCAGCCTTCCACCATCGCGGTAATGGTGCCTTTCACCCAAAGGGCGGCGTAGATATGCACCATGATAACCACAATTAACGCTACTGCGGCAAAAGAATGCAACATTAACGCGAATCGGATCACCGGGATTGAGAAAGCAGGCGCAAAGTACGGACGCCAGATAATTACCCCGCTCACCAGCAGCAGCACCAGGAAGATAATCGCCGCCCAGAATACGCATTTCTGACCGAAGTTATAACGCCCGGTGTCACCCACTTCCTCGTTGACGACGATCTTACGAATATTCTTCGCCCAAAAGATATCATCCCGATTGATTAGATTGTGGTGCCAATAACGGAAAAACATGATGATGAACGAGGCAAACATAACCACGCCCACAAACGGGTGCAGAATTCGCGCCAGTTGTGGGGTGCCCAGGATATGCATCAACCAGTTGAAGGATGGGAATAAAAAGCCCAGCCCACTCACCGCCGCCAGCACGAAGCAGAAGGCGACGATCCAGTGGTTGATGCGTTCCGGCGCCGTATAGCGCACGATGGTGTCACGTCGTTTCATTTGCGCACCTCGTCTTTCTCTTCATGCAGGTTGTCATCTTCCTCTTCCGCGCGGTTCGGACCGACGCCGACATAGTGGAAGACGCTGGCGGCAAAGGTCGCGGCAAAACCGAACGCGGCGAGCGGTTTCCAGACGCCTTTCCAGAACTTAACGGTTTCGCTGATTTCCGGGTTTTCCGGCAGACCGTGATACAGATTCGGCTTGTCGGCATGATGCAGCACGTACATGACATGCGTACCGCCTACGCCCGCCGGATCGTACAGACCCGCATTGTCATAACCACGGGTTTTTAGTTCCGCCACCCGCTCGCCCGCCAGCGTTTTCATATCCTCTTTCGAGCCAAAATGAATGGCGCCGGTTGGACAGGTCTTCACGCAGGCCGGCTCCTGGCCGACCACCACACGGTCAACGCACAGCGTACATTTATAGACGCGGTTGTCTTCCGGGTTGAGGCGCGGCACGTTGAACGGGCAGCCAGCGATACAGTAGCCGCAGCCGATACACTGCTCGGACTGGAAGTCGACAATACCGTTAGCGTACTGAATGATCGCCCCTTCCGCCGGACAGGCTTTCAGGCAGCCTGGATCGGCGCAGTGCATACAGCCATCCTTACGGATCAGCCACTCCAGTTTGTCGTTCTGTTCCACTTCCGAGAAGCGCATCACCGTCCAGGATTTCGCGGTTAAGTCCGCCGGGTTGTCATACACCCCGACGTTATTGCCCACTTCATCACGGATGTCGTTCCACTCGGAGCACGCCACCTGACACGCTTTACAGCCGATACAGGTGGTGACGTCGATGAGTTTCGCCACCTCTTCCTGGTGGTCCCGCGCCTGGGGCGCGTGGGTGAAACCGTTAGTGGCGGAACGACGAATGATGTCTTGCGATTGATAAGCCATAGGTCGTCTCCGTTACACCTTTTCCACGTTCACAAGGAAGGATTTAAACTCCGGCGTTTGCGTGTTCGCATCGCCGACGAAAGGCGTTAACGTATTGGCTATAAAACCTTTTTTCGCCACGCCTTCGTAGCCCCAGTGAATAGGAATACCGATGGTATCGATATCCTTGCCGTCCGCTTTCAGCGTGCGAATACGCTTGGTCACCACCGCTTTGGCTTTGATATAGCCGCGGTTCGAGGAGACCTTCACGGTATCGCCATGCGCGATGCCGAGCTTATTCGCCAGCTTCTCGCCAATTTCCACAAACTGTTCCGGCTGGGCGATAGCGTTAAGCAACGCGTGCTTGGTCCAGTAGTGGAAGTGCTCGGTCAGACGGTAAGTGGTTCCGACATACGGGAACTTATCCGCTTTACCCAGCGCGTCGGCATCGTCTTTAAAGATACGGGCGGCAGGGTTAGAGATAACGTTCGGGTGCAGCGGGTTAGTGCCCAGCGGCGTTTCAAACGGTTCGTAGTGTTCCGGGAACGGCCCTTCCGCCATCTTATCGATGGCAAACAGGCGACCCATCCCTTCCGGCTGCATGATAAACGGTCCGACGTCGCTGCCGGGCGCGGCGGCGCTGTAGTCCGGAATATCCCATCCGGCCCATTTTCCGCCTTCCCATTTCAGTAGCTGACGTTTCGGGTCCCAGGGGTTACCCTGCGGATCGGCGGAAGCGCGGTTATACAGAATACGGCGGTTAAGCGGCCATGCCCATGCCCAGCCCAGCGTGTTGCCGAGACCAGACGGGTCGGCGTTATCACGACGCGCCATCATGTTGCCTTCCGGCGTCCAGCTACCGGCGAAAATCCAGCAGCCGCTGGACGTCGTACCGTCATCGCGCAGTTGCGCGAACGAACTGAGCTGTTGACCTTTTTTCACCACCACCGCGCCGGTTGCCGGGTCGATAAGATCGGCCAGCGCTTTACCATTACTTTCCATCGCCACTTCTTCAGAGGCGGGTTCGTATGGTTTGGTGTAGTTCCAGGTCATATTCAGCACCTGTTCCGGGTTGGCGCCGCCCTGTTCAGAGTACATCTTACGCAGGCGTAAGAAGATACCGGCGAGGATTTCGCCGTCGGTCATGGCAATTCCCGGGGCGTCTGCGCCCTTCCAGTGCCACTGTAACCAACGACCGGAGTTAACGATGGAACCATTTTCCTCGGCAAAACAGGTGGAAGGCAGACGGAACACTTCGGTCTGGATTTTTGCGGGATCAACGTCGTTCGACTCACCGTGGTTTTGCCAGAAGGTGGACGTTTCGGTGTTGAGCGGATCGATAGTCACCAGGTACTTCAGTTTGGAAAGCGACGCGACCACTTTGTTTTTGTTAGGGAATGAGGCCACCGGGTTAAAGCCCTGGCAGATATAGCCGTTGACCTTGCCCTGTTTCATCATCTCGAAGTACTGCAGTACATCGTACCCTTTGTCCCACTTCGGTAGCCAGTCAAAGCCCCAGCTATTTTCCGCTGTCGCTTTATCACCAAAGAAGGCCTTCATCATCGAGACGAAGAATTTCGGATAGTTGCCCCAGTAGTTGACCTGATCCTTCAACAATGGCTTCGGCGTATTGGCAGCCAGATAGGTTTGCAGGTCGGTCTGTTTTTCGCTCGGCAGCGTCAGGTAGCCCGGCAGACTTTGCGACAGCAGTCCTAAGTCGGTCAGTCCCTGAATATTGGAGTGACCGCGCAGGGCGTTAACGCCGCCGCCCGCCATCCCCATGTTACCGAGCAGAAGCTGGATCATCGCCATAGTACGGATGTTCTGCGCGCCGATGGAATGCTGCGTCCAGCCCAGCGCGTACAGGAACGACGCGGTTTTATCTTTTGCGCTGGTTTCTGCAATGTACTCGCACACTTTCAGGAAGTCCGCTTTCGGCGTACCGCAGATATTTTCTACCACGTCCGGCGTATAGCGTGAGACATGCTGTTTCAACAGATTCCAGACACAGCGCGGGTGTTGCAGTGTCGTATCGCGTTTGGCAAAACCGTTTTCGTCCAGCTCATAGTGCCAACTGGTTTTATCGTACTGCCGCTTGTCTGCGTCGTAGCCGGTGAACAGACCATCATCGAAGCCAAAATCTTCACGCACGATCAGGCTGGCATTGGTATAGGCCTCGGTGTATTCACGGTTGTATTTTTCGTTGGTCAGCAGATACAGCATCACGCCTGACAAGAAGGCAATGTCAGTACCAGAGCGTATTGGCGCATAGAAATCGGCCACCGACGCGGTACGCGTGAAGCGCGGATCGATCACAATCAGCTTCGCGCCGTTGTGAATTTTGGCTTCCATCGCCCAGCGGAACCCGACCGGGTGAGCTTCTGCGGCGTTACCGCCCATCACCACGACGAGGTTGGCGTTCTTGATGTCGACCCAGTGGTTGGTCATCGCACCGCGACCAAATGTTGGAGCAAGACTTGCTACCGTTGGTCCGTGTCAGACACGCGCCTGGTTGTCGACCGCGAGCATACCCAGCGCGCGGGAGAATTTTTGCGTTAAATAACCCGTCTCGTTACTGGATGCGGAAGCGCACAGCATCCCGGTGGTGAGCCAGCGGTTAACGGTAACGCCTTCGGCGTTCTGCGCCTGATAGTTGGCGTCGCGATCTTCCTTCATCAGTTTAGCGATGCGGTCAAACGCTTCTTCCCAACTGATCTGTTGCCACTTATCTGAACCCGGCGCGCGGTATTGCGGGAATTTCAGGCGGCTTTCAGAGTGGATAAAGTCCACCAGACCGGCCCCTTTCGGGCACAGCGCGCCACGGCTTACCGGATGATCCGGGTCCCCTTCGATATGGAAAATAGATGCTTTGGCGTTTTTCGCACCGTCGCCGAGGCTGTACATCAACAGCCCGCAGCCAACGGAACAGTAGGTGCAGGTGTTACGGGTTTCGCGGGTGCGCAGCAGTTTATATTGCCGTGTTTCCGCTAGCGCTACGCCGGGCGCGAAGCCCAGTGCCGCCGCCGTGGTGCCTGCCATACCGCCAGCGCAGATCTTAAAGAACTGCCTTCTGCTGACCTGCATGGTTTGCTCCTTGTTTCGACATTGTCACTTCTCTTTCACATTTCTCTATCCGAAACGCTCAGGGAGTGGTTGTTATTTTTCTTTGCGGACGGGCCCGCAAAGGTTCAGAATTGGATAAATTTTCCTCCATCCGGGAGGAGTTGTAACAGAATACCATAATGTTGGTGTGTGTGTTCTTATATGGTTAAAAGAAAGTGAACAATATACTGTCTGAAGAAGTCCTAAATGTGACTGATTTCACAACCTCACGCCAGTTGACTCTCTGGAAACGCGAGGATTTGCAGTCCCCCCAACTTGATGATGTTGCCGAGGAAGTGCCTGTGGCACTGGTGTATAACGGTATTTCGCATGTCGTTATGATGGCCTCTCCAAAAGATCTGACGCATTTTGCAATGGGGTTTTCTCTGTCGGAAGGGATCATTGACAGCCCGCGTGAAATCTATGGCATGGACGTTGTACCGTCCTGTAACGGACTTGAAGTGCAGATTGATCTTTCCAGCCGTCGATTTATGGGGCTGAAAGCGCGTCGTCGCGCGCTGGCCGGACGCACCGGTTGCGGCGTGTGTGGCGTGGAACAGCTCAATGACATCGGTAAGCCGGTGCAACCCCTGCCGTTTAGCCAAACGTTTAATCTCGGTAACCTTGATCGCGCGTTAAAACATCTGAATGATTTTCAACCGACGGGTAAGCTGACGGGTTGTACGCACGCTGCGGCGTGGGTCTTGCCGTCGGGTGAACTGGCGGGGGGCCATGAAGATGTCGGACGCCACGTTGCGCTGGATAAACTGCTCGGCCGCCGCGCCACGGAGGGTGAGGAATGGCGGCAAGGCGCGGCGCTGGTTTCCAGTCGCGCGAGTTACGAAATGGTGCAGAAGTCGGCGATGTGCGGTGTGGAAATTTTGTTTGCGGTTTCTGCTGCCACCACGCTCGCGGTTGACGTCGCTGAACGGTGTAATCTTACGCTGGTGGGGTTCTGTAAGCCGGGTCGGGCGACGATTTATACCCATCCGCAGCGGTTAATCGCAGACTAAAATAGTACCCTCTACATTTGCGTAAAATATATATTATTAATTTAATATATATTTTATGTAGAATGATGGTGTATGAAATATATATTTTCTGGATTTTACAGCCTCTCTTAATAACGGAATGACGTATAGTGGCGAGGCCATATTTTCGTTAAAATAAGAGAACCCCAATGTAAATATACAAAAGGCAATTAAATGAAAAGGAATTTATTATCCTCAGCGATAATCATTGCGCTAATGACCCTGGGCGCAACAGGATGTGATGACAATAATGTTAAAACCGAGGCGACGCCGGCCGCCAGCAGTCAGCCTGCGACGCCAGCGCCTTCTCAGACGCCGGAAACGCAATCTGACGAAAGTCCAGCGCAGCCCTCAGCAGCGAAGCCAGAAACGGCAACTCAGCCCCCGGCGGCGAAGCCAGAAACGCCAGCTCAGCCGGAGGTTGACGCTGAAGAAGTTTATAGTGAAAAAATGGATGTCTATATCGATTGTTTTAATAAACTTCAATTGCCCGTTCAGCACAGTCTGGCGCGTTACGCGGATTGGGTGAAAGACTTTAAAAAAGGTCCGACAGGGAAAGAGAGCCTGGTTTATGGCATTTATGGTATTACGGAGTCTTACATAACGAATTGCCAGAAAGAGATGAAACAGGTGGCCGCCTTAACGCCATTGCTTGAGCCTATTGATGGCGTTGCCGTTAGCTATATTGATAGCGCCGCCGCGCTGGGTAATACCATTAACGAAATGGAAAAATATTATACCCAGGAAAACTATAAAGATGATGCCTTTGCTAAAGGTAAGGCGCTGCATCAGACATTACTGAAGAATATTGAGGATTTTAAACCCGTCTCGGAAAAATATCATGAGGCTATTCAGGAAATAAATGACAAACGGCAATTGACACAGTTGAAGAAAATAGAAGAATCGGAAGGTAAAACATTTAACTATTATTCTCTGGCTGTCATGATTTCGGCAAAGCAGATCAACAAGGTTATTTCTGCCGATACCTTTGATGCCGAAGCGATGATGAAAAAAGTCGCGGAACTGGAAACAATGATTGCGCAATTGAAACAGTCGGATACTGATGGACGGAATTTTCCTTTCGTTAATTCTGCGGCGGATTATCAGCTAAAAGCTAAAAAATATATTCGTCGCATCAGGGACAATGTTCAGTATTCTGATTTTGAAAAGAAACGGGTGCAGGACCCTGCAACAGGATGGATGGTTGCGGATTCTTATCCGGCGTCGTTGAGAAGTTATAACGAGATGGTGGATGATTATAATCGCCTGCGTTGAGTGACGGCACATTAACTGTGTGCAGGCTGGCGCAAGCGCCTATAAAATTACGCTATAACGCCAATAAAAAGCGCCGATCAGGCGCTTTTTTCGTTCATGTGTTCTTCGTCAGGCAATATCCGTAAAAATAGCTGACGTAACATTAACTAAGGAGAGTTATTAGGAAAACCAGTAATCTGAAGCTATCACAAGATGTTGACGTCACGCTGGAAGACACTGGTAGTGTAATTGAGGATCGGCATTTATATGGAAAGCATTTATCCCGCCTGATGCGAAAATTCTGGGCCTCTTCAGCATAGGGCGGCCCAGCCTTCATCACTTATAGGGTGTCACGCCCAACTGTTCTGTAAGACGTTAATTAATACCCGCCAGCCGCAGCAGTGCGGTCACCAGCGCGGCGGCGATAATCACCACAATAAGCGGCATTTTACGCCAGGCTAAAAATACGGCGAAGCCAACCCCAAGAACGCGCGCCATTCCGGCAAAATGTTCGCCTTCGTAAAAGGTGGTCGCCAGCGCGACGGAGAATAGCAGCACCGTTGCCGCATCCGAGAGCAGAGCCTGTGAGCGCTCAGACAGCGCCAGACGGCTGCCAAGTTTCGCGCCGCCGAGGCGCATCAAATAGGTTCCCGCAGATAAAAGAGCAATACCGATAATAAATAGCGTCATATTGCCCATTATTTTTTCCTCGCCAGTAGGCCAAGCAGCGAAAGCAACACCGGCAATCCGGCAGCCACAAAGGGAACGGCGGCAAGCGACAGCGCGGCGCCGCTGCAACCACGAATCAATGTGGTGCGGTTTTTAAACGCCGGGATCACCAGCGCCAGTAAGATTGCCGGGAATACGGCATCCAGACCAATGGTTTCTGGGGCCGGGAGCAGTTTGCCGACACCTGCGCCAATCAGTGTGCCAATCGGCCAGAATAGGGCGACGCCCAGACCGCATAGCCAGTAGGCGGCTTTACGTTGTTCGGGTGTTTTTTGCGACAGGCCGAACACCACGCTCTCATCATTCATGATATGGCAGCCGAAAAAGCTGGCGGCGCGGGTGCCAACCAAATCGCGCACCGTTACGCCAAACGGCACGTGGCGCGCATTCACCAGTAGTCCTGCCGCCGCCGCCGCTAACGGATTGCCGCCGCTGGCAACAATGCCGATAAACATAAATTCGGACGCGCCCGCCAGCACAAAAATAGAGAGGACAAACGGCACCCACAGTGGGAAACCGTAGGCCATCGCCAGTGAGCCATAGGACATGCCGACGACGCCCACGGCCAGGCACACTAAAAATATCGCTTTTATCGTGTCTCCCTTGAGACAGGAAAAATAGTGTTTCATCTTCTTTAGTCATATCGAACGAATTTTCATTATAATGAACGGAACAGATTTGCTTTACAAGACGAACATTTCGTTCGTTATAGTGAACGTTGGATGCTTTATGACACAACCTATTAGCGTCATTGCCAGAAGCCTGGTACGCGAACGCCAGCGAACCGGACTGTCGCTGGCGGAGATTGCGCGGCGCGCAGGCATCGCTAAATCTACGCTTTCACAACTGGAAGCAGGGAACGGCAACCCCAGCCTGGAGACGTTATGGTCGCTATGCGTCGCGCTCGACATTCCCTTTGCCAGGCTGCTGGAGCCGCAGGTACAAAAAACGCAGGTGATTCGCCGCGGAGAAGGAACCAAAGTCGTGGCGGAGCAGGCGCATTATCAGGCGATATTGCTGGCGGCGTGTCCGCCCGGCGCGCGGCGTGATATCTATCTGCTGTTGACGCAGCCGGGGGCCGACCGGATCTCTCACCCGCATCCGCCGGGGTCGGTGGAACATATTATTGTTACGCAGGGAAAAGCCCTCGTCGGCTTAACCGAGGCGCCGGAAGAGCTGGCGGAGGGCGATTACATTTGTTATCCCGGCGACCAGGCGCATATCTTTAAAGCGCTGGAACCGGATACTCAGGCTATCCTGGTAGCGGAGCAGAATTGAAATTGCCGGATGGCGGCGTAACCGCCTTATCCGGCCGACAAAAAATAAAACCGTAGGCCCGGTAAGCTTGCGCCACCGGGCACACGACTTACTGCAGATAGAACACCTCTTTTAGCTCTGCGCTGACCGGGCTGTTATCCGGATTCGCGGGCATAACGTCACGCATATGTTTCCACCAACGCTGGCAAACGTCGGTGCTGGCAACGGCGTTCCAGCGTTCCTCGGATTCAATCTCAACGGTGGCGAACAGCAGATTGCGCTCCTGATCGAGATAAATCGCGTAGTGATGCGCGCCGTGAGATTTTAATACGGCTTCCAGCTCCGGCCAGATTGGGTTATGACGACGCTGATACTCCTCGTGCGCGTCGGCATTTACCTGCATCACAAAGGCTTTGCGGATCATAACGCCTCCAGGTACAGCTCGCGAACTTCATCGCGGCTGGCGGTGCGCGGGTTACACGGCGCGCACGGGTCGGCGAGGGCTTTATCCAGCCAGCCTTCGATATCTTCTTTTGTGACGCCCAACGTGCTGAAACCGTCTGGAATGCCGACGCGTTTGCTCAGCGTACGGATAGCGTTAATCGCTTCCTGACTTGCGGCTTCGTCAGACATACCGCGCGTCTCCACGCCCATCGCCTGTGCGATGCGGGCAAAACGCGCGACGGCGTTCGGACGGTTAAAGTTCTCGACAATTGGCAGCAGGATAGCGTTGCAGACGCCGTGCGGCAGATTGTGGGTTGCGCCCGGCTGGTGCGCCAGCGCGTGAACCAGCCCCAAACCGGCGCTGTTGAACGCCATACCTGCCAGGTACTGGCCGAATGCCATTTGCTCACGGGCTTCGAGGTTATGGCCATCGTCAACCGCTTTCGGTAGCCACAAATTGATTAAGCGAATCGCTTCCAGCGCGTTAGCGTCGGTGAGCGGATGCGCGCCAACGGAGACATAGGCTTCCACCGCATGGGTCAGGGCATCCATGCCGGTTGCGGCGGTCACAGACGCCGGGATTTCCAGCATGACGCTGGCGTCATCCACGGCAATATCCGGGATGATATTCGGGTCGATGATCACCTCTTTGACCTTACGGGCAGAGTCGATAATCACCGCGTTGCTGGTCATCTCTGCCGCGGTACCTGCCGTAGTATTAATCGCTACCAGCGGTACGCCGGCGTTTTTCACTTTGCCGACGCCGGAGTAGGCGGTAGATGGACCTGGGTTGGCGGTCAGAATTTTCACCGCTTTAGCGGTATCGATCGGGCTGCCGCCGCCGAAGGCGATAATGTAGTCACATTCTGCGCTCTGATACGCCGCAAAACCTTTCTGCACCAGCTCTTCTGTCGGGTTTGGGAACACCTCATCAAACAGGTGGTAAGACATTTGATGTTCATCCAGTGCGCTAAACAGGCTATCCAGCAGGCCCAGCTTTACCAGTTGACCATCGGTAACGATCAGCGCTTTGCCCCATTGCTTATTCGCCACGAGGTTCACCATATCGGCAATCGCTCCAGCGCCATGCAGGCTAATTTTTGGCAGTGCCAACATAAAGCTCATCACTATTCTCCTTAAAAAGATTCCCTGTTGCCCGATGGCGCTACGCTTATCGGGCCTACGGTAAAATGCGCACCGACCTGTAGGCCGGATAAGGCAAGCTGCATCCGGCGTTGAGTTGGGAGGTATCAGTACAGCGCTACGGCGCTGGCCAGCGGTGTCACGCCAAAACGTTTGCCGAGTGCGACCAGTTCTTCGCGCGTGATGGTCTGCTTCATACCGCCCATCGAATAGATTTTGACTAATACCTCAGCGGATTTCTCTGCGGTATCTATCAAACCGAAGGTTTCATCCAGCGTAGGTCCGCTTCCGAACACGCCGTGGAACGGCCACAGTACCAGCGAATGTTTCTGCATTTCTTGCGCGGTGGCCTGGCCGATTTCATCGGTGCCTGGCACCATCCACGGCAGAATGCCGACACCGTCCGGGAATACCACCAGGCATTCGGTGCTGCCTTCCCACAGTTTGCGGGTGATCAGCGCAGTGTTGTTTTCCAGTACGTAGGTGAGGGCGATCAGGTTAGTCGCATGGCAATGCATAATGACGCGGTCTTTGCCGTGGGTGGCTTTGATGCGTTCGCAGTGGGAGAGGAAATGCGCCGGGAGTTCAGAGGTGGGGACCGCGTCGTGGGTTAAGCCCCACAGAATGTGGTAGCCTGCGCCGTCGCTGTCGATTTTGACCACGCCTAAATTAGCTGCCGGATCGAGCTGCACGTTGCGGAAGAATTTGCCGGAACCGGTAACGATAAACGGCGTATTCGCCAGCAGCGGCATGGGTTGACTTAGCGCGATATAGCGTGGTTTTTCGTGGAAATTAGCCGCAAAAGGCGCGATGTCTGCTTCATCCAGACGCAGCGTCAGGTTACCGCCATTACGTTCGTCCCACCCTTTCAGCCACGCATCAGAAGTGGCTTTAATCATGCCCTGGACAAACCAGGAATCGGTAATATTTTGCATGTTCGTGTTCCCATTCATTGCCCGAAGGTTATTCGGGTCTTACGTAGGCCGGATAAGCGCAGTGCCATCCGGCAATCGTGTTTCATTTATTGCCGGATGGTGACGCGGGCGTCTTATCCGGCCTACAGATCAGGTGTCGCTGTCAGCTACGTTTGCTCAGGATCTCTTTTTCATAGACGCGAACGCTGTCCAGCCACTGGCTGCCAGCCGGCGTGCCGTGACGCTGGCAATACATTTCCCAGACGGCCTGCCACGGCAGAGATTTCTGCTCTTCCAGCAGCGCCAGACGCGCGGTGTAATCGCCGCTGGCTTCAAGCTGACGCAGTTGATCTGTGGGTTCCAGCAGAGCGCGCAGCAGCGCTTTTTTCATGTTGCGGGTACCGATAACCCACGCGGCGACACGGTTGATAGAGGCGTCGAAGAAATCCAGGCCGATATGCACACGGTCGAACAGGTTATGACGGACGATCTCGCTGGCAATTGCCTGGGTTTCATCGTCCAGGAGCACCACGTGGTCGCTATCCCAGCGTACCGGGCGGCTGACGTGCAGCAGCAGCCGTGGCACGTAGAGCATGGCGGCGGAAATTTTGTCGGAAATCACTTCAGTGGGATGGAAGTGGCCCGCATCCAGGCACAGCGCGGTCTGACGGCTGGTGGCGTAGCCCATGTAGAACTCATTGGAGCCGACGGTGTAGCTTTCCGCGCCGATGCCAAACAGTTTGCTTTCGACGGCGTCGATGTGGTGCGCCGGGTCGAATTTCTCGCTAATGACCTCATCCAGCGCTTCCAGCAGGCGCTGGCGCGGGGCTAAACGGTCGACGGTAATGTCTTTCATGCCGTCCGGGATCCAGATGTTCATCACCGACGGCGTACCGAGCTGCTCACCAAAGTATGCCGAGACGCGGCGGCTGGCCTTGCAGTGATCGATCCAGAACTGGCGAATTTTCGCGTCTGGATGAGAGAGGGTAAAACCGTCAGCGCTCAGTGGATGAGAAAAACAGGTGGGGTTGAAATCCAGCCCCAGCCGGTTCGCTTTCGCCCACTCCACCCAGTTTTTAAAATGCTCCGGTTTGATCTGGTCGCGGGCAACCGGCGTATCCGACTCAAGGTAGATAGCGTGCAGGTTCAGCCGTTTTGGGCCTGGGATCAGGCGCAGCGCCTGTTCCAGATCGGCGCGCAGTTCGGTGGCGTTACGCGCTTTGCCCGGATAGTTGCCGGTTGACTGAATTCCGCCCGTCAGCGAACCTTCCGGGTTCTCGAATCCGGCAACATCGTCGCCCTGCCAGCAGTGCATGGAAACCGGCAGGCGATCGAGCTGGCGCAGCGCCTCCTCGACATCAATACCTACTGCGGCGAAACGTTGTTTTGCCAGTTCCCAGGCTTGTTCCAGTTGAGTGGTCATGCGCAAAGCTCCTTTGTCTGTCGTTTGGGTTGAAACTGCGCAACGTGGCGGGCAATTTCACTATCAGGATTAGGGATATAGGTTGTCAGGTCGTAGTTAGCGCTGACGACCTGACGGAAGTCATCGACGTTGTTTAATTCGTCGAGGGTCATAAGCTGAATACCAATATTGCCAAGGGTGGAGGCTTCAACCGGCCCGGCCATCACGCGAATACCACATGCATCGGCGCACAACTGGTTGAGTAGCGCGTTTTGGCATCCGCCGCCGACAATATGCAGTTGGGTAAATTTTTCGCCGCGCAGATTTGCCAGTTCGTGCAGAATGTCGGCATACAACAGCGCCAGACTGTCGAAAATGCAGCGCGCCAGTTCGGCATCGCTGACGGGAACGGGCTGGTCGGTCTCGCGACAGGCGGCCTGGATTTCAGCGCGCATATCGTCAGGATTGATAAAGCGATCGTCATTCGGGTTAATCAGGAAACGGCAGGCCGGCAGCGCTTCTGTTTGGGCGATAAGCGCAGGCAGATCGGTAATGCGCCGTTCTTTCAGCACACGCTGGAGCAGCCACAAACCCATAATGTTTTTCAGTACCCGATAACGCCCTTCCGCGCCGCCTTCGTTGGTGATATTGGCAGCCAGCGCGTTGTCGGTGGTGTAGGGCATTTTGCTTTCAAAACCCATCAACGACCAGGTGCCTGAAGACAGGTAAGCGCTATGTTTATTTGCCAGCGGAGAGGCAATAACGGCGCTGGCGGTATCGTGGCTGGCGACGGCTACCACCGGAATACGGTTGCCCTGCGGGCAAATCCAGTCGCCGATAACATTGCCAGGGTGCGAGGGGCGACCGAACCAGCCCTTTTTCGCGCCAGTCCACGCCAGCAGGGTATCGTCCCAGTCATCGGTATTGATATTGACCAATTGGGTGGTCGTGGCGTTGGTGTATTCCCAGTTCATTTCACCGGTCAGGCGGTAGCTGAAATAATCGGGCATCAGCAGCGCATGAGCGACCTGCGCCGTTAACTCAGGCTGTTGTTTCGTCAGCGCGCGTAGCTGATAGATGGTGTTAAACGGCAGAAACTGAATCCCGCTGCGGCGATAGATTTCGCTTTTGCCGATCTGGACCAGCGCTTGCGACATGATGCCCGTGGTACGGTTATCGCGGTAGGAGACCGGCAGGCCGACACGCTGACCTTGTTTATCCAGCAGGACATAATCGACGCCCCAGGTGTCGATGCCGATGCTGTCGATAAGAATGCCTTCATTGCAGACTTTCTTCAGACCAAGACGGATATCCTTTTCCAGACTGTCGATGTCCCAGGTGTCAAACCCGTCTGTTTTTTGTAGGCAGTTCACAAAACGGTGAATTTCACGTAGCGTCAGGGTACGGTGTTTGCTGTCGTAACGCGCCAGCATCACGCGCCCGCTGGATGCGCCGAGATCAACCGCGACACAATGGCGAAAAGTCATAATCAGGTCCTTCTTAGAGTCATTGCGCACAGTCTAAAAAAGCCCTCAAAGACCTACCTTCTCGTTACTGACAGGAAAATGAGCCGCTGGCAACAAGGCAAAGATGAACGTGATAGCGTTCACAGTTTCTACTAATAGGCCGGTGTGATGTCGTCCGCATTTCCCGCTTTTTCCCGCCTTTTCTTGAAAAAAAGACCATGTTTGCGCGCTTTAGCGTCAAAAATTTAAGGTGAGGCCGATAGCCCTTAATTACTATTCGGACATGTTGAATTCAGGAGGAAGCAACCATGACCGTACTGCATAGCGTGGATTTTTTTCCATCAGGTAAAGCGCCCGTGGCGATTGAACCCCGTCTGCCGCAAGCCGCTTTCCCTGAACATCATCATGATTTTCATGAAATCGTGATTGTGGAACACGGTACGGGCATTCATGTATTCAACGGGCAGCCGTATACCATCAGCGGCGGTACCGTGTGTTTTGTTCGCGATCACGACCGGCATTTATATGAACATACCGACAACCTATGCCTGACGAATGTACTGTGGCGTTCACCGGACGCCTTCCAGTTCCTAGCGGGGTTGGATCAATTGCTGCCGCAGGAGCAGGATGGTTACTATCCTTCGCACTGGCGGGTGAATCAGAGCGCGTTGCAGCAGGTGCGCCAGTTGGTCGGTCTGATGGAGCGCGCCGGAGACGGCATGGATGCGCCTGCCGTGGCGAATCGCGAAATTTTGTTTATGCAACTACTGGTGTTGTTACGCCGCAGTAGCCTGATGGAAGGCGCGACCAATAACGACGCCAAACTCAACCAACTGATGGCATGGCTGGAAGACCATTTTGCGGAGGAGGTCTGCTGGGAGGCGGTAGCTGAACAGTTTTCGCTGTCGCTACGCACGCTGCATCGTCAGCTTAAACAGCATACCGGGCTGACGCCGCAACGTTACCTTAATCGCCTGCGTTTGATCAAAGCCCGGCATTTATTACGCCATAGCGATCATAGCGTGACAGAAATCGCGTACCGCTGCGGTTTTGGCGACAGTAACCACTTTTCGACTCTGTTTCGCCGAGAATTTAACTGGTCGCCGCGGGATATCCGTCAGGGACGCGATGCGATAATCCAGTAACGCGAACGCTATCAACGTTTTCGTCGCCAATATGCTGATAATTATACCCTTTAATACCGGATGGCGTCTGCGCCTTACCTGGCCTACGGCGGCGAGCGGTAGACAGAATAAGCGTAGCGCCATCCGGCAAGCATTCAACATGAGGTGCTGCGGTGGCAAATCAGTTAATCCTTTTGAAAAAAGATTTTTTTACTGATGAGCAGCAGGCCGTTACGGTTGCCGATCGCTATCCACAGGATGTTTTTGCGGAACATACGCATGAGTTTTGTGAACTGGTGATGGTCTGGCGGGGCAATGGCCTACACGTTCTTAATGAGCGCCCATACAGAATTACCCGCGGCGATCTGTTTTACATTCGTGCTGAAGACAAACACTCCTATACCTCCGTTAACGATCTGGTGCTGCAAAATATCATTTACTGCCCGGAGCGTTTGAAACTCAATGTAAACTGGCAGGCGATGATTCCCGGCTTTCAGGGAGCGCAGTGGCATCCTCACTGGCGGCTGGGCAGTATGGGAATGAATCAGGCGCGGCAGGTCATTAACCAGCTTGAACATGAGAGTAATGGGCGCGATCCGCTGGCGAATGAGATGGCGGAATTGCTGTTTGGTCAACTGGTGATGACGTTAAAACGGCATCGCTACGCGACCGACGATCTTCCGGCAACCTCCAGAGAAACCCTGTTGGATAAATTAATTACCGCTTTGGCTAATAGCCTTGAGCGTCCCTTTGCGCTGGATGCGTTTTGCCAGCAGGAACAATGCAGCGAACGGGTGCTGCGGCAGCAGTTTCGCGCCCAAACCGGGATGACGATTAATCAATATTTACGCCAGGTCCGTATTTGCCACGCGCAGTATCTGCTTCAGCATAGCCCGCTGATGATTAGTGAGATTTCGATGCAGTGCGGTTTTGAAGATAGTAATTATTTTTCAGTGGTGTTCACGCGGGAAACCGGGATGACGCCGAGCCAATGGCGCCATCTCAGTAATCAAAGCGATTAACTGGCCATGCCTAAACCGACAATATTCGCCGCGATAATAATTACCACGCAGCCGAGGCTTAATACGGCAACGGGACGGCGGCCAGCATTTTTCCACTCTTTTAGCACCAGACCGACAAGCCCCCCGCACAGCACATAGAAGCTCATGTGCAGCATCCAGCTCATGTAGTCATATTGCGCTGGAATGCGCGCGTGACCCCAGGCATAGAAAAAGAACTGTAAATACCACATCAGACCGCCAAGCGCGGACAGCAGAATATTGCTGATAATCAACGGTCTTGCCAGCGAGAAGTCGGCTTTTATCGACAGATTTTGCACTTTTGCCAGGCGGATAAAACAGAAACCGAGGTTCACCAGCGCGCCGCCGCCCATAATCACCACGTAACTCGGCAGCGCGACATAGAGCGGGTCAACGCCAAGCGCGGCAGCAGCTTCATGCATCGGTTTCGCGGCGTTCATGGCAAAAGACATCCCTGCCGAGAAAATACCGCACATCACTGCCAGCAGAAGCCCTTTCTTCAGATTGAACTCCTCCGCTTTAATGCCCATTTTGCGTTCTTTTAACTGTCCGGCGCGCGTCACAATCCCGACGCCGATCAGCGCGACAAAAACGCCAAGTAGCGTCATGCGTCCCCCTTCGGTATGGATTAACACATCGAAGTTACCGTTGATGATAGGCGTCATCAGCGTGCCGACGATAAGCGTAATGCCGATAGCGATGCCGATACCCATCGACATCCCGAGATAACGCATGGTCAGACCGTAGTTAATATTGCCGATGCCCCACATGGCGCCGAACAGAAAAACCGGTAAAAGGGTGGAGAGGTTAAACTGTCCATAATAGGCCCAGAAATCAGGCAGTAACAGAGCGCTAATTGTCCACGGCAGAATAAGCCAGGAGACGATGCCGCCCACTGACCACATGGTTTCCCATGACCACTGTTTCACTTGCTTGAACGGAGCATAGAAGCAGGCTGCACTGGCCGCCCCTATCAAATGCCAGAAAATACCCATCGTAATCGCGTTACTCATGACATGTTCCTCATTATTTTTTATGGACGGGATACCCCTTCCGTTTGCATGAGTTTAAAAATTACGTAGCCTGGTAACCTTATAACGATTGCCGCCGTTGGGTGTATTCTGGCAATCAGCACGTTAATGAAGTGATTAACTTCACGTTTTAAAAAAGTCGGAGCGCATCATGACCGTCTGGATGTTATTTAAATCAGTGGGTAATATTGGTTTTCTAAAATACCTTCATCATAACGACACGAAACGACTTAGCTGGCAGCAATGCAAAGAAAACGCTGCGTGAGATCACATAATGGGAATAGTCTGACTTACCGTTTGATAAAAGGGTAGTTATACAGTAATTATTTAGTTGTTTTATTTGTATTTACAATTTAAATATATTGAAATTAACGTTAGGAATCAATGAAATATAAATATAGGGAAATCCCTATATTGGCTTTGTTGATGGTGTTTTGATTTTTATGTTATATGGCGAATATAAATTTCATTTATTTTATTTTGCTTTTTGAACATTATCCCAATTTTAAATTAAAGATCTTTGCCTATATTGTCGCCATTCACATTGCGTATTATGGTTGTAACGGCCTGACATAAAACAACGTTTTAATTTTAAATTAAATGGATTCTGTTATGAGAAAATCTCTTTTCTTACTATTACCTCTTGTTGTAACAAATGCGCATGCAGTATATGTCGATGTTCGTCATGAATATCTTGACGACAGTAAAGCTAACTATGACCGTGCGTATATTTCTCATCGGTTTGCGAATGGTTTTGGTTTTGCGATAGAAGCTATCTCAAAATCAGGCGGGGATGACACCAATAAAGCGTTTAATGACCTGGAAACACAGGGCAACGAATATACGATAAGCTACCAATTTAAAACCGGTGATGTCGCCTGGCAACCGGGTTTTGTGCTGGAAACCGGCAATGGTTACTCTACCTATAAGCCTTACTTCCGCGCGACGTGGACATTAAATGAAAGCTGGTGGGTTGGCGCGCGCTATCGTTTTGAATATGTACGCCGTTCTTCTGATATCCGTGATGATGATACCATCAATCGTATGGATGTCTGGGCGGGTTATAAATGGAACAATTTTGACTGGACAATCGAAGGAATTTATAAGAAAGCCGATAAATATGATCTTTACGATGGCGGCAAAGATAATTATGAATATAACTTCAGAACTGCCTATATTATTGACCAATGGTCGCCATTCGTTGAGGTAGGTAATGTTTCCGTCAATAGCAACAGCGATGAAAGACAAACCCGTTTCCGCGTGGGTATAGGCTACACATTCTAATCATTATCCCTGTTTATTATTTATTCCCTTTTCCGGCTACTTTATAGGTAGCCGGTTTTTTTTACCTGGTGATGACCTGCGGATAATTATTATCGTGCGTTGGCCGGATAAGACGCGAATCGCCATCCGGCAACGAGATGTGCAGGAAACTATGCGCTTACATGATGCCCAGTAGACGGGGTAAGAACAGTGTGATTTCCGGAATGTAGGTAATTAATAACAGAACGCCGATAATCGCGCCGTAAAAAGGCAGCAACGGTTTAATCACTTCCTCAACTTTGACCTTACCGACGCTCGCCCCGACATATAAACCACTGCCAACTGGCGGCGTAATAGTGCCAATCGCCAGGTTATAGATCATGATAATGCCGAAATGCACCGGATCGACGCCCAGTTTAGCCATGATCGGCAGCAGAATCGGGGTAAAAATCAGAATGGCCGGACCGATATCCATAAATGCGCCGATAATCAACAAAAAGACGGTAATGACTAACAGGATAACCAGTTTATTGGCGGAAATACCGAGGATCATATCGCTCAGCGCCGCAGGAATATTGGTGATCGACATCGAGAAGGACATCGCCGAAGAGGTTGCCAGCAGGAACATGATGACCCCGGTCATTACCACTGTCTGGAGCAAAATCGAAGGCAAATCCTTAATTTTCAGCGTGCGGTAAAACACCATCGTCAGCAATAACGTATACACCACAGCAATCGCGGAGGCTTCAATGGCGGTGAAAATCCCCTGCACAATGCCGCCGACAATAATCACGATCAGCAGCAGGCTGGGAATGGCCTCAACGGCAACTTTTAGCGCCATGCCTTTTTGGACGGTGAAGAAAACCCGATAATTTCGACGCTTAGCGACCACCAGCGTGACCAGCATACAGCCAACGCCCCACAGCACTCCCGCGACCAGACCGCCAGCGAACAGAGCGGCAATCGATGTTCCCCCGCTTGCCAGCGCATAAAGGATAAAAGCCGTGGTGGGTGGAATTAACATTCCCGTCGGCGCGGAGGCGATATTCACCGCGGCCGCAAAGCCGCGATCGTAACCTTCGCGCGCGCTCATCGGCACCATCACGCCGCCGATAGAGGTTGAGGCGGCAATTGCCGATCCAGAAATTGCACCGAACATCATATTGCCGACGATGTTGGTGTAAGAGAGCGAGCCGGGCAGTTTGCCAGTAAACAGTTTGGCAAAATTGACCAGTCGGGCGGCAATTCCCCCGCTATTCATGATCACCCCGGACAAAACGAAGAACGGCACGGCCAGCAAGGCAAAACTGTCCAGGCTGGAGAACATTTTTTGCGCGGTGGCGAACATCGAAATATCGAAAGGCAGTACCAGCATCATGGTGCTGAAAGAGGCGATAACGATGCAGATCCCGATAGGCGCGCCCATGGCCAGTAAAACAACAAAGACGGCAATTAGCGTACAGGACGCAAAAATAGGGTCAATCATGTGATTTCTCCAGAGTGTGCTCAGTGGTATCCGTGGCGGAATGGATAGCTTTCAGGGCGTCAACGATATTTAGCAGCCCATAGAGGATGATCAGTACGCCCGCGCAGGGGAGCGCGTAATAAATTTTCCCCATCGGAATGCCCAGCGCAGGGGAGATTTGCAGCATAGAAATCGCAGAAATCTTTAAGCCGCCGATAATCAATACCCAAATGGAAAATGCGATAAAAATGACCTGCAGGATAATATCCCACCAGCCGCGAATCGTCGGCGACACCTTATCCAGTAAGAGAGTCAGGCTAATATGCTGTTTCTGACCGGCGACAAAAGCCATGCCCAGCATTGATACCCACACCAGGAGAAATCGCAGCATCTCTTCGGTAAGGGTGCTGGGAACGCCCAGAATGTAGCGGCTCACCACCTGCCAGCAGGCGATGCCAACCATTATCGCCAGCACCAGGCAACAGATAGCGCCCAGCAATAAATCAAGTCCTTTTCTGAATGTGTTCATCTTAATTTCCTGATTAGATTAATTTTTTGCTGTCTGGATACGTTGATACAGCCCGTAAAGCCGCGGTTTGTTTTTCAGACCGTCGTAAATAGGCTGTACTGCCTTCTGGAAGGGTTTTTTGTCGATCTCGTAGAATTCAACGTTGAAATCTTTTACCGCCGCCAGCCTGGTTTTCTCTATTTCCTTGTCCCATGCGGCTTTCTCAAATTCGATCGACGCCTTGATGGCGGCTTCGACGATGCGCTGCTGTTCCGGCGTCAGCTTTTCCAGCGTGAGGGTACTCATTAGCAGGATATCGGGAATGCGGGTGTGCATATCGTAGGTGTAATAACGGGCGACTTCGCCGTGGCGGGCGATGGTGAGAGCGAACTCATTGTTTTCCGCGCCGTCGAGAATGCCTTGTTGTAACGAGGTATAGACCTCCGCCTGGCTCATGGCGATGGGCGAAGCGCCCAGCAGTTTGAGAGTTTGGATCGCCGTCTCACTCTGCATGACGCGGATCTTCTTCCCGCGTAAATCCTCAATGCGTTTAACCGGCGCTTTGCTCATATAAAAATTACGCGCGCCGGAATCATACCAGCCTACGCCGACAAACCCCTGTGCGGCGGTGGACTGATAAACAGGCTCCATCACCTGTGGGTTATCCATTACGCGGTAGTATTCATCGACGGTGGCAAACAGGTAGGGAAGTGAGAACACGCCGTACTCAGGCGAAAAACTCTCCATCAGCCCGGACGACACTTTAGTGATGTCGACGACGCCGACCTGCGTCAACTCCACCAGTTCGCGTTCGCCGCCAAGCTGTCCGTCCGGGAAGTACTGTACTTTGATATCGCCGCCCGTTTTCTCTTCAACTTGCTGCCCCAGGAAGTGCAACGCATCTTTTACCGGCTGGCTATTTTCAGCGTAGGCCAGGCGCAAAATGGTTTCGCCGTGGGAGAAGAAAGAGAGTGTGGAGAGTAAGGCCAACGTAGCCAGACGTATAAAACCAGGTTGCTTCATAATTCCCTCGCAATTGTAATAATTTACCGGGAATGTAATTGCATGGTGAAATTATAACCTTCTTGATTTTGCCACCGATGACAAAATTTGGCACCAAAAGAAAGATTTTGAAACCCTGTTTCACATTTCATGATTTCCAGGAATTCATCAACAGGCGGTTTCGGTTGGAGGCGTAAAAAACGGTTTTTTTCAGCGGATGCCGTAACGTTTATAACCCTGGAAAAAGTACGGCATTGATAATCATTTTCAATATCATTTAATTAACTATAATGAACCAACTGCTTACGCGGCGTTAACACTGTGCCGCTCGACAATAATGGAGATGATTATGAGTTATACACTGCCATCCCTGCCGTACGCTTATGATGCACTGGAACCGCACTTCGATAAGCAGACGATGGAGATTCACCACACCAAACACCATCAAACCTATGTCAACAACGCTAACGCGGCGCTGGAAAACCTGCCTGAGTTTGCTGACCTGCCGGTTGAAGAACTGATTACTAAACTGGACCAGGTGCCAGCGGACAAAAAAACCGTGCTGCGTAACAACGCCGGCGGCCACGCTAACCACAGCCTGTTCTGGAAAGGGCTGAAAAAAGGCACCACTCTGCAGGGCGACCTGAAAGCGGCTATCGAGCGTGACTTCGGTTCCGTTGACAACTTCAAAGCTGAATTCGAAAAAGCAGCAGCAACCCGTTTCGGCTCCGGCTGGGCGTGGCTGGTGCTGAAAGGCGACAAACTGGCTGTGGTTTCTACCGCAAACCAGGATTCCCCGCTGATGGGTGAAGCCATTTCCGGCGCTTCCGGCTTCCCGATCCTGGGTCTGGACGTGTGGGAACACGCTTACTATCTGAAATTCCAAAACCGCCGCCCGGACTACATCAAAGAGTTCTGGAACGTGGTGAACTGGGACGAAGCAGCAGCGCGTTTCGCCGCTAAAAAATAATTTGCATTGCTCGTCTGTAGAAGCGAGTCTGATGACTCGCTTTTTTTGTATCCGCGTAAGGAGCAGCAGATGCATTATCCGGTTGACGTGTTTATTGGCAAAATTCGTGACTATGACGGCAGCCGCCCGAGCGCTATCGCCAAGGTGCAAATCGACGGCGAACTTATGCTGACCGAGCTGGGTCTGGCAGGCGATCAGCAGGCCGAAAAGAAAATCCACGGCGGCCCCGACCGCGCGCTATGCCATTACCCCCGTGAACACTATGCTGATTGGATTCGCCAGTTCCCCGAGCAGGCGACGCTGTTTTGCGCCCCGGCGTTTGGCGAGAATCTGTCGACGGACGGAATGACCGAACACAACGTGTTTATTGGCGATATCTACCGCTGGGGCGAGGCGTTGATCCAGGTCACTCAGCCGCGCTCTCCATGCTTTAAACTTAATTTCCACTTTGCCATCAGCGACATGGCCCTCCTTATGCAGAGCAGCGGAAAAACCGGCTGGCTGTATCGGGTCATTGCGCCAGGTAAGGTCTCCAGCGATGCGCCGCTGGAACTGGCGTCGCGTCTGAGCGATGTCTCGGTTCATGAAGCGGGTGTTATCGCCTGGTCTATGCCGTTTGATGACGAACAATATCATCGGCTGCTGAGCGCCGCCGGGCTGTCGGCGAGCTGGAGCCGCACCATGCAGAAGCGTCGTTTGAGCGGCAAAATTGAAGATAGCGCCAGACGACTGTGGGGTGATAAAACTCCGCCAAAATGAAAGGAAGGGTTATGACTGAAGCTGAAAATGCGGTGGCGATCGTAAAAGAATTTTTGGTGGCCTCGATGATTCCCGATGCTGAACGCGCCGCAACGTATATGCACCCGGAGGTGAAAATTACCTTCACCGGAGGCCGGGTGATGGCGGGCGCGGCAGATATCGCGCAGTTTAACGGCGCTCGCTACAAGTGGGTGAAGAAGGCGCTGGGCGAGTTTGATGCGGTGCAGCATGATGATTACGTTGTGATTTATTCCAACGGTACGTTGTATGGCGAATGGCCCGACGGTCGCCCGTTTGCCGATAACCGCTTTATCGACCGCTTCGAAGTGCGCGATGGCAAAATTACCCGGATGGACGTGTGGAACGACAGCGCCGAGTGGATTTTAGCGCCGGAAATCTCCCGGTAAATCTTGACGGCGAGATAAAAAATCGGCCTGCATTCGCAGGCCGATGGTTTTTAGGTTCGCTTGTACAGCGGTAGCCACAGCGTGAGCCGCAACCCACCCAGCGGGCTATCGTCAGCCTTAACCCAGCCGCGGTGCTGCTGCATGGCGCTTTCGACAATCGCCAGACCCAGGCCAGTACCACCGGATTCACGGTCGCGCGCCTCATCAGTGCGATAGAACGGACGGAAGATCTGCTCGCGGTCTTCAGGGCTGACGCCCGGCCCGTCGTCATCGACCGTGATCGTAATACCGTCTTTATCCACCGAGAAGCCGACTTCAATCTTCGTATGTGAATAGCGCAGCGCATTACGAACAATATTTTCCAGCGCGCTTTCCAGCGCGTTTGGGTTGCCATAGAGCGGCCACGGCCCCGGCGGATAATTTACCGTTAGCGACTTGCCCATCTGTTCGGCTTCAAAGGCGGCGTTATCCAGCACTTCGCCCCATAGCTGATTGGCTTTCATCGTTTCGCTGACCAGCGCGTTTTTCTGTTGGTTACGCGACATCACCAGCAGGTCATTGATCATGCTGTCCAGACGCTGCGCTTCGGTTTCAATACGCTCCAGCTCTTTGCTTTCGCCGCCACGACGACGCAGCAGCGCGGTACCCAGTTGCAGGCGCGTAAGGGGCGTTCGCAGCTCATGGGAGATATCTGACAGCAAACGCTGCTGCGAGGTCATCATCCGTTCCAGCGCCGTCACCATCTGGTTAAAACTGGCGCCAGCGGCGAGGAACTCCTGCGGACCCGCCTCCAGCTCCGGATGCTGACGCAGGTTGCCTTGCGCCACTTCATCAGCCGCGTTTTTCAACTTACGCGCCGGTTTCGCCAGACTCCATGCCAGCCATAGCAAGAGCGGCGAACTGACCAGCATCGTGACAATGAGCAACAGGAGCGGGCGGTCAAACAGCAGATTAATAAAATCGGATTGCGAACTGCTGGCCGGTCGAATCAGGTAAAGCTGGTAATTATCCTCTCCGTCGCGAACGGAGAACGGCCCCACCATCTCTACGCGGCCATATTTTTTCTTCTGCGGATGATCGGCGTTATCCGCCTGACCAATGAAGTTACGAATGATCTGCATTTCGCTGCGTTCAGCGCCGATCACGCGTCCTTCAGAGGTCACCAGTAATAACCGCTGTCCAGGCGGCGCCCACTTATCGATCGCGCGGAACAGGCGACGCCACCACATCAGGTCGTTGGGTGGATCGTTCGCAAGTTCAGCTTCTACATGTTGCTCTATCATCAATCCCTGGCGCTGCTCGCTGTCCAGCAGCTCGGTCATCTGGCGTGAATCGAGCTTGGGCAACATCAGGACCAGCATTAGCACCAGCGCCAGCGTCAACCAGAAGATGGCGAAGATGCGCGCGGTTAAACTTCCTATCATGAAGCGGAAACCATCAGATAGCCGCGACCACGCAATGTTTTAAACCACGGGTGACCGTCTTTGCGTTCCGGCAGTTTGCGGCGCAGGTTAGAAATATGCATATCAATAGCGCGATCGAACGGCGTCAGGCGCTTGCCCAGCACTTCCTGACTTAAATGTTCACGGGAAACCACCTGGCCGAGGTGTTGCGCCAGCAAATAGAGCAGGGTGAACTCCGTACCGGTCAGCTCCAGCGTTTGGCCATCGAAACTGGCTTCCTGGCGGCCCGGATTAAGGCTTAGCGCATCGACTTCCAGCGTCGGCGAGCCGTTGTCGCTGCTCTGCTGCTGTTCGCTCCAGTGGGAACGGCGCAAAATAGCCCTGATGCGCGCTACCAGCTCGCGGTCGTTAAACGGTTTGGGCAAATAGTCGTCCGCGCCCAGCTCAAGGCCGAGAACGCGATCCAGCTCGCTGCCGCGCGCGGTCAGCATAATGACAGGCGTCTGGTGTGTCTGGCGAAGCGCTTTCAACGTATCGATACCGTTTTTCTTCGGCATCATGACGTCAAGCAAAAGTAAATCGATGCTGTCATCCAAAAGCTCAAGCGCCTGCTCGCCGTCGTGGGCCACCAGGACATTAAAACCTTCCATTTCGAGGAGCTCTTTTAACAGGGAAGTCAGCTCTCGGTCATCATCAACTAACAGGATTTTATTCATTGTTTACGTACCTCCGAGGCAGAAATTACGTCATCAGGCGTCGCTAATCCATGACTTTACGTTGTTTTACACCCCCTGACGCATGTTTGCAGCCCGAATCGTAAACTGTCTCTCGTTGAATCGCGACAGAAAAGATTTTGGGAGCAAGCGATGCGCAAAGTTACCGCTGCTGTTATGGCCTCAACGCTGGCATTCAGTTTTTTAAGCCACGCAGCTGAAGTTGTTACAAGCGATAACTGGCACCCCGGTGACGGGGCCACGCAGCGTAGCGCGCAAAATCATATGTTTGACGGCATAAGTTTAACCGAACATCAGCGTCAGCAGATGCGAGATCTTATGCAACAGGCAAGGCACGAACAGCCTCCTGTTAATGTTAGCGAAATGGAGACAATGCATCGGCTTGTCACCGCAGAAAAATTTGATGAAAGCGCTGTGCGCGCTCAGGCAGAAAAAATGGCGCAAGAGCAGGTCGCCCGCCAGGTCGAAATGGCCCGCGTGCGTAACCAGATGTATCGCCTGTTAACGCCGGAGCAGCAAGCGGTTTTGAATGAAAAGCATCAGCAACGAATGGAGCAACTGCGCGACGTGGCGCAATGGCAAAAAAGTTCATCGTTGAAATTATTGAGTAGTAGCAACTCACGTTCCCAGTAACAACCCTGTTTTCCTTGCCATAGACACCATCCCTGTCTTCCCCCACATGATGTGGGGGTTTTTTTTATCTCCAGTTTGTCATTCTGTTATTAGCTTACTGTTTTAAACCATCCGTTATACTACCGGCAGAAGATAGCGGGAGTATTTATGAATCAAACCTATGGACGGCTGGTTAGCCGGGCGGCTATCGCGGCAACAGCGATGGCATCAGTGTTACTTTTGATCAAAATTTTTGCGTGGTGGTATACGGGATCGGTGAGTATTCTGGCGGCGTTGGTGGACTCGCTGGTGGATATTGCCGCGTCATTGACGAATTTGTTGGTCGTGCGTTATTCGCTGCAACCCGCAGATGATGAACATACGTTTGGTCACGGTAAAGCGGAGTCGCTGGCGGCACTGGCGCAAAGTATGTTTATTTCCGGTTCGGCGTTGTTTCTGTTTTTGACCAGTATCCAGAATCTGATTAAGCCGACGCCAATGAACGACCCCGGCGTGGGGATTGGCGTTACCGTCATCGCTCTGATATGCACTATTATACTGGTCACGTTTCAGCGCTGGGTGGTACGCAAGACCCAAAGTCAGGCGGTACGGGCGGATATGCTTCATTATCAGTCTGATGTTATGATGAACGGAGCGATTCTTATCGCGCTTGGATTATCCTGGTACGGTTGGCATCGTGCGGATGCTCTGTTTGCGTTAGGTATCGGCATCTATATTTTGTATAGCGCGTTGCGTATGGGGTATGAGGCGGTGCAGTCATTATTGGATCGCGCGCTGCCCGATACGGAACGACAGGAAATTATTGATATCGTGACGTCATGGCCGGGAGTCAGCGGCGCGCACGATCTCCGCACGCGGCAGTCAGGGCCGACCCGCTTTATTCAGATTCATTTGGAAATGGAAGATAATCTGCCGCTCGTTCAGGCGCATTTAGTGGCTGAACAGGTAGAGCAGGCGATTTTGCGGCGTTTTCCGGGTTCAGATGTCATTATTCATCAGGATCCCTGTTCAGTCGTCCCCACGGAAGGCAAGAAGTTTGAGCTTGTATAATTGATTGTTAAAAAGTGAGCCAGGCCAGCATTTTGTGTATAAATTACCGCCATTTGGCCTGACCTGAATCAATTCAGCAGGAAGGGATTGTTATACTATCTGTATATTCGTTGGATCGTTTCGAAGTGCGAAATCGGCTTCCGGCAATAGATTTCATTTTGCATTCCAAAGTTCAGAGGTAGTCATGATTAAGAAAATCGGTGTGTTGACAAGCGGCGGTGATGCGCCGGGCATGAACGCGGCAATCCGCGGTGTTGTGCGCGCAGCGTTGACGGAAGGGCTGGAAGTCATGGGCATTTATGACGGCTATCTGGGCCTGTATGAAGATCGTATGGTTCAGCTTGACCGTTACAGCGTATCTGACATGATCAACCGTGGCGGTACTTTCCTCGGTTCCGCCCGTTTCCCGGAATTCCGTGACGAAAATATTCGCGCTGTCGCGATCGAAAACCTGAAAAAACGCGGTATCGATGCGCTGGTAGTTATTGGCGGCGACGGTTCTTATATGGGTGCAAAACGTCTGACTGAAATGGGCTTCCCGTGCATCGGTCTGCCAGGCACTATCGATAACGACATCAAAGGCACCGACTACACTATCGGCTACTTCACTGCTCTCGGCACTGTAGTGGAAGCGATTGACCGTCTGCGTGACACCTCCTCTTCTCACCAGCGTATCTCTATCGTTGAGGTGATGGGCCGTTATTGCGGCGACCTGACGTTGGCGGCGGCTATTGCTGGCGGCTGTGAGTTTATCGTGGTGCCGGAAGTTGAATTTAATCGCGAAGATCTGGTGGCGGAAATCAAAGCCGGGATCGCGAAAGGGAAAAAACACGCTATCGTCGCTATTACTGAGCATATGTGCGATGTTGACGAACTGGCGCACTTTATTGAAAAAGAAACGGGCCGTGAAACGCGTGCGACGGTGCTCGGCCACATTCAGCGCGGTGGTTCCCCGGTACCTTACGATCGCATTCTGGCTTCCCGTATGGGCGCGTATGCTATTGACCTGCTGCTGGAAGGCCATGGCGGTCGTTGTGTCGGTATCCAGAACGAGCAGCTTGTTCATCATGACATCATCGATGCGATTGAAAACATGAAGCGTCCGTTCAAAAGCGACTGGATGGAGTGCGCGAAAAAACTGTACTGATTGTTTTTGCGCGCCTGATGGCGCTACGCTTATCAGGCCTACAGGTTGCAGAAACGTGTAGGCCGGATTAGGCGCTAGCCGCCATCCGGCAATCCCTCAGATTTATTCCTCTAAGTTATAGCCAATCTTTTTTTATTCTTTAATGTTTGGATCTCTTTCTGGCACGCTTTGCTCATCACAACACAACATAAGCGAGTCGGGCGATGAAAAAGTGGGGCGTGGGGTTCACATTATTGCTGGCGTCAACCAGCATTCTGGCAAAGGATATTCAGCTACTTAACGTATCGTATGATCCAACGCGTGAGCTGTACGAGCAGTACAACAAAGCGTTTAGCGCGCACTGGAAGCAGGAAACCGGCGACAACGTCGTGATCCGTCAATCGCACGGCGGTTCGGGTAAACAGGCGACTTCCGTTATTAACGGCATTGAAGCCGATGTCGTGACGCTGGCGCTGGCTTACGATGTGGACGCTATTGCGGAACGTGGTCGTATCGATAAAAACTGGATTAAGCGTCTGCCGGATAACTCAGCACCTTACACCTCCACCATCGTTTTCCTGGTCCGTAAAGGCAATCCAAAACAAATTCATGACTGGAACGATCTGATTAAACCCGGTGTGTCGGTGATTACGCCAAACCCGAAAAGCTCTGGCGGCGCACGCTGGAACTATCTGGCGGCATGGGGCTACGCCCTGCACCATAACAATAACGATCAGGCCAAAGCTCAGGACTTTGTGAAAGCCCTGTTTAAAAACGTTGAAGTGCTGGACTCCGGTGCGCGTGGCTCAACCAATACTTTCGTTGAACGCGGTATCGGTGATGTGCTGATCGCCTGGGAAAATGAAGCGCTGCTGGCGACGAACGAACTGGGTAAAGATAAATTCGAGATAGTGACCCCGAGTGAATCTATTCTCGCAGAGCCGACCGTTTCCGTAGTCGACAAAGTGGTGGAAAAGAAAGACACCAAAGCGGTAGCGGAAGCCTATCTCAAGTATCTCTACTCGCCGGAAGGGCAGGAGATAGCAGCGAAAAACTTCTACCGTCCGCGCGATGCTGACGTGGCGAAAAAATACGGCGATGCGTTTCCGAAGCTGAAGCTGTTCACCATTGACGAGGTGTTTGGCGGCTGGGCGAAGGCGCAAAAAGATCACTTCGCTAATGGCGGTACGTTCGACCAAATCAGCAAACGCTAAACCGTTTATAAACCCGGTAACGTATTATGTTACCGGGTTTTTTCTTTGCCACAATTTTGCGTTACTCTTCCCCGTCTATGGGTCACAGGGAACGCATAACATGAAAAAAACAGGTTACTTTTTACTGGCGGTGATAGTGATTGTCGCCGCGGCGGGCGTCGGTTACTGGAAATTTTCCGGCAATCCTGATGCGTTACGGGAAATTGTGCTTGAACAATGCCTGCCCGATCAGTTACAGCATCAAAACCCAGCGCCTTGCGCGGAAGTCAAACCTCGCGCCGGCTATGTCGTCTTTAAAGATCGTCACGGTCCGTTGCAATATTTATTGATGCCCACCTACCGTATCAACGGTACAGAAAGCCCGCTATTGCTGGAACCCGCTACGCCCAACTTTTTCTGGCTGGCCTGGCAGGCTCGCGGCTATATGAGTAAAAAATACGGGCATGATATTCCGGATAGCGCGGTCTCGCTGGCGATTAATTCGCGGCTTGGTCGTTCACAGGACCATTTGCATATCCATATTTCTTGCATCCGTCCTGACGTTCGGGAACAACTGGATAACGATCTCACGCGCATCAGCACTCGCTGGCTTCCGCTACCGGGCGACCTGATGGGGCATGAATACCTGGCGCGCCGGGTAACCGAGAGCGAACTGGCGCAGCGTAGTCCGTTTATGATGTTGGCGGAAGAGGTGCCGGAAGCGCGCGATCATATGGGACGCTATGGGCTGGCGGTGGTACGCCAAAGCGATGGCTCTTTTGTCCTGCTGGCGACCGAGCGTAATTTACTGACCTTCAACCGCGCATCGGCGGAAGAGATTCAGGACCATAGTTGCGCCATTTTGTCTTCCCGCTGATTTTCGTTCCACCCCCTGCTCATTATCTTATTGATTCTTATCCCGGTTTAAAACTGGGGTAAGATCGTGTCTATAAAAATATGTGAAACCGATCAAAAGATATAAAGGTATACCTTTATATCTTTTTGTGGTTAGTTACACTCTCTTCATAGCCTCCATAGATTGTCTGGTGGATGGCTTATATAAAAACGTTTTTATTTCATGTAGTGACATCATTAATTGTTCACCAGATTTGCGCTGTTAAGCGTAAAGGAATATCAACATGAAACTTTCTATCGTGGAAAAAATCGGCTTCGGCGCGGGAGATATGGCGATAAACGTTGTGATTATCGCCATGCAGCTGCTCCTCGCCTATTTCTATACCGATATCTACGGCCTGAGCGCTGCTGATGTTGGCGTACTGTTTGTGGTTGTGCGGATGATTGATGCCATTATCGATCCGGCCATGGGGGTTCTGACCGATAAACTGAATACGCGCTGGGGACGTTACCGCCCGTGGCTGCTGTGGTTTGCCATTCCTTTTGGTTTCGCCGTGTATTTGATGTTTATTACGCCTGACATGGCTTATATGGCCAAGCTGGCGTGGGCCTATGGCACCTATATTCTTATGACCCTGGTCTATACCGCGATCACCATTCCCTATATTTCGATGATTGGCGTCATTACCAGCGATCCCGTCGAACGGTTAAGCGCCAACGGCTATCGCTTTGTGATGACCAAGATTGCCGCTTTCCTGGTGACTATCGTCGTACCGATGCTTGCCGTCTGGCTGGGGCAGGGCAACAAGGCGCTGGGTTACCAGTTTTCGATGGGGCTGATGGGGGCGATGGGCGCCTTGCTGTTTATCTTCTGTTTTCTTACCACGCGTGAACGCAGCGAGCCGGAAATTACCTCGCTATCGGTGGGGAAACAGTTTAAATATCTGTTACGTAACGATCAGTGGATTATTCTCGGCGTTGTTATTCTGCTGCTGATGTGCGGTTATGTTATTCGCGGTTCCGTTGCCGCTTATTACGCCAAGTATTATCTGAACGGCGGAGATAGCCTGATTTCACCCTTTCTGACTACCGGCGTTGTTGCCTCTATTTTAGCGATGATCGCCACCACCTGGATAACCAAGTTCTGGGACAAAATTAAGATGTTCCGCTACACCCAGATCATTACCTTTGTCCTGAGCGCGCTGATGTATTTCTCCGTCGGGCGTGAAAATCTTATCCTGGCCTTTGCGTTCTATTTTCTTATTAATTTCTTCTGCGATATGCAAATGCCGGTGTTCTGGTCCTCTATCGCCGAAGCGGTGGATTACGGAGAAAAGAAAACCGGTCTGCGCGTTTCCGGGTTGGCGTTTGGCGGCATCCTCTTCTTCCAGAAGTTTGGGATGGGGATCGCGGGCGGGATACTCGGATTCCTGCTGAGCCACTTTGGCTATCAGGCCGATGTTGAACAGAGCGCGCGTTCGCTCACCGGTATTGCGCTGATGATGACGCTCATTCCGGCGCTGTTCCACCTTGCGGTTGGGCTGCTTATGAAAAAGTATCTGATTAACAACGAATATTATCGTGATATTCAGCTTGCCCTGGCGCAGAAACAGGCATAAGGAGGCGCAAATGAAGGCCATGAATAAGGTTTGGGTTATCGGCGATGCTTCCGTTGATCTGGTGCCGGAAAAACAGAACAGCTATCTGAAATGCCCCGGCGGAGCGTCGGCGAACGTGGGGGTATGCGTTGCCAGGCTGGGCGGGGAGTGCGGTTTTATCGGTTGTCTTGGCGACGATGACGCCGGCCGCTTCCTGCGCCAGGTTTTCCAGGATAACGGCGTGGATGTCTCTTCGCTGCGGCTGGATGCGGACCTGACCAGCGCGGTGCTGATCGTCAACCTGACGGCTGATGGGGAGCGTAGTTTTACCTATCTGGTGCATCCTGGTGCCGATACCTACGTCTCGCCGCAGGACCTGCCGCCGTTCAGGCAGTACGAATGGTTTTACTTCAGCTCAATTGGCCTCACCGACAGTCCCGCTCGCGAGGCGTGCCTTGAGGGAGCGAGAAGAATGCGTGAAGCGGGTGGTTACGTACTGTTTGACGTCAACTTACGCAGCAAAATGTGGCGCAATACCGATGAAATCCCTGAGCTGATCGCCCGCTCCACCGCGCTGGCTTCTATCTGTAAAGTCTCGGCAGATGAGCTGTGCCAGCTCAGCGGCGCCAGCCACTGGCAGGATGCGCGTTATTACCTGCGCGATCTGGGCTGCGACACCACCATCATTTCGCTGGGGGCCGATGGCGCGCTGTTGATTACCGCCGAGGGGGAGCTCCATTTTCCCGCACCGCGCGTCGATGTCGTCGATACCACGGGAGCCGGCGATGCTTTTGTCGGCGGCCTGCTGTTCACCCTTTCCCGCGCAAATTGCTGGGATCATGCCCTGCTGGCGGAAGCCATCAGCAATGCCAATGCCTGCGGCGCTATGGCGGTGACGGCAAAAGGCGCAATGACCGCTCTGCCGTTTCCTGAGCAGCTCAACACTTTTCTGTCCAGCCATTCGCTGGCACAAGCCATGACCGTGAAATAAGGAGTCATCATGCACGTTGATCAAAACAAAATACTGGGATGCCTGGTTGGCGCCGCCGCCGCGGACGCGATGGGAGCCGCGACGGAAGTACGCACCCAGCAGCAGATAAAAGACTATTTTGGCGGCTGGGTGACGACCTTTCAAAAACCGCCTGCGGACACGTTTGGCCGCTGCAATGAAGCGGGTATGTGCACGGATGATTTTATTCAGGCTAAGTACATTATGGACGCGCTGCTGCGCCATCAGCGTGAAGTCAGCGACGAAGCGATGCGCGAAGCTTTCCAACAGTGGCTGGATTATCCTTTCTACGCCAACTTTACCGGTCCGACGACGCGGGCGGCAATGAAAGCGATATTTAATGATAATCGCGCCTCTTTGCAGGGCGAGCTGGAAGGCGAAAAACAATCGGTACAGATCATTAATAAGGGTAATGCCGAAGCCACCAACGGCGCGGCTATGAAGATTTGGCCGGCGGCGGTGCTGCATCCTGGCGATATCGACGCGGCGATTGACTGCGCGCTGCAGATTTGCCGTTTTACGCATAATAACGTGCTGGCGATGTCCGGCGCAGCGGCGATGGCGGCGGCAACCAGCGAGGCGTTAAGAGCGCAGACCAACGCAGACAGCATTATTGCCGCCGGTATTTACGGTGCGCAAAGGGGCTATCTGCTGGCGCAGGAGCAAGGTGCGATGATGGTGGCAGGTCCTTCCGTTGCCCGACGCATTGAGCTGGCCGTAGATATCGGTAAACGTCATCGCCATTGGGAAACGGCGGTGGTGGAACTTGCTGATATTATTGGCTCCGGGCTGCACGTGAGTGAAGCGGTGCCGGCGGCCTTTGGCCTGTTCGCGTGTTGTCCGAATTCTGCCGTAGATGCTATTATCTCCGGCGTTAATATCGGCAATGATACTGATACTGTCGCCACCATGGTCGGGGCGATTTCCGGCGCATTCCATGGCGTGGAGGCTTTTCCCGCCGATTATTTAACGACTTTGGATCGTATGAATCATTTCGATTTGGCAGAACTGGCCAGGCAAATCGCAGGGTAGCGAATTCACCCTGCCGGGGACGGTAAAACGTCCCCTGCTGGCGAAGACGTGAGGTGCGCAGCTTGCAGGTTGATAAAACGAGCTTTACTCCGCTTTATAAGCAACTATTTTTTATCATCTGTCAGCAGATCCAAAATGGATCCCTGCCTTTAGGTAGTCAACTGCCGACGCAAAAAGAGATCGCCAGAGCCTACAACGTCTCGCTGATTGTGGTTAAACAGGCCTGGAGCGAATTAATCAATGCGGGCATTATTTCGTCGCAGCGCGGGAGTGGTTCGGTGGTGTGCTCGGTGCCGGAAGGCGTGAGCTACGGGCACACGTTTCGCGGTATTACCCGCGATCTCCAGGACGCCAGCGTGGCGATTGAGAACCGTATTCTGGAAATCGCGCCGCGCCGCGCGCGCGACGCTCAGGCAGACGGCTTGAGCCTGCCCGCACAGCATCACTATCTCTATATTTCGCGTATTCGTTGCCTGAATAACCGTCCATTTAACCATGAGAAAATTTATCTCGATCTTAGCTTCTTTCCCGATCTGCAACTCACACCGCAGGCGCTGGAGCATACGTCGCTTTATTCGTTATTAAACGTCACAAGCGACTCGGCGATAGAAAAAGTTGAGGCGATTTTACCTTCCGCTGACCTGTGCGAAAAATTGCAAATCGCCGCCAATAAACCGCTGTTATCTGTCGCCAGACAGACGTTTCAGGCCGGGAAGGACAGCCCTTTTGAGTATTGCCGCTATTACGTGCTGTCTGAATACTTTGGTGAAATTCATTATCACTGATCTGTCCGCTTAATCCTGCGATAACCTCACTATATCTGGCGTTTACCTGCCTGACTGTCCGTCGTATTCTTGCTGAAAAAATCGACAGGAGACAGGTATGTCGCTCTGGTTGTCCCATCCTCTGCTCCTCCCTTCCATCATCGTTGGCGTTACTATCCTTCTGTGGGCGACTTCGCTACTGCCGGAGTTTATGACCGCACTGCTATTTTTTGCTGTGGCGATGGGACCAGGGAAAGTTCCTGCGCGGGCGGGGATGCTGTGATGTATCGCGCTGGCGGGGGTACGCCAAAGCGATGGCTCTTTTGTCCTGCTGGCGACCGAGCGTAATTTACTGACCTTCAATCGCGCTTCTGCCGAGGAAATTCAGGATCATCAGTGTGATATCTTGAACCAACAGGTCATCAAATGACAGCTTGATATTGCATTAACGAATGCCGTTTGGAGGCCGGACAAGGCTCTCGTGGCGCTATCCGGCAAAATCTGGCGATGGCGCGGGCGTTACCAGGCCGGTGGATCCGCGGGGTGGCTGTCATTTTCCAGATGCGGCGATTTAATAAACACGCCTTTCCAGGGTTTATCGCCGTTATTAATGAGATAATGCGCCTCCCCAGGTTCGCACTGTAAAACATCTCCAGTTTGCAGGATATGAGGTGTTCCTTCCAGATACAGGCACACTTCACCGCTTAGGGTATAAAAAATCTCACAAGCGGTATTATGGCGATGGTTAGGGAATGACTGCCCTGGTTGTAGTATGACGACGCCCATATCGCAGCCCGGCCCACGGATTAAGTATTTAGGGCCATTATCGCCAAAGCGGTATTCATGATTCTTCTCATTCGTTTTTTGCATGCTTATTCTCCTGTTACAGGCCTGGCGCTTTCCAGAGGGATGTCGTTAAGCCACCATCGACCAGCGCGCGTTGATCCTGATAAACGGCCTGCCATTTTTCTCTGGCCTGCTGATAGACAGCGAAATTTTCAGGATTAGGTTTATGCTCCCGATCCCAGCGCACTAGCTTTTCTCCCGTTTCCGCCAGCGACGGCCAGATACCCACGCCAACGCCTGCGGCAATAGCGCACCCTAACGCGGTAGCTTCTTTGACGACAGGTACGTGAACGGTGAGTCCCGTAACGTCGGCAAGGATTTGGCTCCATAATTTGCCTTTAGATCCTCCGCCGGCAAAAACCAGCGAGTCGGCCTGTACGCCGGAAAACGCGGCAATTTGCTGTAAATTGCAGGCGGAAACAATGGCGGCATTCTCTTCCAGCGCGCGAAATAGGGTCGCTTTATTACACTTTTCAGGATCGATAGACAGATTGATAAACGACGGCGCGGCGTGGTACCAGCGTTTAAAACGCATAACGTCAGAGAAGATGGGCATCACACCGTGCGCGCCGGGAGGCACCCGGCTGGCCATATCTTCCAGCAGGGAATACGCATCAATACCTAACCTTTCAGCGATTAGTTTTTCCTCGGCGCAAAAGGCGTCGCGGAACCAACGCATCGTTAACCCAGTAAAAAAGCTAATAGATTCGGTTTGTACCATACCGGGGATCACATGAGGATTGATGCGAACGTTCATGTTTGGGTCGGTGACCGGCGTGGGAAGATTGACTACCTGTTGCCAGAAGGTTCCGCCCAGCACGGCCGTTTGCGCCGGGCGTACGACGCCCAGCCCCAGACAGCCTAACTGCACATCGCCGCCGCCAACGATGACCGGCGTACCCGCTTGCAGGTCGCACTGTTCAGCCGCTTTCTGTGAAATGTGACCGAGCAGCGTCCCGGTTTCTTTTACCGGCGAGAGAATGTCAGAACGCAGGCCCGCCATCTGTAACAGGCTACGTTTCCAGTTGCGGGTCACCAGATCCAATAACCCCGTCGTGCCTGCGTTGGAGGGATCGACCGCCAGTTCGCCGCTGAGCATAAAGGCCATCCAGTCGCTGATCATAGTGACGGTTGACGCGCGATGATAAATATCCGGACGATGGTGGGCAAGCCAGAGCAGACGCGGAATAGCGCTGAGCGCCAGCGTTTGCCCGGAGCAACGATAAACTTCCTCCTCAAAGGTGTTATCGTGCAGCTCTTTTAATTCACTGACTTCGTGCGCCGCGCGGGCGTCAACATTAGCGCAGGCCCAAATTGGTTCGCCGTTACTGTCATAAATAACAATGCCTTCACGCATCGAACAGGCCGATACGGCAGCGATAGCCGTTGCAGGAATGGCGGCTTTCTGTAGTGCCTGACGAATACACTGGCAAGCCAGTTGCCAGTTTTTGGCAAGATCAAACTCCATCGAACCAGGCACATCCGGCACGGCCAGATGCTGCCATTCCGCTTGACCGACAGCTATTTGCTTTCCTTGTAGATCAAAAATTACTGCTCTGACGCTACCGGTACCGGCGTCAAGAGCCATCAGGTAATGTCCTGATTCAGTATGGGTACAGAGTCGAGCCATTTTTTTATCCTCGGCTATTTTTACATCGTTACATAAAATCCTGTCAGTTATTGTTTATTGAATTGAGGTAAGTGTTGTTTTATTTTTTATTTTTCAATAAGTTGAATTATTTTCCCTGCGGTTTTCTGATCGGTAACCAGCGCATTGATATAGTTACCGCGCATAGCGGCAATAATAGCTTCTGCTTTTTGTTCGCCGCCGGCGACGCCAATCACGGTTGGGATCGTGGAAAGTGAATTTAACTTCAGGCCAATTAATTCGTTATGGATTTTGATGTCTGGAATAATTTCGCCATGAGCATCAAAAAAATAGCCCAGAATATCGCCTACTGCGCCTTTGCGGCCAATCATGAGTTGTTCACCCTGAGTGATATAGCCGGATTTTAAGATACTGGCTTGATCTTTCTGGTTAATTGCCCCAATCCCCACGATGGCGGCATCGGCAGCTTGCGCTGTGAGCATCACATCCCGCACGCTATTTTCATTGCGCAGCGTGCAGGCAATTTCCTGCGATGATGCGCGCAGCGGCGCGGGCATAATACTTACGCTACAAGCGGCATCAAGCTGGCCTATTCCGGTCATATACGGCCCCACGCCGCCGGATAACGTGACCAGTCGGATTTGTTGCGCCGAGATAAATCCGCTGAGGCGTTTTAATGTGGTCATCGTGGCTTCGCCAAAGCCGACGGCCAGTAGTTGCTGTGGCCGCAGTGACTCCATCAACATATGGGCGGCGCCGATTCCTAAGCGCAGACCAATATCGGCATCGGGTAATGCCGGCAGCACGCGGATATTCTGCAATGCGAAGTGGTTACGCAAGGCATTTTCATACTCAAGACACCCTTCGAAACGGGAGTTGATTTGTACGCGAATAATACCGGACTGATGCCCTTTCTCCAGCAGACGAGAAACCTTTAGCCGGGTTAACCCCAGACGCTCGCTGATTTCACTCTGCGTCAATCCATCGTGATAGTAGAACCAGGCAATACGCGCCACCTGCTCTTCTTCGCACATTCCATAATCAGATACCAACGTATTATCGCTCATTGTCATAACCTGGCTTTACTTTGAACATTTCTAAATCATTAACACAATTGTTCAGTTATCACTCCGAAATAACCGTGATTAACGCCACAAAAACGCGTCAAATCTGAACATTTATCATCTAAAAATTCATTTATTCAGAAAACGTGATCTGGATGAGAGTTTTTTGACCAAATAACTACTACCGTTTTGAACAATTTCTTTTTCAAAAAACATTTGTTCAGTCCCGTCAGTCAACATTGAGGGAGCGGAGGCAACATGCAAATCAGTCACAATACTGCATCCCCTCTGATTTGTGTGCAGAACATTTATAAAAGTTATTCCGGCGTCGAAGTACTAAAGGGAATTGACTTTACTCTGCATGCGGGAGAGGTGCACGCATTGCTTGGCGGCAATGGTGCGGGTAAATCAACATTAATGAAGATTATTGCCGGTATAGTCCCGCCAGATGGAGGGACTATCGATATTGCTGGTGTGCGTTGCAGTCATTTAACGCCTCTGAAGGCGCACCAGTATGGCATTTACCTGGTTCCCCAGGAGCCTCTGTTATTTCCGAGTTTATCGGTGCGGGAAAATATCTTGTTTGGCTTGCAGGGACGTCAGGCCTCCACGGAAAAAATGCAGCAGCTATTAAAGGCGATGGGATGCCAACTCGATCCGGCGAGCGCTGCGGGTACGCTTGATGTTGCAGACCGCCAGATCGTTGAAATTATGCGCGGCTTGATGCGCGACTCGCGAATCTTAATTCTTGATGAGCCCACGGCGTCGTTAACGCCAGCCGAAACTGATCGGTTATTTACGCGTCTGCAAGAGTTGCTGAAAAAGGGTGTCGGAATTGTATTTATTTCTCATAAGCTACCAGAAATTAGACAGTTAGCTCACTGCGTTAGCGTGATGCGTGACGGTAAAATCGCATTATTCGGAAAAACGCATGACCTTTCTACCGACGAGATTATTCAAGCTATCACCCCGGCAACGCAGGGCGTCAGTCTTTCCGCGAATCAAAAGTTGTGGCTGGAATTGCCTGGCAGCCGCCCGCAGAACGAACGCGGCGCGACGGTATTAGCGCTGGAGTCGCTGACGGGCGAAGGTTTTATGAATATCAACCTTGAGGTGCGGGCAGGCGAAATACTTGGTCTGGCCGGGTTGGTCGGCGCGGGACGCACAGAACTGGCTGAAACGCTGTACGGTATTAGACCGGTCAATGCGGGGCGGATGCTGTTCAATGGTGAAGAAATTAACGCCCTGACAACCCAACAGCGGTTGCAGCTCGGCCTGGTCTATTTGCCGGAAGATCGGCAGTCATCCGGGCTGTATCTTGACGCTTCCCTGGCATGGAATGTCTGTTCGCTGACCCACAACCAAAAAGGATTTTGGATAAAGCCCCAGCGGGATAACGCCACTCTTGAACGTTACCACCGCGCGTTAAATATCAAACTCAATAATGCCGAACAGGCGGCGCGTACTTTATCCGGCGGTAACCAGCAAAAAGTATTGATTGCCAAATGCCTGGAGGCCTCTCCGCAATTACTGATTGTCGATGAACCGACCCGCGGTGTCGATGTCTCCGCCCGCAGCGATATTTATCAGCTGTTGCGCAGTATCGCGCAACAAAATGTCGCGGTGCTGTTTATTTCCTCCGATCTGGAAGAGATAGAGCAGATGGCCGATCGCGTATATGTCATGCACCAGGGGGAACTGGGGGGGCCTGCGTTATGCGGCGAGGAAATTAACGTTGATACCATCATGCACGTTGCGTTTGGCGAACATGGTGCGTCGGAGGCAACATGTTGAAATTCATCCAAAATAATCGGGAAGCGACGGCACTGCTGGCAATAGTCTGTTTATTCGTGTTTCCTGGCGCGCTGGATAGCCAGTATTTGAGCGTGCAAACGCTGACAATGGTTTTCAGTAGCGCGCAAATTTTGATGCTGTTGGCGATTGGCGCGACGATGGTAATGCTCACCCGCAATATTGATGTATCGGTGGGCTCGACGACAGGCATGTGCGCGGTATTGCTGGGAGTGATGTTAAACGCCGGCTATAGCCTGCCGGTCGCCTGCCTGGCCACACTAATATTAGGAATTGTCGCCGGATTTTTTAATGGCGTACTGGTTGCCTGGTTGAAGATACCCGCCATTGTCGCCACGCTGGGAACGCTGGGCTTGTATCGTGGGATCATGCTGCTATGGACAGGGGGAAAATGGATTGAAGGATTACCCGCAGGCTTAAAGCAACTCTCTGCTCCGGTGTTTCTGGGAATTTCCGCAATCGGCTGGTTTACCCTGGTGTTAGCGCTGCTTATGGCCTGGCTCCTGGCGAAAACCGCCTTTGGCCGCAATTTTTACGCCACCGGCGATAACCTGCAGGGCGCCCGGCAATTGGGTGTCCGTACCGAGATGGTACGCATCATGGCATTTTCACTTAATGGCGGTATGGCGGCATTGGCTGGAATCGTGTTTGCCTCGCAGATTGGCTTCATTCCCAATCAAACCGGCACGGGGCTGGAAATGAAAGCCATCGCGGCCTGCGTCTTGGGGGGAATTAGCCTGTTAGGCGGGTCAGGCACGGTCATCGGCGCTATTCTCGGCGCTTATTTTCTTACGCAAATCGATAGTGTGTTAGTGCTGCTGCGCATCCCCGCCTGGTGGAACGATTTTATTGCTGGTCTGGTATTGTTGGGCGTACTGGTATTCGATGGGCGGCTGCGTTGCGCATTACAACGCAATCTGCGCCGCCAGAAATATGCCCGTTTTATATCACCACCCACTCCACTACAGGCGGAAGCAAAAACGCACGCACAACAGAATAAAAACAAAGAGGTGGCATGATGAATCCATGGCGACGCTATAGCTGGGAAATTGCGCTGGCAGCCTTATTGATCTTTGAAATTCTGGCTTTCGGTCTGATTAATCCACGTTTATTAGATATTAATGTCTTACTTTTTAGCACTAGCGATTTTATTTGTATCGGTATTGTCGCTTTGCCGCTAACAATGGTTATTGTCAGCGGTGGCATGGATATTTCATTTGGTTCTACAATCGGGCTATGCGCGATTACCCTGGGTGTGCTGTTTCAGCTTGGTATGCCGCTACCTTTAGCGATTATTATTACCCTACTACTCGGCGCAATATGTGGGCTGATAAATGCCGGACTTATTATTTATACCGGCGTAAACCCGTTGGTGATTACCCTGGGAACCATGTATTTATTTGGTGGTAGCGCATTATTGTTATCTGGTATGGCTGGCGCCACGGGTTATGAAGGTATTGGTGGATTTCCCACAGCGTTCACTGACTTTGCCAATATTTCATTTCTTGGTATTCCTATGCCGCTTATTTTTTTTCTTGTGTGCTGTTTGTTTTTCTGGCTGCTCATGCATCGCACGCATATGGGACGCAACGTTTTCCTGATTGGCCAGAGCGCCCGTGTCGCGCAGTACAGCGCGATCCCGGTGAATCGCACGTTGTATACCGTGTATGCCATGACCGGATGCGCCTCCGCTATCGCCGCCGTATTACTGGTTTCTTACTTTGGCTCCGCACGTTCGGATCTGGGCGCCTCTTTCCTGATGCCGGCCATTACGGCGGTTGTGCTGGGAGGCGCCAATATTTATGGCGGCTCCGGGTCGATTATGGGGTCCGCGTTGGCGGCGCTGCTGGTGGGATTTTTACAGCAGGGGCTACAGATGGCCGGAGTGCCGAATCAAATTTCCAGCGCATTGTCCGGTGCGCTTCTCATTGTTGTTGTCGTTGGTCGTTCCGTCAGTTTGCATCGTCACCAAATCCTTGAATGGTACTCACGCCGTCGCAATGCGCATCAGGCATGATTTCCTTTTGAAATTTATGGAGAAAAAAATGGCAAGACACAGCATTAAAATGATCGCCTTACTCACTGCGTTTGGTCTGGCATCTGCGGTAATGACCGTGCAGGCGGCAGAGCGGATTGCTTTTATTCCCAAACTGGTTGGCGTGGGCTTTTTTACCAGCGGCGGTAATGGCGCGCAGGAAGCGGGAAAAGCGCTGGGCATTGACGTAACTTACGATGGCCCTACAGAGCCCAGCGTCTCAGGCCAGGTTCAACTGGTGAATAACTTTGTCAATCAGGGGTATGACGCCATTATCGTTTCTGCCGTTTCGCCTGATGGCCTGTGCCCGGCGTTGAAGCGGGCAATGCAAAGAGGCGTGAAAATATTAACCTGGGACTCCGATACCAAGCCGGAGTGCCGTTCTTACTATATCAATCAAGGGACGCCAAAACAGCTCGGCAGCATGCTGGTAGAGATGGCCGCTCATCAGGTGGACAAAGAGAAAGCGAAAGTCGCTTTCTTCTATTCCAGCCCAACGGTGACCGACCAGAACCAGTGGGTAAAAGAAGCTAAAGCCAAAATTAGCCAGGAACATCCGGGGTGGGAGATAGTCACTACCCAGTTTGGCTATAACGATGCCACGAAATCGCTCCAGACGGCGGAAGGTATCATCAAAGCGTATCCCGATCTGGATGCCATCATCGCGCCTGACGCTAACGCTTTACCTGCTGCGGCACAGGCGGCGGAGAACCTTAAACGCAATAATCTCGCGATTGTTGGTTTTAGTACGCCGAATGTAATGCGCCCTTATGTTCAGCGCGGCACTGTTAAAGAGTTTGGCCTGTGGGATGTCGTCCAACAGGGAAAAATTTCCGTATATGTCGCCAACGCGTTGCTGAAAAATATGCCAATGAATGTCGGTGACTCACTGGATATTCCCGGCATCGGCAAAGTCACCGTTTCACCTAATAGTGAGCAGGGATATCACTATGAGGCAAAAGGTAACGGCATTGTGTTATTGCCGGAGCGTGTCATTTTCAACAAAGACAATATCGACAAATATGATTTCTGATAACTGTTATGTATCGACGGAGTAAAGAATGGCTGATTTAGATGATATTAAAGATGGCAAAGATTTTCACACCGATAAACCACAAACTAACACTTTGTTCGCATTAAAAGGCTGTGGCGCGCTGGATTGGGGAATGCAGTCCAGACTGGCGAGGATTTTTAATCCCAAGACCAGAAAAACGGTCATGCTGGCCTTTGACCATGGATATTTCCAGGGGCCGACAACCGGACTTGAGCGTATTGATATCAATATTGCGCCGCTCTTTGAATATGCTGATGTCTTAATGTGTACTCGCGGCATATTACGCAGTGTGGTACCTCCGGCAATCAATAAACCAGTCGTTTTACGCGCGTCCGGGGCGAATTCTATTCTCACTGAATTAAGCAATGAGGCGGTTGCGGTGGCGATGGATGACGCTGTGCGGTTGAATAGCTGTGCTGCTGCCGCACAGGTTTATATTGGTAGTGAGCATGAACATCAGTCGATTAAAAATATTATTCAACTTATTGATGCCGGGTTACGCGTCGGGATGCCAATAATGGCAGTGACCGGAGTGGGTAAAGATATGGCTCGCGACCAGCGTTATTTTTCACTGGCAACGCGTATCGCTGCGGAAATGGGGGCGCAAATTATCAAAACGTATTATGTCGATAAAGGTTTTGAGCGTATTGCGGCAGGTTGTCCGGTGCCGATTGTCATCGCCGGCGGTAAAAAACTGCCTGAACGTGAAGCATTGGAAATGTGCTATCAGGCGATTGACCAGGGGGCTTCTGGCGTAGATATGGGGCGTAATATATTCCAGTCAGAAGATCCGGTAGCCATGATTAAAGCGGTACATGCTGTCGTTCATCATAACGAAACAGCAGAGCGTGCTTATGAGCTTTTTTTGAGTGAGAAAGGTTAAATGAGATCGCTTCCCCATCTTTTACCGATGCGAGGAGATGGGGATGACTGTTATTTTATTTGGAATAATCAGGGGGTTAATGATGCACGTTACGCTGGTTGAAATTAACGTTCATGATGACAAGGTTGAACAATTTATCGATGTTTTTCGGCAGAATCATCTGGGCTCAATTAAAGAGCCGGGTAACTTGCGTTTTGATGTTCTGCAGGATCCGCAGGTGCCTACGCGATTTTATATTTATGAAGCCTACGTTGATGAACAGGCCGTCGCTTTTCACAAGACAACGCCACACTACAAAACTTGCGTGGAGCAGCTTGAACCGTTGATGACCGGTCCGCGGACAAAAAAAGTTTTTATGGGTTTGATGCCTTAAGGAGCGCTCATGAACAGCCAGTTTGCCGGATTAACGCGCGAAGCATGTGTGGCATTGTTAGCGTCATATCCGCTTAGTGTGGGTATTCTGGCAGGGCAGTGGATTGCGTTGCATCGCTATCTGCAACAGTTGGAAGCGCTAAACCAGCCGCTGTTGCATTTGGATTTGATGGATGGTCAATTTTGCCCGCAGTTTACCGTTGGGCCATGGGCAGTTGGGCAACTGCCGCAAACCTTTATCAAAGATGTTCATTTGATGGTAGCGGATCAATGGGCGGCGGCGCAAGCCTGCGTGAAGGCGGGCGCACACTGCATCACGCTTCAGGCTGAAGGCGATATTCATCTGCATCATACGCTAAGCTGGCTTGGTCAGCAGACCGTGCCCGTTATTGGCGGTGAAATGCCGGTGATCCGGGGGATTAGTTTATGCCCGGCAACGCCTCTGGATGTCATTATCCCCATTCTGAGCGACGTTGAGGTTATTCAACTACTGGCAGTGAACCCTGGATACGGCAGTAAAATGCGCTCCAGTGATTTGCATGAGCGCGTGGCACAGCTTCTCTGTCTACTTGGTGATAAACGCGAAGGTAAAATTATCGTTATTGATGGGTCGTTAACGCAGGATCAGTTGCCTTCGCTGATTGCACAGGGCATCGATCGTGTTGTTTCTGGTAGTGCGTTATTTCGTGATGATCGGCTGGCTGAGAATACGCGGAGCTGGAGGGCGATGTTTAAGGTTGCCGGGGATACTACTTTCTTACCCTCCACAGCATAAATGCCGGATGGCGGCTTTACCTTATCAGGCCTACATAAGCACTCGGCTGGTAGGCCTGATAAGCACAGCGCCATCAGACATTGATCGGCAATTAAGCCTGTTTAGCAGCTTCTGCTGCTTTCACGATCACCGCGAAAGCGTCAGCTTTCAGAGAAGCACCGCCTACCAGTGCGCCGTCGATGTCCGGCTGCGCGAACAGTTCGGCTGCGTTGGAGGCATTAACAGAACCGCCGTACTGGATAATGACCTGTTCAGCGATTTTCGCGTCAGCTTTAGCAATGTGGTCACGGATGAATTTGTGAACCGCCTGCGCCTGCGCAGGAGTTGCAGATTTACCGGTACCGATCGCCCATACGGGTTCATAAGCGATAACCGCGCCTTCAAAGGCTGCCGCGCCCTGCGTTTTCAGTACCGCGTCGATCTGGCGTGCGCATACTTCTTCTGTTTTGCCCGCTTCGTTTTCCGCTTCGGTTTCACCGATGCACAGTACCGGCGTCAGACCTTGTTCTTTCAGTACGGCGAATTTTTTGGCGATCAGCTCGTCAGATTCTTTGTGATAAGTACGACGCTCGGAGTGGCCGATAATAATGTACTGCGCGCCGATATCCTTCAGCATTTCAGCCGAAGTTTCACCGGTGAATGCGCCAGACAGGTTCAGATCAACGTTCTGCGCGCCCAGCATAATGTGGCTACCGGCAGCAGCGCGTTTCGCCAGATCGATATACATTTCCGGCGGAGCGATTGCCACGTCGCAGCCTGCTACGCCCGCCAGTTCTTTACGCAGGTTAGCCACCAGTTCGTTTACCATGTGGCGGCTGCCGTTCAGTTTCCAGTTACCCATCACTAAAGGATGTCGCATTTCATTTCTCCACGCTTAGTCAGCGAATTAAGGAAGATGGCCGCTCGTCAGAGCAGCATGGTCTGTGAAACAGTATAGAGATTCATCCCCGGAAAGGCTTTGCTTTTTGTCATCAATTCGCCCCTTCCAGATTTTCAGATAATGCCAGCTTAATCGGTTCAACCGCGAAGGTCAGCCCCTTTTCGCCGTTATCTGCGACAACATAACGTACCGCGCCTTCTGTCTCGGCGTAATAGTGTTTACCTTTACCGGCGATAAGCATCTTTTGCAGTTTTTTCTGGCTTTGCTCTTTTGTCAGCAACGGGGCGACAGTACGAATAATGGCGGCCATATATTCCAGCGCTTTCGCTTTCGCCGCTTTCTGTTCCGGCCCCTGAATGGGCAGCCAGGTAATCTGCATACTTTTCACTTTGAGCGTACCGCGCTCCAGCGCCGTGGAGGCATACAGATTTTCGTTAATCTTACTGGCGGCGCGGGTCAGATTCGCCTTATCGCGGCTATTCTCAATGGCGCGAAATTCATTGAGCGGCAGATCGGGATTCTGACGGTTAAAGTTCTCACGAAACTGGCTAATAGAAAGATCAAAGGTTGGCGAGCCCGCCAGCAGATAGGGCGCCGTCGTGGTCGATGAAGAGAGCTGCGCGTGCGCCGTTATGCTGGCGGTGAGAGCAGAAAACAACAGTAAAAATAGAGTACATCCTGGCTTCATCAATCTTACCTTTCGTTAGGACTGCTCACGATTAAAACGATAACTGTCGGGCTTGTCAAAAGGGTAAACTGTAGCGGAAGGCAAAATATAAGGAACTTACATGACCATACAGCAATGGTTATTCTCATTTAAAGGGCGTATCGGACGCCGTGATTTCTGGATTTGGATCGGCCTCTGGTTCGCCGGGATGCTGGCGCTATTTTCGCTGGCGGGGAAAAATCTGCTTGATATCCAAACGGCGGCATTTTGCCTGGTGTGCCTGCTGTGGCCGACCGCCGCCGTCATGGTCAAACGTCTGCATGACCGGGGACGTTCCGGCGCGTGGGCGTTGCTAATGATTCTGGCGTGGATGCTGCTGGCCGGAAACTGGGTGATGCTGCCGGGGATGTGGCAGTGGGTCGTCGGGCGATTTATTCCGACGCTGATCCTGGTGATGATGCTTATCGATCTGGGCGCGTTTGTCGGTGTTCAGGGGGAAAATAAGTTTGGGAGAGCGACACAGGACGTGAAGTTTAAAGCAGAACCGTAAACGGGCGGTAAACCGTAATTTGCCCGGTGGCGCTGACGCTTACCGGGCCTACAGATTGGTGATGATTTGCAGGAGGCCGGATAAGCCCCAGCCGCCATTCGGTAAAACATCACCAGTAATGTTCAGCCGTCATATGCCCCGGTCGGCGGCGCAGATGTTTAGTCATCTGTCGGGTCTCTTTCAGCAGTTGCTGCGTATCGCGCACCATCTGCGGGTTCCCGCACAGCATGACGTGGCTGGTCTCTTTATCCATCGGTAATCCAACGGCTTTTTCCAGCTCGCCGTTTTCAATGAGCGCTGGCACGCGTCCGGTAAGCGAGCCTGGCACGCTCTCCCGGCTGACCACCGTTTGGATGCGCAGCTTGCCTTCATAACGCTGTTGTAGTTCCAGCATTAGCGGCAGATAGCTTAAATCGGCGGCGAAGCGTGCGGCGTGGACCAAGACCAGATTTTTAAAGCGCGCGACATCCTGGCCATATTGCAGAATAGACAAATACGGGCCAATAGCGGTTCCGGTCGCCAGCATCCATAGCGTCTCGCAGTCAGGCACTTCATCCAGTACAAAGAAACCCGACGCGTCGCTGACCACTTGCACCTCATCGCCAGGTTTTAGCGCTGCCAGCCGCGGGCTGAGCTTTCCTTGCGGAACCGTCACCAGATAAAACTCTAAATTCGGATTGTCAGGCGCATTCACATAGGAATACGCGCGCTGAACGCGCTCGCCATCGATCTCCAGTCCGAGTTTGGTAAATTGGCCTGCAGTAAAAGGATTAATGGGGGCGTGAACGGTCAGGCTGAACAGTGCGTCAGTCCAGTTTTGCACCTTAGTGACTTTACCTGTTACCCAATCGGCCATGGTTTTCTCCTGTTCTGAATCGCTAACCTTATCTTCGTTCGTCAGGAGAAAGATTTCCAGCCCCGCGAGGCTGGAAGGCTCTAACTAACAAATGCGCTAGAGGATATGCGCCTGTACATCCGGATCTTTACGATCAAGATAGTGGATCGACTGAATGCGGCGGATGGTGCGTGATTTGCCGCGGATCAGCAGTGTTTCCGTCGTGGCAATATGGCCTTTTCGGCTAATTCCTTCCAGCAGATCGCCTTTCGTGATGCCGGTCGCGGAGAAAATAACGTTATCGCTACGCGCCATATCGCCCAGGCATAACGCCTTGCCCGCTTCAATGCCCATTGCTTTGCAGCGCACCAGTTCCTGTTCGCCAATGCGGCGGTTTTCTTCGCTGTCGCCTTTCACGTCATGGCGCGCCAGCAGACGCCCCTGCATATCGCCGTCCAGCGCGCGGATCACCGCTGCGGATACCACGCCTTCTGGTGCGCCGCCAATCCCGTACAGCACGTCGACTTCGCTATCCGGCATACAGGTCAGAATTGAGGCCGCGACGTCGCCGTCAGGAATGGCAAACACGCGTACGCCCAGTTTGGCCATCTCTGCGATAACCTCGTCATGACGCGGTTTTGCCAGAATGGTCACGGTCAGATCGCCAAGCGGTTTACCCAGCGCATCCGCGATGTTGCGCAGGTTATCCGCCAGCGGCAGATTGAGATCGATCGCCCCTTTGGCGCCCGGACCGACAATCAGTTTTTCCATATACATATCGGGTGCATTCAGGAAACAGCCTTTATCGCCGACCGCCAGCACCGCCAGCGCGTTCGCCTGACCCATCGCCGTCATGCGCGTGCCCTCAATCGGATCGACGGCGATATCTACCGCATCGCCGTGGCCGGTACCGACTTTCTCGCCGATATAGAGCATCGGGGCCTCGTCGATTTCGCCTTCGCCAATCACGATGGTGCCGTCAATGTTGACCTGGTTGAGCATGATACGCATGGCGTTGACTGCCGCGCCGTCCGCGGTATTTTTATCGCCGCGTCCCAGCCATTTGTAGCCAGCCAGCGCCGCCGCTTCGGTCACACGGGAAAATTCGATGGCAAGTTCTCGTCTCATAACAAACTCGTAGCAAAAAGGAGTGGCGCGCAGTGTAGCACAGGGGAAGGAGGGAATAATTGATGTGTGTGCGGAGTTGCCCCCGCACAAAGATTTTGCCGGATGGCGACCTTACTTGTCGTGCTCTTCCCACGCCATTGCGCGTTTAACTGCTTTCTTCCAGCCGCTGTAACGGTAGTTACGCTCGGTGGTTTCAATGCCGGGGCGGAATTCTCGTTCAATGACGGCTTTTTCCTGCAACTCGTCCAGGTTCTGCCAGTAACCGACGGCCAGACCAGCCAGATAGGCGGCGCCCAGCGCGGTCACTTCGCGCACTTCCGGGCGTTCCACCCGCGTGCCGAGAATATCTGACTGGAACTGCATCAGGAAGTTGTTGGCCACTGCGCCGCCGTCCACACGCAAAGCATGCAGGCGGATACCGGAGTCGGCCTGCATCGCTTCCAGTACGTCGCGGGTCTGGTAAGCGATAGATTCGAGCGTCGCGCGGATAATGTGATTAGAGTTCACGCCGCGAGTCAGGCCAAAAATGGCGCCGCGGGCATACGGGTCCCAGTACGGCGCGCCCAGACCGGTGAAGGCCGGAACCACGTAGACGCCGTTGGTATCTTTCACTTTCGTGGCGAAATATTCGGAGTCGAACGCGTCGCTGATGAGCTTCATTTCATCACGCAGCCATTGAATGGACGCTCCCGCCATAAACACCGCGCCTTCCAGCGCATAGTTGACTTCGCCGCTTGGGCCGCAGGCGATGGTGGTCAGCAGGCCGTTTTCCGATTTTACCGCTTTCTCGCCGGTGTTCATCAGCATAAAGCAGCCGGTGCCGTAGGTGTTCTTTGCCATTCCTTCCTTTACGCACAGTTGGCCGAATAGCGCGGCCTGCTGATCCCCGGCAATCCCGGCGATAGGAATACGTGTACCGCCTTTACCGCCAATATTGGTCTGGCCGTAGACTTCGGAGGACTTACGTACCTGGGGCAGCATCGCGCGTGGGATATCCAGCACGTCCAGCATCTTATCGTCCCAGTCCAAATCATGGATGTTGAACAGCATGGTTCGTGAGGCGTTGGTGTAATCCGTAACGTGGACGCGGCCCTGCGTCATCTTCCAGATAAGCCAGGTATCCACCGTACCGAACAGCAGCTCGCCACGCTTCGCGCGTTCGCGCGAACCTTCCACATGGTCAAGGATCCATTTCACTTTAGTGCCAGAGAAGTACGGGTCGACGACCAGACCGGTATTGTCGCGGATGTAATCTTCCAGGCCGTCGCGTTTAAGCTGTTCGCAAATATCGGCGGTACGACGGCACTGCCAGACAATAGCGTTGTATATCGGTTTGCCGGTTTCACGTTCCCAGACGATCGCGGTTTCACGTTGGTTGGTGATACCGATAGCGGCAATCTGATCGGAACTGATATCGGCCTTAGCCAGCACTTCTACCAGCGTTGAGCTTTGGGACGCCCAAATTTCCATCGGGTCGTGTTCTACCCAGCCTGGCTTAGGATAAATTTGCTCAAATTCGCGCTGTGATACGCTGACGATATTCGCGTCATGATCCATAACGACCGCGCGGGAGCTGGTGGTGCCCTGGTCGAGCGCAACGATATATTTTTTTTCAGTCATAATTTTGTCCCGTAATCAGATTACAGCGAAGCATTTTGTTGTGTGGTCGCGGTGGAGTCCTTCTCTTCCACGACGCAGGTATCGCACGGCAAATGACGGCCAATAAATTTGCGATAAGCAAACGCGCCCAGAATGGCGCCGACGATGGGGCCAAACAGCGGCACCAGGAAGTAAGGAATGTCTCTACCGCCGGTAAATGCAATTTCACCCCAGCCGGCAAGCCCGGCGAACATTTTGGGGCCAAAGTCACGCGCCGGATTCATCGCAAATCCGGTCAACGGCCCCATAGAGGCACCGATAACGGCGATCAGTAAACCAATGAGCAGTGGCGCAAGCGGACCGCGAGGTACGCCGTTGCCGTCGTCGGTCAGCGCCAGAATCAGCCCCATCAGAATAGCGGTAATCACCATTTCAACCGCGAAGGCCTGCACAAAATTGATATGAGGATTCGGGTAAGTTGAGAAAATGCCTGCGAGATCGAGACTTTCAACGCTGCCACGGACGATATGGTGGGTTTGTTCGAAGTCCACAAAAAGATTGTAATAAAGCCCGTAAACTAACGCCGCTGCGCAAAAGGCGCCGGCAACTTGAGAAATAATAAAAGGAACAACTTTACGTTTGTCGAAACAGGCAAATAGCCAGAGTGCGATGGTCACTGCCGGGTTCAGGTGTGCGCCAGAAACACCTGCCGTCAGGTAGATAGCCATCGCCACCCCCAGACCCCAGATGACGCTGATTTCCCACTGTCCAAAAGTAGCTCCGGCAACTTTAAGCGCAGCGACACAACCCACACCGAAAAAAATCAACAACCCGGTACCGAGGAATTCAGCAATGCACTGGCCTTTTAAGGTTGATGTTTGACTCATAATCGGATCCTGAAGAGTATGTAATGATTATTGGTATGCGAGGAGGTCATGGACATCCACGATGCCCTGTAGGCACACTGTTAATTTATCGTTAACGAGCAAAAACGAGAAATATCGAAATCAAAATGTGTGTACTGCGTCAATAAAATGAGCGTTATCGCGCCATGAGGCGCATTTTGAGACAGCAGAAGAGAGTGAATTGAATCATTTCATTAACCAATATGTTAACACTTTTAAGTTATTGAATGAATGTTACCAGGAGATGGATGAAAATTGCTGCAAACCGCGATCTACGCGGTATGTCGCTGGACAGCGAGAGCGGGGCTTCATACAATCGACACTATATATTGTGCGCGTTTACGTGAAGCGTCGCCTTGCAATTCAGGAGAGGTAAGATCATGTCTTTAGAAGTGTTTGAGAAACTGGAAGCAAAAGTACAGCAGGCGATTGACACCATCACCCTGTTACAGATGGAAATTGAAGAGCTGAAAGAAAAGAACAACAGCCTGACGCAGGAAGTGCAGTCTGCACAGCATCAGCGTGAAGAACTCGAGCGTGAAAATAATTCTCTGAAGGAACAGCAGAGCGGCTGGCAGGAACGTTTGCAGGCGCTGCTTGGTCGTATGGAAGAAGTCTAATCCTCGTCATATTTCACGTTATGGCGGCGTTGGCTGCGTGCGTTCACCCCAGTCACATAGTGGCCTATGCTCCTGGGGATTCACTTACTTGCCGCCTTGCCCTGACGCGAAATCTATAGAGGATTTAGAATGCGGATATCGGTGGGCCGGATAAGGCGTAAGCTGCCATCCGGCAATCAGCGACAACGCATAAAAAAGGCGCCTTACGGCGCCTTTTTTGATCACTCGATATCAAGCGGGTCTTCGGAAAGGATAATCCCGGTGTTGTCGGCATAGAGATGATCGCCGGAGAAGAACGTCACGCCGCCGAAATTGACGCGCACATCGCTTTCCCCAATGCCTTCACCTGCGGCGCCAACCGGAATGGCGGCGATCGCCTGAATGCCGATATCCAGCTCTTCCAGATCGTCCACCTGACGCACCGCGCCATAGATAACCAGCCCTTCCCATTCATTTTGCGTAGCCAGACGCGCCAGCTCCGCATCGACTAATGCCCGACGGACAGAACCGCCGCCATCGACCAGCAGAACCCGACCACGGCCATTTTGTTCGAGCAGATCGTACAGCAACCCGTTGTCCTCGAAACATTTTACCGTGATGATTTGTCCGCCAAACGACGACCGTCCTCCAAAATTGGAGAACAGCGGTTCCACGACGTTGACATCTTCCTGATAGATGTCACAAAGCTCGGAAGTATCGTATTTCATAGGCTTAACGTTCAGTTGCTGCGAGAATTTTTAGTATATCGCGCTAAGTATACTGTTGGCAAAATCATCAATTGTTAATTGATATTTGTCAGTTAAACGGCCCACTGACTTAAGAGTATCCCAATCACAAATAACAGGTTGGTTAACAACGCGCCTTTAACGGTACGTTCAAGCATCGGGCGCATTGCCGCAGGCTCCCTTTCGCGCATTACGTAGCGCGCTTGTTTAATGAGCAATGGCGCGGCCAGAATAAACAACCATCCCCACGGACTGTGTAGCGAGAGCAGATTAAACAGCGCCAGACAGAGCAGCGCGCCTAGCAACAGGCAGGCGTGATAACGACGCGCGTTGACATCGCCGAGTCGTACCACAAGGGTGTTTTTGCCGTTCTCTCTGTCGCTATTAATATCGCGCAGGTTATTAATATTCAGCACCGCCGTCGCCAGTAAACCGCAGGCGGTGGCCGGGAGAATTAGCGCCGGAATCAACGTATGCGCCTGGAGGTACCAGCTCCCCATGACACTTAGCCAGCCAAAGAATACCAGGACAGAGATATCACCCAGCCCGATATAACCGTAGGGCCGATTACCCACGGTGTAGGTGATGGCGGCGATAATCGACAGCCCGCCCAAAATCAGGAAGCCGACAAAATCGGTTAACGTATGGCACGCGACCGCCACCAGCGCCAGTCCGGAGATACAGATCAGCACGACGGTAATGATTAACGCCCGCTTCATCTCCTGCCGGGTGATGACGCCTTTTTGCATCCCCCGCAGCGGCCCGATGCGATCCGGTTTATCACTGCCTTTGACAGCGTCGCCGTAATCGTTGGCGAGGTTGGATAAAATTTGCAGCAGCCCGGCGGTGATAAGGGCCAGCAGTGCGACCAGAGGATCGAAATAGCCTTGCCACCATGCCAGGGCCGTACCGACGATAATCGCCGCAAAGGCGAGGGGTAAGGTTTTGGGTCGTAAGCTTTCCAGCCAGGCCTGGGTGCGGCTAATTTGTTGTTGTTCAGTCATATTTAGCGCCAATAAAAATGGGGCTTTTCAGCCCCATCAACAGTGATGAAAATGCATTGGACGCGATTATAAGATAAAACGGCTTAGATCTTCATCTGCGACCAGCGCATCCAGATGTTTGCTCACATATTCCGCATCAATTGTGATGTTTTGGCCGTGCAGATCGCTGGCGTTATAGGAAATCTCTTCCATCAGACGCTCCAGTACGGTATGCAGACGGCGCGCGCCGATGTTTTCGGTGGTTTCGTTAACCTGCCAGGCGGCTTCGGCAATACGTTTAATACCGGAATCGGTGAACTCGATATTGACGCCTTCAGTTGCCATCAGCGCTTTATACTGCACGGTGACGGAGGCGTTTGGCTCGGTCAAAATGCGTTCGAAATCGCTGGTGGTCAGCGCCTGAAGTTCAACGCGAATCGGCAGACGGCCCTGCAGTTCCGGGATCAGATCAGACGGCTTCGCCACCTGGAACGCGCCAGAGGCGATAAACAGAATATGATCCGTTTTGACCATCCCGTGTTTGGTCGAAACCGTGCAGCCTTCTACCAGCGGCAGTAAGTCGCGCTGTACGCCTTCGCGTGAAACATCCGGGCCGGAGGTTTCGCCACGCTTACAAATTTTGTCAATTTCATCGATAAACACGATGCCGTGCTGTTCAACCGCGTCGATAGCGTCCTGTTTCAGCTCTTCCGGGTTGACCAGCTTAGCAGCCTCTTCTTCAACCAACAGTTTCATCGCGTCTTTAATTTTCAGCTTACGCGGTTTCTGTTTCTGACCGCCCAGGTTCTGGAACATAGACTGCAACTGGCTGGTCATCTCTTCCATGCCCGGAGGTGCCATAATCTCTACGCCCATCGGCGCGGCGGCGAGGTTAATCTCGATCTCTTTATCGTCGAGCTGGCCTTCGCGCAGTTTTTTGCGGAACGTTTGACGGGCGGCAGAAGGCTCCTGCTGCTGTTCGGCCTGGCCCCAGTTATTTTTTGCGGGTGGGATCAGTACGTCGAGAATACGTTCTTCCGCCAACTCTTCCGCACGATAGCGGTTTTTCTCGATAGCCTGTACGCGAACCATTTTCACAGCGGCATCGGTCAGATCGCGGATGATAGAGTCCACTTCTTTCCCGACATAGCCCACTTCGGTGAATTTGGTGGCTTCGACTTTAATGAACGGCGCGTTGGCGAGTTTTGCCAGACGACGGGCGATTTCGGTTTTACCGACGCCAGTCGGGCCAATCATCAGAATATTTTTCGGCGTTACTTCGTGGCGCAGCTCTTCATCAAGCTGCATACGACGCCAGCGGTTACGCAATGCAATCGCCACGGAACGCTTTGCGTTATCCTGGCCGATAATGTGTTTGTTCAGTTCGCTGACAATTTCGCGTGGGGTCATTTCAGACATGAGAGGTCCTTACGCTTTGGCGGTCAATTCTTCAATGGTGTGGAAATGGTTGGTGTAAATGCAGATATCGCCTGCAATATCCAACGCCTTTTCAGCAATTTCGCGCGCGCCGAGCTCGGTATTTTCTAACAGAGCGCGAGCGGCAGCCTGGGCATAAGGACCGCCGGATCCGATAGCAATTAAATCGTTTTCAGGTTGCACGACATCGCCGTTACCCGTGATGATGAGCGAGGCGGTTTCATCCGCGACGGCCAGCAACGCTTCCAGTTTGCGTAGCATACGGTCGGTACGCCAGTCTTTCGCCAGTTCAACGGCGGCTTTGACCAGGTGCCCCTGATGCATTTCCAGTTTACGTTCAAACAGCTCGAACAGCGTGAATGCATCCGCAGTACCGCCCGCAAAGCCCGCAATGACCTTGTCGTTGTAGAGGCGGCGGACTTTCTTCACGTTGCCTTTCATTACTGTGTTACCCAGTGTGGCCTGACCATCACCGGCGATTACCACGTGGCCGTTACGGCGTACGCTTACTATTGTTGTCACGAGCAGACCCCTTGGTTACTAATGCTGAATTGCGGCCCCGTACGGCGTACGGGGCATAATGCAAGTATAGATGGGGGAGATTTTGAGGGTTTCAACCCCCGGTGGCGAGTCGAATGCAGTTTGTATGGCCCGCCATCTTCAGACGGTTAATGGTGCTGTCGGCATTTTCTTTACCTTTCACCGGCCCGATAACCACGCGATTCCAGCCGTTATTGGTGGTAATTTTGGAGTCAAAGCCTTCAAACGCCAGCTGAGCGCGGACGCTTTCTGCCTGCTCGGCGCCTTTGAATGAACCACATTGCACCATCCAGCGACGCTCATCTTTTTTCTCTGCTGTCGCCTTCGGCGCTTCAGGCGCGCGCGTAATTGGCGCGGCTTTCGGCGCTGCCGCGCTGGTATGCGCCGGCGTTTGCAGCAAATCCTGATAAGGTTGCTGCGAGGCCGTCTGCTTCGGCGGCTGACTTTGGCGCGCGGGTTGCGCCGGGGCGGACTGTACCGTGCGTGTTTGCGGCTGCTCGTTTACCCGCGGCTGCGTACGTGGTTGCTGAACAGGCTGCGTTTGAGCCCACTGCTGCTGCTGCTGCTGCTGCGCCTGACGCTGGCGCTGTAGCGTTTGCTGGCGTTGTTCTGGCGTCTGCTCGTTCCACGGCACTTCGTTAAGTTGCGTCGGCTGCTGACGCATATCCGCCTGCATCTGCTCCAGGAGTTGACGCTGCTCGCTGGTGAGCTGATTCGGATTCATGACTTCGCCGCCGGCGGACGGTTCCGTTGGCGTACGCACGCCCGGCTGGCGACTTTCCAGCTCTTTGATGTAACGCCAGCGCTCTTCCGGTTTTGGCGGAAGCCCATTGCCGGTGACTTTCTGGTTTTGTAGCGTTTCGGACTCTTCTTTCTTATGGTGAGTAATGAAGTACAGACCGCCGATAAAGGTCACAAGGACGGCTGCCGCAATCGCGACCATTGCCGGCGAGACGGCAGGCATGTTGCTTTGCTTCTTCCGTGAGTTCCGTGAGGTGCTCTTTTTGCGCCGCGAAGGAGCCGGTTGGCCGCGACGTACATAATCTCGTTGTGCCACTATCGTTTCGCTGTATTTATTCGTTCGTCAGCCCGTCATGTTACTGAAGCGGCGGGCCTTTGACCAGACAGGTGAGTCTTAAAGCTATTTACTTTAGGGTAAAGCGCGCGTAGAACCGCGAATAATCAGCTCGCAATCCATTAAACGCGAGCCGCTGCTCACATTTTGCCCCTGCATCTGATCGAGCAACAGCAGCATCGCCTCGCGACCAATGTCAAAACGCGGCTGCGCCACGGTTGTCAACGGAGGGTCGCAAAACTCGGCCAGCGCGATATTGTCAAAGCCGATAATCGACAGATCGTCAGGCACTTTCAGACCCTGGCGCTTGGCCCAGGAGAGGGCGCCCAGCGCCATTACGTCGCTATGACAAAAGACGGCGGTAGGCGGCAACGGTTGCTCAAGCAACTGCTTTAATGCGTTTGCCCCGGCTTCAAAGGTAAAGTCGCCACGGGCGATGTAATGCGGATCGACCACAATGCCACTGCGTCTTAATGCCTGTACGTAACCTTGTAAGCGATAGTGACAGAGCGGCATATCTTCCGGCCCCGCAATACAACCAATCCGCTTGTGGCCCAAATCCAACAGGTAGTTCATGGCATTGAACGCGGCGGTGAGGTTATCGATATGTACCGTCGGCAGTTCAAGCTCCGGCGCAAACTCATTCGACATCACCATCGGAGGCAAATTGCGCTGCTCCTCAACGCTGGCGTCAAAGGGCAGTCGGGAACTGAGAAGTACCATGCCGTCGATCTGTTTGGTGATGATGAGATTAAGAAAGGTTTTTTCTTTCTGGTTTTGATGGGCGCAATCGCCAATCAGCACCAGATACCCCTGTTCTGCCGCGGTCACTTCGATACCACGGATAATTTCACTGAAGAAGGGATCGCAAATATCCGGGACAATCACCAAAATCGTACGGGATTCATTGCGTTTTACATTTCGCCCCATCGCCTGCGGGAAATAACCCACTTCAAGCGCGGCCTGTTCAACCCGGCTACGGGTCGACTGGGAGACTTTATCGGGGTTCATTAACGCGCGGGATACGGTTGCCGTAGAGACTTTCGCCTTCAACGCAACATCCTTCATCGTAGCGGCAGTAACCTGCTTGTTCGATTTCACTCTTTCTCCTCGCCTGGGAACTGCTGGCGCAGATCTATCCCTGGTAACACTCATCGAAAACATTTTTATCAGATAGTGCGTGGAAGCGGTTACAGAATTTTCATAAAAAGTGTGATGGATCTTTAATTTTACGATCCGCCTCGCATCGTGAGGACTATCCTTCAATCGGATCGACGTCCAGAACCCATTTAACTTTCCGCGCTTCAGGGAGCGTATTGATCAACGCCAGCGTGCCGCTGATGATGTGTTGCAGGCGAATCCGTGAAGGATGCTGAAGTAAAATTTGCCAGCGATAGCGGCCGCCGCGTTTTGGCGCGAGGGCCGGAACCGGACCTAAGATCCACAGCTTATCGTCTGATAGCGGGCTGGCCTGAATCAGATTACGCAACTGCTGGAGAAAGACGGGCGCCTGCTGATTGTTGTGATCCTCTGCGCGAATAATGACGTGGCTGGTCCACGGTGGAAGCTGGAGCGTTTGCCGTTCCGCCAGCGCCTGTTCCGCAAACGCATCATAGCCTTTATACAGTAACGTTTGCAGCAGGGGATGCTCAGGATGGTGCGTTTGGAGCACCACTTCGCCCTGTTTACCCGCGCGCCCGGCGCGGCCGGAAACCTGAGTGTAGAGCTGGGCGAAGCGTTCCGCCGAACGAAAATCTGCGGAAAAAAGCGCGCCATCGACGTCCAGCAACGCCACCAGCGTGACGTCCGGAAAGTGATGGCCTTTCGCCAGCATTTGTGTGCCTATCAGAATGCGCGCTCCGCCGCGGTGAACTTCCGCCAGATGCTGCTCCAGCTCGCCTTTACGACTGGTGGTATCACGGTCGATTCGTGAGATCGGCACGCCGGGGAAGAAGGGCGCCAGCACCTGCTCCAGTTGTTCCGTCCCTAACCCAACCGGTAGCATATGTGTGGAGCCGCAGGAGGGGCACTGACGCGGTACCGGACGCTGGCTGTCGCAGTGATGACAGCGTAAATGATGCTGCGCCTGGTGCAGCGTGTAGTAGTGATCGCAACGCGGGCACTCCGCAATCCAGCCGCAGTCGTGGCAAAGCAGCGCGGGCGCGAATCCCCGGCGGTTAAGAAATAAAATTACCTGATTGTCGGCCTGGAGATGTTGGCGCATACGGGCGATAAGGGCGGGCGCCAGTCCCGCCTGAAGACGCTGGCCTTTTAAATCCAGTACATGCTGCAGGGCTGGGCGGGCGTTGCCTGCGCGCCGCGTCAGACGCAGCATCCGGTATTTTTTCTGCCGCACGTTGCATAGCGTTTCCAGGGCTGGGGTGGCGGAGCCGAGAATAATCGGGATCTGTTCGCTATGGGCGCGATACACAGCCAAATCGCGGGCATGGTAGCGCCACCCTTCCTGCTGTTTATAAGAGCTGTCGTGCTCTTCGTCGATGACAATCACGCCAAGATTTTTAAACGGCGTAAACAGCGAGGAGCGCGTGCCGATGACAATCGCCGCTTCGCCGTTTTTCGCTTTCAGCCATGCCGAAAGACGCTCGCTGTCGTTTAGCCCGGAATGCAGCACTTCCACCGGCGCGTTAAAACGTTCGCGAAAACGGGCGATCGTTTGCGGCGTCAGGCCGATTTCCGGCACCATCACCAGCGCCTGTTTGCCCTGGGCGAGGACGTTTTCCAGTACGCTCAGATACACTTCGGTCTTGCCGGAACCGGTTACGCCTGCCAGCAACCAGGCGGAGAAACCGTCCGACGCGCTGTGAATCGCGCCGACTGCTGTCGCCTGTTCGGTATTCAGCCGCAGGCGCTCTCCTGTGACGGCATAATGCTCCCGCCAGTCGGTAAACGCGGGCGTTTCACTGGCAAGCTCACAAAGCCCCTTACGCCGCAGCGTTTGCAGCGTGGCGTCAGTAAAATCAAGCTCGGCTACCTGATAGCGCCAGATCTTTCCTTGCCGCAGCGCCGCCAACGCCTGTTGTTGTTTGGCGGAGCGTTTCAGGCTGTTGATGTCGACGGCTTGCCCCTCTTCGGTGGCGAACCAATACCATAGGGGCGCGTTGCTGGCTGGTTTTCCCTGACGCAATAAAACCGGCAGAGCGTGAAACAGAACGTCGCCGAGGGGATGGTGGTAGTAATCCGCCGCCCAGAGGAGTAAGCGCCAGATGGAGGGAGAAAAGATTGGCTCGTTATCCAGGATTTCAATGACCGATTTTAATTCATCGAGCGGCAATTCGCTGTGGTCGCTAACCGAGACGACAATGCCCACGCGCTCTTGCTGCTTGCCGAACGGCACGCGCACGCGGCACCCGGCTTTGGCGACCCCGCCTTCCGGCAGCAGGTAATCAAAGGTTCGGGGAAGCGGAACGGGCAAGGCAACGTGCGCGACGGACATAGCATCTTCCTGACTTGAAATTTCGTCGGGTAGTATACACATTACGATAAGGGAGCGCGGATCAGTTTGCATACGGTGGTCAAATTCTGTATGATTCGCCGCCTTTGGTGCGTGTTGTGAGCATCAAACCCTTTACTATTAACTTCGCGTGGTGTCTGGCGTTAGGGCTGGAAGAGCGACGCGGCCTTACACTGAGGTTCCCCATGAAAAAAGGTATTCACCCGAATTACGTAGAAATTACTGCAACCTGTTCTTGCGGTAATGTTATCAAAACCCACTCTACCGTGGGTCACGACCTGAACCTGGACGTGTGCGGCAAATGCCACCCGTTCTTCACTGGTAAGCAGCGTGTTGTTGATACCGGTGGTCGTGTTGAGCGCTTCAACAAGCGCTTCAGCATCCCTGGCAGCAAATAAGTTACCGCCAGAAAAAAAGCGCCGCAGGGCGCTTTTTTTGTTTTCTAGGGATAACAGTATTTGTTCAGACACATTCTGTGATCCGTAATCGCTTTCATTACGCTTCCTGCCGTGAGTTTTAACGAAGGATTTATAGTCAGTCCCGCGCTTTCCAGCCCCTTCGCTGTCCATTTATTGCAGGTATTGAGTATGCCGTAGCGGCCATTCGCGGCGTAAAACTGGCTATCGCCGTAAATTCCTTGTTTTAACGGAATCAGATTACCCTCTGCGTCACGCGCAAAGCTGCGGCCCAGATAACGCATCAGACTGTTACGCTGGTTTGTGTGCAGGAGCAGTGATTTTATCTCGCTACCGGCGAAATAGCGTTCTGGTTTACCGGAAAAGGCGACGATGTGCATAACCGCGCCGGATGACCAGAACATGGCCTGGAGCGTAAGCGCGGTGGTTATTTCTTGTGACTGATAAAAGCCCTTATCGCCCCAGCCGATTTCATACCACTGCGTCTCCTGAGCGAACCGTTTTTTAAGCTGTGGCAGAACGGTATTAACATCATGGGCCGGCGCAATAATTCCCGTGTGCCAGCCATGACTGACGATATAGATTTCCGTCGGGGAGGGATGTCCGCCTGTCGTAGGTTTTACGGCTTGTGGAAAGGTTGTGCAGCCATATAGCAGTAAACTTAACCAGGCGATAAAGAGATTTTTCATGACATATCACCAGCAAAGGCGCGGTATGTTGTGGCGTTTGTCTAATGACGCTGCGTTTATCGGGTCGGTGCCGGATTGGTAATTCATTGATATTTTTGCATTCCTCTTCGAGGGCAATAAGGCGAATGTCATAACTACAATACGTTTTAACCATTCAGGCGGAAGTTAGCTTCCGCCTGTTTTACTTTTACTATCTCGCTTTATTTTTTAAACATCTGCTCTGGATCGATAATCAGCGCCCGATAACCCAGCATACCGGCACGGTTACTGTGTACTTTTAGCTCCAGCATCACATCCTGAGTACCGTCTTTGACTTCATCCAGAACGGAAACGATCGGTTTTGTACCGCTCATTCCCGCTGTAGCCGAGTACATGAGCATCGTTTTGGTTTCCGGGCGATATTCCGTGACGGAAGTAATGGCGCTGTACCAGTCAAAACCGCGCTCTTTACCATATTCCCACATTTGGGAAACCGTCATATTTTTTTCGTCAATCTGATATTCCACGCCGCGGGAATATTTCATTGACGGCATGGCCGGTTGTTCCATGCCGCGCGCATCGCCGTTATCAAAGGCGGTCACGACGGTTTTACCTCCGGTGCTTTTGGATGGCACTAACCAACCGGTATGTTGTGTCCATGTCCAGTCAAATCCACCGTCGCAGTGGTGCGCTTCGCAGGTCAGCGGTTTACCGTTGCTGTCTACGGGTTTCAGCACTTTTTTCGCCAGTTCGCCTTTCCAGCCGGATGGATCGGAAAGTATCCATTTCACTTTTTTATCGCGACCAATTTTGATGATGGCAGACTGGTGGCGCGAGCTAATGATAATGCTGTCGTCGCGAGGATCGTAGCTGACGGAGTTGACATGCGCCCAGTTGCGGCCCGGGCCGGAACCCGCGATATCGCCGAAGGGTTGCTTTGCAAGCTGCTCTTTGGTCATGACCTGACCGGAATGTTCGGCATCGACGCTCAAACATACCGCTCCCTGATCCATCGCCAGAATAACGTCGTCACGATAGGGGTCGAGGATTTTTGGCAGATCCCAGTAATCGACGGTATCGCCGTTCTGGTCAACTTCAAGAATATGATCACGTACCGTATTGATGGTGTATTTACCATTTAATGGATAATTTTCTTTTGCGACACGCAGCAGGTAGGTGCCTTTCGGCGTTTCGGTAATGGCGTGCGAAAAATCAATAAATCCTTTTGGCAGTCGTTTATCGGAAATAACGCGGCCTAAGAAATCATATTTAAAGTAACGTTGACCCTGGCCAAAAATAAGATTGCCATCGTTAACCTGATGGAAGCTCATCATGGAACCAAAGCGCGTTATATCATCCTGGTTACGGAATTTATCAATATTCATATAGCCGCGAACATCGCCATTCGTATCGCTAATCCAGTTGATACCGGTATAATCCCAGTTTGCCGCGCCGCCTGCGACATGCATAATGTGGCCGGCTCTTGGCATCCCTGTTATATGGTTAAAAAGATATAAGCGATTTTTAAGCGAGCTATCGACTTTAACCGGTTCTACCGTAGGAAGAACGGCAGTTTGCCCGGTAGTAGAGGGTAATGATACCGGTGCGGCGTAAATGGACCACGTATAAGTTTGTTTTTTACCTTCTTCAGTCCAGTCAACTTTAACTTTATTGACATAATCTGGATACAAGCCAAATACAGGTATGCCGTCATGGGTATTTATAGCCTGCGGGCCGACATCATAACTGATCGGGATACCTTTTTCCCCTTTCCCTAAAACGGTAACCTTCACGTCCTGTACATTATGATTGGCTTTATTAATGATTGCTGTTAATGGGAAAACGCCGCCGTAGGGGGCGACATCGACCATACCTAATGGCCCTTCATGTACTGGAATGACATCTGCTGATGCGACCATTGGCCTGTTTGGGTCTAAAACGCCTGAGGCCAAAACGCTGCCGCTCAAACACAGGCAGCATAATACAGGTAAGACTTTCCTTGTAAATAACATATTTATTTCCCCATTCGATATTATCGATAAGTTGAATGTATATTAACTTTCTTATTTGTTGGAGATGAAAAAAACATTTAAAAAAGTAAAACAATCCGCGGAGGGGAATAATGATGTTGGTCACAAATATGAGGTGTCTATGGTCTTTTTAACAATACTCATCGTTATACTATTTGTTCAGTAAATATATGGTGGTGTATTATTATTCATGTGCGCTTTGCTACGTGAAACTTTAAATAAAGATTGGAAGTTTAAATATAATAAAATTATATCGGTTATGGCATGCCGGGAATTTTTTTCAGGAAAATAACGAAGAGAAACTTATCATGTCTGACAAATTTATCCACCGAGGGCTATTCGGGAAGATGAACATTTAGAAAAATGTCGGAGATAGCCGTGTACGGCGGGAATCGTTAAAAAAGCGCGGCCAGAGGCGTTCTGACCGCATGCTTTGCTATCAGTATTCCCACGTTTCCGGGTCAATCCCCATCTCACGCATGATCTCTTTTGCCGCTTCCGGGATTTCATCGCTGCGCTCTTTTCGCAGATCGGCATCATCCGGCAAGGGTTGCCCGGTAAAGGCGTGCAGAAATGCTTCACACAACAGCTCGCTGTTGGTGGCGTGGCGCAGGTTGTTCACCTGACGACGCGTACGTTCATCGGTGAGGATTTTTAACACCTTCAGAGGAATGGAAACCGTAATTTTTTTGACTTGCTCACTCTTCTTACCGTGCTCAGCGTATGGGCTGATATATTCGCCGCTCCATTCAGCCATGAGATACTTAATCCTCTTCGTCATTAATATTGAGGTCTGAACCTGAGCCCGGACCATAATCGCGCGTAGTTTACCGTAGTGGCGCGGCCCTGACACGAAGTTAGCGGTCGCAGATGTGCGCTAATGCATATAATTTTAACGGCTATTTGCGGTTTGCTCAATCTATACGCAAAGAAGTTTAGATGTCCAGATGTATTGACGTCTATTGTGGTAGTGGTTAATCTGTGGCCTGACTTTCACCGACTCAGCCAGGAATATCTTCATATGACGCGTAAACAGGCCACTATCGCAGTGCGTAGCGGATTAAACGACGACGAGCAATACGGCTGCGTTGTGCCGCCAATCCATCTCTCCAGTACCTATAACTTTACCGGTTTCAATGAGCCGCGCGCGCATGATTATTCCCGCCGCGGTAATCCCACGCGTGATGTGGTTCAGCGCGCATTAGCGGAACTGGAAGGCGGCGCGGGCGCGGTATTGACGAATACCGGCATGTCGGCGATTCATCTGGTCACCACCGTTTTCCTCAAGCCGGGCGATCTGCTGGTCGCGCCGCATGATTGCTATGGTGGCAGTTATCGTCTGTTTGACAGTCTGGCGACACGCGGCTGTTATCGTGTGCGGTTTGTCGATCAGGGCGATGAACGCGCCTTACAGGCGGCGCTGGAAGAAAAACCGAAGCTGGTGCTGGTAGAAAGTCCAAGTAATCCATTGTTACGCGTGGTGGATATTGCGAAAATCTGTCGGCTGGCGCGCGAGGCGGGCGCAGTGAGCGTCGTTGATAACACGTTTTTAAGCCCGGCGCTGCAAAATCCGCTGGCGTTGGGTGCCGATCTGGTGTTGCATTCATGCACGAAATATCTCAACGGTCATTCGGATGTCGTGGCCGGCGTGGTGATTGCTAAAGATCCGGAAATGGTCACTGAACTGGCGTGGTGGGCGAATAATATTGGCGTGACGGGCGGGGCGTTTGATAGTTATCTGCTGCTGCGTGGTTTGCGAACTCTGGTGCCGCGTATGGAGCTGGCGCAGCGCAACGCGCAGGCGATTGTGGATTACCTGCAAACCCAGCCGTTGGTGAAAAAACTGTATCACCCGTCGCTGCCGGAAAATCAGGGGCATGAAATTGCCGCGCGCCAGCAAAAAGGCTTTGGCGCAATGTTGAGTTTTGAACTGGATGGGGATGAGGAGACGCTGCGTCGTTTTCTGGGCGGGCTGTCGCTGTTTACGCTGGCGGAATCTTTAGGGGGAGTGGAAAGTTTGATCTCTCACGCCGCCACCATGACGCATGCCGGTATGTCGCCGCAGGCGCGTGCCGCCGCCGGGATCTCCGAAACGCTACTGCGTATCTCCACCGGTATTGAAGATGGCGAAGATTTAATTGCCGACCTGGAAAATGGCTTCCGGGCTGCAAACAAGGGGTAAACATGAGTGTGATTGCGCAGGCAGGGGCGAAAGGTCGTCAACTGCATAAATTTGGCGGCAGTAGTCTGGCGGATGTGAAGTGTTACCTGCGTGTCGCAGGCATTATGGCGGAGTATTCGCAGCCTGACGATATGATGGTAGTGTCCGCCGCAGGCAGTACCACCAACCAGTTGATTAGCTGGCTCAAGTTAAGCCAGACCGATCGCCTTTCTGCGCATCAGGTATTACAGACGTTACGCCGCTACCAGTGCGATCTGATTAGCGGGCTGCTTCCCGCCGACGCGGCAGATGACTTAACCAGCGCTTTTATCAGCGATCTGGAACGTCTTGCCGCCTTGCTCGACGGCGGCGTAACGGATGCCGTCTATGCCGAGATTGTCGGACACGGCGAAATTTGGTCGGCGAGATTGATGTCCGCCGTCCTGAATCAGCAGGGGCTGGATGCCGCCTGGCTGGACGCGCGCGCATTTTTACGCGCCGAACGCGCCGCACAGCCGCAGGTTGATGAAGGGCTATCTTATCCTTTATTGCAACAGCTACTGGCGCAGCATCCTGGCAAACGTCTGGTCGTGACCGGCTTTATCAGCCGCAATCATGACGGCGAAACGGTCCTGTTAGGCCGGAACGGTTCCGACTATTCCGCCACGCAAATCGGCGCGCTGGCGGGCGTTTCCCGCGTGACCATCTGGAGCGATGTCGCGGGCGTTTATAGTGCCGACCCGCGCAAAGTGAAAGATGCCTGCCTGCTGCCGTTGCTGCGTTTGGACGAAGCCAGCGAGCTGGCGCGTCTGGCGGCGCCTGTTCTGCACGCCCGCACGCTACAGCCAGTGTCCGGCAGCGATATCGATTTGCAGTTGCGCTGTAGCTACACGCCGGATCAAGGTTCAACCCGAATTGAACGGGTGCTGGCTTCCGGGACGGGCGCGCGTATCGTGACCAGTCACGATGATATCTGTCTGATTGAGTTTCAGGTGCCCGCCAGCCAGGATTTCAGGCTGGCGCATAAAGAGCTCGACCACATTTTAAAACGGGCGCAGGTGCGTCCGCTGGCGGTGGGCGTGCATCGCGATCGCCAGTTATTACAGTTCTGCTATACCGCCGAGGTAGCGGATAGCGTACTGAAACTCCTCGACGATGTCGGGCTGCCGGGCGAATTGCGCCTGCGGCAGGGGCTGGCGCTGGTGGCGATGGTCGGTGCGGGCGTCACTCGCAATCCGCTACACTGCCATCGCTTCTGGCAGCAGCTTAAAGGTCAGCCAGTGGAATTTACCTGGCAGTCGGAGGAGGGCATCAGTCTGGTGGCGGTGCTGCGTACCGGCCCGACTGAGAGCCTGATTCAGGGGCTGCATCAGTCGGTTTTCCGCGCCGAAAAACGCATCGGCCTGATGCTGTTCGGTAAGGGGAACATCGGTTCCCGTTGGCTGGAACTGTTTGCCCGTGAACAAAGCACGCTTTCCGCGCGTACTGGTTTTGAATTTGTGCTGGCGGGCGTGGTAGATAGCCGCCGTAGCCTGCTGAATTATGAAGGGCTGGACGCCAGCCGCGCGCTGGCATTCTTTGATGATGAAGCCGTTGAGCAGGACGAAGAGTCGCTATTCCTGTGGATGCGTGCGCATCCGTATGATGATTTAGTGGTGCTGGATGTGACAGCAAGCGAGCAACTGGCCGATCAGTACCTTGATTTCGCCAGCCACGGTTTTCATGTGATTAGCGCTAATAAACTGGCGGGCGCAAGCGCCAGCGATAAGTATCGCCAGATTCATGACGCGTTTGAAAAAACCGGGCGTTACTGGCTGTATAACGCCACCGTGGGCGCGGGATTGCCGATCAACCACACGGTGCGGGATCTGATTGACAGTGGCGATACGATTCTCTCGATCAGCGGGATCTTCTCCGGGACGCTATCCTGGCTGTTCCTGCAATTTGACGGCACGGTGCCGTTTACCGATCTGGTGGATCAGGCCTGGCAGCAGGGGCTGACCGAACCCGATCCGCGCGTCGATCTTTCCGGAAAAGATGTCATGCGTAAGCTGGTGATTCTGGCGCGCGAGGCGGGATACGACATCGAGCCGGATCAGGTGCGTGTAGAATCGTTGGTGCCGGCGCACTGTGAAGAAGGGTCTATCGATCACTTTTTCGAAAACGGCGACGCGCTGAATGAACAGATGGTGCAGCGTCTGGAGGCAGCCCGCGAACTGGGGCTGGTGTTGCGTTACGTGGCGCGTTTCGACGCCAATGGCAAAGCGCGCGTCGGCGTTGAAGCGGTGCGTCCGGAGCATCCGCTGGCGGCGCTGCTGCCGTGCGATAATGTCTTTGCTATTGAAAGCCGCTGGTATCGCGATAACCCGTTGGTGATCCGTGGGCCGGGCGCGGGTCGCGATGTGACCGCCGGGGCGATTCAGTCTGACATCAACCGCCTGGCGCAGCTATTGTAATACGCCTGCCTGCCGGATAGCGGCTTCGCCAGATCCGGCAGCGGGCAAACCGGGGTATCTGTTTATTCTTCGTCAGATGCGTTTTCTGCATTGGCGACGATAAATCGATTCATCTTCGCCTGAATAATGGCTATGCCGACAGGGGGGAACAGCAAGGCCCAAAATAGCGCCCAGCCGCTCTGTATCCCCGTATTTTCGTTTGCATTCGCCAGCAATGTTCGGATTTCGCCGCTAAGCGTCAGACACAATATTGCTGTGCTATGATAAGCCTGACTACGTCAGATGGGCCATTTATGCAAACGAGAATAACACCAATACGATCGGCTGGAATAGACAGTGATTTACTCCAAAAATAAACACCATACGACGATCCCAGCGAACTGATAAAAGAGAGCACCAAAAAGAAAAAAGTGATCCCCCAGAATCGATAGCTACTCAGGAGATCGGCGCAGGTCCATTTTTTATCTGACATTGACGGTAAAGTAATTTCCATATTTATCCCTTGTTTTCCATAGAAAATAAGAATGTATAGAACTATTTAAATTGATAATAAATATTGATTATGTGAATAACGTTTATAGCCGATTTTAACTTAAAACGAAGGGCCATTTTATCAAATAGTTCTATTCTTTTTCAGCGTATAAAAGCAGGATGTGAGGTGATTAAATCTATAGCGCCTTCTGAATGATAATCTGTGATTTTTTATGCGTGGCATTACATCATTGGGTTAAATGTGATTCCATTGTGAGTTATATTTTTCCGTCAGCAAATACAGAATTTGCGTGACGCGTTTGGCGGAATAGTGGGCGCTTTGCTGGAATTCAGGTTGTTGCCATAGCCAGGTAACAAAGCGGCGACTGGCCGCCAGATTAACGGCGACACCTTGTTCTAAGTGGGAACCAGTTAACGAACAGACCATTTTGCGGTTGTGACCTTGCCCCCAGAGTTGCCACTGATTTTGCCACCATCCCTGCCATGTTTTGCCTAACAGTTGCCACTCTGCGCGGCAATCGTCATCGTTTATCTCTTCCTCAACGAACCACAGCGAGGAGAGACGCTGGCGAAACCGCTCCGCCCATGCCGTAATGACCGCGCCGCGCAAAAAACACTCATGGGCAATGATGTGTGTCGTGACATCAGGAAAGCGGTTTTTCAGCACCCGAAAATGACCATGCGCCGTAATGACCGGGCGAAGTATTGTTCCTTGCGCGTTACGTTTAAGCGCCGCCGGGCCATACTGAATCTCATCGAACTGACTGCGCTGTAAAAATTGCCGTTCTTTAATGGCGATACGGTGGATAATATCGCCATCCTCACCCTCGGGCGGCGCAATTCCTTTCCAGTGGTAATGCAAACTCTTTCCGGCAGAAAGTAACGTGAAATTGCTGGAAAGGTGAAGAACATTGCCGCGAACAGCGTCAAAACTGAATAAAAAGTACAATTGCTGGAAGGCATTCGCTCCCTGAAACGGTACGAGCAGCGGAATACTGCAAATCTGTTCCGGCGTTTCGGCGACATTCAGCGCGTGCTGTTTTGGCGTCCAGACCTTCTTACAGTACTGGCACTGAAGTCGCTGCGTTCCGCCGGGATTACGTCCATAACGAATCCATGTTTTTTGATAGCAGTCGGGGCAAAAGTGACCATGCTCTTTGGCATATTGCGCGATATAAGCAGACGCCCAGCGGCGAAATTCCCCCTCGTTGAAGAGCGGTGGATAACTGCCGCAGGCTCGACAGTGCAATGCCGGATAACCCAGGCGATAGTCCGGCCACACATAATCCGGCGAGTCAGGCAGCCCAAGATTGCGACAACCAGCGCTTTTGCAGGCATTAATGGTGAACAGAGGCGGCATACATTTTACCAACGATTTTGGCAGGTCGTTGATTCTGCCTTCATAAAACGGTACGCGGATGTGAGGACTCTCACATAAAAAAACCTTTCAGAACGTAACGTAGCGAATCTTTATATGACTGAAAGGGACTTATTTATGAAAGTAAAACTGCTTGCTGCCGGTATTTTGTTCACGCTGCCGTTCTGGGCCTGCGCTAAAGATGTCACCATTATTTACACCAACGATCTACACGCCCATGTGGAGCCTTATAAAGTGCCGTGGATTGCTGACGGTAAACGCGATATTGGCGGTTGGGCCAATATCACCACGTTGGTGAAGCAGGAAAAAGCCAAAAATAAGGCGACGTGGTTTTTTGATGCCGGAGATTACTTTACCGGGCCGTATATCAGCAGCCTGACCAAGGGTAAAGCGATTATCGATATTTTGAATACCATGCAGTATGACGCTGCCACTATCGGTAATCATGAGTTCGATCATGGCTGGGACAATACATTGTTGCAACTGAGCCGGGCGAAATTCCCTATCGTACAGGGCAATATTTTTTATGAGGACAGCAGTAAATCCTTCTGGGATAAGCCGTACACCATTGTTGAAAAAGATGGCGTCAAGATTGGCGTAATCGGCTTACACGGTGTCTTTGCTTTTAATGATACGGTTTCTGCCGCGACGCGCGTAGGCATTGAGGCACGCGATGAAATTAAGTGGCTGCAACGTTACATTGATGAACTTAAAGGTAAAGTCGATCTGACCGTGGCGCTGATTCACGAAGGCACCCCGGCCCGCCAGTCCAGCATGGGGAATACCGATGTGCGACGCGCGCTGGATAAAGATATTCAGACCGCAAGTCAGGTAAAAGGGCTGGATATTTTGATTACCGGCCACGCGCATGTCGGTACGCCGGAACCGATTAAAGTCGGCAATACGCTGATCCTCTCAACGGACAGCGGCGGTATTGATGTGGGTAAACTGGTGCTGGATTACAAAGAGAAACCACACCACTTTACGGTGAAGAACTTCGAGCTGAAGACCATTTTTGCTGATGAGTGGAAGCCCGATCCGCAAACGAAACAGGTGATCGACGGCTGGAACAAAAAGCTCGATAAAGTCGTGCAGCAGACGGTGGCGCAGTCGCCGGTTGAGCTGACCCGCGCGTATGGCGAATCGTCGTCGCTGGGGAACCTGGCGGCGGATGCGCTGCTTTTTACGGCGGGGAAAGACACCCAGTTAGCGCTTACTAACTCTGGCGGTATCCGCAACGAAATCCCGGCTGGCGCGGTGACGATGGGGGCGGTAATCAGTACCTTCCCGTTCCCTAATGAACTGGTCACGATGGATTTAACCGGTAAACAATTGCGCAGCCTGATGGAGCATGGCGCTGGATTAAGCAACGGCGTATTGCAGGTGTCTAAAGGGCTGGAGATGAAGTATGACAGCAGCAAACCTCTCGGCCAGCGGGTTACCGTGCTGACGCTCAATGGCAAACCGATTGACGATGCGGCGGTTTATCACATCGCCACCAACAGCTTCCTTGCCGACGGCGGCGATGGTTTTGCGGCGTTCACGGAAGGCCAGGCGCGGAATACCTCCGGCGGCTACTATGTGTCGAATGCGATAGTTGATTACTTTAAGGCGGGCAACACCATCACGGATGAGCAGCTCAAAGGGATGCGCGTTGCGGATGTGAAGAAGTAATTTCCCCTGCCGCGGCGCGTTCAGTGTCGCGGCGTGACATGAAGAAAATTCAACTTTGCTGAATATTCCTCATTCTTTGGCGTGATTTTTCAGTTGACGTCCTTCTGCTTTTCCGTCATTTTTACATCTGGACGTCTAAACGGATAGATGTTTACAACACAACAAATAATAACATGCGATTGATGAGGTAAGGTATGAGCTTTTTTCACGCCAACCAGCGGGAAGCCCTGAATCAGAGCCTGGCGGAAGTACAGGGTCAGATTAACGTTTCGTTTGAATTTTTCCCGCCGCGCACCAGTGAAATGGAGCAAACCCTGTGGAACTCCATCGATCGCCTGAGCAGTCTGAAACCGAAGTTTGTTTCGGTAACGTATGGCGCCAACTCCGGGGAGCGCGACCGCACCCATAGCGTTATTAAAGGCATTAAAGAGCGTACTGGGCTTGAGGCCGCGCCGCACCTTACCTGTATTGACGCCACGCGCGATGAGCTGCGCACCATCGCCCGCGACTACTGGAATAACGGTATCCGCCACATTGTCGCTTTGCGCGGCGATTTGCCGCCGGGCAGCGGTAAGCCGGAGATGTACGCCGCCGATCTGGTTGGTTTGCTCAAAGAGGTGGCCGATTTCGATATTTCAGTAGCGGCCTATCCGGAGGTACATCCGGAAGCGAAAAGCGCGCAGGCCGATCTGCTTAATCTGAAGCGTAAAGTGGATGCTGGCGCTAACCGCGCGATAACCCAATTTTTCTTCGATGTGGAAAGCTATCTGCGTTTTCGTGACCGCTGTGTTTCCGCCGGTATCGACGTAGAAATTATTCCCGGCATTTTACCGGTGTCTAATTTTAAACAGGCGAAAAAATTTGCCGATATGACCAATGTCCGCATTCCGTCCTGGATGTCACTGATGTTTGAGGGGCTGGATGATGACGCAGAAACCCGCAAGCTGGTGGGCGCTAACATTGCGATGGACATGGTGAAAATTTTAAGCCGCGAAGGAGTGAAGGATTTCCACTTCTACACGTTGAATCGTGCGGAAATGAGTTATGCCATTTGCCACACGCTGGGCGTAAGACCCGGTTTATAATCTCCAGCTCCCTGCCGGGAGCTTTATTACACCTCATATTGATCTACATCTCTGTAACTAAAAATATAAAAGGTATTAGCTATCGAATCTGTGGATTAATTCAACTATATCTATTTGCTCCTGGTGTATATCGTAACGGTAACACTTTAAAAGGGAGCTGAGATATGAGCACGACCGACGATACCCATAACACGTTATCCACTGGAAAATGTCCTTTCCATCAGGGGGGGCATGACCGAAGCGCAGGCGCAGGGACAGCCAGCCGCGACTGGTGGCCGAACCAGCTTCGTGTGGATCTTTTGAATCAACATTCCAACCGTTCTAACCCGTTGGGTGAAGACTTTGACTACCGCAAAGAGTTTAGCAAGTTAGACTACTCCGCCCTGAAAGGGGATCTCAAGGCGCTGCTGACCGATTCACAACCGTGGTGGCCCGCCGACTGGGGCAGCTATGTCGGTTTGTTTATTCGTATGGCCTGGCATGGCGCTGGCACCTACCGTTCTATTGATGGTCGTGGCGGCGCGGGTCGTGGTCAACAGCGTTTTGCGCCGCTTAACTCCTGGCCGGATAACGTCAGCCTGGATAAGGCGCGTCGTTTGTTGTGGCCGATTAAGCAGAAATATGGCCAGAAAATTTCCTGGGCCGACCTGTTTATTCTGGCGGGTAACGTGGCGCTGGAAAACTCCGGCTTCCGTACCTTCGGTTTCGGCGCCGGGCGTGAAGATGTCTGGGAACCGGATCTGGATGTGAACTGGGGCGATGAAAAAGCCTGGTTGACTCACCGACACCCTGAAGCGCTGGCAAAAGCGCCGCTGGGCGCGACCGAGATGGGCCTTATCTACGTTAACCCGGAAGGGCCGGATCACAGCGGCGAACCACTTTCTGCCGCCGCCGCTATTCGCGCTACCTTTGGCAATATGGGGATGAACGACGAAGAGACCGTGGCGTTGATCGCTGGCGGGCATACCCTCGGTAAAACCCACGGCGCGGCAGCGGCATCCCATGTAGGGGCCGATCCGGAAGCCGCGCCGATTGAAGCGCAGGGCTTAGGTTGGGCCAGCAGCTATGGTAGCGGCGTTGGCGCGGATGCTATCACCTCCGGGCTGGAAGTGGTCTGGACGCAGACGCCGACCCAGTGGAGCAACTATTTCTTCGAGAACCTGTTCAAATATGAGTGGGTACAAACCCGTAGTCCGGCTGGCGCTATCCAGTTTGAAGCGGTAGACGCGCCGGACATCATCCCGGACCCGTTCGATCCGTCGAAAAAACGTAAGCCAACCATGCTGGTCACCGACCTGACGCTGCGTTTTGATCCGGAGTTCGAGAAGATTTCCCGTCGTTTCCTTAACGATCCGCAGGCCTTTAATGAAGCCTTTGCTCGTGCCTGGTTCAAACTGACGCACAGAGATATGGGACCAAAAGCGCGTTATATCGGACCGGAAGTGCCGAAAGAAGATCTGATCTGGCAGGACCCGTTGCCGCAACCGCTCTATCAGCCAACACAGGAAGACATTATCAACCTGAAAGCGGCGATCGCTGCATCCGGGCTTTCTATTAGCGAGATGGTTTCGGTTGCCTGGGCATCCGCGTCTACTTTCCGCGGCGGCGATAAGCGTGGCGGCGCTAACGGCGCGCGTCTGGCATTAGCGCCTCAGCGCGACTGGGAGGTCAACGCCGTTGCGGCTCGCGTTCTGCCGGTATTAGAAGAGATCCAGAAAACGACGAATAAAGCTTCGCTGGCCGATATTATTGTGCTGGCGGGCGTGGTCGGTATCGAGCAGGCGGCCGCTGCTGCGGGTGTCAGCATCAGCGTACCTTTTGCACCGGGCCGGGTGGATGCGCGTCAGGATCAGACCGACATCGAGATGTTCTCGCTGCTTGAACCGATTGCCGATGGATTCCGTAACTATCGTGCGCGTCTGGATGTGTCGACGACCGAATCGCTGTTGATTGATAAAGCGCAGCAGTTAACGTTGACCGCGCCGGAAATGACGGTACTGGTTGGCGGGATGCGTGTGCTGGGAACCAACTTTGACGGCAGCCAGAACGGTGTCTTTACCGACAGACCGGGCGTGCTCAGCACAGACTTCTTCGCTAATCTGCTGGATATGCGTTACGAGTGGAAACCGACCGACGAATCTAATGAGCTGTTCGAAGGCCGGGATCGTCTGACTGGCGAGGTGAAATACACGGCTACCCGCGCCGATCTGGTGTTTGGTTCCAACTCCGTACTGCGCGCGCTGGCGGAAGTTTACGCGTGTAGCGATGCGCACGAGAAGTTTGTGAAGGACTTCGTCGCGGCATGGGTGAAAGTGATGAACCTGGACCGTTTCGATCTGTTGTAAATCTTATGCCGGATGACGCTAACGCTTATCCGGCCTACCGTCTCATATGCCCACCGGGCAAAAAAATCCCCGCGCAATTGCGGGGATTTTTCATTGCAAGCCGACCTTATTCCCATTCCTGCAAGAAGCGTTGACCGTACTGGTCGGCGACCAGCAGCGCGGCGTACACTTCATCCGGCGTTGCGCCGCCAGGCATGTTATGAATAGTTTCACCTTCTGCGCAGGAGGCTTCCGCGACGGTGCGCATTTTGGCCGGGATATCCTGTTTAATATCCAGTTGCGCCAGCGTAATCGGCAGGCCAACGGAATGGCACAGCGCCGCAACGGTTTCGATTTCTTCGACCGGCGCGTTTTCCAGCACCAGTTGCGTCAGCGTACCGAAAGCGACCTTCTCACCGTGATAATAGTGGTGCGCATCCGGAATCGCCGTTAAACCGTTATGAATCGCGTGCGCTGCGGCCAGACCGCCGCTTTCAAAACCGACCCCGCTCAGGTAGGTGTTGGCTTCGATGACGCGCTCCAGCGCTGGCGTGACGACGTGCTGTTCGGCGGCCAACATGGCTTTTTCGCCTTCTTCGATCAGCGTGTTATAGCATAGCTCCGCCAGCGCCAGCGCGGCCTGTGTACACTTGCCGCCCGCCATTGTGGTGGCGCCGCTGCGTGAGCAGGCGCGCGCTTCAAACCAGGTCGCCAGTGCATCGCCGATACCGGCTGCCAGCAGACGCGCCGGCGCGCCCGCCACTATCTGCGTATCGACAATGACCATATTCGGGTTATGCGGCAGCAACAGATAACGGTCAAACTCACCGGCATCGGTATAAATAACCGAGAGCGCGCTGCACGGTGCGTCGGTAGAGGCGATGGTCGGCGCGATAGCGACCGGGACGTTCATAAAATGCGCCAGCGCTTTGGCGGTATCCAGCGTTTTACCGCCGCCGATACCCAGTACGGCGCCACACTGACTTTTTTCGGCGACGGCGCGCAGCCTGTCGATCTCATTTTGCGAACATTCGCCGCCAAACGGGGCGATTTCTACTGACAAACCGGCATCCGTCAGGCTTTTGCGCAGCGTCTCTTCGGCAAATCCCAGCACGAATTTATCGCCCACAACCAGCCAGTTGTTCGCCATTGGTTTTAAATAATCGCCAAGACGCGCGATGACGTTTGCACCCTGAATATACTTACCTGGTGACTGAATAATGCGATCCATACATTTCTCCCCTACAGGTTCAGATTACCAAAAGCGTTTTTCCAGTCTTGCTCAAACTTCTCTATTGCTGACTCTACCGCAGGCGTATTGAGCATTTGTTGCGCTACATCTAAAGGAAGGGTAATCGCCTGGCAACCTGCCAGTAAGCAATCCAGCGCCTGCCGCGGTGTTTTAAAGCTGGCCGCCAGCACCATGCTGTCGGGAGCGTGATGTTCCAGTAGCGTTTGCAGCTCCTGAACCATACGAATGCCATCGCCGCCCTGCGCATCAACGCGGTTGACGTAGGGAGCGACATATTTTGCGCCCGCCAGCGCCGCCAGCAGGCCCTGCGATGCGCTGTAGACGGCGGTGCCCAGCGTCACGATGCCTTCTTTTTTCAGCAATTTAATCGCTGCAAGACCTTCGGCGGTCACCGGAATTTTAACCACAATGCCGGGGATGGCGTTATTCAGCCGTTTGGCTTCTTCCACCATCCCTTTCGCGTCGCGGCTCATGGTCTGCGCAAATAAAGTGCCTTCTTCGCCGATGGCGTTTTGCAGCCTGGGCAGCACATCCCAGATAGATTCTTTGCTGGCTGCCACAATGCTTGGATTGGTGGTGACGCCGGCAATCGGGAAAATGCGCGCCAGACGTTCAACTTCCGCTACGTTAGCGGTATCCAGATAGAGTTCCATAGTCTTTCTCTTCGTGAGTTTTCGTTATGGACAGGATAAAGGAGCGTGTCCCGGATGCGCTATGTGACAAATCTGCCAAAAACTGGACAAATGTGATGCTCTTGGTAAAGTGTGATTTACTTCACAAGTTGGTGATGATTAACGTATAACGTGCTGTTGTATGCCATGTGGGGGAGTGAGGTTTTTGCATTGATATTACAATAATCCAGTAAATGCGCGTTTTATCTACTGTATTCTCTTTATTGGCGTGTGGATTATTTCTCCGTTAGCTGGCTGTGATACTGGCGGCGATACTCCGACGGCGAGCGTTCCGTATTTTTGCGAAACAGGCGGCAGAAATAGTTACTGTCGACAAAGCCGCAGCGGTGCGCCACCTCTTTCACTTTCAGGTCATAGCCCTTCAGCAACGTTTTGGCGTGTTCCAGTCGCGTATGGTTCAGGTATTCGTTAAAGCCGATGGCCCCCGTTTTCTGGAACAGGTGCGAGAGGTAATTTGGCGAGATATAAAACGCCTGTGCTACCGATTCGCGCGTCAACGGCGCGGCGTAGCGTTCATCAATATACTCCCGAATGGCTTCAAAAAGCGCGCGGCTGCGGGAGGCGGTCTGGATTTGGCTGCCGAGCAGATCGCGGCAATGGCTTAGTAGGCTGGCGACAATCAATCTGGCCGTTTGCTGCTCTTGCGGCTGCATCTGCATCTCATTAAGCGTTTGTAACAGGAACGAGCCTATACGCGGGCCGCGGCGCGCAACGTGCTGTTTCGTGAGGTTTTGATGCTGCTGACCATCCCAGTGGACTACGCTGAAACCTAACTGCTGTTTGCCAAACAGAATGCTCAGGGTGGTGACGGGCGTTTGCCACTGCGGGATGTTCCAGCCGCCAGCCGGAACGTAGAGAACATCGCAAGGAATGAGCGGGGCGGTAATGCTCATGTCAGTAAGCTCGCCCTCCAGCACAATCTCCAGCCGCGGAAAATCCACCTGGTACGCCAGTTCCGGCGCTGGGCCGCTGGCGCTGGCAAAATAAATCTGGCGCAGCGGCAGCGGACCGTTGATGAGACGGGAGAGAAGGTGGCTGACGTCGTGATACATGATAATCCCCTGCCGATCGCAAACAGAGGAAACAGTAACGTCGAAAACCGATGTCCTCAAGCGATTATTGCCGGATAGCGGCGCTTTGCGCCTTATCCGGACTACGGGAGAGAAGCACGCCAGGCCCGATAAGCGTTAGCGTTATCGGGCAGCATACAGGCTATTGATTACCGACCTGATCGCCATACGGCAACGTATCATAATCAATCAGCGCGTTTTTCTTATACGGGTTGCCAATCCAGCGCGTGGTCTCTTTGAACTGCGGGTTGGTGATGGAACGTGTCGGGTCGTAACCATCATAGGTCAGGCCCGCTAAGTCCGACCAGGTATGGATAAGCTCGGAACTGCTGTACTTACGATCGACATCCTGTGAGAAGTCGCGCGGATGCGCCGCCTGCCATTTCTCTGAGGTCCACAGCAGGAACGGCACCGTATACATATGACGGGTTGGCGAATCTTCGTTTCGTCCCTGCGTCTTATGCGGCGGCGTGTCATACACTTCTTCACCGTGATCGGAGAAGTAGAGCAGGAAACCGTTCGGATCGGTCGCTTTATAGTCCTTAATCAGGCTGGCGACAACATAGTCGTTATACAGATTCGCGTTGTCGTAATCGTTATACGACTCCAGTTCGTCGCTGCTTAATCCCGGCGGAACATGGTCGGTTTTACCATCAAACTTGCCCTGGTTTTCTGGATAGCGGAACTTGTATTTAATGTGCGTTCCCAGCAGATGCACAATAATGAATTTTTTCGGCGCCGGGTCGGCTAACACCGCTTTAAACGGCGCCAGCACGTTGCTGTCATATTCGCGTGCGCTTTGAGTGCGCTGCTGGTTCATATAGAACTGCTTATCAGTCTGCTTAGAGAACACGGTCAGCATGGTATTACGCGCCGTCATCGTCTGCTGGTTAGTGATCCAGAAGGTTTTATACCCGGCCTGTTTCATCATATTCATCAGCGATGGCTTCGTCAGATACCAGTCCGGGTTCTTTTCGTCCGCGAACGTTAGCGCCTGTTGCAGAATCTCAATGGTGTACGGTCGCGAAGTTACCACATTATTAAACACGGTCAGCCCGGGGTCGGTTTTATGCAGTGCGTCCAGTTCCGGCGTGGTTTCGCGCGGATAACCGTACAGACTCATACGGCCACGCTGGGTCGATTCGCCAATCACCAGTACCAGCGTGCGCGGCGCATCGCCGGAGTGGTCCTGGAAGTTAGCCAGCGGCGGCAGGGCATCGTTTTCATTCAGCAGTTTATTCAGCGAAGCGAGCTGTAAACGGTACTGATAGTAGCCAGTAATAAATTGCCACGGCGCGGCGGGCTCCATTCGTGACGCCAGGCTATCCAGCGTTTTCTCCATCGACTTATGCTTGATAAAGGTATTCATCGCGATGGGATGGAGGATCAGCCCGTACAGCAGGGCAAACGACACCAGATAGCGCCAGGGGGATGGAATATAAACCGGGCGCAGACGTGTCCACAGCAGAATCGCCGCTACCGTATAAGCCAGCGCGACAAGAACAATTTTCAGACTGAAATATTGGCTTAAATATTCGCTGGCTTCATTGGCGTTGGTTTCAAACATCACAAACAGCACGCTTTGCGAGAACTCCTGCCCGTAGATTACGTAATAGCTCAGCGCCGCCAGCGAGGCGGCCCAAAGTACGACGCCAATAACGGCAGCAATAACCCGGATGCGGCCTGGAAACAGAAAGACCGGGATCAGCCACAGTGAGCTGTACAGTAGCGAATCCCGCAGACCGTTTGTCCCACTGTATCCGGTGAGATAAATAATGGCCTGCAGGAGGGTGGAAAAGAACCAAAAGTAGAGCAGTGCCCAGCCCAGGGCTTTCCAGCTAAACGCGGGTTTAGTCTGGAGTAATGTGGATTGCATAATGAGAGCCTGTCTTTAATCGTAGCGCCAAACGTAACGCCTGAACCTTAAAAGAATCTGAAGCAAACCTGCTTTATGCCGCACGTTTTGCTAAGAAAGATTTACAAATGCATAAAATGCAGACAGGAATATATTGAAAAAATGACCAGGATGACAGCAGTATTTCATGCCGCCCCCACATAACTGCGTGAGGGCGGCTTTCTTTTGGCGTTAGCCGGTGTTGCGCATACCGGCGGCGACGCCCGCAATCGTGACCATCAATGCCTGTTCGACGCGAGGATCGGGCGATTTGCCCTGCTCTTCAGTCAGACGGGAACGATACAGCAATTCGGCCTGCAACACGTTTAATGGATCGGTATAAACGTTTCTTAACTGAATGGACTCCGCAATCCACGGTAAGTCGGCCATCAGGTGCGAATCGTTGGCAATCGCCAGCACCACTTTAATGTCTTCTTCCAGCAGGTCTCGTAGCTCTTTGCCCAGCGGCCAAAGCGTTTTCGCCACCAGGCGCTGATCGTAATAGTCGGCCAGCCACAGGTCGGCTTTTGAGAACACCATTTCCAGCATCCCAAGACGCGTGGAGAAGAACGGCCAGTCGCGGCACATGGCTTCCAGTTCGCTTTGTTTACCGTCTTCCACCACTTTTTGCAGCGCAGTACCCGCGCCCAGCCAGGCTGGCAGCATCAGGCGGTTTTGCGTCCAGGCGAAGATCCACGGAATCGCGCGCAGCGATTCGACGCCGCCAGTTGGACGACGTTTCGCCGGACGTGAGCCGAGCGGCAATTTGCCCAGCTCTTGCTCCGGCGTCGCGGAGCGGAAGTACGGTACAAAGTCTTTATTTTCGCGCACGTAGCCGCGGTAGGTTTCACAGGAGATGACGGAAAGCTCATCCATAATATGACGCCAGCTGTCTTTCGGTTCCGGCGGCGGCAGCAGGTTTGCTTCCAGAATTGCGCTGGTGTAGAGCGACAGGCTGCTGACGGTGACTTCCGGCAGGCCGTATTTGAAGCGGATCATCTCGCCCTGCTCGGTCACGCGCAGGCCGCCTTTCAGACTGCCTGGTGGTTGCGAAAGCAGCGCCGCGTGGGCTGGCGCGCCGCCACGGCCAATAGAGCCGCCGCGGCCGTGGAAGAGGGTGAGCTCGATGCCGGCTTTTTCACAAGTTTTGATCAGGGCGTCCTGCGCCTGATACTGCGCCCATGACGCGGCCATAACGCCGGCGTCTTTCGCCGAGTCGGAGTAGCCGATCATGACCATCTGCTTACCCTGAATCAGCCCGCGATACCAGTCGATATTCAACAACTGGGTCATCACGTCGTCGGCGTTGTTCAGGTCGTCGAGGGTTTCAAACAGCGGCGCGACCGGCATGGCAAAGCCGATACCTGCCTCTTTCAGCAGCAGATGCACAGCCAGCACATCAGACGGCGTTTTCGCCATTGAAATTACGTAGGCGGCGATCGACCCTTTTGGCGCTTCGGCAATAACCTTGCAGGTTTCAAGCACTTCGCGGGTATCGTTGCTCGGCTCCCAGTTACGCGGCAGCAGCGGACGTTTGGAGTTCAGCTCGCGGATCAGGAAGGCCTGCTTGTCGGCTTCCGACCAGCTTTCGTAGTCGCCAATACCAAGGTAGCGGGTAATTTCGCCCAGCGCTTCGGTATGGCGGGTGCTCTCCTGACGGATATCAATACGCACCAGCGGTACGCCGAAACACTTCACGCGGCGGAGCGTGTCGAGTAACTCGCCGTTGGCGATAATGCCCATGCCGCAGGCCTGTAACGACTGGTAGCAGGCGTACAGAGGTTCCCAGAGCTGCTCGTTTTGCGTCAGCAGGCCATCCGGTTTGGGCAGTTTCTCGCCTTTCAGACGCGCTTCCAGCCAGGACTGGGTCGCCATCAGACGGGCGCGCAATTTTTTCATCAGGTAGCGATACGGCTCAGACGCGCCTTCTTCGCCCACTAACGCCAGCAGCTCCGGCGTGGCGTCGACCATCGACAGTTCTGATACCAGAACATGAATGTCTTTCAGGAACAGATCGGTGGCTTTCCAGCGGCTTAACAAGAGCACGTGGCGGGTGATATCCGCCGTCACGTTCGGGTTGCCGTCACGGTCGCCGCCCATCCAGGAGGTAAAACGTACCGGCACAAAATCCACCGGCAATTTGTAGCCGAGATTTTCTTCCAGCTGTTCGTTCAGTTCACGCAGATAGTTAGGTACGCCCTGCCACAGGCTGTTCTCAACCACGGCGAAGCCCCATTTGGCTTCATCCACCGGGCTTGGGCGCTGCTTGCGGATCTCATCCGTATGCCAGGATTGGGCAATCAACTGGCGCAGGCGACGCATCACCTGGTGGCGTTCGTAGTCGGCGATATCGGTATTATCAAGCTGTTTCAGACAGTTATTGATTTCACCCATCTTGTGAATAAGCGTACGGCGGGTAATTTCTGTCGGGTGGGCGGTTAGCACCAACTCCAAAGACAGCGACTCTACCGCTTTTTTGATGGTTGCGTCGTTGAGGTCCGGTTGGTTTTTCAGTTTGCGCAGAGTACGGGCAATCACTTCCGGGTTGCTGGCGGCTTCGCCTTTTGGCGAAATGCTGTGGTATTGCTCGGCAGTATTGGCCAGGTTCAGGAACTGACTAAACGCGCGCGCAACTGGCAGTAGCTCGTCATTAGACAAATTTTGTAGCGTGGTGAGCAGCTCCTGGCGATTAGCTTCATTGCCGGCGCGTGAAGATTTGGATAGCTTACGGATTGTTTCTACGCGATCAAGAATGTGTTCTCCCAGCGCATCCTTGATGGTTTCTCCCAGCACCTTGCCGAGCATACTGACATTACTACGCAACGCGGAATATTGTTCGTTCATATGATCCCAGACACCCCATCTCTGTTGTAATTGTCCTGCATCTTTCACGCTGCGGCGGCGTTGGCTGCGCTCTCCCACCCAGGTCACTTACTTATGTAAGCTCCCTGGGATGTGCTCGTTTGCCGTCTTGCCGCAACGCGAAATCTTTCGGACCAAGCTTTTTCACATCACTTCTCATCTTTATAAAGCCACGTAAAACCCGTGGCGTCAATTACTGCGAAATCGGTTCAGCAAACGAAAAAATGGCGGTAATTTATTAAAGTTAATTCGCATCGTGCCAAATAAGAAATGCTTATGAACATGTGGCGTAGAGATGCCGGATGGCGCTGCGCTTATCCGGCCTACAAGACGGGGGAGGCCCGGTAAACATCGTGTCACCGGGCAATATGCATTAATGCCAGCAAAAATGATGTACTACCTGGGTAATCAATTCCCGGGTTGGCTTAATAAAACGCGTTTCGAGATATTCATCCGGCTGATGCGCCTGATTAATTGAGCCCGGACCAAGCACCAGCGTTGGGCATAATGTCTGCATAAACGGCGCTTCAGTACAGTAGTTCACCACGTCGGTTTTTGTTCCCAACAGTTTTTCTACTACTTCAACCAGTTGGTGGTCCGGTGGACACTCGTAACCTGGAATCGGTGGATGTAATTCTGCCACCGTCAGGCGGCCCGGCCAGCGTTCGCTTACCGGGGCCAGCGCGTCGTTAAGCAGTCCATTAAGGTCGTTTAACGTCATGCCCGGCAGTGGACGAATATCCATATGCAATTCGCAGCAGGCGCAGATACGGTTTGAGGCATCGCCGCCGTGGATATGGCCCAGATTCAGCGTTGGATACGGAACGGTAAACGCCTCGTAGTGATACCGCGCTTTCAGCGAGTCACGCAGTTGCATGATATGGCCAATCGCATCGTGCATCAGTTCAATGGCGTTAACCCCACGCGCCGGGTCGCTGGAATGACCGGACTGCCCCAGGACGCGAACGACATTAGAGATATGCCCTTTGTGCGCGCGTATCGGTTGCAACGACGTCGGTTCGCCAATGATCGCGCAGTCCGGACGTAATGCCGTGGTTTCGGAAAAATAACGCGCCCCCGCCATGCTGGTCTCTTCATCGGCGGTCGCCAGAATGTAGAGCGGCTTTTTCAACTTTGTGACGTCAACGTCACGTAGCGCGTCCAGAATAAAAGCGAAGAAGCCTTTCATATCCGCAGTGCCCAGACCATAGAGCTTATTGTCGTGCTCGGTCAGCGTGAACGGGTCGCGCGTCCAGCGTCCGTCATCAAAGGGAACCGTGTCGGTATGGCCGGTCAGCAGCAAACCGCCCGCGCCATGTCCGGTGCTGGCGAGCATATTGAATTTGTTTCGCGTTCCTGGAACCGGTTGAACCTCTACGTTGAAACCAAGATCGCTGAACCAGCCTGCAAGCAAAGTGATTAAAGACGCATTACTTTGATCCAGGGATTCTTCGGTTGCGCTTATCGACGGTGTGGCAATCAGAGCGCGGTAAATCTCGATAAATGGCGGTAAAACGTTTTTCATTGTTGACACACCTCAGGTCATGATAGTATCAATATTCATGCATTAATTATGAATAAAAATACATTAACGTTGAGCATAAAGGAACCCGATGTTGAATACGCTGATTGTAGGCGCTAGCGGTTATGCGGGCGCAGAGCTTGTAAGCTACGTAAATCGCCACCCACATATGACCATAACCGCTTTGACCGTCTCAGCGCAAAGCAATGATGCAGGAAAGTTAATTTCTGATTTACATCCGCAGTTAAAAGGGATTGTCGACCTGCCATTGCAACCGATGTCGGATGTACGTGATTTTAGTGCAGATGTTGATGTGGTGTTCCTGGCGACAGCGCATGAAGTGAGCCACGATCTGGCGCCGCAATTTTTACAGGCCGGATGCGTCGTATTCGATCTTTCCGGCGCGTTTCGGGTAAACGATCGCGCCTTCTATGAAAAGTACTACGGATTTACTAATCAGTATCCTGAGCTGCTGGAGCAGGCGGTGTACGGTCTGGCGGAGTGGAATGCCGATAAACTGAACACGGCGAATCTGATTGCGGTTCCTGGTTGCTATCCAACCGCAGCGCAGTTGTCGCTAAAACCGCTGATTGACGGCGGGCTTCTGGATCTGACACAGTGGCCGGTAATTAATGCCACCAGCGGGGTGAGCGGCGCGGGGCGCAAGGCGGCAATATCGAACAGTTTCTGTGAAGTGAGTTTGCAACCGTATGGCGTGTTTACGCATCGTCATCAGCCGGAAATCGCCGCCCATCTGGGCGCGGAGGTCATCTTCACCCCGCATCTGGGGAATTTCCCGCGCGGGATTCTGGAAACCATTACCTGCCGCCTGAAAGCGGGAGTAACCCATGCGCAGGTCGCCGACGTGTTGCAAAAAGCCTATGGCGACAAACCGCTGGTGCGCCTGTATGACAAAGGCGTTCCGGCGTTAAAGAACGTCGTCGGGCTGCCGTTCTGCGATATTGGTTTTGCCGTCCAGGGCGAACATCTGATTGTGGTGGCAACCGAAGACAACTTGTTGAAAGGCGCAGCGGCGCAGGCGGTGCAGTGCGCTAATATTCGTTTTGGCTTCGCTGAAACGCAGTCTCTTATTTAAGGGTGAAATGATGAATCCATTAATTATCAAGCTGGGTGGCGTATTACTGGATAGCGAAGAGGCTCTGGAACGTCTTTTTACCGCGCTGGTCAACTATCGTGAGTCCCATCAGCGTCCGCTGGTGATTGTTCACGGCGGCGGTTGCGTGGTGGATGAGCTGATGAAAGGGCTTAATTTGCCAGTGAAAAAGAAAGACGGCCTGCGCGTGACGCCTGCCGATCAGATTGGCATCATTACCGGCGCGCTGGCGGGAACCGCTAACAAAACTCTGCTGGCCTGGGCGAAGAAACACCATATCGCCTCTGTTGGTCTGTTTCTGGGCGATGGCGACAGCGTAAAAGTGACCCAACTCGATGAAGCTTTAGGCCACGTCGGGCTGGCACAGCCGGGGTCGCCGAAGCTGATTAACATGCTGCTGGAAAATGGCTTTCTGCCGGTGGTCAGCTCCATTGGCGTAACAGACGACGGCCAACTGATGAACGTCAACGCCGATCAGGCGGCAACCGCGCTGGCGGCGACGCTGGGGGCCGATCTGATCCTGCTTTCTGACGTGAGCGGTATTCTGGACGGCAAAGGCCAGCGTATCGCCGAAATGACGGCGTCCAAAGCCGAGCAGCTTATCGACCAGGGCATTATTACCGACGGGATGATTGTGAAAGTGAATGCGGCCCTCGATGCTGCGCGGGCGCTGGGTCGCCCTGTGGATATCGCTTCCTGGCGTCATGCGGAGCAACTGCCGGCGCTGTTTAACGGCACGCCGATTGGCACGCGTATTCTGGCTTAACTATTTGTTCGCCCGATGGCGGCTGCGCCTTATCGGGCCTACGTGAACAGAAATTATAGGCCGGATAAGCGTAGCGCCATCCGGCAGTGAAATTCGAAGAATTTAAGGAAGTCTATTATGGCACTTTGGGGTGGGCGTTTTACACAGGCGGCAGACCAGCGGTTTAAACAATTCAATGATTCGTTGCGCTTCGATTACCGTCTGGCGGAGCAGGATATTGTCGGTTCTGTGGCCTGGTCCAAAGCATTGGTCACGGTAGGCGTACTGACTGCCGATGAGCAACGACAGTTGGAAGAAGCGCTGAACGTGCTGCTGGAAGAGGTTCGCGCGAATCCGCAGCAAATCCTGCAAAGCGATGCGGAAGATATCCATAGCTGGGTGGAAGGTAAGCTCATCGACAAAGTGGGTCAGTTGGGTAAAAAGCTGCACACCGGACGCAGCCGTAACGATCAGGTGGCGACGGACCTGAAACTGTGGTGCAAAGAGACGGTGAGGGAACTGCTTACCGCTAACCGCCAGCTACAGAGCGCGCTGGTGGAAACCGCGCAGGCGAACCAGGACGCGGTAATGCCGGGATATACCCATCTGCAACGCGCGCAGCCGGTGACTTTCGCCCACTGGTGTCTCGCGTATGTCGAAATGCTGGCGCGCGATGAAAGCCGCCTGCAGGACACGCTTAAACGTCTGGACGTGAGTCCGCTAGGTTGCGGCGCGTTGGCGGGAACGGCCTATGAAATTGACCGTGAACAATTGGCAGGCTGGCTGGGCTTTACGTCTGCGACCCGCAACAGCCTGGACAGCGTGTCCGATCGTGACCACGTACTGGAACTGCTTTCTGATGCGGCTATCGGCATGGTGCATCTGTCACGCTTCGCGGAAGATCTGATTTTCTTTAATTCTGGTGAAGCGGGTTTTGTAGAGCTTTCTGACCGCGTGACTTCCGGTTCATCGTTAATGCCGCAGAAGAAAAACCCGGACGCGCTGGAGCTGATTCGCGGTAAGTGCGGTCGCGTACAAGGGGCACTAACCGGCATGATGATGACCTTAAAAGGTCTGCCGCTGGCGTATAACAAAGATATGCAGGAAGACAAAGAAGGGCTGTTCGATGCGCTCGATACCTGGCTTGACTGCCTGCATATGGCGGCGTTGGTGCTGGACGGTATTCAGGTGAAACGCTCACGTTGTCAGGACGCGGCGCAACAGGGGTATGCCAACGCCACGGAGCTGGCGGATTACCTGGTCGCGAAAGGCGTGCCGTTCCGCGAAGCGCACCATATTGTCGGCGAAGCGGTGGTAGAAGCTATTCGCCAGGGTAAGCCGCTGGAAGCGTTGCCGCTGGCCGATTTACAGAAATTCAGCCGCGTGATTGGCGACGATGTGTATCCGATATTGTCTTTGCAGTCGTGTCTGGATAAACGGGCGGCAAAAGGCGGTGTTTCTCCGCAGCAGGTGGCGCAGGCCATCGACGATGCCAGGGCGCACCTCGCGTTATAAGCCTTATAAGCGTAGCGCCATCAGGCAATACTGCCCGGCCGAGCATCAGCGACGCCGGGCTTTTTTACGCAAAAAAAAGCGGACCAGAGGTCCGCAAAAGTTCACGTTGGCTTTAGTTATTTCGGGTTCGAGAGATACCCTCTGAACGGGCGGTGTCTTCAAGGGTTAAACGAGAAACCGCTCCGTTCTGTGATGTATTATTAATCAGAAAGGTTGATAGGGATAATCGTTCATTGCTATGCTACCTATCGCCATGAACTATCGTGGCGACGGAGGATGAATAATGAATATTCGTGATCTTGAATATCTGGTGGCGTTAGCCGAACATCGCCATTTCCGGCGAGCGGCGGACTCCTGTCACGTCAGCCAGCCAACCCTTAGTGGGCAAATACGTAAGCTGGAAGATGAGCTGGGTGTTATGCTGCTGGAGCGTACGAGCCGTAAGGTGCTGTTTACCCAGGCGGGCCTACTGCTGGTGGATCAGGCGCGTACCGTACTGCGTGAGGTCAAGGTGCTCAAGGAGATGGCAAGCCAACAAGGCGAGACGATGTCCGGCCCGCTGCATATTGGTTTAATCCCAACGATTGGTCCCTATTTGCTGCCGCTTATCATTCCAATGTTGCACCAGACTTTCCCGAAGCTGGAAATGTATCTGCATGAGGCGCAAACGCATCAGTTGTTAGCGCAACTCGATAGCGGCAAGCTTGACTGCGCTATTCTGGCGCTGGTGAAAGAGAGCGAGGCGTTTATCGAAGTGCCGCTGTTTGATGAGCCCATGATGCTGGCTATTTATGAGGATCATCCGTGGGCGAATCGTGATCGCGTGCCGATGTCCGATCTGGCGGGCGAGAAATTGCTGATGCTGGAAGATGGCCACTGTCTGCGCGATCAGGCGATGGGGTTCTGTTTTGAAGCGGGAGCGGATGAAGATACCCATTTCCGGGCGACCAGTCTGGAAACGCTGCGCAACATGGTGGCGGCGGGCAGTGGTATTACACTACTCCCCGCGCTGGCCGTACCGCAGGAGCGTAAGCGCGACGGCGTGGTTTATCTGCCATGCATTAAGCCTGAGCCGCGTCGTACCGTGGGGCTGGTTTATCGCCCGGGATCGCCGCTGCGTAGCCGTTATGAGCAACTGGCAGAGGCCATCCGTGGCGCAATGGATGGCCATTTCGACAAGGCGTTAAAACAGGCGGTTTAAGCCGTTCAATGCCGCAACCCGATAAGCTTCCGCCATGGTTGGGTAGTTAAAGGTGGTGTTAACGAAGTATTCGATGGTGTTACCGCCACCTTTCTGCTCCATGATCGCCTGGCCGATATGAATAATTTCGGCGGCGCGTTCGCCAAAGCAGTGAATCCCCAGAATTTCTTTGGTTTCGCGGTGGAAGAGAATTTTTAGCGTGCCGACGTTCATGCCGACGATTTGCGCTCGCGCCAGATGCTTAAACTGCGCGCGGCCCACTTCGTAAGGCACTTTCATTGCCGTTAACTGCTGCTCGGTTTTGCCGACAGAACTGATTTCCGGAATGGTATAAATCCCGGTGGGGATATCTTCGATAAGATGCGCGGTCGCTTCGCCTTTCACCAGCGCCTGCGCTGCAATACGTCCCTGATCGTAGGCGGCGGAGGCCAGACTGGGATAGCCAATCACGTCGCCCACCGCATAGACGTGCGGCAGGGCGGTCTGGTACATACTGTTGACTTTGAGCTGTCCACGGCTGTCTGTTTCCAGACCAATATTCTCCAGCGCCAGCGAATCGGTGTTACCGGTACGGCCATTAGCATAGAGCAGGCAGTCAGCCTTCAGTTTTTTACCGGATTTCAGGTGCATGATGACGCCATCATCGCAGCCTTCGATTTTCTCATACTCTTCATTGTGGCGAATAACCACGCCGCTATTCCAGAAATGGTAAGAGAGAGAGTCGGACATCTCCTGATCGAGAAAGGCCAGCAGGCGATCGCGGGTGTTGATCAGATCCACTTTCACATCCATACCGCGGAAGATGGACGCATATTCGCAGCCGATAACGCCGGCGCCGTAAATAATAACGTGGCGCGGTTCATGGTGGAGACTCAGGATTGAGTCGCTGTCATAAATGCGTGGATGCGAGAAATCCACATCATTGGGATGGTAAGGACGCGAACCACAGGCAATAACAAATTTTTCTGCCGTCAGGGTTTCAACCGTGCCGTCATGGCATTCCAGCGCCAGGGTATGTTCGTCAATAAAATGGGCGTTGCCCTGCAAGATTTCACAGTGGTTACGCTCATAAAACCCCTGACGCATACGCGTTTGTTGATTAATCACGTTATCGGCATGATTAAGGATATCGGCGAATGAAGAACGAAGAAGACGGGAGTGGTCGCTATAGAGCGGGTTTTGATTAAATTCAATAATGCGGCTGACGGCGTGGCGAAGGGCTTTGGATGGAATGGTGCCCCAGTGGGTACATCCGCCGCCAACGTTATGATAACGCTCAATCACCGCGACGCGTGCTCCTTGCTTAACCAGACCCATTGCAGCGCCTTCACCGCCGGGGCCTGACCCTATGACGACTGCATCATAATCCCAGGAATGTGGCATGGTATTACTCACCTGTTTTTATACATAAAATAAACACGATGATAACATTTGCCCAGCTTTAACCCAATTATCGTTGTGCTTTTTTGCGAAGCCGGAGCACAAACTGTCTGTAAACAATCATTCACAATCCAGTGTGAACCCGTTACTTTTATTCTCTGGTATAGTGCCGAATAAGGCATATGGAAGGATTCAGACATTGTGATGGGTGTTAGAGCGCAACAAAAAGAAAAAACCCGGCGTTCGCTGGTGGAAGCCGCATTCAGCCAACTGAGCGCTGAGCGGAGTTTTGCCAGCCTGAGTTTGCGTGAGGTGGCGCGTGAAGCGGGCATTGCGCCAACGTCGTTTTACCGTCATTTTCGCGATGTCGATGAACTCGGTCTGACGATGGTGGATGAAAGCGGTCTGATGCTGCGTCAGTTGATGCGTCAGGCGCGGCAGCGCATCGCGAAAGGCGGCAGCGTCATTCGCACGTCGGTCTCCACATTTATGGAGTTTATCGGCAACAATCCCAACGCCTTCCGTCTGTTGTTGCGCGAACGTTCCGGCACTTCAGCGGCGTTTCGTGCCGCCGTCGCGCGGGAGATTCAGCATTTTATTGCGGAACTTGCCGACTATCTGGAACTCGAAAACCATATGCCGCGCGCGTTTACTGAAGCCCAGGCCGAAGCGATGGTGACTATTGTCTTTAGCGCGGGCGCAGAGGCGTTGGACATCGGCGCTGAACAGCGTCGGCAATTAGAAGAGCGGCTGGTATTGCAACTGCGCATGATTGCGAAAGGGGCGTATTACTGGTATCGCCGTGAGCAAGAGAAAATAGCACATCATTCCGAATAACGTGAAGGACGAGTAATGAAACAGTCAGGTCAAGATAAAGGTACGCTGTTGCTGGCGCTCATCGCTGGCTTATCGATTAACGGCACATTCGCGGCGCTGTTTAGCGCTATTGTGCCGTTCTCCGTATTCCCGGTTATCTCGCTGGTGCTGACGGTATATTGCCTGCATCAGCGCTACCAAAATCGTACTATGCCGGTAGGTTTGCCGGGGTTGGCCGCCGCCTGTTTCATTCTTGGCGTTTTACTGTATAGCACCGTCGTGCGTGCAGAATATCCGGATATTGGCTCTAATTTCTTCCCGGCGGTGCTGTCGGTGATTCTGGTATTCTGGATTGGCTTTAAGCTGCGTAACCGCAAGCAGGACACCGCGGAATAGCGTGCGAATGCCGGATGGCGGTATAACCGGCCATCCGACGTACATTTTACCTTGCGGTGAGTAATACCCCGCATTCCATATGATGTGTATACGGGAACTGATCGAATAGCGCCAGGCGAGACACCGTGTGCGTCTGGCTTAACGTTTCCAGGTTTTTGCACAACGTTTCCGGATTGCAGGAAATGTACAGAATACGTGGATAAGCCTGCACCATTTTTTCCGTTTCGCTGTCCAGACCGCTGCGCGGCGGATCGACAAAAATGGTTTCGCACTGATAGCGCTTCAGGTCGATCCCCTGCAGGCGGTTAAACTCACGAACGCCATTCATCGCCTGGGTAAACTCTTCCGCCGCCATGCGAATAATTTGTACATTATCAATATGATTAGCGGCAATATTGTACTGTGCGGCAGCGACGGACGGTTTGGCGATTTCGGTTGCCAGCACGCGGTCAAAATTGCGCGCCAGCGCTAAAGAAAAATTGCCGTTGCCGCAATACAACTCAAGCAGATCGCCTTTTGAGTCTTTCGTCACCTCCAGCGCCCACTCTAACATCTGAATATTCATGGCGGCGTTTGGCTGCGTAAAGCTGTTTTCGACCTGGCGGTAGATCATCTCTTTACCTGCCACAGGCAGACGCTCATCAATATAATCCTGATCCAATTCGATTTTAGTTTTAGTGGCCCGGCCAATCAGGTGTACGTTCAGACCTTGCGCGCGTAAAGCATCGCGTAACGCAGTGGCGGCTTCACGCCACTCTTCGTCCAGCTTCTTATGGTACAGCAACGACACTACCGCCTGGTTGCTCAAGGTCGTGAGATAATCGATCTGGAACAGCTTATGCCGCAGTGCATGATTATCGCGCACGCCGGCAATCATCGCCTTCATTAAGGTATTAATCAGTTGGCTGGCCGCCGGGAAGGTGTCAACGCGAATGCGGCTTTTGGTCTGCTGATCAAACATAATGTGGTACAGGTCATCGCCGTCATGCCACAGGCGAAATTCCGCACGCATACGATAGTGACTGACCGGCGAGCGAAATACTTCCGGAACCAGGTCAGAAAACGGCGCCATCATACTCTGCAAGCGCGCCACTTTTTCGGCCAGCTGCGCCTCATACTGTTCTGTCGGAAGATGTTCGGGGGTCATATCGCATCCTGAATAATAAAAGTACGCGGGGATTGTAGGGATTGCTCAGTGGATGTCCAGCTATTGATGATTTCTGATTTGTGATGCGCGGTCTGGACAGGGTGTTGTGACAGACGGTAGCATCCGTGGGCCGGTCCTGTGAGTTAATAGGGAATCCAGTGAAAATCTGGAGCTGACGCGCAGCGGTAAGGAAAGGTGAGATGAGAGCGTAAGCAGACACTGCCTCCGGCGGGAAGTCATCATTTCTGCTATCCAGCCAACGGATAACCCTCCAAGCCCGAAGACCTGCCGGCTAACGTCGCATCTGGTTTTTCATCATCGCGTACTATCGATGAAGCCTGCGGCATCCTTCTTATATTGTGGATGCTTTACAATGATTAAAAAAGCTACGCTGCTGACGGCGTTCTCCGTCACGGCCTTTTCCGCTTGGGCGCAGGACACTAGCCCGGATACCCTGGTTGTCACCGCCAACCGTTTTCAGCAGCCGCGCAGCGCGGTTCTGGCGCCCGTTACCATCGTGACGCGTCAGGATATTGAACGCTGGCAATCGACCTCCGTAAATGATGTTCTGCGCCGTTTGCCTGGCGTCGATATTGCGCAGAGCGGCGGCGCCGGACAAAACTCCTCCATTTTCATTCGCGGCACCAACTCCAGCCATGTACTGGTATTGATTGACGGCGTGCGTCTGAATTTAGCAGGCGTGAGCGGGTCCGCCGATCTCAGCCAGTTCCCGGTGTCGCTGGTACAGCGCATTGAATATATTCGTGGTCCGCGCTCCGCTATTTATGGTTCCGATGCTATCGGCGGCGTAGTGAATATCATTACGACGCGCGATAACCCAGGCACAGAATTAACCGCTGGATGGGGAAGCAATAGCTACCAGAATTACGACATCTCGACGCAACAGCAACTTGGCGAAAACACGCGGGCGACGTTGATCGGCGATTACGAATACACCAAAGGGTTTGACGTGGTAGCGAAAGGCGGTACCGGGATGCAGGCGCAGCCTGACCGGGACGGCTTTTTGAGTAAAACGCTTTATGGCGCGTTAGAGCATACCTTTTCTGATCGCTGGAGCGGATTCGTGCGTGGTTATGGCTACGATAACCGTACCGATTACGACGCCTATTACTCGCCGGGCTCGCCGCTGATTGATACACGCAAACTTTATAGCCAAAGCTGGGACGCCGGGCTGCGCTTTAATGGCGAACGTATTCAGTCTCAGCTGGTTTCAAGCTATAGCCACAGTAAAGATTACAACTATGATCCGCACTATGGCCGGTATGATACCTCCGCCACGCTGGATGAGATGAAACAGTACAATGTTCAATGGACCAACAGTGTGGTCGTGGGGCACGGTAATGTTGGGGCGGGCGTAGACTGGCAGAAACAGACTACCACGCCAGGTACCGGCTATGTGCCCGAGGGATATGACCAGCGTAATACCGGGGTTTACCTGACAGGATTACAACAGTTGGGTGACTTCACTCTGGAAGCGGCGGCGCGCAGTGATGACAACTCCCAGTTTGGTCGTCATGGTACATGGCAAACCAGCGCGGGATGGGAGTTTATAGAAGGTTATCGCTTTATTGCCTCCTATGGAACCTCCTACAAAGCGCCTAATTTGGGCCAACTGTATGGTTATTACGGTAATCCGAACCTGAATCCTGAAAAGAGTAAACAGTGGGAAGGCGCATTTGAAGGGCTAACCGCTGGCGTCAGCTGGCGTATTTCAGGTTATCGTAACGATATTAATGACATGATCGATTATGACGATCATCTGCAAAAATATTACAACGAAGGTAAGGCGCGCATTAAAGGTATTGAGGCGACGGCGAATTTCGATACCGGACCGTTAACGCATACGGTCAGTTACGATTACGTTGATGCGCGTAATGCGATTACCGATACGCCATTACCCCGGCGTTCCAAACAGATGGCAAAATATCAACTTGACTGGGACGTTTACGATTTTGACTGGGGGGTGACATATCAATACCTTGGTTCCCGCTATGATTCGGACTACTCCGCTTACCCATACCGGACGGTAAAAATGGGCGGCGTCAGTTTATGGGATCTTACGGTTGCATATCCGGTCACCTCACACCTTACAGTTCGTGGTAAAATAGCCAACCTGTTCGACAAAGATTACGAGACAGTTTATGGCTACCAAACTGCAGGACGAGAATACACCTTGTCTGGCAGCTACACCTTCTGAACCACGTCCCACCGTGCTGGTATTTGATTCCGGCGTCGGTGGATTGTCGGTCTATGATGAGATTCGGCGGCTCCTGCCGGATCTCCACTATATATATACTTTCGATAACGTGGCTTTCCCCTACGGGGAAAAGAGCGAAACGTTTATCGTCGAGCGCGTTGTCGAGATTGTGACTGCGGTACAGCAGCGCTATCCCCTTTCACTGGCGGTGATTGCCTGCAATACCGCCAGTACGGTCTCACTTCCCGCATTACGTGAAAAGTTTGCCTTCCCGGTAGTGGGCGTTGTGCCTGCGATTAAACCAGCGGCGCGGCTGACCGCCAATGGCGTCGTCGGGCTACTGGCGACGAGAGCGACGGTCAAACGTCCTTATACTCACGAGCTGATTGCGCGCTTCGCCAATGAATGTCAGATAGCGATGTTGGGGTCGGCAGAACTGGTGGAACTGGCGGAAGCTAAATTACATGGCGATTCGGTATCGCTGGAAGAGCTGCGCCGCATATTACGCCCATGGCTACGAATGCCGGAGCCGCCTGACACGGTCGTTCTGGGGTGTACGCATTTCCCTCTATTACGGGACGAGCTTTTGCAAGTCCTGCCCGAAGGGACGCGGTTAGTGGATTCCGGCGCGGCGATAGCGCGTCGTACAGCCTGGCTGTTGGAACATGAAGCGCCGGATGCGAAATCAACCGATGCCAATATTGCTTATTGCATGGCAATGACGCCAGGAGCTGAACAATTATTACCCGTTTTACAGCGTTATGGCTTTGAAACGCTCGAAAAACTGGCGGTTTAATGGCGTTTTGGGTAAATACCAGGCACTTGAGAAATTATTTTAAATTTCCTCTTGTCAGGCAGAAATAACTCCCTATAATGCGCCACCACTGACACGGAACAACGGCACACAGGCCGCCGGGTCAGCGGGGTTCAGACCAGAACCTCACGGAGAAAAGCGAAAATAAACGCTTGACTCTGAAGCGGGAAAGCGTAATATGCACACCCCGCGCCGCTGAGAAAAAGCGAAGCGGCACTGCTCTTTAACAATTTATCAGACAATCTGTGTGGGCACTCGAAGATACGGATTCTTAACGTCCTAGGACGAAAAATGAATACCAAGTCTCAAGAGTGAACACGTAATTCATTACGAAGTTTAATTCTTTGAGCATCAAACTT